>DASYEK010000041.1:0-33550 GCA_036499085.1 Herbaspirillum sp. | reverse complement strand
GAAGCCGCGCAGGCAATGGGCGCCACCACCTGGCAGATTGTCAGCAAGGTGCTGGTGCCGGAAGCCTTTCCCGGCATCGTTGCCGGCATTACCCTGACCGTGGTCAGCCTGGTCGGCTATTCGGCGATGGCCGGCGCCATCGGCGGCGGCGGGCTGGGCGACCTGGGTATACGCTACGGCTACCAGCGCTTCCTGCCGGAAGTGATGCTGATCGTGGTGCTGATCCTGATCGTGTTCGTGCAACTGGTGCAAACCCTGGGCGACCGGCTGGTGCGGCGCCTGAGCCATCGCTAGATCCCGCCGCCATCACTTATCGACTATTGAAAAGAGGAAAGACATGCACCGTACCCATGCATCGATGAAGACCGCCGCCGGCCTGTTCCTGGCTGCCGCGCTGGCGGCATTGTCCATCATTCCCGCGCCCGCGCTGGCGCAAGACAAGGTGTTCAAGATCGGCGCCACCGGCGGCCCACATGCGGAAATACTGGAACAGGTCAGGAAGATCGCGGCGAAAGACGGACTGAAACTGAAGATCGTCGAATTCAACGATTACATCCAGCCCAATGCCGCGCTGGCCGCCGGCGACCTGGATGCCAACAGCTACCAGCACCAGCCCTATCTGGATGCGCAGGTCAAGGATCGCGGCTACAAGTTCGCCAGCGTCGCCACTACCGTCACCTTTCCGATGGGCGTCTACTCGAAAAAGATCAAAGCCCTGAAGGACCTGAAAAACGGCGCGCGCATCGGCGTGCCCAACGATCCGACCAATGGCGGCCGCGCCTTGCTGCTATTGCAGGCGCAAGGCTTGTTCAAACTGAAGGCCGATGCGGGCCTGAAAGCGACGCCGCTGGATATTGTCGATAACCCCAGGAAACTCAGGATCGTCGAAATCGATGCGGCCCAATTGCCGCGTTCGCTGGACGACCTGGACGCCGCCGCCATCAACGGCAACTATGCCGAAGCGGCCGGCCTCGATCCGACCCGCGATGCGATCGCAATGGAGCCGGCCAAGGGGCCGTATGTCAATGTGATCGCGGTGCGCGCGGCGGACCGCAACCAGCCGTGGGTCGCCAAGCTGGTCAAGGCTTATCACAGCCCTGAGGTCAAGCAGTTCATCGCCGACAAATACAAGGCGGCAGTGATTGCTTCCTGGTAAATCCGTTCGGGGTTCAGGTAATCAGGCGGTCAAGCGCTCGGAGATTCAGGCGTCGCGATTATCCAGGTAATCCTGATCGGCCTGGTCGGCTTCGTCGTCCTTGTCCGCGCGCGATTGCTGGTCCAGCGCACGCTGCGCGTCGTACTCGGCCACCAGCACGGCACGGCTCTGCGGCGTCTCCAGGCTGATCCGGCCCAGGGCGCCGCTGCGGTAATCCTGCAGCAATGTATGCGCGCCTTTTTCCAGATCGACGATGCCGCCCCGCAGCAGGAAGCCGCGGCGCTTGGCCACGCCTTCAACCACGCTGACGCCGTCGAAACCTTCCACATTCACATCCAGGCCGTAGCGCGCCTTCAATAATCCCGGATAACGCTGCAACAATTGCCCACCGAGATACGTCGCCACTTCTTCCTCGATCAGCGCATTGGTGCCGATGGCATGGCTGGCGGCCAGCATCAGGCCGTCGCTCGGCAAGGCGATCTTCGGCCACAGCATGCCGGGCGTATCGATCAGCACCATATTGTTGTTCAGATACAGGCGCTGCTGCACCTTGGTCACCGCCGGTTCGTCGCCGACCGCGGCCACGCGCTTTTTCAGCAAGGCATTCATCAGCGTCGACTTACCGACGTTCGGAATGCCCATGATCATCATGCGCAGGGGTTTCAGCGCGGTGCCGCGATGCGGCGCCAGCGCCAGGCAGAGCTTGGGGATTTTTGCGACATCGGACGGCTTCTTGCAGCTCAGCGCGACGGCATTGACGTTTTTCTGCGCATTGTAAAAGGCCAGCCAGGCGGCAGTGGCGTCAGGATCGGCCAGGTCGCTCTTGTTCAGGATCTTCAGGCAGGGGCGCTGCCGGAACACGCGCAGTTGCTCGATCATCGGATTGCAGCTGGCTTGCGGCAGACGGCCGTCCAGCACCTCGATGACGAGGTCGACCTTCTCCATTGCTTCCGCCGCTTTCTTGCGGGCGGCGTTCATGTGACCCGGGAACCATTGTATGGACATGCGATTTTCTTGTTTGCAAATATAAGCCGCTATTTTACGGCCTGCGGCCCGTCTGCAATCAAAAAGAACCGTTCGGCGGCGTTCCGCCCCGTTTATGCCGCCTTTTCGGCCGCCTTTTCAGCGCGCGCCGCATGGCCCGCTTCATGGCCCGCCGCCTCATGGGCCTGGTCCATGGACCGGATATAACGCGCCACCAGCACCACCGCCGCCGCATACACCACGCAAATGAAGCCGAACGCCAGCAGGTTGCGCGTGCTCCACTCGGTAAAGATATGCAGGATCGCGCCCATGATGGCGACGCCGACCAGCGCGCCGATCTGGCGATTGGCGTTGAGCGCAGCGGCGGCACTGTTGGCATGCTTGCGTCCGGCCACGTGCATCGCCGCCGTGGTCATGGCCGGAATGGCGATGCTGATGCCCAGGTTGACGCTCGCGATCAGCAGCGCGAACAGCCAATACGGCGTCTGCGGCGTCAAACCCGTCAGCAGCGCGGCGAACAGCGCGCCGCTGCCCAGGCCCAGCAACAGCGGAAAACGCGGCCCGAAATGGGCGGTGATGCGGCCCGAAGCCAGGTTGCCGACAAAAATCACGGCCATCATCGGCAGCAGTTGAATGCCGGTCTGCAGCGCATCGGCGCCGCGCGCCTGCTGCAGGAAGAAACTAATGTAGAACAACTGCCCGTAGACGCCGAAATTGATCAGGAAGCCGATGCCGTTGGCCGCCGCGAACTGCGGCGTGGCGAACAGTTCGGTCGGCAGCAGGGGCGCCTTGCCGCGCCGTTCGTGCCGCACCAGCAGCGCGAATGCCGCGATCGCCGCCGCTGCCGCCGCCAGGATCGGGCGCGACGTCCAGCCATATGCCGGCCCCTGGATCAGCACATAGCTCAGCGCGCCCAGCATCACGATGCCCAGCACATGGCTCAGGATGGTCAGGTCGCGCGCGTGCTTCTGCACTTTCGGAATCATTTTATTGGCCATAAGCAGGCCGAACAGCCCGACCGGCACGTTGACCAGGAACACGCTGCGCCAGCCGAACGAATGAATCAGCACGCCGCCCACCAGCGGCCCCAGCGCAGCCGCGCCGCCGACGGCCGCCGACCAGATGCCCAGCATGCGGGCGCGCACCTTGGCGTCTTCATAGATATGGGTCAGCAGGCTCAGCGAACTCGGCATGAAGAAGGCCGCGCCCAGGCCCTGCAGCAGGCGCGCCGCCACCAGCATCGGGCCGCTCGGCGCGGCGCCGCACAGCAGCGATGCGACCACGAACACCGCCAGGCCCAGCAGGTAGATATTCTTGGCGCCGAAGCGATCGGCCAATGCGCCGCCGACCAGCAGCATCGCGGCAAAGGTCAGCGTATAGCCGTCGACAATCCAGACCAGCATCGCCAGCGGCGTCGAGAGGTTCTGCTGGATCGACGACAGGCCGACGTTGACCACGGTCACGTCCAGCATCGCCATCACGAAGCCGACAGCCAGCGTGATCAGCGGCCACAGGCCAGCCTGCGCCGGCTTGTCCCCGGCCTTGGCGGCATGGACAGGCATGGGTATCACGGCGGCAGGCGCCGCGGCGGATGCAAGGTCAGGACATTGAGTAGACATGGAGCGCCTCGTTTCTGAATCGCATGGCAGCGAAAATGGAAATAATGGCGCTATTCTAAGTGTATTGCGCACTGCAATATATAGGCATATCCTCTAAGCTCTGATGCAAATTTGCATCATGCGATCGTTCAGGAGGACGCTTTGGATTGGGACAATGCCAGGATTTTTCTTGCCATACATCGGGTCGGGACGCTGCGCGGCGCCGCCGAACAACTGCATCTCGACCAGGCCACGGTCGGACGGCGGCTGGCGGCGATGGAAAAGTCGCTGGGCGCGCGGCTGTTTCTGCGCACCTCTTCCGGCTATGTCGCCACGCCGGCCGGCGAACTGGCGGTCGGCGCCATCGAACGCATGGAGCAAGGCGCTGAACAGTTGCTGCGCCAGACCCAAGGCATCGACGAGCGCCTGTGCGGCGTGGTCCGGCTGGCCGCCACCGACAGCGCCGCGCGGCATTTCCTGATCGGCGCCATCCGCGAACTGCATGCGCAGCATCCGGAAATCCGGGTGGTATTGACCACCTCCACCGAAGTCTCGAACCTGACCCGGCGCGAAGCCGACCTGGCGGTGCGCACCGTGCGCCCCAGCAATCCGGACCTGATCTCGCGCCATCTGAAACGCCTGGAGAACTCGCTGTATGCATCGAGGGAGTACCTGGAAAAACATGGCGAACCGCAGCCCGGCACCGCCCTGGCCGGCCACGATGTGGTGATCTACCAGCGCGCCATCTACCCCCGCCACAGCAACGCGCTGTGCGGCGAATCCAGCGCCAACGCGCGGGTGGTCATGGAAGTCAGCACCGGCCTGATGCTGATGGAGGCGATACGCGCCGGACTGGGCCTGGGAGAAATGCCGACCTATCTGGGCGACGCGGAACCGTCATTGCAACGCATCTGGCCCGAGCGCACCGAACCCTACGATATGTGGCTGGTGCTGCACAGCGACCTGAACCGCACCGCGCGGGTGCGCGCCGTTGCCGATGCGATCATCGCCGCGTTCGAGGCAAGCTGAACACGGCGTTCCGGCGATGCTTCAGTCCAGTCCGGCCAGCACCTTCAGATGCGCCACCACGCTGCGCCCCAGCGCCGACAGATTGTAGCCGCCCTCCAGGCAACTGACGATGCGGCCCTGCGCATACAGTTTGGCGATCTCGACGATCTGCTGCGTCATCCAGGTGTAATCCGCTTCGACCAGCGCCATCTGCGCCAGGTCGTCTTCGCGGTGGGCGTCGAAACCGGCCGATATGAAGATCATCTGCGGCTTGAAGGCATGCAGTGCAGGCAGCCATTCGTCGATGACCAGCTTGCGCACCACCTCGCCGTTGCTGTAGGCGGGCACCGGCACATTGATCCAGCGCGCGCTGGCCGGGTCCGGCGGCGTATGCGGATAGAACGGATGCTGATAGAAGCTGGCCATCAGTACCCGCGGCTCGTCGACGAAGGCGGCCGCGGTGCCGTTGCCGTGATGCACGTCGAAATCGATGATGGCGACCCGCTCCAGGTGATGAAAATCGAGCGCATGCCGCACCGCGATCGCCACGCTGTTGAAAAGGCAGAAGCCCATCGAGGTCGAAGGCGTCGCATGATGGCCGGGCGGGCGAATGGCGCAGAAGGCATTGTCCACTTCGCCCGCGATCACGGCGTCGGTCGCGGCCACCGCCGCGCCGGCAGCGCGCAAGGCCGCATTCATGCTGTGCTTGTTGAGCGAGGTGTCGGGGTCGAGAGGGTAGTAGCGCTGCCCAGAGATTTCGAGGTCGTCGATGCCCTCGCGCACCGATTCGATGGCATGCGGCGTATGCACCCGCGCCACGGCTTCCAGATCGGCCAGCGGCGCCTCGCGGTGCACCAGGAACTGGTCGATGCGGCTGGCAATCAATTGATCGTCGATCGCCTGCAGGCGCGCCGGCGATTCGGGGTGCCATTCGCCCATTTCATGGCGCCGGCAGTCTGCGTGGCTGTAGATGGCTGTGCTCATTTTATAATCGCCCTGTCTCCGAAAAATATAGTGTAACCGTATTCCGCCATCATCCTGCAAAGGCGTTTTTTCAGGTTGGCCGGCACGGTCGATGCGGTATACTTGGCAGCGGCCCAACGTTCGACGTCCAAGCCGCAAATCCCATGCAATCCGGGCCGCCCACCGTTCCATGCCATCGATGCCTATGCCATTTTCCGCTTCCGCCCTGCTGCGCTTTTCCGCCTTTGCCCTCTGCCTCTGCGCCGCCCCGGCTCTGTATGCCGACACCGACGTGCCAGTTATGACGCCTGCCGCCAGCGCCCGGCAAGCGAAGAAGTCGGCTGAAAAACAGGCCGAAAAAAGGGCCGGGAAAGACAGCGCCCGGCATGCCGCAAAGAAGGCGAAGCAATCGCAGTCCGACGGCGAATTCGCCAATTTCGGCCAATGGCGCGAAGTCGGCCTGTTCATCGACGATATGGTGGCCCGCAATGGCTTCGACCGCGCCGAGCTGAACAAGGTTTTCGGCAAGACGCGCTATATCGACAGCGCAATCACCCTGATGAAACCGGCGCCGCCCGGCCGCCCCAAGAACTGGACCGCCTACCGCCTGCGTTTCGTCGAACCGGTGCGCATCAACGGCGGTGTGCGGTTCTGGAATAAATACGAAGGCGAACTGACACGCGCCGAGGAACAATACGGCGTGCCGGCCGAGATCATCGTTGCGATCATCGGCGTGGAAACAATCTATGGCGGCAACACCGGCAATTTCCGCGTGATGGACGCCATCACCACCTTGGCCTTCGATTATCCGAATACGCCGACGCGCGACGCGCGCATGCAGTTTTTCCGGGGCGAACTGGAAAATACCCTGCTGTTCGCGCGCGAGTCGAAAATCGATCCGTTTTCGCTGCTGGGCTCTTACGCCGGCGCGATCGGCCTACCGCAATTCATGCCCAGCAGCATCCGCCAGTACGCGGTCGATTTCAACGGCGACGGCAAGATCGATCTGCGCAACGAGCCGGTCGACGCGATCGGCAGCGTGGCGCATTTCCTGAGCGAGCATGGCTGGCGGCGCGGCCCGCCGCTGACCATTCCGGTGCAGGCGCCGGCAGATGCGGCAGCCGCGCAGGCATGGCAGCCGATGCTGGACAAGGGATTGGAAGCGACGTATTCGCTGGATGACCTCAAGGCCGCCGGCATTGCGACGAACGCACCGGTCGCGGACAGCCCCGGCATGAAATACGGCCTGGTCGATTTGCAGAACGGCAACGGGCCGACCGAATACTGGCTCTGCAACGACAATTTCTTCGCCATCACCAAATACAATCGCAGCTATTTCTATGCGATGTCGGTAGTCGACCTGGGGCAGGCGATACGGGCGGCGCGCGGGCAATAAGGCCGCTTCGCCAGACTAAGCCGATTAAAGCGATTCCGCCTTGATCACTTGCGGATCGATCTGCACCGTATCGTCATTGGCGCCAAGCCAGATCTGGCCGTCCTGGATCGAACACTGCAACTGCATGCTGCGTTGCGCCAGCGCCGCCAGGGCCTGGCTGCTGTCGGCGTCGATATGCACCACGGTCAGGTTCTTGGCGCGTTCGACCCGGCTGCCGGTTTGCTTCCACCAGATATCGGCGGTGCTGCTGTAGCTATAGACGATCACGTGCGCAGCCCGGCCGCAGGCTTTCAGGATGCGCTTGTCGTCGGGCTGGCCGACTTCGATCCAGAGGTCGATGGCGCCGGTCAGGTCCTTGCGCCATAAATCTGGCTCGTCGACATCCGACAGTCCCTTGCCGAAGCTGAGCGCCGGATCGGCATGGCGGGCGAAGGCCAGCACACGGATCATCATGCGCTCGTCGGTTTCGGACGGATGGCGCGCAATGGTCAGCGGATGGCTTTGATAATAATGACGATCCATATCCGATATCTGCAGATCGGCTTTGAAAATAGTTGCTTTGAGGGCCATGGAGGAATGCTGCAATGCTGAAAGAGCAGAAGAATAGCACCAATACCGACGATCCCGCCCTGCTGGCCGACCCGGTATTCATCGCCACCCGCGACTGGCTGCTGCAGGCGGTGATCGGACTCAATTTGTGTCCGTTCGCCAAGGCGGTCTACGTCAAGCGGCAAATCCGCTACCGCATTACCGCCGCGCAGGATACCGATACCCTGCTCAACGACCTGTGCGACGAGCTGCAATTGCTGGCAGCGGCCGACCCGGAGCAGATCGACACCACCCTTTTGATTCATCCCCGTGTACTGGGCGATTTCGGCGACTACAACGATTTTTTGGCGATTGCCGACGCCACGGTGCGCAATTTCGGGTTGGAAGGGGTGATTCAGATCGCCAGTTTTCATCCGGAGTACCAATTTGACAACACTCAGCCGGACGATATCGAGAACTGCACGAACCGTTCGCCATATTCCATGCTGCACCTGCTGCGCGAGCAAAGTATCGCGCGCGCCGTCGACGGCATAGAGGATGCCGATGAAATTGTCGATAGGAACCTGAAAACACTACGCCTACTAGGAAAAACCGGATGGCAGGCTCTGCCTTTTGTTACCCAGAAAAAATAATTCCTTTCACAAATCCGTATATAAAATTAAAAACATTTTTGCTAATATATGTAAAACCAATACCGATTTACGCTTTCGTCCCACAGGACTCAGTTGTCAATAAGCGTAAAGAAGATGAAAAACCCCTGTTTCGTCCAAGCTTTTGTGTCTGATAACAACGTTTCGTTGGAGTAATCTTTAATAGCATTTTTATAATTAACAAAAATGCACAATTAAAATAGTTTCACAATTAAAATAGTTTTGCATATTAAAAAAACAATAATGTTCTGACGGGCATAAGTCTTGTTTATCGGAACCTGGCCAATAGCACTGCATAACGGAATGACCTGATCATGACTACAATTTCTGACGATACCCAAATCCTCTCCGCAAACGACGTCCAGTACGATCCGGACCGGCTGCTGGACGCCCTGATCGAAAAATTGCACCTGAAAAACGATGCCGCCCTGTCGCGCGCGCTGGAAGTCGCGCCGCCGGTGATCAGCAAGATTCGCCATCGCAGGTTGCCGGTCGGCGCTTCGCTGCTGATTCGCATGCATGAAGTCAGCGATCTCTCGATTCGCGACCTGCGCATCCTGATGGGCGATCGCCGCGAAAAATACCGCATCAGCGACAAGCAGTTCAAGCCGAAGGCTGACGACGTGGAAGCCATCGCGGAATAAATAAAAAAAGGCCTGCATGGATAACATGCAGGCCTTTTTAGCAGGTACGGGTTTCAGCGTTCTTGCGATGCCGGCGCCATCGAACTGATGCGTCCCATGCTCACGCCGGAAAGACGCCGGTCGATAAATATCGATCGCCGCGGTCGCACACGATAAACACGATCGTTGCATTCTCCACCGTTTGCGAAATGCGCAGCGCAACTTCACATGCGCCGGCAGAGGAAATACCGCCGAAAATACCTTCCTCCATCGCCAACTTGCGCGCCAGATGCTCGGCGCTGGACTGGCTGACATATTCGATCTGGTCGACGCGGGCATCGTCGTAGATCTTCGGCATATAGGCAGCCGGCCATTTGCGGATGCCTGGAATCTGCGAACCTTCTTCCGGCTGTGCGCCGACGATACGGATATCGGAATTCTTTTCCTTCAAATAGCGCGACACGCCCATGATGGTGCCGGTGGTGCCCATTGCGCTGACGAAATGCGTCACCGCGCCATTGGTGTCGCGCCAGATTTCTGGGCCGGTAGTTTCGTAGTGCGCCAGCGGATTGTCCGGATTGGCGAACTGATCCAGGATAATGCCTTCGCCTTGCGCCTGCATCCGGTCCGCCTGGTCGCGCGCGTACTCCATGCCGCCGGTCTTCGGCGTCAGCACGATCTTCGCGCCATAGGCCGCCATGCTCTGGCGCCGCTCTTCGCTGAGGTTTTCCGGCATCAGCAGGATCATCTTGTAGCCGCGCATGGCCGCCACCATCGCCAGCGCGATGCCGGTATTGCCGCTGGTGGCTTCGATCAGCGTGTCGCCGGGCTTGATCTGGCCGCGCTGCTCGGCCTTCAGGATCATCGACAGCGCCGGCCGGTCCTTGACCGAGCCGGCGGGGTTGTTGCCTTCCATCTTGCCGAGAATCACATTGTTGCGGCGCTTCGCATCCTCGCCTCCCATGCGTTTCAGCTGGATCAGGGGCGTGTTGCCGATGGTGTCTTCAAGTGTCAAATAAGGCATGGTCTGGTCGCATTTATTCCGTAACGAAACGCCATTCTAATATGAGTCGAAGGATGACGCATAAGCTACCTATAAATACCGATATAAGCCGATGCTCAAACCGGCATGAATTTGCATATAGCCGGCCTTGCAGCCGGCGATAGGGCGATCATGCAGGCTTGATGGAGGCCTGAGCGGAGGCTTGAAGGCGCTCTTAACAACAGACACTTGAAACAGACGCCCCTGTGAACGCTTATCCGGCAGACTTGATCCTTGCCGCGGCAGGCTTGGCCGCTACGCCCTTGCCCCCTACGTCCTTGGCGGCCGCCTTGCCGGCGCCGCCTGGCCTGGCAGTCATCGGCGCGCCCTGCTTGCTTTTGCCGCCGACCGTCAAACCGGCCGCCGACAGCCGCGCCGCGCTTTTCGGCCCGATGCCGGTCACGCGCTCCTGCAAATCGTCCCAGCTCTTGAAGGCGCCGCCCTGTTTGCGCGCATCAAGAATGTGCTTCGACATCGCCGGCCCGACACCCTTGACGCTACCCAGCGCGCCCTGGTCAGCCTGGTTGACGTCGACCTGCGCAACGGCCAGGCCGATGCCGGCGATCGCGATGAGCAAGGCGGCCGACAATTGTTTGATGACTCTTGGGAACATGATGAATCCTTTCGCTGTGCAATGCAGTGATTGCATTGATTGCAGTGGTTGCGGTAAAAACGCCGTATGGAAACTGGCACTGCAACAGCACTGGATAGCGAAAGGCGGCAGAACTGGACAGCATGGCTGGCTGGAATGCGGTCGTACATGGGTTGCAGCGCGGCTGCGAAGATGCGGCCGCGCTGCAGAACGAAAGACTAAGCGAGTCCTTCCGAATTGGCAAGCTCATCCCTACTGACAGTTGCTGTACCCAGCTTGCCGACCACGATGCCGCCGGCGCGGTTGGCCATGCGCACCGCATCGATGATCGGAAAGCCGGCGCCCAGCATCACGGCGATGGTCGCGATCACCGTATCGCCGGCGCCGGAGACGTCGTACACCTCGCGCGCCTGGGCCGGAATGCTGACGATGTCCGAACCGGAAAACAGCGTCATGCCCTCTTCCGAACGGGTCAGCAGCAGGGCTTCCAGCTCCAGCGATTGCATCAGCGCCTGCGCCTTGCGCGCCAGTTCCTGTTCGCTTTTCCAGCTACCGACAATGCGGGTCATTTCGGCCCGGTTCGGCGTCAGCAGCGAGACGCCTTTATACGGTGAAAAATCGTCGCCCTTCGGATCGACCAGGATGCGTTTGCCGCGCTGCCTGGCCATCGCGATCATCTGCGCCACGTTCACCAGGCTGCCCTTGGCGTAATCGGACAACAGCACGACTTCGTAGTCGTCGAGCAGCGTGCCGAAGCGCGTCAGCTTGTCGCGCAGCACGGTATCGGTCGGCGCTTCCTCGAAGTCGACCCGCAGCAATTGCTGCTGGCGGCCGATGACGCGCAGTTTGATGATGGTGGAAATGGCCGCATCGCGGTTCAGGTAGTTGGCGATGCCGAGTTCGGCCAGCATGCCGTCGACCACCGTTCCGGCCTCGTCCTGCCCGACCACGCCGAGCAGGCCCACGGTAGCGCCCAGGGTGGCGATATTGCGCGCCACGTTGGCCGCGCCGCCGAGCCGCTCTTCGCGGCGTTCCACCCGCACCACGGGCACCGGCGCTTCCGGCGAAATGCGATTGACGTCGCCGAACCAGTAACGGTCCAGCATCACGTCGCCGACCACCAGGATGCGCGCCGCGTCGAAGCGGCTGAAATCGGTCATGGCGCTCATGGGTTGCCGCGGGTCAGGACCGAACGGCCGATGCCGTGGTATTCAAAGCCCGCTTCGGCCATGACTTGCGGCTCGAACAGATTGCGGCCGTCGAAAATCAGCGGCGACTTCAATTGTTTTTTCAGGACGGCAAAGTCGGGGCTGCGGAAGGCCTTCCATTCTGTCACGATGACCAGCGCTTCCGCGCCGCTCAAGGCATCGGTCGGGCTGTCGGCGAAACGGATGCGTTCGAACAATGCCGGCGCGTCCTTGAAGTCGAGCATGAGCACGCGCCGCGCTTCCTCGCCGGCGACCGGATCGTAGACCGCCACGCTGGCGCCGGCGCGCAGCAATTCGCCCAGCAGCACGCGCGAGGATGCTTCGCGCATGTCGTCGGTGTTCGGCTTGAAGGCCAGGCCCCATACGGCGAAATGCTTGCCGCTCAGGTCGGCGCCGAAGCGCGCCATGACCTTGTTGCCCAGCACATGCTTCTGGCGATTGTTGACCTCTTCCACCGCGCGCAGGATCAGCAAGTCCTGATCGTAGGTGCGCGCGGTGCGTTCCAGCGCCTGCACGTCCTTCGGGAAACAGGAACCGCCGTAGCCGCAGCCGGCGTACAGGAAGCTGTGGCCGATGCGCGGATCGGAGCCGATGCCGTGGCGCACTGCCTCGATGTCGGCGCCGACGCGGTCGGCCAGGTTGGCCAGTTCGTTCATGAATGAAATGCGCGTGGCCAGCATGGCGTTGGCCGCGTACTTGGTGAATTCGGCGGAACGCACGTCCATCCAGTAAGTACGTTCGTGATTGCGATTGAACGGCGCGTACAACACCTTCATCATGTTGCGCGCCTTCAGGCCGGCTTCCGTATTGTCGCAGCCGATGACGATGCGATCCGGCCGCATGAAGTCCTCGACCGCCGCGCCTTCCTTCAGGAATTCCGGATTCGACACCACGGAAAACTCGATCGCGCCGGCGCCCTGCGCTTCCAGCACCGCCGCGCGCACCTTGTCGGCGGTGCCCACGGGGACGGTCGATTTGTCGACGATGACCTTGAAGCCGCGCATGTGCTTGCCGATATTGCGCGCCGCGGCCACCACGTATTGCAGATCGGCCGAGCCGTCTTCGTCGGGCGGCGTGCCGACCGCGATGAACTGGATGTCGCCATGCGCCACGCTGGCGGCGACGTCGGTCGAAAATTGCAGGCGGCCGGCGGCGCGGTTGCGCGCCACCACATCTTCCAGGCCGGGCTCGTGAATCGGGATGCCGCCGCCGTTGAGCATGTCGATCTTGCCTTGATCCACGTCCAGGCAGAACACATCGTTGCCGAGTTCGGCCAGGCACGCGCCGGTTACCAGCCCGACGTAGCCGGTACCAATAATGGTGATTTTCATGGGGCCTCTATCTAACTAATTTAAGAAATCTTCAATTCAATGGGAAGCCCTGGAAAAGGGCAGCCCTAATTCATGACGTTCAATTCCTCGGTGCGGCGCGGCGGATAGGTTTCCCACCGGTTGCAGCCCGGGCACTGCCAATAGAACTGGCGTGCCTTGAACCCGCAGTGGCTGCACTGATAGCGCGCCAGCTTCTGCGTATAACTGTGCACCAGCGTCTTGACCACCGCCAGTTCCGGCTGGACCTCGGCCGGCGCATTCATCAGCCGCGCTTCCAGGAATTTATCCAGGCCCAGCAGGGTCGGCGTGCGGCGCAATTCGTCGCTGACCAGGCGGTTGGCGGCTTCCACGCCGTCCAGGTCCAGCACGCCCTTGAACACTACTTCCAGCAAATCGATCGACGGCGCTTCGGCCAGGTAGGTCCGCAGCAGGTTGACGCCTTCGCGCATGCGGCCGACGCGTTCATGCCCGTCCATCAGGCGCTTGGCCACCAGCGCCACATGCGGCACGCTCTGGTGCTCGACCCGCCGCCATGCTGCCAGCGCGCCTTCGATATCGTCCTTCAGCAGGAAGGCGTCGCCCATCAGCATGGTGGCGCGCACGCTCTTGCGATCGGCCGCCAGCGCCTGCTCCAGCAGCTTCATCGCGGCGTCGGCCTGGCTGCGCACCAGTTCATCCTGCGCCAGTTCGCAATAGAACTGGGCGATTTCGCGCTGCCGCCCGCCCGCGCCGGATTGCTGCAGGCTGTGCGCCGCCTCGATGGCGCGCGTCCATTCCTTTTCGCGCTGATAGATTTCCAGCAGGGCGCGGCCGGCCTGGGCGCCATAAGGCGTATCGATCAGGTAATTGAAATTCTCTTCGGCCCGGTCCAGCAGGCCGGCTTTCAGGTAATCCTCGCCCAGTTCGAATTGCGCCTGCGTGCGTTGCTCCGCCGGCAGATCCGGCCGCGCCAGCAGGTTCTGGTGGACCCGGATGGCGCGTTCGGTTTCGCCGCGGCGGCGGAACAGGTTGCCGAGCGCGAAATGCAATTCCACCGTTTCCGGATCCAGGATCACAATTTCAATGAACGCATCGATCGCCTTATCGGGCTGTTCATTGAGCAAAAAGTTCAGTCCCTTGAAGTAACCGCGCGGCAAGGCGCGCGATTCCGAGACGAGTTGATTGATGTCGACACGCGCCGCCAGCCATCCGAGGCCGAAAAAGACCGGAATGCCGAGCAGCCACCACAATTCAAAATCCATAGACGTGCGGTCCGATCAGGGAAAATATTGTGCGCTGGGGACGCTGTCCGGCAGCGGCGGCTGGGTCTGGGCGCGAATTTCCGCCTCGCGTTCCTTCTGCAGGGCGTTCAGCGCCTTCCTTTGCCGGCTGGCTTCGCGCCGATGGCGAAACACGCTGGGCGTCATGGCCAGGATGCCCAGCAGCGCGCCGGCCGCGAAACAGACCAGCAGGATCAACGCCAGCGGATCGGTGCGTTGATAACCGAGGAAGAAATTGAGGGTAACCAGGTGGGTATTCTTCAACGCCAGGCCAAAGAATGCGAGAAACAGAATGATCGCGATGACTCTGGAAAGTACTTTCATGGCGCGGTTCCTTTACTTTATGGAATGAGCAGATGCTGCCTGGGATCGCATCGTTCGGCGATCGTTCGAATAATGGCAACGAATATGCAAGCAATGCGAAATTGTACGTGAAAAGAAACGCAGGCGAAAAAAAACGGCATCCGAAGATACCGTTTTCGTTTCATAACTCAGTCTTCCCTGATCGGTTGACCTACCATCACATCCACCCGCTCGCGCAAGGCCTTGCCCGGCTTGAAATGCGGCACCCGTTTTTCGGGCACCATCACCTTGTCGCCGGATTTCGGATTGCGCCCGATGCGGGGTGGCCTGCGATTGAGCGCAAAGCTGCCAAAACCGCGTATCTCGATGCGCTGGCCGGTAGACAGGGCCTCCACCATTGCATCGAGTATCGTTTTGACCGCGTAATCCGCATCCTTTGCAACCAGTTGCGGATAACGCTCGGCCAGACGGGCAATCAGCTCCGACTTTGTCATTGACCGCTCGACAATCAGTTCTTGTTGTCGAGTTTGGCCTTCAGCAACGCGCCCAGGCTGGTGGTGCCGGAAGCTGCATTGGCGTCGGTAGCCGACATCTTCTGCATGGCTTCCTGCGTTTCCACATTGTCTTTCGCCTTGATCGACAACTGGATGCCGCGTGCCTTGCGATCGATGTTGATGACCAGCGCTTCGACAGTGTCGCCGACTTTCAGGTGCGTACCGGCATCTTCGACGCGATCGCGCGAGATTTCGGAAGCGCGCAGGTAGCCTTCGACTTCGTCCGACAACTGGATCACTGCGCCCTTAGGTTCGACCGACTTGACAGTACCTGTCACCAGGGCGCCCTTGTCGTTCATTGCAGCGTAGTTGTTGAACGGGTCGCCTTCGAGTTGCTTGACGCCCAGCGAAACGCGTTCGCGTTCCACGTCGATCGCCAGCACGATGGCTTCCAGCTCGTCGCCCTTCTTGAAACGGCGAACGGCTTCTTCGCCTGTTTCTGTCCAGGACAGGTCGGACAGGTGAACCAGGCCGTCGATGTTGCCGGCCAGGCCGATGAACACGCCGAAGTCGGTGATCGACTTGATCGCGCCCTTGACCTTGTCGCCCTTCTTGTGGGTGACCGCGAAGTCGTCCCAAGGGTTGGCCTTGCATTGCTTCATGCCGAGGCTGATGCGACGACGTTCTTCGTCGATTTCCAGAACCATGACTTCGACTTCGTCGCCCAATTGGACGATCTTGTTCGGAGCGACGTTCTTGTTGGTCCAGTCCATTTCGGAAACGTGAACCAGGCCTTCGATGCCCTGCTCGACTTCAACGAACGCACCGTAGTCGGTCAGGTTGGTGACCTTGCCGAACAGGCGTGTGCCTTGCGGGTAGCGACGCGACAGACCGGTCCATGGATCGTCGCCCAATTGCTTGACGCCCAGCGAAACGCGGTTCTTTTCTTGATCGTACTTCAGGACCTTGGCGGTGATTTCCTGGCCGACGGTCAGCACTTCCGACGGGTGACGCACGCGACGCCATGCCAGGTCGGTGATGTGCAGCAGGCCGTCGATGCCGCCCAGATCCACGAATGCGCCGTAGTCGGTGATGTTCTTGACGATACCGTTGACGACAGTGCCTTCCTTCAGGGTTTCCATCAGCTTCTGGCGCTCTTCGCCCATCGATGCTTCGATGACCGCGCGGCGCGACAGCACGACGTTGTTGCGCTTGCGGTCGAGCTTGATGACCTTGAATTCCAGGGTCTTGCCTTCGAAAGGCGTAGTGTCCTTGACCGGACGGGTGTCGACCAGCGAACCCGGCAGGAACGCGCGGATGCCGTTGGTCAGAACGGTCAGGCCGCCCTTGACCTTGCCGTTGACGGTGCCGACGACGATTTCGCCCGACTCCATCGCTTTTTCCAGCGAGAGCCACGACGCCAGGCGCTTGGCCTTGTCGCGCGACAGGATGGTGTCGCCGAAACCGTTTTCCAGCGATTCGATCGCAACGGAGATGAAGTCGCCGACGTTGACTTCGAGCTCGCCGTTGTCGTTCTTGAATTCTTCGATTGGGATGAATGCTTCCGACTTCAGGCCGGCGTTGACGATCACGAAGTTGTGGTCGAGACGGACGACTTCAGCGGAGATGACTTCACCGGAACGCATATCCTGACGTGACAGCGACTCTTCAAACAGCGCTGCGAAACTATCGGGACCGGTGGAACCTTGGTTCAAAATTGTGGTTGTAGACATGATATCCATGATATTGGCCTATATATTTGTCGCAGGAACAGCACCCGCGCAGGGATATAAAGGGTTAGGTTTTTCAAAACCCGACAGGACTTTGCGTCCGACCGGGCCACGTTTGCTGCATTGCACTGCTTTTTACTGCATTTTTATACTGCGGCGAACCAGCTGAGAACCTGATGCACTGCCTGTTCGACAGTCATTTCGGAAGTATCCAGCAAATGCGCGCCTTCGGCCGGCTTGAGCGGCGCCGAGCTGCGATTCATGTCGCGCGCGTCGCGTTCCCTCAAATCATTTGAAAGGTCGTGCATATTAGCAGGAAAACCCTTGCCAATCAATTGCTTATAGCGTCTTTCGGCACGCCGCTCGACGCTGGCGGTCAAAAACACCTTCAACGGCGCGTCAGGAAAAATCACAGTCCCCATGTCGCGGCCGTCGGCCACCAGCCCCGGCGCGGTGCGAAACCCCAGTTGCAGCTCCACCAGCGCCTGGCGCACCGCCGGCAAGGCGGCAATTTTCGATGCATTGTTGCCAACTTCCTCGGCGCGGATGGCCTGGCTCACATCGTCGCCTGCCAGCAACACTTTTTCGCCGGCGAAGGTGCAGGGCAGCCGCTGCGCCAGCCGGACCAGGGCGGCTTCGTTGTCCAGTTCGGTGCCGCTGCGCGCCGCCGACAACGCGGTCAGGCGGTACAAGGCGCCGGAATCCAGGTAATGGAAGCCCAGTTCATGCGCGACCAGTTGCGCCACGGTACCCTTGCCGGAGGCGGTGGGACCGTCGATGGTCAGGACGGGAATGCGCTGTTGCATGATGGTTTTCCGTTAAATCAGGGTCTGGCTGGCGATTTGCGCGAATACCGCGAAATAATCGGGGAAGGTCTTGGCGACGCATTTCGGATCGTTGATGCGGATCCGGTTGCCCTGCCGCGCGGCGCCGTCCAGCGAGGCCAGCGAAAAGCACATCGCCATGCGGTGGTCGTCGTAGGTATCGATGGCCGCGGCCCTGATTTTCTCGGGCGGCGTGACGGCCAGGTAATCGTCGCCCTCTTCGACCGTCGCGCCCAGTTTGCGCAATTCGGTCGCCATCGCCGCAAGGCGGTCGGTTTCCTTGACGCGCCAGCTGCCGATATTGCGCAAGGTGCTGGTGCCTTCGGCGTACAAGGCGGCAACCGCGATCGTCATCGCCGCATCCGGAATGTGATTGAAATCGGCGTCGATCGCTTTCAGCGGCCCGTTGCCGGCGGCTTCGATCCAGTTGTCGCCCATGGTGATGGCGGCGCCCATCCGTTCCAGCGCTTCCACGAAACGCACGTCGCCCTGGATGCTGTCGCGGCCCACGCCTTCAACCCGCACCGGGCCGCCCGCGATGGCGCCGGCGGCCAGGAAATAGGACGCCGACGAAGCGTCGCCTTCCACGTGGATGCTACCAGGGCTGCGGTAGGACTGGTCCGGCTGCACGGTGAATGCCTGCCAGCCCTTGCGTTCCACCTCGACGCCGAAACGGCGCATCAGGTTCAGGGTGATTTCAATATACGGCTTGGAAATCAGTTCGCCGATCACTTCGATGGTAACCGCCTCCGTCTTCGACATCAGCGGCGCCGCCATCAGCAGCGAGGTCAGGTATTGGCTGGATACATTGCCGCGCACGCGCATGGTAGTCGCGTTCAATTGGCCGCGCCGGATATGCAGCGGCGGAAAGCCGGGCATGCCGGTGTATTCGATGCGCATGCCGACGCCGTTGAGCGCGTCGACCAGATCGCCGATCGGCCGTTCATGCATGCGCGCCACGCCGTGCAGCGTATAGTCGCCGCCGACCACGGCCAGCGCCGCGGTCAGCGGGCGGATCGCGGTGCCGGCATTGCCCATGAACAGGTCGGCCTGGTGCACCGGCAGCACGCCGCGCACGCCGTGCACGGTGTAATTCTGCGTGCCTTCGCTTTGCTCCCACTTGATGCCGAGCTGTTGCAAGGCCATCAGCATCACCAGCGTATCGTCGGACGCCAGCAGGTCCAGGATATGGGTATTGCCGCCGGCCAGCGCCGCCAGCAGCAGCGTGCGATTGGAGATGCTCTTGGAACCCGGCAGCCGCACCGTGCCCTGAACGTGCGTAGTCGGTTCCAGATCGAGATGGCGCGGATAGGATTGTTTTGTCATGGTCTCTTTTAATTATTGCGTCTCAACCCGGGTCCCAGTCGTGCCGGGCGCGGCGCGCATTGGCGAACACGCCCAGCAGGCCGTCGCCGTCGCAGTTGTCGAGCAGCGCGCGCATGGATTGCAGATGCGCGAGATAGGCGTCGAGCTCGCCCAGCAACGCCGGACGGTTGGCCAGCGCAATGTCGCGCCACATTTCGGGCGATGAAGCGGCGATGCGGGTGAAGTCGCGGAAGCCGCTTGCGGCATATTGGAACAGCAGTTCGGCGTCCTTGTGTTGCGCCAGCTCGTCGACCAGGCCGAACGCCAGCAGGTGCGGCAAATGGCTGACCGCGGCGAAGACGCGATCGTGCTGTTGCGGATCGAGGCGATGGATGCGCGCCTGGCACAATTCCCATGCGCGTTCCACCAGCGCCACCTGTGCCTTGCCGTTCTCCGGCAAGGCGGTCAGCACCACTTTCTTGCCGCGATACAGGTCGGCCCAGGCCGCCTCGGGACCGTTCTTTTCGCCGCCGGCGATCGGATGCCCCGGCACGAATTGGCCGATGCGTTTTCCGAACGCTTCGCGCGCGGCCTGCACCACGTCCGACTTGGTGCTGCCGGCGTCGGTGACGACGGTATGCGCGGCCAGATGCGGCTCGATGCTGCGCAGGATGGCGCCGGTCTGCGCCACGGGCGCCGCGATCAACACCAGGTCGGCGTCGCGCACGGCGTCGGCCACGGCAACCACGTCCTGGTTATCGATGATGCCGAGCGCGAAGGCGGCCCGCACCGTCGCATCGTTGCGGCTGACGCCGATCACGCTGCCGACCGCGCCGGCACGCTTGAGCGCGAGCGCGAACGAGCCGCCGATCAGGCCGACGCCGAACACCGCTATTTTCTTGAACACGACATCCACGATTGATTCATCCTTCGCTCGATCCGCCGGCCGACGCCGCGGAGTTGGCCGATACGGCCCGGCCCTTACGCTTACCCTTACGCCAACACTGTTTTCAACGCATCCAGGAAAGTCTGGTTTTCCGTCGGCAGGCCGATGGTGATGCGCAGCCATTGCGGCAGGCCGTAATTGGCCAGCGGCCGCACGATGACGCCCTTTTTCAGCAGCGCCAGGTTGACCCGCGCGCCGGCGCCGGCGTCCTCGCCCACCTTGACCATGACGAAATTGCCGAACGACGGCAGGTAGGTCAAACCCATGACGTCGAAAGCCTGCGTCAACTGGCGATAGCCGTCGGCGTTGAGGCGCGCGCTTTGCGCCAGGAATTCGGCATCGGCCAACGCCGCGACCGCCGCCGCCTGCGCCAGCGAATTGACGTTGAACGGCTGCCGGATGCGGTTCAGCAGATCGGTCACGCCGGCCTGCGCGATCGCATAGCCGATGCGCAGGCCGGCCAAGCCGTAGGCCTTGGATAAAGTGCGCGACACCAGCAGGTTCGGATACTTGGCGACCCAGGCGATCGAGTCGTAGCGCGTCTCGGCCGGGATGTAATCGGTATACGCTTCGTCCAGCACCACCACGATATGCGCCGGCACTTTCTGCAGGAAGGCTTCCAACTGCGCGCCCGGAACGAAAGTACCGGTCGGGTTGTTCGGATTGGCGATGTAGATCAGGCGCGTATCGTCGGCGATGGCCGCGGCCATGGCGTCCAGGTCGTGCCCGTAGTCGCGTGCAGGAGACACGATGGCGCGCGCGCCGGCGGCCTGGGTCGCCAACGCATAGACCAGGAAACCGTACTCGGCAAAAATCACCGACTGCCCCGGCTGCACGAAGGCATGCGCGGCCAGCTCCAGGATATCGTTGCTGCCGTTGCCCAGCGTGATCCACTCGGCCGGCACATTGTGCTTGGCGGTGATCGCGGCCTTCAATTCGAAACCGTTGGAATCCGGATAGCGGCCGATGTCGGCCACCGCTTCCTGCATCGCGGCGCGCGCCGAGGCCGGCATGCCGAGCGGATTTTCGTTTGAGGCCAGCTTGACGATGCCGGCGGGGTCGAGGCCGAATTCGCGCGCGACTTCCGCAATCGGCTTGCCGCCTTGGTAAGGCGCCAGCGCACGCACATATTCGGGACCGAATTTAACTGACATGGATGACTCTCTGAATAATTGAGTGCTGTTTAAAAATGCGGCTTAAAAAATACGATTTAAAACGCAGCTTGAAAATTCGGTTTGCAGCCGCCGTTCAAAGACTGGCCGGATAGGATCCGAGCAATTTGTAGAAGGCCGCGTTCGCCTTCAACTCCTGCAGCGCCTGCGCCACCTTGGCGTCCTGCGCATGGCCTTCGATATCGACATAGAAATAATAGTCCCAGGCGCCCATGCGGGCCGGGCGCGATTCGAAACGCGTCATCGACACGCCATGCCGCGCCAGCGGCGCCAGCAGCTTGTAGACCGCGCCGGCCTGGTTCGGCACCGACAGCACGAGCGAGGTCTGGTCGCGCGTCGAAGGCAATGTCTGCAGGCGGCCGATCACCGCAAAGCGCGTGCGGTTGTGCGGATCGTCCTGGATGTGCGCGGCGACGATCTGCAGGCCATAGGTTTGCGCGGCGATATCGCCGGCGATGGCGGCCACGTCGCCGCTTTCGCTCGCCATCACGGCCGCCTGCGCATTCGACGATACCGCGTCGCGCACGATATTCGGATAATTCTGCTTGAGCCAGGCATCGCATTGCGCCAGGGCCTGCGGATGCGCGCAGATGCGGGCGACGCCGTCCATCTTGCCGGATTTGGTCATCAGGCTGTGATGGATCGGAATCGATATCTCGCCGCTGATGGTCAGCGTGGTTTGCAGCAACAGGTCGAGCGTGCGGTTGATCACGCCTTCGGAGGAATTCTCGATCGGCACCACGCCGAAATCGGCGGTGCCGGCCTCGACGTCGCGGAAGACCTGGTCGATCGAGGCGCAAGGCGAACCGGACACGGCATGGCCGAACTGGCGGAACACGGCCTGTTCGCTGAAGGTGCCCTCGGGTCCCAGATAGGCCACGGTGACGCGCTTTTCCAGCGCGCGGCAGGCCGACATGACTTCGCGGAAAATCGCCTGCAAGTCGGTGCCGAGCAAAGGCCCGGCATTGCGTTCGGCCACCTTCAGCAAGACCTGCGCCTCGCGTTCGGGACGAAACACGGGCGCGTTGGTTTCCGCCTTGACGTGGCCGACTTCCAGCGCCACGCGTGCGCGCTGGTTCAATAAATCGATCAATTGCGCGTCGATCGCGTCGATTTTCTCGCGCAACGGCTGCAATTTCTGTTCGCTCATGATGACGCTTCCTTTCTGATCACGGATAAGGCCGGCCTGCCGCGCTTATCGAGCATGCCGGGCATGCCGACATGCGGTAGCGGCTACGCATGCAAACCATTGGAACGATACTGCCGGACAATGCGAATCGTGCCGATGCCGGCACTGATGATGCTGATGGGTATTGACGGCGCCATGAATGGGTCGTGCGGCCTTATGCCTGGCCGGATGCGAACGCCTTCATATACGCCACCAGCGCCTGCACGCCTTCAATCGGCATCGCATTGTAGATCGAGGCGCGCATGCCGCCGACGGACTTGTGTCCCCGCAACTGCAACAGGCCGGCCTGCGCCGCGCCGGCAAGGAACGCCGCATTCAGCGATTCGTCGTGCAGATAGAACGGCACATTCATGCGCGAACGCGCCGCCGCGGCGATCCGCGTGACATAGAAATCGGTGCTATCGAGATAATCGTACAGCAGCGCCGCCTTGGCGATATTGGCTTGCTCCAGCGCCGCCACGCCGCCTTGCGCCTTGAGCCATTTGAAGACCAGGCCCGCGATATAGATGCCGTAGGTCGGCGGCGTGTTGTACATCGATTCGTTTTCGGCGACGGTCTTCCAGTTGAAAGCGCTCGGGCAGCATGGGGCCGCATGGCCGAGCAGATCGTCGCGCACGATCACGATGGTCAGGCCGGCGGGGCCGATGTTCTTTTGGGCGCCGGCGTAGATCACGCCGTACTTGGCGACGTCGATCACGCGCGACAGGATATGCGAGGACATGTCGGCCACCAGCGGCGCGCCATTGGTCTCGGCGGCGACGTCCGGCACGAAGCCGTATTCGACGCCGTCGATGGTTTCGTTGGTGCACAGGTGCACATAGCCGGCATCCGGCGACAGGCGCCAGGCATCGCGCGGCGGCACGTCGGAAAACGCCTGCTGCTCCGAACTCGCGGCGACGTTGACCTTGCAGTAGCGCCGGGCTTCCTTGATCGACTTGGCCGACCAGGAACCGGTATTGACGTAATCGACAGTGGCCGACGCCAGGTCGCCGCCGGTGCGGCGCGCCGCCAGGTTCATCGGGACCAGCGCGTTCTCGGCCAGCGCCCCGCCCTGCATGAACAGGATCTGGTAGTTGGCCGGGATGTTCAACAGTTCGCGCAGGTCGTCGCGCGCGGCGTTGATGATCTCGCCGAATTCCTTGCCGCGATGGCTCATTTCCATGACCGACATGCTGCTGCCGTGCCAGTCGAGCATTTCGTCGGCAGCTTGTTGCAATACTTGTTTCGGCAGAACGGCCGGGCCAGCAGAAAAGTTGTAGATCATCGCGTGCGGATAAAAGTCAGGGGCTAAAGTTAACGAATTCAGAATTTATACGCTTGTTATCCTTCGTTACGCTTCGCTACTCGGGACGAACGGATTTCCATGGTTTGCGTAACACATAAATATCCGTTCGTCCCGGGCAGATGCGAAGCTTCGTATCGAAGGATGGATACAAGCAGGCATACCAGCATTATTCAGCGGCGTCGCCCGACGTCTCACCCGCCGCCGAAGCGCCATCGACATCTTCGGATTTCTCTTCCTCGACATCGCTTTCCATCACGCGCTGCAAGCCACTGAGCTTGGTGCCGTCCTCGACCGCGATCAGGGTCACGCCCTGTGTGGCGCGGCCCATTTCGCGGATTTCCGAAACGCGGGTGCGGATCAGCACGCCGCCGGTCGTGATCAGCATGATTTCATGGTGCGCATCGACCAGCGTTGCCGCCACCACCTTGCCGTTGCGTTCGCTGGTCTGGATCGCGATCATGCCCTTGGTGCCGCGGCCGTGGCGGGTATATTCGCCGATCGGGGTGCGCTTGCCGTAGCCGTTTTCGGTCGCGGTCAGAACCGATTGCTGTTCGTTTTCGGCGACCAGCAGGGCGATGACCTGCTGGCCGTCGTCCAGGTTCATGCCGCGCACGCCGCGCGCGGTGCGGCCCATCGGCCGCACGTCGTTTTCGTCGAAGCGCACGGCCTTGCCCGAATCCGAGAACAGCATCACGTCGTGCTTGCCGTCGGTCAATGCGGCGCCGATCAGGAAATCGCCTTCATCCAGATCGACCGCGATGATGCCGGCCTTGCGCGGATTGCTGAAGTCCGACAGTGAGGTCTTCTTGACCGTGCCCAGGCTGGTCGACATGAAGATGTAGCGGTCTTCCGGGAAGCTGCGGTTGTCGCCCGACAGCGGCAGGATCACGGTGATCTTCTCGCCGTCCTGCAGCGGGAACATGTTGACAATCGGCTTGCCGCGCGAATTGCGCGAGCCCTGCGGCACTTCCCATACCTTCAGCCAGTACAGGCGGCCGCGGTTGGAGAAGCAAAGGATGTAATCGTGGGTATTGGCGACGAACAGCTGGTCGATCCAGTCTTCGTCCTTGGTCGCCATGGCCTGCTTGCCGCGGCCGCCGCGCTTCTGGGCGCGGTATTCGGAGATCGGCTGCGACTTCATATAGCCGGTATGCGACAGCGTGACCACCATGTCCTGCGGCGTGATCAGGTCCTCGGTGCCGAGGTCGGTGGCGTTGAGTTCGATCTGCGAGCGGCGCTCGTCCTTCTTGCCGATGCCGTATTCGTTCTTGGCCGCGTTCATTTCGTCGGTGATGATCGCGGTGACGCGTTCCGGCTTGGCCAGGATATCCAGCAGGTCGGCGATCTCGGCCAGCACGTCCTTGTATTCGTTGACGATCTTGTCCTGCTCCATGCCGGTCAGGCGTTGCAGGCGCATCTGCAGGATTTCCTGCGCTTGCGTATCGGACAGCCGGTACAGGCCGTCCTGTTGCAGGCCGTATTGCACCGGCAGGTTTTCCGGACGGAAGGCCGCCATGTCGACCGCCTTGCCGTCTTCGCCGGTACGGGCCAGCATGGCGCGCACGGTGGCCGAATCCCACGAGCGGGTCATCAGTTCGTCCTTCGCCACCGGCGGGGTCGGCGCGGCGCGGATGATCGCGATGAAATCGTCGATATTGGCCAGCGCCACGGCCAGGCCTTCCAGCACGTGGCCGCGTTCGCGCGCCTTGCGCAGTTCGAACACGGCGCGGCGCGTGACCACTTCGCGGCGATGCGACAGGAAGCAGCCCAGCATGTCCTTCAGGTTGAGCAGCTTCGGCTGGCCGTCGACCAGCGCCACCATGTTCATGCCGAAGGTGTCCTGCAACTGGGTCTGCTTGTACAGGTTGTTGAGCACCACTTCCGGCACTTCGCCGCGCTTGAGCTCGATCACCACCCGCATGCCCGACTTGTCGGACTCGTCGCGCAGGTCGGAAATGCCTTCCAGCTTCTTGTCGCGCACCAGCTCGGCGATGCGTTCCAGCAAGGCTTTCTTGTTTACCTGGTACGGCAATTCGTCGACGATGACCGCGGTGCGGTTTTCCTTGCCGTATTCCTCGAAATGGGTCTTGGCGCGCATCACCACGCGGCCGCGGCCGGTGCGGTAGCCGTCGCGCACGCCGGAGACGCCGTAAATGATGCCGCCGGTCGGAAAGTCCGGGGCCGGGATGATTTCGATCAGTTCGTCGACCGAGCATTGCGGATTGCGCAGAACATGCAGGGCGCCGTCAATGACTTCGGTCAAGTTGTGCGGCGGAATGTTGGTGGCCATGCCCACGGCAATGCCGGACGAGCCGTTGATCAGCAGGTTCGGGATGCGGGTCGGCAATACCGACGGCTCCTTTTCCTTGCCGTCGTAGTTGGGGACGAAATCGACAGTTTCCTTGTCCAGGTCGGCCAGCATTTCGCCGGCGATCTTGTCCAGGCGGCACTCGGTGTAACGCATCGCGGCGGCGCCGTCGCCGTCGATCGAGCCGAAGTTGCCCTGGCCGTCGACCAGCATGTAGCGCAGCGAGAACGGCTGCGCCATGCGTACCAGCGTGTCGTAGATCGACGCATCGCCATGGGGATGGTACTTGCCCATGGTTTCGCCGACCACGCGGGCGCACTTGACGAACGGGCGATTCCAGACGTTGTTCATTTCATGCATCGCGAACAGCACGCGGCGGTGCACCGGCTTCAGTCCATCGCGCACATCGGGCAAGGCCCGGCCCACGATTACGCTCATGGCGTAATCGAGGTAGCTCTTGCGCATCTCTTCTTCGAGGGAAATCGGGATTGTTTCTTTAGCGAATTGATCCATTGGCGAGGCTGATGGTCTTTATGATGGTTAAAGCGAGGACGCCCGCGCCATGGATGTCATATGGCAGCAGGGAACGCGTAAGCCCGTGATTTTAGCATGAGCCACGATCATTCAGCGATCGCATCATTTTGACGCGGGTTTGCCGTAAATCGTCGATTTTGGCGGGCGGAAGCGATACCCGAAATTTCATGAATAGTTCCCGCAAATCGGCGTTTTCGCGTACATTTACCGGGACGCGCCAGGAGGAGACAACAGCGCGTTGCAATAAAACAACGAAGCACCAAAAACGACCGTTTGCTGTTTTGGCAAACCTCGCCGAAGGTCTTCCGTGTGGCAGAATAGTGGCTAAGTTCTTTACATGTAAGCCATGCTTATGATTTACATGTAACGGCCTGAACCACGTGATACTATCCATTTTTTTTTGATGTCGTAAATTTGTAGCGCAGTTCAATCTGCGGATATCTCACCCGAGAGGAGAAACATGAACAAATTAGTAAAGCTCGTCTTCGCTGCGTCCGCAGTCGTCGCATTCTCAGCCCAAGCTCAAGTCACCGACATCCAAGCTAAGAAACCTTATAGCGCCTACGCACAAGATGGCCGCGGCAATGTCGTCCGCAGCGGTTCCGGCCTGTGCTGGCACGACGGCTACTGGACACCAGCCGACTCCGTTCCAGGTTGCGACGGCGCCCTGGCCCAAGCTGCAGCACCTGCTGCCGCTCCTGCCGCGGCACCTGCTGTCGTCGCTGCTGCCCCGACATCGGAAAAAGTCACTTTCGCCGCTGATGCGTTCTTCGACTTCGACAAGGCTGTCCTGAAGCCTGAAGGCAAGTCGAAGCTGAACGACCTGGTCGCGAACCTGAAGAACATGAACCTGGAAGTCATCATCGCCGTCGGCCACACTGACTCGGTCGGCGCAGATGCCTACAACCAGAAGCTGTCGGTTCGCCGTGCAGAAGCTGTCAAGGCTTATCTGGTCTCGAAGGGCGTAGAAGCCAACCGCGTCTACACTGAAGGCAAGGGCGAAAAACAACCAGTTGCTTCGAACAAGACAGCAGCCGGCCGCGCCAAGAACCGTCGCGTTGAAATCGAAGTCGTTGGCACACGCGCCAAGTAATCGATTCAGCCGCATCGAAAAACCTCGCTCCGGCGAGGTTTTTTTTCGTCCCGATCCTGCCGGGAAAACCCTCCACGGCCGCACGGCCCGCGACGCCAGGGCAACTTTCCTTTATTATTCCGTCTATGAATGCAGACCCTTTAGAACTGAAGAAATTTAGCGACCTGGCGCACCACTGGTGGGATACCGGATCGGAATTCCGTCCCTTGCACGAGATCAATCCGCTGCGGCTGGAATGGATCAACGGCCGCGCGCCGCTGGCCGGCAAGCGCGTGCTGGACGTCGGCTGCGGCGGCGGCATCCTGGCCGAGTCGATGGCGCGCAAGGGCGCCGACGTCACCGGCATCGACCTGTCCGATAAAGCACTGAAAGTGGCGGACCTGCACAGCCTGGAAAGCGGGATCCAGGTGCGCTACGAGAAAATCGCAGTGGAAGAACTGGCCGCGCGCGAACCCGCCGGCTTCGATGTGGTGACTTGCATGGAAATGCTGGAGCATGTGCCCGATCCGGCGTCCGTGGTGCGCGCCTGCGCCGCGCTGGCCAAGCCCGGCGGCCAATTGTTCTTCTCGACGCTCAACCGCAATTCGAAAGCCTACCTGTTCGCCATCCTCGGCGCCGAATACCTGCTGCGCATGCTGCCGCGCGGCACCCACGATTACGCCAAGTTCATCACGCCGGCCGAACTGGCGCGCTTCATCCGCGAAAACGACCTGCAGCTCGACGCCCTCAAGGGCCTGAGCTACAACCCGCTGACCAAGATCTATTCGCTCAACCAGGACACCAGCGTCAATTACATGGCTGCCTGCAGCAAACCGGCCTGATGCGCGCGCCCGACCCGAAGCAAACGATCCGCCCGCGCGCCGTCCTGTTCGACCTGGACGGCACCCTGGCCGACACCGCGCCCGACCTTGCCGAAGCCGTCAACCGCCTGCGCACCGACCGCGGCATGCCGCCCGCCCCCTACGAACAGCTGCGCCCGGTGGCCTCGGCCGGCGCGCGCGGCCTGATCGGCGTAGCCTTCGGGCTGGCGCCGGGCCAGGCCGAATACGAATTGCTGCGCGACCAGTTCCTCGACAATTACACCAACAACATCGCCGTCAGGAGCCGGCTGTTCGACGGCGTTCCGGCACTGCTGGCCGCGCTCGAGGACAACGGCATCGCCTGGGGCATCGTCACCAACAAGATCGCCCGCCTGACCGACCTGCTGGTGCCGCAAATCGGCCTGGGCCACGCGGCCTGCGTCGTTTCCGGCGACACCACCGGCCACGCCAAGCCGCATCCGGCGCCGCTGCTGGAAGCGGCCAGGCGGCTGGGAATCGAACCGCGGGATTGCTGGTACGTCGGCGACGACCTGCGCGACATCCAGGCCGGCCACGCCGCCGACATGCTCACGGTTGCGGCCGGCTGGGGTTACTGCGGCCACGCCGAACCGGCCGCCTGGCAAGCCGGCCATATCGCCGAAGCGCCCCTGGACTTGCTGTCCCTGCTGCAATTGGAAGCCCGGTAATTTGCCCGGGCACGATTGGTCCAATGTCATAAACGACAAGGTTTTTTGCGCCCATTATTCGTCCGGATTATTTGTGATTATCGAATAAGTCGCTAAACTGCTGGGTATCGTCGAACGTACAAGACTAACAATACCGAACGCAGCCAGGAGCGACCATCGTGCCCATCCAAGCCCGGATTTCCCACACCCTGTCGCAACGGCCCTGGCTGCGCAAGCTCGGCCGCTGGGTCGCAGGCATCGTCATCTTCCTGCTGGTGCTGGCGTTCGCCAGTTGGCTGGCCCTGCCGCATTTCGTCAAGAAAATCGGCGTTGAGCAGATCCAGGAACAACTGGGCCGCAAGGCCGAGATCGGCGCGGTCCACTTCAATCCGTTCATCCTGAAACTGACGGTATCCGATTTCACGCTGTTCGAACCGGACCAGACCACGCCGGCCGTCACCGTCAAGACCCTGATCGTCAACGCCTCCGCCTCTTCCCTGCTGCGCGGCGCGGCGGTGCTGGACGAAGGCCTGGTATTCGATCCCAAGGTGCACCTGGTCCGCACCAGCGCCGACGGCATTGGCCGCTACAACTTTTCCGACATCATCGACCGCATCCTGGCGAAACCGAAAAGCGAGGGCAGCACTTCTTTCCTGCTGACCAATCTGCAACTGCAAGGCGGCGAAATCCAGTTCGACGACAAGGTTACCGGCAAACAGGTCGCCATCACCGCGCTCAACCTGGGCGTGCCGGTGATTTCGAACCTGCCGGCGCGGGTCGATACCTTTGTCCAGCCCTATGCATCGGCCACCATCAACGGCGCCCACCTGGCGCTGCACGGCCGCAGCAAGCCGTTTGCCGACAGCCTGGAAACCGCGCTGGCGCTGGATGTCGACCAACTGGATCTGCCCAGCTATGTGCCGTTTTCACCGGTCGCGCTGCCGCTCAAGCTGCGCAGCGCCAAGCTCAGCACCAAGCTCGACCTGCGCTTTTCGCGCGTCAAGGAGCAGCCGGAAATCCTGCTGTCGGGCGACGTCCGTTTGGACGACCTTAACCTGGCCGACAACAGCGACGCGCCGCTGCTGGCCAGCCGCAGCGTGCAGGCCAAAATCAAGCAGATCAACGTCCTCAACGGCAACAGCGATATCGATGCGCTGACCATCGACACCCCCGAAATCTGGGCCGGACTGGATCAGAAGAATGTCCTGAACTGGCTGCGCGTCGGCACCCCGGCTGCTGCCGCGCCAGCGACGCCGCAAGCCAAGTCCGGCAACGCCGCGCCAACCGAAGTGGTTGCGAAATCGCAGACTGCGCCCGCCGAGCCGGCCAAAGCAGCCAAATCGTCCACCGCGCCAACCATCCAGCTTACGCAACTGACTGTGCGCAACGGCAAGCTCAACTGGTCCGACGACTACAACGCCGCGCCGCGCCAGAACGTGCGGATCGATAACATCAGCGTCGATGGCCAGCATATTTCCACCGCCACCGACGCCAAGCCTGCCGCGTTCAAGGTGAGCGCCGATCAGAACGGCGGCGGCCATCTGCAAGTCGATGCGCAGGTAACGCCGGCCAGCGCCGCGGTCGACGCCGATGTCCAGGTGCAGGCATGGCCGCTGGACGGGTACCAGCCTTACGTCAACAAAGTGCTGGCGGCCAATGTCGGCGGCCGCTTGTCGCTGCAAACCAAGATCGCGATGGCCGACGGCCAGCTCAAACTCAGCGGCTTGAATGTCGACCTGGCCGATCTCAAGGTTGCCGGCAAAGCCAAGGGCGGCGGCGCGATCGACGTCAAATCGATCGCGCTGGTCAACGCCTCGGCCGATACCGGCGCGCGCCAATTCCAGGCCGACGCGCTGCATATCAAAGGGATGGCCGCCGATATCAAGCGCGACGCGCAAGGCAAGCTGAACGTACAGGAATTCATGCTGCCGGCCGGTCCGGCCAAAGCGCAAACCCATGCGACGGTTGCGAGCACAGCGCCCGTCACGCGCGGCAAGACGCATCCGGCAGCCGCCGATGCCGCGCCGCAATGGCAGGCCGGCATCGGCGAATTCACCGTCACGGACAGCAAGGCATCCTATGAAGACAACGCCGTCAAACCGGCATTGAAAGTACAGGCCGACGCGGTGAAACTGACGGTCAACAACATCTCCACCAAACTCGACCAGTCCCTGAAAATCGCGCTCGACGCCAGGTTGAACAAGAACGGCAAGCTCAGCATCACCGGCGGCGCCGCGCCGCAGCTCAAGACCATCGACCTGGCCGTCAACGCCGAGCGCATCTCCCTGGCGCCGGTGCAGCCCTTCGTCAACGACTACGTCAACGTGACGCTCAAACACGGCTTCGTCAGCACCAAGGGCAAGCTGGCCATCGTGCCGCCGGCCCGGCAACAGCCGCTTGGCGTCCACTATACCGGCGCGTTGCAACTGACCAATTTCGACATCCAGGACAAGGACAGCAACACCGACTTCCTGCGCTGGCGCGCCCTGAACCTCTCCGGCATCGACGCGGCCATCGGCAAGGGCGCTCCGTTGATCAGCATTGCCGATGTCGCGCTGGACGACTTCTACGCGCGCGCAATCCTGTCGCCGGCCGGCCAGCTCAACCTGAAGGGCATCATGGTCGACAAGGACCAGACCGCGCCGGGCACCGCGGCCGCGGCCGATGCGGACGGCGCCAGGACAGTCGCCAAAACCACCACCAGCACCGAGCCGGTCACGCCGGCGGCGCCGGCGCCCGACTCCCCCGTCATCCGCATCGGCCATACCAAGCTGTCGCGCGGCAACATCAACTTCACCGACAACTTCGTCAAGCCGAACTACACCGCCAACATGACCGGCATGAACGGCACCATCGGCAGCATTGCGTCGGACCAGCCCAAGCCGGCTGCGATCGACCTGAAAGGCAAGATCGACAACGATGCCGAATTGCTGATTGCCGGTACGCTCAATCCGCTGTTCAAGCCGATGTTCCTCGACATCAAGGCCAGCGCCCACGGCGTCGAATTGACGCGCATGACGCCGTACGCCGCCAAATATGCGGGCTATCCGATCATCAAGGGCAAGCTGTCGATGGATATCGCATACAAGATCGAGAACCAGCAACTGGTGGCGCAGAACGACCTGCGCATCGATCAGTTGACCTTCGGCGACCGCGTGGATAGCCCCGACGCCACCAAGCTGCCGGTGATGCTGGCGGTGGCGTTGCTGAAGGATCGCAACGGTCAGATCAATCTGAATCTGCCGATTTCGGGTTCGTTGTCCGATCCGCAGTTTTCGGTGGGCGGCATTATCGTGCGCGTGATCGTCAACCTGATCGTCAAGGCCGTCACCTCGCCGTTCGCGCTGATCAATTCCATGTTCGGCGGCGGCAGCGAAGAGCTGGGCTACGTCGAATTCGCGCCCGGCAGCGATGCGTTGACCAGCGCCAGCGAGCAGAAACTTGAAAAACTGAGCAAGGCCCTGAACGACCGCCCTGCCCTGAAGCTGGACATCATCGGCCGCGTCGATCCGATCGCCGACGCCAACGGCCTGCGCCGCGCGGCGCTGGACGACAAGGAAAAGCAGTTGAAGCAGCGCGACCTGAAGACCCGCGACGCCGTGACCCTGAGCGACGCCGACCGCGCCAAGTATCTGGAAGCCGTCTACAAGGACGGCAAATTCAACAAGCCGAAGAACATGATCGGGTTTTCGAAATCGTTGCCGCCGGCGGAAATGGAGCGCCTGATCCTGGAAAACACGCCTGTCGGCCAGCCGGAACTGCGCGAACTGGCCTTGCACCGCGCCGATGCCGTGCGGAAATACCTGGGAGAAACGGCCAAGATCCCGCCGGATCGCGTGTATCTGGTGGCGCCGAAGCTGACTGCGGAAGGCATCAACGACAAGGGCGCGGCGACGCGGGTGGATTTCTCATTGAAATGACGGGACGCAGGCCGGGGCTTGCTGCGTTATAATGCGAGGTCTGGGGGGCGACCTGGTTTCGACAGAGGTTGCAACGCAGAACAGGGCATACCGAGGACTGGTTACCTCGTAAATACAGCCGGAACTGCTTAAATGCAAACAAAGTAGCACGCGGAGCAGCATCGAACGAAGCATTTTTCGTTCGTACTGCCAACGCGTAACCCCTAACCGCTTAAAAACCGGCTAGCTCTGCACCACTTTTTTCCTTGGGGTGGACTGGAAACAGTTGCGGAGTCATATACAAGGAATCGCTTTGGGTCGGGTTACTTGGCCCACGGTTAAATTAAGGTGACTCGTCTTGCCGCAGCGTGTGCGTCCGCGTCGGCAAGGCTAAATCAAATGACAGCACTAAGTATGTAGAACTGCCTGTTTAGTACTTTTGGACGCGGGTTCGATTCCCGCCGCCTCCACCAAACAATTTAGGCCACCCCTTGGGTGGCCTTTTTGTTTGGTGGAGGCGGCGGGAATCTAAATCGTGGTCAAACCTGGACGCGGGGCGAAGATGGGGTTTCGCGACGCATGCGTCGTGCCATCTGAGCGGATTTCGCTTGCAAGCGAAATCC
>DASYEK010000040.1:0-17236 GCA_036499085.1 Herbaspirillum sp. | reverse complement strand
GCGCTCGACATCAGCTTGTCGATATCGACCAGGATCAGCATCCGCTCGTCCAGCGTTCCCAGGCCGATCAGGTAGTCCGAATCGAACGTGGTGCCCATTTCCGGGGCCGGCTTGACCTGCTCCATCGTCAGGGTGATCACGTCCGACACGCTGTCGACCACCATGCCGACCACGCGGCCGGAGATGTTGAGGATGATGACGACGGTGAACTGGTCGTAAGTCGGCTCGCCCAGGTTGAATTTGATCCGCATGTCCACGATCGGCACGATGATGCCGCGCAGATTGACGACGCCCTTGATGAATTCCGGCGCATTGGCGATACGCGTCACCGCTTCGTAGCCGCGGATTTCCTGTACCTTCAGAATATCGATGCCGTATTCTTCCTTACCCAGCGTGAATGCCAAAAATTCGTTCCCGGCACTTTCGTTCTTTTCGCCAAAGCCTGAAACGCTTTTTTGTGTATTTTCCAGCATGATGGGTCCCCTATTAAAAAATAATCAGCCAAACACGGTTTCGTCGCTCATCTGGCGACTTGACCGCAACAATGCCGCTACATCGATAATCAAGGCGACACCGCCGTCGCCCAGAATGGTAGCACCGGAAATGCCTGCTACCTTACGATAATTCGATTCGAGATTCTTCACAACAATTTGTTGCTGGCCGACAAGGTCGTCGACAAACAACGCAGCCTTCTTTCCATCCGATTCCAGAATGACAACCAGGCCCTGGGACGGATCCGTATACGTCGGCTCGATGTGGAAAATCTGATACAGCGGGATCAGCGGCAGGTATTCGCCGCGCACCTTGATTACCCTGCCCTGGCCGGTAATATCCTTGATATCGGCCGCAGCAGGCTGCAGCGATTCGACCACATAACCCAATGGCAGGATGTAGATTTCCTCGCCGATCCGGATCGACATGCCGTCCAGGATCGCCAGCGTCAGCGGCAGCGAAATCGAAATCGTGGTGCCGAAGCCCTTGCCCGAACGGACGTCCACCGCCCCGCCCATGGCCATGATGTTGCGCTTGACCACATCCATGCCGACGCCGCGTCCGGATACATCGGTCACCACTTCGGCGGTCGAGAAGCCGGGCTCGAAGATCAGCAGCCAGACTTCGGAGTCGGTCATGTTGTCCGAAACCTGCATCCCCTGCTGGCGCGCCTTTTCCATGATCCTGTCGCGCTGCAGGCCACCGCCGTCGTCGCTGACCTCGATGATGATATTGCCGCCCTGGTGTTCGGCCGACAACGACAGCCGGCCGGTATCGCCCTTGCCGGCCGCCAGCCGCGCTTCCGGCCGCTCGATGCCATGATCGATGCTGTTGCGCACCAGATGCGTCAGGGGATCGATGATGCGTTCGATCAGGCTCTTGTCGAGCTCGGTCGCCGCGCCATGGGTGACGAAATCGACTTTCTTTTCCAGCTTCGCGGCCAGGTCGCGCACCATGCGCGGGAAACGCGAAAAGACATAATCCATCGGCATCATGCGGATCGACATGACGGCTTCCTGCAGATCGCGGGTATTGCGCGTGAGCTGGCTGACGCTGTTGAGCAGGCGCTCGTTGGACATCGGATCGAGCATGTCGGTGCGCTGCTCGATCATGGCCTGCGTGATGACCAGTTCGCCGACCAGGTTGATCAACTGATCGACTTTTTCGATGCTCACGCGAATCGACGTGGTTTCGGGATTGGCCGCCTTGTCGCCGTCGCGCTTGCCTTTCTTTTCGCCGTTGGCGTCCGGCGCCGCACTGTTGATTTCGGTGATCGGCAAGGCGTCGTTGTCCGCTTCCGGCTTGGGCGGCGCGGCATCGAGCGGCACGAACGGCTCGAAGAAACCGTAGCCGCGCTCTTCATCGGTGGCGTTGAGCGGCACGAACGGCGCAAAGAAGCCGTAGCCCTTCTCTTCCTCGGCCGACTTCGGCGTCTCGGTGACGGCCTGCGAAATCTTCATGTCGGCGGTATCGACGATGAACGAACAGATCGCCACGATATCGTCGACGCTGTCGGCGGTGTCCACCATATATACCCAGCGGCCGTCTTCGGCCTGGTTTTTCACCAGCGCCCCCAGCAGGCCCATTTCCTGGCCCAGCGCCTGCGCATCGCGCTCGCTGATGGCCGGCAATTCGATCCGCAGGCGGCGCATCGTGCCTGGCGGCAGCGTTGCCTGCACCGGCTTGAACACCACCTTGCCGGCGGTCGAGGCATTCAGCGACAACGCTTCCAGCATCTTGCGCATCTCGGCCACGGCTTCCTGGTCGACCGCACTGCCGTGGCGATGGCCGTCGACCATCGACTTGAGCACATCCTTGGCCCACAGGAAGGCGTCCACATGCTTGCTGGTGAGCGGCATTTCGCCTTTGCGCAGCTTGTCCAGCAAGGACTCGAGCACATGCGTCACGTCGGTCAGATCGGTCAGGCCGAAGGTCGAGGAACCGCCCTTGATCGAATGCGCCGCGCGGAAAATCGCGTTCAGCACTTCGCTGTCGGGGTCCGACACATCGACAGACAGGAGCAGCTTTTCCATTTCCGCGAGCCCTTCTTCGGCTTCGTCGAAAAACACTTGGAAAAACTGCTTCATATCAATGGTCATTTAGTACGCTCCGCCATCATGGGTATCATCTTTTTTGATATTTTTATCGGACTGTCTATGAATCGTGGTATCGGCTTGCAGTCGACTGCGCGGTTGACGGATTAACCGATGACTTTCTTGACCACTTCCGTCAAGCGCTGCGGATCGAACGGCTTGACCAGCCAGCCGTTGGCGCCAGCGGCCTTCCCCTTGGCCTTCATGTCGTCGCTGAACTCGGTGGTCAGCATCAGGATCGGCACCCGCGCATAGGGCGTCAGCGCGCGCAGCGAACGGATCAGGGTCAGCCCGTCCATGTTCGGCATGTTCTGGTCGGTCAGCACCAGGTCGAATACCTGGGTCCTGGCCTTGTCCAGCGCGTCGACGCCATCCACGGCTTCCGTCACCAGATAACCCGCCGCCTTCAAACTGAATACCACCATCTGGCGCAACGAACCGGAATCGTCCACTGCGAGAATTGATTTCGACATATATTTCTCCGCCTTCTATGCGTCACACCAACTATTTATTTCAAAAATCGGACTGTCAGCTCGAATCGCCAAATCAGCCAAATCAATTTATCCAACCGCAACCGTCAAAACAGATCGATATCGCCGCTGCTCATATGCGTCTGCCGCACTGCCTTCCACAAGCTGTTTTCCAGATCGATCAGGCGCGTTTCCATGGTCTGGTTGATGTCTTGCAGCATGGCGTGCATTTCCTGCAGATCGGCGTCGGGCGCGGCCTCCCAGCTGTTGCTGCTCAGGAATCCCAATACATCGCGCAGTCCGATGACGCGCTTGAGCGTGCGTTCGATCAACTGGCTGGTCATATCCTGGAATTGCAGCCCGGTCACGGCCGAATTGACCTGTACGTCGATTTCCTGCTGATTCTGTTTCAATTCCTCGATCTGCAACGGCGTGACCGCGCTTTGCTGGGCCACGATCATGGTCACGATGGTCTGTTGCGCGGCGACCGCCTTGTGCAGATCGAGGAAACTGCCGCTCAATTTCGCGATGGCTTCGTTCAGCAAGAGATTGGTCTGCACCAGATCCGTTTCGACTTCCGACAATTGCAGCCCGCTACCGCTGGCCACATCCAGCAGCAAGCGCTTGAACTCAAAAAGTACCGGTGCTATCACCATATCCGCCTCATCCCCCTGGTAGCGCAATCCGCTGGCGCGAACTTAATTCGTCTTTGTTGTCGTTGCTGCCGCCGGCGCTCCCGGCGTCAATCCTTCGCGCACATCGGCGTCGTTGCTGACCGCGAGCGCTCCGCTGTCTTTTTCCACCGCATCTTCGGCTTTCTTGTTCATGACGATGATACTGATGCGCCGATTGATCGGATTGAAGGGATCCTCCTTGTCCAGCAGCACCGCCGACGACAGGCCGACCACCCGCAGCATCTTGGATTCGTCCATGCCGCCGGCGATCAGTTCACGGCGCGAGGCATTGGCGCGATCGGCCGACAATTCCCAGTTGCTGTACGATTTTTCACCGCTGGCGTATGGCGTGGCGTCGGTATGGCCGGACAGGCTGATCTTGTTCGGCACGTCGTTCAGGGTCTTGCCGATTTCGCGCAGGATGTCTTTTGTATACGGCTGCAAATCAGCCTTGGCCAAGGCAAACATCGGACGGTTCTTTTCGTCGACGATCTGGATGCGCAGGCCTTCGGTGGTGATATCGAGCAGCAGTTGATTCTTGTATTGCCTCAGGTTCGGGCTGTTTTCGATGGCCGTCTCGATACGCTTCTTCAGCTCCTTCAGGCGCGCCTGTTCCGCCTTTTCCAGTTCGGCCGCGGCCGCGCGCAGATTGAAACTCTTCTTGACGATATCGTTCTCGCCTTTCTTGAGCTGGCCGTCCTGCCGCGTCAGATCGCGCCCGCCGCCCGGCAGCACGCTGGACGAATCGCCACTGCCGGAACCGCCGGCCATGGCCACTTTCAACGGCGTCTTGAAGTAATCCGAAATTCCCTGCAAATCGCCTTTGGCGGTCGAGCCCAGCAGCCACATCAGCAGGAAGAACGCCATCATCGCGGTCACGAAGTCGGCGTACGCAATCTTCCATGCCCCGCCGTGATGACCACCGCCGGACTTCTTGATGCGCTTGACAATAATGGGGCGTAGCCCTTCTTCAGCCATGCCGGCTCCTGCTTTCTGTTCTTTGGATCACTCTGGTTGCCTGGCTTATTTCGACTTCGATTGCTTGATATGTTCTTCCAGTTCCAGGAACGTCGGACGTTCGGTGGAGAACAGGACCTTGCGGCCGAACTCGATCGATAACGCAGGCGCGTAACCGTTCAGGCTCGCCAGCAGAGTCACTTTCACGCATTGATAGATTTTTGTCGATTCATCCAGCTTCTGTTCCAGCAGCGTGGCCAGCGGGCCGACGAAACCGTAGGCCAGCAAAATCCCGAGGAACGTGCCGACCAGCGCATTGCCGATCAGGATGCCCAGTTCGGCCGGCGGAATGCCCACCGACGCCATGGTATGCACCACGCCCATCACCGCCGCCACGATACCGAACGCCGGCATCGCATCGCCGACCTTGGCGATCACGTGCACCGGCACCTCGCCTTCGTGGTGATGGGTTTCGATTTCGTTGTCCATCAGGTTTTCGATCTGGAACGCGTCCATATTGCCGGACACCATCAGGCGCAGGTAATCCGTCATGAATTCGATCAGGTGATGATCGCCCATGACGCCTGGATATTTGCTGAAAATGGGGCTGGCTTCCGGCTCTTCGATATCGCCTTCGATCGACATCAGGCCTTCCTTGCGGGCCTTGGTCAGGATTTCGAACAGCATCGCCATCAGTTCCATGTAGAGCGCCTTGTTGTAGCGCGACCCCTTGAGCACGGTCGGCAAGGCTTTCAGCGTGGCCTTCACGGCCTTGCCGTTGTTCCCCACCAGAAAAGCGCCACCGGCCGCGCCGGCGATCATCAGCAATTCGATCGGCTGGATCAGGGAGTGCAAATGGCCGCCGGCCATTGCAAAGCCGCCGAAGACGGAAAACAGGACAATCACATAACCGATAATGACAAACAATTTTCACCCCTGAGCTATTTATTTAACGATCGGCAAAGCGGTTCCGACCGTGCCTTGCAGCTTACTTATCGCCCCACCTTATCCATTAACGGGAGAAAAGATAAAAAACTTGATCTTGTTTCGAAATGTATCATAGCTGACATCATTTTATATGCGCCAGCCATAGAGAATTGCCCCCTTATTCGACGCATTGACCTGAATATCTGGCGCCGCGCCTTCGATGGCAAATTCGTAACTGAGCAATAAACTGCCCGGCCGCATTTCCGCGCGCGCCTTGCTCCATAGCGAAGTCATGACTGCCGGCGACAGATAAGCGAACACCACATCGTATTGGGCGAAATCGAGCCGGGTATAGTCGCCCAGGATAAAACGGGCACGACGGCCGCCGCGCAGCGCGCGCAGCCGGCTGACCAGCCACGGCAGCGGCGCAATTTCAATGCCGGCCAGGCTGGCCTGCGGGCGGCGGCGCGCCATGCTCAGCACAAAACCGCCGAAGCCGCTGCCGATATCGATGATCCGCAGCGGCGCCCCGGGAGGCAGCAGCGCGTCCACCGCCTGCCAGGTCGAGGCGCGCGACGGGTAATAAGGAACCTGAGTGCGGAAGGTGCTCCAGAACAGGAGCAGGAAGAAAACGAAGCCGCCCAGGAAAATCGCCGGCGGCAAATGCAGCGCATTGACCAGCAGCGCCGCCACCGGAAACAGGAACTGGATCGGCAGCCACCAGCGCGCCAGCCCGAAGCGATAACTCAGCAGCATTGCGATCAGTCCTTGCAGCAGCGTCAGCGCAATGAGGGGCAATGCGACCGCGGCCAGCGAAAACAGCGCCTGCCGCAGCAGCATCGCCAACAGCAAGGCAACGCCCTGCAACAGCAGCGCGCGCATGGCCGGGGCCTGCCGGAGCGAACGGCGGGGACGGGTTATGGACATCGAGGGAAAGCCCGGCAGGTTCCGGGCCGGGAAGTTGGGATCGAACCCGGGAGGCGATGCGGATACGGCAATGCGCTTGGCCCGGCCTTAAGCCGGCAGTTCCGCCGGCTGGGCTTCCAGCGCGGCGTCGCGCGCTTTCTTGGTCTTGCCGGCACGCGACGGCATATGGCACAGGCCGCAAACATAATCCTGGTGCAGATCCAGCCGATGCACCACGAACTGGCCGCTGCAGCAACGGCAAGGCTTGGTGGTGAGCATCTTGCTTTCGAAGAAGCGCACCAGGGTCCAGGCGCGGGTGAGCGACAGGACCGGTTCGTCGTCGTCATCGTTGCGGCCCAACTGTTCCAGGTACAGCTTGTATGCCTTCATGACCGCTTCGATGCCCGAGATGCGGGCATGCTCGACCAGGTATTTATGAATATTGATGAACAGCGATGAATGAATATTCGGCTGCCAAGTGATGAACCAGTCGGTCGAAAACGGCAACATGCCCTTCGGCGGCGACATGCCCTTCAATTCTTTATATAGTTTTAACAGACGCTCCCTGGACAGGGAGGTTTCGGATTCGAGCAATTGCAAGCGTGCCCCCAGCCGGATCAATTCGATCGCCAACTGGATTTCCTGTGCTTCGGTAATGACGCTTTTCTTGCCCATATCTGCTCCGACAACAATACCTGCCGTTCGGGAATGCCACGGCAGTCGATAAACCGGTCATGCGCCCTGCCGGCACGGCCGGGCAATCATGTGGAACGAACTACGGAATTAAACGATTTCTTCGACTGGCTGACCAGCCATCAGGATTGCGGCATGCGCATGCGACAGGCTCTTTTCTTTGTTGTAATTGGTCAGCATGCCGAGGATAGTGCCGTCATCGAAGCGGAAGCGGGTCAACATCATGTTGTTACCTGCCAGCTTCAGGATCTGCGCGTTGCTCAAACCCTTGATGAGCTCTGCAATTTCATCGCTGATACCCAGACGAAAAATCGCGGTAGCCTTATCGGAGCGTATCATCTGCTGAGCCAGCATCAGATAACCCAGGTTTGCGTCACGCACTTCCGACATCATGTCATTGCTATCCATTTACAGTCCCCTGGCAAAACTTGCCGCAACGAGAATACATCCAGTTACATCTTCAAAATTACTACGATGTCATTCTGATGTTAACGTCCTATAGCTCCAACAAGTATCGCTCTGTACTTTTTGACAGTTTTCATCTTCTCATATTGTAAGATTTTGTCTTACATATTTTATTTTCCAATTCGCAATTATTTTTATTAATTTTAAAGAATTAAGCCCAGCAAGGGCTGGCGGACCGTTTTTATTTATTTTGCACTGCGGCAATTATCAAAAATTTATTGTTTTTTAGGCAGGAAGCATAAAAATATAATCAATTTTGCTGTTCGGCATTTACTTCCGTGTTGCCTACACGATACATCCGCCGGAACTACAAATCGATACAATTTAGAAGGATTAAATGTAACGAAATTGTAATAATTCACTTACAAATACACAAATAATTTGTGCATCCCAGCAACAATTCAGGCGTTGTCGGTGCGATTGGGGGTGCAAGGGGTATTGGGTGAAGTGAAGTCAGGAGGAGACGGCCGCAGGCCGGCGGGGGACATGAACGGAACCCAATAGCCTGCCCCCAATCGCACCGACAACACCAACAACGCCTTTATGCATCATCGTTCCGCCGGACTGACTTTCAGTAGAAAAGGACGCAAGGTGGCGCCATCCACCGACGACCAGTTGCCGCTCAATACGGCGCCGTCATAGACCCCGTCCCACAAGCCGGACACATCCTTGCCGTTGACGGACTCTTCCATCATCAAGGCGTCTTCCTCGAACTCGCCGGCCAGCAATACCTTGCTGCCCTGCCCGGCCACGAAGTAATTACCCTCGAACGCGTCGGTTTCGCCGGGTTTCAGGCGCAGTTCCATTTGTATCTGCACGCCGTCAAGCGTGCCGCGCAAGGTCACTGGCCGCGCGAACAGCGGCGCCAGGCTGGCGCCGGCCTTTGGCGGCGGCGTCTGCGGCGTCTGTTGCGGCATTCCGGGCGATGGATCGGCGGCCGGCGCGGCCGGCGCCGCCAGGCAGGCCGATACCAGCATCAGGACCGATATCCATGCGCGCATTTAGGCGGCGCCCCACAGGTCATGCGCATCGGCGGCGGTAATGACAACATCGACGAACTCGCCCGCAACCAGCTTGCGATGCGGCTCGTACGGCGCCTTGACATACACCACGCCGTCGATTTCCGGCGCATCCGAATAGGAACGGCCGACGCCGCCGGTGTGATCGACCTCATCCAGCAGCACCCGCAAGGTCTTGCCGACCTTGGCCTGCAGGCGCTTCCTTGAAATTTCTTCCTGCAACAGCATGACGCGGCCGCGCCGTTCTTCGCGCAAGGCTTCCGGCACGGGATCGGCCAGCGCATTGGCGGTCGCGCCTTCCACCGGCGAATAGGCGAAGCAGCCCAGCCGGTCGATCTGGGCTTCTTTCAGGAAATCCAGCAAGTATTCGAATTCGGCCTCGGTTTCGCCGGGGAAGCCGGCGATAAATGTCGAACGGATGGTGAGGTCGGGGCACATGGCGCGCCATGCCTGGATCCGGTCCAGGTTCTTCTCGCCGCTGGCCGGCCGCTTCATGCGCTTGAGTACATCGGGATGCGCATGCTGCAGGGGCACGTCGAGATACGGCAGTATCTTGCCCTCGGCCATCAAGGGAATGATCTGGTCGACATGCGGGTACGGGTAAACATAATGCAGGCGTATCCATGCGCCGTATCGCGCCGCCAATTCGCCCAGCGCGGTCACCAATTGCGTCATATGGGTCTTCAGCGGCGCGCCGTTCCAGAAACCGGTACGGAACTTGACGTCGACGCCATAGGCGCTGGTGTCCTGCGAAATGACCAGCAGTTCCTTGACGCCGGCCTTGAACAGGTTTTCGGCTTCCAGCATGATGTCGGCAACCTGGCGCGACACCAGGTCGCCGCGCATCGACGGAATGATGCAGAAGCTGCAGCGATGATTGCAGCCTTCGGAAATCTTGAGATAAGCGTAATGTTTCGGGGTCAGCTTGACGCCCTGTGGCGGCACCAGATCGATGAATGGGGCGTGCGGCTTCGGCAAGTGCCTGTGCACCGCCACCATGACTTCACCGACCGCATGCGGACCGGTCACTTCCAGCACTTTCGGATGGATGGACTGGATCATGTCGTTGCCGTCGGCGTCTTTTTTCGCGCCGAGGCAGCCGGTGACGATGACGCGGCCGTTTTCATTGAGCGCTTCGCCAATGGCGTCCAGCGATTCCTGCACCGCGGCGTCGATGAACCCGCAGGTATTGACGATGACCAGGTCGGCGCCCTCGTAGGACTTGGCGGTATCGTAGCCTTCGGCCCGCAGTTGCGTCAGGATCTGTTCGGAATCGACCAGCGCCTTGGGGCAGCCGAGCGATACAAAACCGACTTTCGGCGCTGCGTCGCCGGTGGGAGGAGAAGAAACGATGGACATGATGAAGGGGTAATCGCGGAAAAGCCGCTATTGTACCCTTCCTTCCCTTCCGCTTCCTCTTGCTTCTCTTACAACCGGGCGGCGGTTGCCGCGTTACTTCTTGGTCGGTTCCGGCGGCACGAACGGAAATGCGCCGAACATGCTCTTCGACTGGTTCTGCATCTGTTCCTGCATCTGGATAAAGAGACTCTTGCTCTGCTCGATGTAATTGCTCATCATGCCCTGCATCATCGGCCCCTGCACATTCATGAACTGCGTCCACATTTCAGGGCTGAATGGCTTGCCCTCGATAAAACCCTTGGAGTTCTCGCTCAGCTTGTTCTGAATATCGATGAACGCCTGGATGTTTTTCTCCAGGTAGGACCCCATCATGCCCTGCATCGCATGGCCGTAGTAACGGATGATCTGGGACAAGGCGGCGCTGGAGAACATTGGCGCGCCATGCGATTCTTCTTCGAGAATGATCTGCAGCAGAATGCTGCGCGTGAGATCGTCGCCGTTCTTGGCGTCGACCACCGCGAAGACTTCGTCATCCAGCACCAGTTGCTTGACATCCGCCAGCGTTATATACGAGCTGGTCTGAGTATCGTACAAGCGACGATTCGGATATTTTTTAATGAGTCGCTCAGACACCTTGGTAGCACTATTCATCTGACATCCTAATGGTAAAGCACTGCTATGCAAAAAACGCGCAAGTGAACCCGCAAACTGCATCCGGCGTTTCGCCGGATGCACCCTACTTTATCCCATATGCAGGCCGCCGTTGAGAGAGAAGTCCGAACCGGTCGCGTAGCCGCCCTCGTCGGATGCGATCCAGGCCACGATCGACGCGATTTCCTCGGGCTCGCCCAGGCGCTTGACCGGAATCCCGGAAACGATCTTTTCCAGCACTTCCGGCCGGATCGAGCGCACCATGTCGGTGCCGATATAGCCCGGCGACACGGTATTGACGGTGACGCCCTTGGTCGCCACTTCCTGCGCCAGCGCCATGGTGAAACCGTGGATGCCGGCCTTGGCCGTCGAATAATTGGTCTGGCCGAACTGGCCCTTCTGGCCGTTCACCGAAGAAATATTGATAATGCGTCCCCAGCCGCGCGTCGCCATGCCTTCGATGACCTGCTTGGTCACATTGAACAGCGAATTCAGATTGGTGTCGATCACGGCGTCCCAATCCGATTTGGTCATCTTGCGAAATTGACCGTCGCGGGTAATGCCGGCGTTATTGACCAGGATATCGACTTCGCCGATTTCGGCGCGAACCTTGGCGAAGGCGGCTTCGCACGATTCCCAGCTCGAGACATTGCCTTCCGAAGCATGAATGTCGAATCCCTGGGCGCGCATGCCGGCCAGCCAGCCGTCCTTACGCGTGGAATTGGGACCGCAACCGGCGACGACGGTGTAACCTTCCTTGCACAGTCGCGTACAAATCGGGGTTCCGATGCCACCCATGCCACCCGTTACGTAAGCGATACGTTTTGTCATGCCTGTCTCCTCTATTTACCAACACTGAACACCAACCGAACAACAACACTCGAACAACGCCGATTACTCAGGCTGCCTTCACCATCACATACCGTCCCGGCGCCGCTTCGATCGCCGGATAGGATTTCGCGCCAGGCCCGCGCGGCGGCGCCACCTGCCGGCCAGCATGCCGGGCCAGGAAATCGGTCCATGCCGGCCACCAGCTGCCGGTATGCTCCGTTGCGCCTTGCAGCCACTCGGCGGCATCGACGTTCCTGGCGGCGTTGGTCCAGTAACTGCGCCGATTCTTGACCGGCGAATTGATCACGCCGGCAATATGGCCCGAGGCGCCCAGCACGAACTGGTTGGCCATCGGCTTGTCCCGATTGAGCAGGCGCATCGATGCGTAGGCCGTGGCCCACGGCACGATATGATCCTCGCGCGATGCAAAGATGAAGGCCGGCGCATCGATGCGGCGCAGATCGACCGGCGTGCCGCGCACGCGCAAGCGATCCGGGTCCTTCAGCGCGTTTTCCAGATACATATGACGCAGGTAATAACAGAACATCGGACCCGGCAGATTGGTGCTGTCGGCATTCCAGTACAGCAGGTCCAATGCGCCCGGCGCCACGCCCTTCAGGTAATTCGACTCGACATAATTCCACATCAGGTCGTTCGGCCGCAGGCTCGAAAACGCCGCCGCGAAATCGCGTCCGGCCATCAGGCCGCCGCCGCCGATCGCCTTCTCGCGCATCGCCACTTGCAGTTCATCGATATAGACCTCGATGATGCCGGTGTCGGAAAAATCGAGGAAGGAAGTCAGCAGCGTCAGGCTGGCAACCGGCTGTTCGCGGCGCGCATGCAAGACCGCCAGCGCCGCTGACAGCAAAGTGCCGCCGACGCAAAAACCCAATGCATTGATTTGCGGCTGCCCGGAAATTTCCTGCACCGCATGCACGGCGCCGATCACGGCATCGTCGACGTAATCGTCCCAGGTCGCGTTTTGCACCGCAGCATCGGCGTTGCGCCAGGAAATGAGGAATACCTGATGCCCCTGCTCCAGCGCATAGCGCACCAGCGAATTCTGCGGTTGCAGATCGAGGATATAAAATTTGTTGATGCACGGCGGCACGACCAGCAACGGTTTTTCGTACACTTTTTCCGTCAATGGCGTGTACTGTATCAGTTGACACAGCGCATTCTCGAAGACCACCACGCCCGGTGTCGCGGCAACATCCTTGCCGACTTCGAAGGCAGTTTCGTCGGTCAACGAGATATGGCCCTTTTGCAGATCCTCCAGCATCTGCGCCAGGCCCTGCGCCAGGCTCTGGCCGTGGGTATCGATGATTTTCTGCTGCGCTTCGGGATTGGTGGCCAGGAAATTGGCCGGCGACATGGCATCGATCAATTGCCGCACCGAAAAACGAATCCGCTGTCGAATCTTCTCCGGCGCTTCAACCGCTTCGGCGATGGCTTCCAGGAACGCCGCGTTCAACTGGTAGGCCGCGGCCTGGAATGCCGGCAAGGGGCTGGCGGTCCAGGCCGGCGCCGACAAGCGCCGGTCGTTGAGGAACGGCTGCTTGGACGCCATCATGTCCTGCCAAAGGCGATTGAACTGCTGCGTGTAGTCGCTTTGCAGCGCAGCCATTTTTTCGGGATCGAGCTTGATGGAGAGCGATTTGAAAAGCGCATCGGCATTGAAAGGCTTCGGATCCGAAGCCGGAGCTGCCGCACTGCCTGGTACCAATGCCGAAAACTGCGCCAACCATCCGTTAAGGGAGAAATCTGAATGATCCGAATTTGTGCTCACAGCGTTGTTTTCGCGTATCGTTACGGTTTGTCTTCAGTATGGATGGCCAGAACATGAGTTCCATATATATCGTCGCCATCGCATGGCTCTATGTTGTCTTCATGATGTCCATTACCGAACAAACGGCGGTGGCGGGGATCATGACATTCTTATTGTATGGTGCGCTCCCTTTGACAATTGTTTTATACCTGATGGATACGCCGCGACGCAAGCGGAATCGTCAATTGAAGGAAAAAAACGAATTGATGCGGCGCCAGACCGATGCGCCGCATGCGGATCCGGCCGATCAAACCGCCGCGGCCGCCGGCGAGGCCGCGAACTTTCCTGGCGCATCCGGGCCGAAACCCTGAAGCGGCTCAATAGCGATCGTTCGGCGCGCTTTTTTTGTCGTTTCGTTTGTCACAATTCCCTGTCACAATTTCCTTACAATCTTCTGCGACAATTCTTGCAATAATCCTTTAAATACCGCTCTCTTTCCGGAAAGAAAATCATGCAAAAATCAATTCGCCGAATCGGCGTCATCGCATCCAGGGCCGCCGCGGGCGGCCTTATCGGATTGGCCTGCCTCGGCGCCCATGCCGCCGACTGGCGCAGCATCGGCGGCACCGACGCCAGCGAATTGTCGATCGATGCCGATTCGGTGCAGCAGGTCGGCAACCTGCGGCAAGCCTGGTCGATGTGGAATTTCAAGGAAGCGCGTAAAAATAACGACGCGACCTTCCCCTCGCTGAAATCGTATCAGGACCTGTATCTTTATAACTGCAAGGATCAGACGCTGCGCCTGACCAAGGAAATCATCTATGCCGACAACAACGGCACGGGCGACAAGCGCGATCATTCCGACGCATTGACCGGCACCAATTTCGACAAGCCGGCGCAAGGCAGCGTGGCGGAGATCATGTTGAAGGAAGTGTGCAGCGCGCCGCTGGCCAAGCCTGCCACCGCCAAGAAGAAAAAATAGACCAGATTTGCAGCAGGAAAGATAGCCGTCAGGCGATCCAGATCAGCGAAGCAAAGCGGCCGGTAACGCCGTCGCGCCGATACGAATAAAATCGTGCGGCGTCGCTGACCGTGCAGAAACCGCCGCCGCTGACCCGGCCGACGCCCGCTTCGGCCAGCGCCAGCCGCGCCAGGCGATAAATATCCGCGAGGTACTGGCCCGGCGCGCCCTGCCGCGGCGCGAATGCGGCAGCATGCCGCGCATCGCGCGCCACATATGCCGCGCGCACTTCCTCCCCCACTTCGAATTTTTGCGGGCCGATCGCCGGCCCCAGCCAGGCGCTGATTTCACCTGCGCCGGCAGCGCGCATCGCCTGCACCGTATTTTCCAGCACGCCGCCCAGCAGGCCGCGCCAGCCGGCATGCGCCGCGCCGACCACCTTGCCGGCGCCATCGCAAAACAGTACCGGCAGGCAATCCGCCGTCAGGATGGCGCAGACCGCGCCTGCTCCCACGGCGATGCTGGCGTCGGCTTCGCATGGAACTGCGTCGCCGGCAATGTTGCCGGCCGCATGCACCGTCGTCCCATGCACCTGCGCCAGCCAGGCCGGCGCGGCCGGCAGCGCCGCCTGCAGCAAGGCGCGGTTGCGCTGCACGGCATCGATCGCATCGCCGACATGGTCGCCCAGGTTCAGCCCGCCGCCGCCGGCACCGTCGTCATATGGCGCGCCGCTGACGCCGCCCCGGCGCAGGGTCGTCAGCGCGCCGATGCCGGGCGGCAGGTCCGGCCAGTCGGGCCGCAGCAGGCGGAGTGTGTCGGCGCTTGCCATCCCGGTCCGATCCGCGTCAGACATTCATCGCGTTGACGGCCGCCGGATCGATCCCGGCGCGCACGATCAGTTCGGCAAAATCGGGCGGCAGGTCAACCCGCCATTCAGCCGCTTCGCCGCTTTCCGGATGCACCAGGCCGAGCCTGCAGGCATGCAGGGCCTGGCGCGGGAAAATCGGCATCAGGTGCGCCTTGCCGTACAGGGCATCGCCTACCAGCGCGAATCCCAGCGATTGCATATGCACGCGGATCTGATGGGTGCGGCCGGTTTCCAGCCGGCAACGCATCAGGCTGACCGCCTTGCCATCGATGATGCCGGCGGCCAGCCGTTCGTAATGCGTGATCGCCGGCTTGGCGCTCAGGCTTTCCGACACCGCCATCTTGATGCGGTCGCGCGGATGGCGCGCCATGGCCGCGTCGACCGTGCCGTTGAGCTGGGGCGTGCCCCATACCATCGCCAGGTACTGCCGCTTGACGGTGCGCGCCTGCAACTGGCGCACCAGGTCGGTATGCGCGGTGAGCGACTTGGCCACCACCATCAGGCCGCTGGTATCCTTGTCCAGCCGGTGCACGATACCGGCGCGCGGCACCCCGGTCAGGGGCGGATAGCGATGCAGCAGGCCGTTCAGCAAGGTGCCGGACCAATTGCCGGCGGCCGGGTGCACCACCAGGCCGGCCGGTTTGTTGATGACGATGATCGCGCCGTCTTCATGGACAATATCGAGCGCCATCGCTTCCGGCCGGAAGGCCTCGTCTTCCGGCGCTGCCTGCGGCGCGATGACCACGGTTTCGTCGCCGAACGCCGTCATCTTGGCGCGCGCGACCACGCCGTCGACCAGCACGTGGCCGCCTTCTATCCATTGCTGCATGCGGCTGCGCGAATATTGCGTGACCAGCGACGACAAGGCCTTGTCGAGGCGCACCCCGCAGACCGCAGGGGTCAGGTGCAGTGTAATCGGCGCCAATTCGGGCGCATCGGCATGCATGCCGTCCAAAACGTCGTCGCCGTCGTCTTCACCGGTCAAATCGGCATTCAACAGGTTTTTCGCCATACCCGGCGTAGTTAGTGACATCAGAGCAAGTCCCATCAGCTATAATCGTTCAATCAGAATTTCTTACTTCGTATACTTTTTCAAAAAGTCATGCCTAAATATTTTTCGAAACTCATCGCCCTCGCATTCGTATTTTCGCTGTCAGCATGCGGCCTCTTGCCTGATAAGGTAGACGAGACGGCCAACTGGTCGGCGTCCAAATTATACTCGGAGGCCAAGGATGAAATGAGCGGCGGCGGCTACGACAAGGCGATCGAGTATTTCCAGAAGATCGAATCGCGCTATCCGTTCGGCACCTACGCCCAGCAAGCGCAGATGGATATGGCCTATGCTTACTACCGCCAGCAGGACCAGCCGCAGGCCGTCGCCGCGATCGAGCGCTTCATCAAGCTGCATCCGAATCACCCGAATGTCGACTATATGTACTATCTGCGCGGCCTGGTGTATTTCAATGACCGCACCAGCTTTTTCGACTTCTTCACCAAGGAGGACGCCAGCGAGCGCGATCCGAAATCGGTGCGCGACGCCTTCGATTCGTTCAAGGCGCTGGCCGAACGCTTTCCCGACAGCACCTATACGCCGGACGCGATCGACCGCATGAAGTACCTGGTCAATTCCATGGCGCAATACGATGTGCACGTCGCGGAATACTATTACCGCCGCGGCGCCTACCTGGCCGCAGCTTCGCGCGCCCAGGCCGCCATTCACGACTATCCGCAGGCGCCGGCGGTCGAACAGGCCCTGTTCATCCTGATGAATTCCTACGGCGCGCTGGGCCAGACCAAGCTGCATGACGATACCGCCTGCATTTTCAACACCAACTTCCCGAACAGTACTTATCCTACAGGCGGGCCGAAGATTGAAAAGCCGTGGTGGAAAATCTGGTAAGCCGTTTAGCCAGCCCTTCCTGATGCAGCCAGCGGCTGCATGACGCCAAAGCCCCTGCCCATGCGGTAATGCCGTTCAGTTAAGGTAATTTTTTAGTAATTCGGACGGGATATTTTTGAGGTCTGGCTTTAACGGCCCGGTTGAATGAACGACCGGGCCGTTCGTCATTGAGGAGGCTAACGAGCCTTTCGCGTAAATGAGT
>DASYEK010000039.1:0-20261 GCA_036499085.1 Herbaspirillum sp. | reverse complement strand
CAGGGTTCCCAGGAAGCGCTGGTGCAGACCTTGCAGAAGTTGTCGAACGACGAAGTGCGGGTGCAGGTGGTGCATGCGGCCGTCGGCGGCATCAGCGAGTCCGACGTCAACCTGGCGGTGGCCGCCAAGGCCGTCATCATCGGCTTCAACACGCGGGCCGATGCGTCGGCGCGCAAGCTGGCCGAAGCCAACGGCGTCGACATCCGCTACTACAACATCATTTACGATGCGGTAGACGAAATCAAGGCCGCGATGTCGGGCATGCTGTCGCCGGAAAAACGCGAGCATTCGCTGGGCCTGGTCGAAATCCGCCAGGTCATCCTGGTCAGCAAGGTCGGCACGATCGCCGGCTGTTACGTGCTGGAAGGTTTGGTCCGTCGCGGTTCGATGGTCCGTCTGCTGCGCAACAACGTGGTGGTGTGGACCGGCGAACTCGATTCGCTCAAACGCTTCAAGGACGACGTCAAGGAAGTCAAGGCCGGCTTCGAATGCGGTTTGTCACTGAAGAACTACAACGAAATCGAAGTGGGCGACCAGCTCGAAATCTTCGAAGTGCAGGAAATCGCACGGACCATGTAGTTCTTTCACAGCGGGGCGGCGTTTGCCTGCCCCGTACGACGCAGATAGCGCGACCCGCGGCCTTTTACGGTTAACGGTCGCGTTGTCGCTCTCAGATAGGTTGTATGGCTAAACACAGTAAATCGATCCCTGGACGTGGCTTGCGTGTCGCAGACCAGATCCAGCGCGATCTCTCCGAAATCATCGCGTTCGAGTTGAAAGACCCTCGCGTGGGCATGATCACGATCACCGAAGTGCAGGTCACGCCGGATTACGCGCATGCCAAGGTTTTCTTCACGATGCTCAGCGACGATCCGGCCGCCATCCAGAACACCGTCGACGGCCTGACCAAGGCCGCCGGCTATATGCGCGGCCAGTTGGGTCGCCGTCTCAGCATCCATACCTTGCCGGCGCTGCATTTCTTCCACGACGGTTCGACCGCGCGCGGCATCGAAATGTCGAAGCTGATCGACCAGGCCCTGAGCACACAGGCCAAGGACGACGGCGAGGCGTAACACGTCGCTCTCGTTCATTCGTGCGCTGATCGCATTCGTTTTGCAAGCATTCGCCTTGCCCTATTCATTCACGATATTTTCATGGCGCAGCCCTCCATCAAGAAACCCCGCCTGCCGATCCACGGCGTACTGCTGCTGGACAAGCCGGTCGGCTTTTCCAGCAACGACGCGCTGATCGAGGCGAAGCGCCTGTTCAATGCGCAAAAGGGCGGCCACACCGGCACGCTGGATCCGTTCGCCACCGGCCTGCTGCCGCTGTGTTTCGGCGAGGCGACCAAGTTTTCCCAGGATCTGCTGGAAGCGGACAAATGCTACGAAACCGTGGTGCATCTGGGCGTGAGCACCGACACCGGCGATACGGAAGGCGAGATCACCGGCCGCAACGAGGCAATTCCTGCGACGGCGGCGCAGATAGAAGCCGTGCTGGCCGCGTTTCGCGGACCGATCGCCCAGGTGCCGCCCATGCATTCCGCGCTCAAGCGCGACGGCAAGCCGCTTTACGAATATGCGCGCGCCGGCATTACGCTGGAACGCGAAGCGCGCAATGTCACGATCCACGAATTGAGCTTGCTCGACTACGCCGCGCCTTACCTGACGCTGCGCGTGAAGTGCAGCAAGGGAACCTATATCCGCGTGCTGGGGGAAGACATCGGCCGCGCGCTGGGATGCGGCGCGCACCTGAATGCCTTGCGCCGCATCGCCGTGGGCGGGCTGACGCTGGAAGGCTGCCTCACGCTGGAGGCATTGATGGCATGCCCGGAAAGCGAGCGCGCCGCGCTGCTGATGCCGGTGGATGGCCTGTTGTCGTCGTTTCCCGCGATCCGCCTGCCGGTCGCATTGGCGCAGCGCTTTTCGCACGGACAGCGGCTGTCGCTCGGCAAGGAAGGCGTGCCGCTGCCCGAACCGGCGCCGGCCGAGGGCGCCCGGGTGCGTGTCTACGACCAGCAAAACGGCCATTTGCTGGGCACCGGGCTGATCCGGGAATTCGCCGTCCTGGCGCCGGAGCGGCTGGTGGCGCTGGGGGCATCCGCAACTCTTTGAAAATACGGGGAATTCCCAATTTCATGCGGCGCAGCATGTTATAATCTTCGGCTATTCCAAATTCCGCAGCATATTCAGCAATAACTTCAGTACCAACCGAGTACTCAACCGTTAAAAACGACCATGTCAAAAAACAAACGCGCTATTCGCAACATTGCCATCATCGCCCACGTTGACCACGGCAAAACCACGCTTGTCGACCAGTTGCTGCGTCAGTCAGGCACTTTCCGTGACAACCAGCACATCGATGCCCGCGTGATGGATTCGAACGATATCGAAAAAGAACGCGGCATTACGATTCTGTCCAAGAATTGCGCGGTCGAATACAACGGCACGCACATCAACATCGTCGATACCCCAGGCCATGCCGACTTCGGCGGCGAAGTCGAGCGCGTGCTGTCGATGGTCGACAGCGTGCTGCTGCTGGTCGATGCGGTCGAAGGCCCGATGCCGCAAACCCGTTTCGTCACGCGCAAGGCGCTGGAACTCGGCCTGAAGCCGATCGTCGTGGTCAACAAGATCGACCGCCCGGGCGCGCGTCCTGAATGGGTCATCAACGCCACATTCGAATTGTTCGACAAGCTCGGCGCCACCGAAGAACAGCTCGACTTCCCGGTCGTCTTTGCTTCGGCGCTGAACGGCTATGCCAGCAAGGATGCGGAAGTTCGCGAAGGCAACATGACGCCATTGTTCGACGCCGTGCTGGAACACGTTCCTGCGCGCGAGGACGATCCGGACGGTCCGCTGCAACTGCAGATCACGTCGCTGGAATATTCGTCGTACGTCGGCAAGATCGGCGTCGGCCGCATCTTGAGCGGCCGGGTCAAGGGCCTGCAGGACGTCGTCTACATGAACGGTCCGGACGACAAGCCGACCAAGGCGCGCATCAACCAGGTGCTGACCTTCAAGGGACTGGAACGCGTGCTGGTGGACGAAGCGCTGGCCGGCGACATCGTATTGATCAACGGCATCGAGGAAATCGGCATCGGCACCACGATCTGCGCGCCGGATGCGCCGAACGGCCTGCCGATGCTGAAGGTCGACGAGCCGACGCTGACCATGAACTTCATGGTCAACAACTCGCCGCTGGCCGGACGCGAAGGCAAGTTCGTCACCACGCGCCAGATCAAGGACCGCCTCGATCGCGAGCTCAAGGGCAACATGGCGCTGCGCGTCGTGCAGGCCGAAAACGACGATTCGACCTACGAAGTGTCGGGCCGCGGCGAATTGCATCTGACGATCCTGATCGAAAACATGCGTCGCGAAGGCTATGAACTGGCCGTGTCGCGTCCGCGCGTGGTGTTCAAGATGGTTGACGGCGAACGCCAGGAGCCATATGAAAACCTGACCGTGGATGTCGAAGAAGCCAACCAGGGCGGCGTGATGGAAGAACTCGGCCGCCGCCGCGGCGATCTGCAAAACATGGAACCGGACGGCAAGGGCCGTGTGCGTCTCGAATACCGCATTCCTGCGCGCGGCCTGATCGGCTTCCAGGGCGAATTCATGACACTGACGCGCGGCACCGGCCTGATGAGCCACGTGTTCGACGAATACGCGCCGGTCGACAATACCAAGGGCGAATTGGGCGGCCGTCGCAACGGCGTTCTGATTTCGCAGGATGACGGCGCTGCCGTTGCCTACGCCATCTGGAAGCTGCAGGATCGCGGCCGCATGTTCGTCAGCCACAACGATCCGGTCTATGAAGGCATGATTATCGGTATTCACTCGCGTGATAACGATCTGGTCGTCAATCCGATCAAGGGCAAGCAGCTGACCAACGTGCGTTCGTCCGGTACCGACGAAGCGGTGCGCCTGGTGCCGCCGATCTCGATGTCGCTGGAATATGCGGTCGAATTCATCGATGACGACGAGCTGGTGGAAGTGACGCCGAAGAGCATTCGCCTGCGCAAGCGTTACCTGAAGGAACATGAGCGTAAAAAGGCCTCGCGCGACGCGTAATCGCTGGCTGGCAAGAAGTCTCGGCGCCCTCGAATGGGCGAAGTAAAAAAAGCGGAATCCTCGGATTTCGCTTTTTTATTGCCTGGATCGAATAGATATATTGTTTTTATATATCTGGTATTTGTATTATAAAGCGGACGATGTTGATGAGAATAGTTACTATGTGAACTGTCTCCTCCAACTCCTCATAAAGAATTGGATTTTCCCGCAGCCGCAAGGCGAGCGGGATTTTTTTTGCCTGGAATTTGCGGGGTCCCTATCGGGGGCGATTTATCTGCTGCATCGCAAAATGACGCGCGCTCGTTTGTGGTGCAGAATAGCCCGGCAGTATAAAAATCCACTCTCGAAGAGGAGTGAGGAGACAGAAAGCTCGTGACGCCACAAACGTTGCGGGCTTTTTTATTTCACTGCATGACCGTGTCTTCGATGACGTCGAGCGCGCCGCGCCGTACCAGCGCTTCAAATGCCCCCAACTGCACCGGCCGGCTGAACAGGTAGCCCTGATAGGCATGGCAACCCATGTGCGCCAGCAAGTGGCGTTGCGATTCGATTTCCACGCCTTCGGCAATCACCATCAATCCCATGCTGTCGGCCAGCACGATCACCAGCTTGGCGATGGCGGCGTCGTTATTGTCGATCAGGATATCCCGCACGAAGCTCTGGTCGATCTTCAATTGATCCAGCGGCAGGCGCTTCAGGTAGGACAGGGAAGAATAGCCGGTGCCGAAATCGTCGAGCGAGAAGCCGACGCCCTTGACCTTCAGCGCGGACATCTTTTCGATAATCTCCTGGACGTTGTGCACCAGCATGCTTTCCGTCAGTTCCAGTTTCAGGCGTTTCGGATTGGCGCCGGTTTCTTCCAGCACCGTCAATACCTGCCGAACAAAATCGGGCTGGCGGAATTGATGCGCGCTCACGTTCACGGCTAGCGTCAGCGCGGCCATTTCCGGCAGCGAAGCCCATTGCGCCAACTGGCGGCAGGCGCTTTGCAGCACCCAATGGCCCAATGGCAGGATCAGTCCGGTTTTCTCGGCCAGCGAAATGAAATTGCCGGGCATGATGATGCCGCGTTCGGGATGCTGCCAGCGCACCAGGACCTCGGCGCCGGTCACGCGCAGCTCGCCGACGATTTGCGCCTGGTAATGCAATACCAGTTGGTTTTCCGCGATGGCGCGGCGCAACTCGTCTTCCAGCGCCGCCTGCTCTCTCAGCGCGTGTTCCATGTACGGATCGAAAAAGCACCAGGCGTTGCGGCCGCCTTCCTTGGCCTTGTACATTGCCAGGTCGGCCTGTTTCATCAGGTCGTCGTTGCCGACTTCATTGCCCAGGTACGTGGTGGCGCCGATGCTGGCGGTGCTGTAATAAGGCACTTCGCCCAGGCGGTAAGGCTGGCTCAGCGCGGCGCGGATCTTTTCGCTGACCTTGCCGATCTGCAGTGCGACATTGCCGTCGATTACCGTCATTTCCGCCAACACGATCACGAATTCATCGCCGCCCAGACGCGCCACGGTATCGCGATCCCGCACGCACAGGCGCAAGCGTTGCGCCACTTGCTTCAGCAATAAATCGCCGGTGTCGTGTCCGAGCGTGTCGTTCAGGGTCTTGAAGTTATCCAGATCGACAAACAGCAGCGCGCCGTGTTTGCCGCTGCGCTTGCTGGCGACCATGGCCTGCTGCAGGCGATCCAGCAGCAAGGTTCGATTCGGCAGGCCGGTCAATTGATCGAAGAAGGCCAGGTTGTCGATTTTTTCCTTTACCAATCGACGTTCGATTGTCAGTTCGCGCCGCCGTTTCTGGATGAACCACAAGCCCAGCGCGGTGGCCAGCGTCAGTGTCGCGAGCAGCAGGCTCAGCATATAGGTCGTCTTGTGCAGCGGCGCGAACAGGACTTCCTCGTCGCGGCTGAGGGCCACGATCAGGGGTTTGTCCATGCGCGGCTTGTCCAAGGCAATCGTATGGATCGCAATCAGGCGCTGGTCGCCGGAAGCATAGAGGACGCCCTTATAAATGTTGGTGGCCCGTCCGCTTTCCTTGTGGTTCCGAAAGAACGTACCCGGCTGGTTCAGGTCCTTGCCGCGAACCTGGCTCGATCTTGGCGCTGTCACGTAGACCACGCCATCGCCGTGGGCGATGGATGAGCGCATATCCGATGCATAGAGAACCGAATCGAGCAGCGTGGAAAAATATTCCGGGATCAGGCTGACGATTACGATGCCGCCGAAACTGCCGTCCGGATTCTGGATGGCGCGAAACAGGCTGATCACGAAATTGTCCAGCGCGCTCTGGAACGGTGCGCTGACATGGAGAATGTTCGGGTCGGGATTTTGCAGTGCGGTCTGGAAATATTGGCGCTGCAGGAAATTCCTGCCGATCAACGGCTCGGAGCTGGACGAGACCACGTCTCCCTTGGCGTCGATAATCAGGATCGGCCTGATGCCGGCCAGGGCGTCGTTGATCACCTGCAACTGGTGATTGGCGTATTGAAAGCCATCGTCTTCCGCTTTCCAGGCAGGCAGATCGTGCAGGATGTTTTCGATGACGCGATTGGCCAGCAGCAGTTGCGGCGTCAGGTTTTTCTCGACCAGCGCGGCCTGGGCCGAGAGGTGTTCTTCCTCGCGCGCCTTGATGCGGCAATATTCCTCATGCTGAAAGTAGGCGATGCCGGCGGCCAGCGCCAGCGCAGTGCCAATCAGGAGAAACCATTCGGCAAGGATGCGGCGGCCGCGAGGCCCGGCTTCGGTCGAGGTCATCTTGAATTGCGATGCAAAGCGGCAACCGCGCTATCGCGGACGACCTCATCGTCGTCCTGCCGATCCCCCCGGCGGTTACCGGCCTGCGTCGCAAATGCTCCTTGTGGCTTGGAAGTGTACATTTAGGGCGAATTATACTATTTGAAACTATGCGGGAAATCGCAGAATAGCTTGATTTTCAAGCGTTTTTTGCGGGAATGCAGTTCCCGGTGCGCAGGGGGACGAATGTATAATGGCTTCCTGAACAAGTTTCCCCGCCGCCGTGCCTGCCATTGCGCCGCGCATCGCATCATCCAATTTATGAATACTGAAACCCCTGTCGCCAAGCGTACCATCGGACCGCGCACGATATCCGTGGCCCCCATGATGGACTGGACCGACCGCCATTGCCGCATGTTCCATCGCCAGATCACGCGGCACAGCTGGCTGTACACCGAAATGGTCACCACCGGCGCCTTGCTGCACGGCGATGTCGCGCGGCATCTCGATTTCAACCAGGAAGAGCATCCGGTCGCCTTGCAACTGGGCGGCAGCGAGCCGTCCGATCTGGCGCAGAGCGCGAAACTGGGGCAGCAATGGGGCTACGATGAGATCAATCTGAATTGCGGCTGCCCTTCGGAGAGAGTCCAGCGCGGTGCGTTCGGCGCCTGCCTGATGGCGGAGCCGGCATTGGTCGCCGATTGCGTCAAGGCCATGCGCGATGCGGTGAGCATCGACGTGACGGTCAAGCATCGCATCGGCATCGACGATGTGGAGTCCTACGATTTCGCGCGCGATTTCGTCGGCATCATCGCCGCGGCCGGATGCAGGACATTTATCGTGCATGCCCGCAATGCGGTGCTAAAGGGGCTCAGCCCCAAGCAGAATCGCGAAATTCCTCCCCTGAAATACGATTTTGCCTATCGCCTGAAGCAAGACTTCCCGGAACTGGAAATCATCATCAACGGCGGCATCAAGACCCAGGCCGAAATCGACCTGCACCTGGCCCGCCTGGACGGCGTGATGCTGGGCCGCGAGGCGTATCACAACCCGTTCCTGATGGCGGGCTTCGACGCGCGCTACTATCCCGATTTGCCGCGTGAAGACGGCCTGGCCACCCGCGCCGGCGTGATCGATCGCATGCTGCCCTATGCCACGGAGCAACTGGCGCGCCACGGCGGCGCCGGCTTGCGGCTGAACAGCATTACCCGCCACATGCTGGGACTGATGGCCGGCATGCCCGGGGCGCGCGCATTCCGCCAGACCTTGTCGGATTCGACCCGGCTGGCCGGCGGCGATCCGCGGCTTCTGCTGGAAGCCATGGGGCGCATGCAATTGGTCGACCTGGAATAGCCCTTGGCAATTCCGGCCGCAGCAATTCTGAATATGCAGCGGTTAAATCCTTTAGAATGGCATCCTCTCAAGGAAAACAGCCCATAAACCTCATGTCCGCCATGTCCATCGCCTCTACCGAAGAAATCGTTGCCGAATTGCGCGCAGGGCGCATGGTCATCCTGGTCGACGAGGAAGATCGCGAAAATGAAGGCGATATCGTGCTGGCGTCCGATTTCGTGACGGCCGACGCCATCAATTTCATGGCCAAGCACGCGCGCGGGCTGGTCTGCCTGACCTTGACCGAGGAACACTGCGCCCAGCTCGATCTGAGCATGATGACCACCCGCAACGGCACCTCGTTCGGCACCAATTTCACGGTCTCGATCGAAGCCGCCGAAGGCGTGACCACAGGCATTTCGGCGGCGGACCGCGCCCGCACCATCCAGGTCGCCGCCGCCAAAAACGCCAAGCCGTCCGATATCGTGCAGCCCGGTCATATTTTTCCGGTGCGCGCGCAAAAGGGCGGAGTGCTGATGCGCGCCGGACATACCGAAGCCGGCTGCGACCTGACCCAGCTGGCCGGCTTGACGCCGTCGGCAGTCATCTGCGAAATCCTGAAGGACGACGGCACCATGGCCCGGCTGCCGGATTTGATGGAATTCGCCGCGCTTCACCAACTCAAAATCGGCACGATCGCGGATCTGATCCATTATCGCAATCAGCACGAAAGCATTATCGAACGCAAGGCAGAACGCAGCATGCAGACCGTGCATGGCGACTTCCAGGCCATCGCCTATCGCGATACCCCCAGCGGCGGCGCGCATCTGGCGCTGGTGCACGGGGTGGTGACGCCGGACCGGGAAACGCTGGTGCGCGTGCATCAACCGGTTTCGATCCTGGATCTGCTGGAAGCCGAGGCGACCACGCATACCTGGAATATCGCTTCGGCGATGGCGGCGATCAAGGCCGCGCCGAGCGGCATCCTGGTGCTGCTCAATTGCGAAGAGTCGGCCGACCAGATGTTCGAACAGTTCAAGGCGCTCAATGCCAGCGGTGACGGCAACGGCAATGGCAACGGCAACGGCAATGGCGACAAGCCATCTGCCGGCCGCGGCGGCGTCGATTTGCGCACTTACGGCATCGGCGCGCAGATATTGAAGGATCTGGGCGTGCGCAAAATGAAATTGATGGCCAGCCCGCGTAAAATGCCGTCCATGGTCGGTTTCGACCTGGAAGTGTCGGGTTACCAGGCCCGGCCAGGCAAATGAATTTGAAAATGCAATTGTCCGATCTCCAACCCTGTTCAACCGCGCGTGATCGCGCTTAAGGAAAAGCCATGACAATTGGAAGCTATGAATCGAATTTCGATGGCGAAGGCCTGCGTATCGGCATCGTGCAGGCGCGCTTCAACGAAGATGTATCGCACGGCCTGCTGGCTTCGTGCCTGGCCGAGCTGAAGCATCTCGGCGTGCAGGATGAAGACATACTGCATGTCAGCGTGCCGGGCGCGCTGGAAATCCCGCTGGCGCTGCAGAACATGGCGCAGACCGATCAGTTCGATGCATTGGTCGCCGTCGGCGCGGTGATTCGCGGCGAAACCTATCACTTTGAACTGGTCTCCAACGAGTCCGGCGCCGGCATTACCCGCGTCGGCCTGGACAGCGGCATTCCGATCGCCAATGCCGTGCTGACCACCGAGACCGAAGAGCAGGCTGAAGCCCGCGTGGAAGCCAAGGGCGCCGAAGCCGCGCGCGCCGCGGTGGAAATGGCGAACCTGGCGATTGCGCTGGAAGAGCTGGCGGAAGCGGCCGAGGACGAATAATCATCATGTCTAATAAAGCACCGCAGCACGCCAACCCGAGCAAGAACCGCACGCCGCGCCATCGTGCGCGCGAATTCGCCTTGCAAGGACTTTATCAATGGCTGCTCAATAACGAGGACGTCGGCGCCATCGAGGCGCATATCCGCGAAGCGCACGGCTTCGACAAAGCCGACGCGGACCATTTCGATGCGCTGCTATACGGCACGATCAAGGATGTCGCGGCATTGCGCGAAGGGCTGTCGCCCTTGATCGATCGTTCGATCAAGGAGCTGTCGCCGGTCGAACACGCCGCCTTGCTGATCGGCGCCTATGAATTACAGAATCACGTCGAGATTCCCTACAAGGTCGTGATCAACGAAGCGGTCGAGCTGACCAAATCGTTCGGCGGCATCGACGGCCATAAATATGTCAACGGCGTCTTGGACAAGTTCGCGCTGCATGCGCGCGAAGTCGAAGTGCAGGCCAACCGCAGATAGGGTTTTTTTGCAGGTCCCGGGCTTGCGCAACTGCCGTGAATCGTCATGAGTTTTCCTGAAATCGCAGCACGGCTGCAAAATATAGCGCCGTTCCATGTCATGGAACTGGCCAAGATTGCCGCGTCCCTCGAACAGCAGGGCCGCCATATGATCCATATGGGCATCGGCGAACCCGATTTCACCGCGGCGCCGGCCGTGGTCGAGGCGGCGCATCGCGCGATGCTGGACGGCAAGATGCAATACACCTCGGCGACCGGCTTGCCCGCGCTGCGCGAAGCGATTGCCGGGCATTATTTGCAGGTATACGGCTTGCATGTCGATCCGTCGCGCATCGTCGTGACGGCAGGCGCTTCGGCTGCGTTGCTGCTGGCCTGCGCGGCGCTGGTCGAACGCGGGGCGCAGGTGCTGATGCCGGATCCCTGTTATCCCTGCAACCGCCATTTCGTCGCGGCGTTCGACGGCGAGGCGAGGATGATCGCCAGCGGGCCCGAAGAACGTTTCCAGTTGACCGGCGACATGGTGCGTCGGCATTGGTCGGCCGCCACGCGAGGCGTATTGCTGGCGTCGCCTTCGAATCCGACCGGCACGTCGATCCCGCCGGAGGAGTTGGCGCGCATCGCCGAGGCGGTGCGCGAGCGCGATGGATTTGCCATCGTCGACGAAATCTACCAGGGCCTGTCGTATGAAGGCGCGCCGTTTTCCGCGCTGTCGCTGGGCGAGGACATCATCGTCATCAACAGCTTTTCCAAGTATTTCAATATGACGGGCTGGCGGCTGGGCTGGCTGGTGCTGCCGCCGCAACTGGTGCCGCAGATCGAGAAGCTGGCGCAAAACCTGTTCATTTGCCCGTCGTCGATTGCGCAGCACGCCGCGCTGGCCTGTTTTACGCCGGCGTCCCGCATCGAGTACGAAGCCCGCAAGCAGGAATTCAAGCGCCGCCGCGACTACATCGTACCGGCCCTGATCGAACTCGGGTTCAAGGTGCCGGCGTTGCCGGACGGTGCATTCTATGTCTATGCCGATTGCAGCGCGTTGCTGAACGATGCCACGCCCGACGCCGATAGCCTGACCCTGGCGATCATGCACCAAGCCGGCGTGGTGGTGGTGCCGGGCCTCGACTTCGGCCCCTCGACCGCGCAACGCTATATCCGCGTTTCGTACGCGACCTCGATGGAAAACCTGCAGGAAGCGGTGCGAAGACTGAAAAAGTTCTTCGCCAAATAAAAAGGAACCGGACAATTGACTTGTCCGGCTCCTTTTTCATACATCATGTGCTGCCCGATTATCTCGCCTGAATCAAAGGCTGACCGGCTTTCCGTGTTCGGTTTCAGCGATATCGGCATTGTTTGCCGCCACCGGCGCTTCCGGAGCTTGCTTTGGAGTAACAGTCGGCTTGGCCGCTGCGGTGAGCACGAATGGCGAAACCGGCTTGCCGGCCGCTACTTCCTTCAGGCGATAATATTCCGACATTACCTTGGCGCCGTAGCCGCCGTCGTTTTCAAAACCCGCGGCGCCGACATAGGTCTTCAAACCGGCTTCGATGGAACCACCCCGTGTTACATATTCTTTCAAAATAAGCGAGCCTACCTTGATGTTTGCGACGGGGTTGAGCGCCGCCTTGACGCCGCCCAGGTCTTCAAACTTGTCGTGATGGATTTTCGACATCACCTGCATCAGGCCTTGCGCGCCGACCGGGCTTTCCGCGAACGGATTGAAGCTCGATTCGATCGCCATCACGGCCAGGATCAGCAGCGGATCCAGCTTGATGTCCTTGGCGGTCACATAGGCCGCCGATACCAGCATATTGGCGGCATCGCCGGCAACATGGTAGCGCTTGGCCAGCCATTGGGTAACCAGCTTTTGCTGGCGTTCGGTGCCGATCATGGCGCGTTCCTGCGCAGTCATTGCGGCCGGCGAGGAGACCAGTACGGCGGCGGATTGCGGGGCGTTCATCAGGTTGCTCAGCGGCGGGGCGACGACGGGTTGGTCGCCGTTATCAGCGGTTTCTTCGGTGGTGAACGGCGAATGGGCCATCACGCGGTCGGCAAAGGCCGGGTTGAAGAACATTGCGGCCAGGACGGTCAAGGCGGCGATGCCTACGATAGTGACCAGGTAATGTGCTGCGGTAAACAAGTTTTTGATGCTTGCCCCGGACAAAGTCCAGCGGGCGGGATGTTGCACCATGTATTCGGCGTCCTGCGGTGCCTGTATAGCGTGGTTTGGCATTGAACCTCCAAAATAATTGCGTGGCAATCAAACGCGGCGTGTCTCACGTGCCGGGCTAGCGCGCCATCGCAACTGGATGTGCTCGTTGAAGAACGCGATGCTGCTCGAATGCGCTTCAACGTGCGTCGGTACTGCTTGCTAACTGATGGGCTCTCAGGCGCTTATATCAGCCGGTATTACTAACAAGCCGTATTTCAGGGCCAGGCGTCTCGCCTGATACATTCCCGAATCTCGGGAGAACCCTCGTTTTTCTTGTCGCCATTGCAATAACTTGATGCATGGCGACAGATGTAAAATCAGCAATTTATTGCTTGCCAACAAGTGCCCTTTTAGGGTCTATTGATTTGAGTGGCCGAATTGTAGAAGGCACTTTATATCAAGTCAATACTATGAAAATGAAATTCTATAACTTTTATGTCTCATTTATATTGTGCTCGGCCGGAGGATATCAATAGAATCAGGCCTGATTTCGGCCTTTTAGTTCATTTCACTCCAGCCGAAAATACTTAGAAATATTATGAAATATACCGATTTACGCGATTTTATTTCTCAATTGCAACAGATTGGGGAATTCAAGCGCATCGATGTTCCCGTTTCGCCTCACCTCGAAATGACGGAAATCGCCGACCGCACGCTGCGCGCCGGCGGTCCTGCCTTACTGTTTACACAGCCGGTCGGCAATACGATCCCGGTGCTGGCCAATCTGTTCGGCACCCCGCGCCGCGTGGCGCTGGGCATGGGCGCGGAAGATATCGGCGAGCTGCGCAAGATCGGGCATCTGCTGGCGCGTCTGAAGGAGCCGGAGCCGCCCAGGGATTTCAAGGACGTCATGGGACTGGGCGTGCTGGCCAAGTCGCTGTGGGACATGGCGCCGAAAGAGCGCCGTTCGGCGCCGTGCCAGGAGGTGATCTGGGAGGGCAACGACGTCGACCTCGCCCGCTTGCCGATCCAGCATTGCTGGCCCGACGATATCGCGCCGCTGATTGCCTGGGGCCTGGTGATTACCAAAGGGCCGCACAAGAAGCGGCAGAACCTGGGCATCTACCGCCAGCAGGTCATCGGCCGCAACAAGGTCATCATGCGCTGGCTGTCGCATCGCGGCGGCGCGCTGGATTTCCGCGAGCACTGCATCGCCAATCCGGGCCAGCCCTATCCGGTTGCCGTGGCGCTGGGGGCCGACCCGGCGACAATCCTCGGCGCGGTGACGCCGGTGCCGGACAGCCTGTCGGAATATCAATTCGCGGGATTGCTGCGCGGCAGCCGGACCGAACTGGTCAAGGCGATCGGCAGTCAATTGCAGGTGCCGGCTTCCGCCGAAATCATCCTGGAAGGCCATATCTATCCGGATGCGGGCCATGCCAGCGGCTACGAACACGCGCTCGAAGGTCCGTATGGCGACCACACCGGCTATTACAATGAGCAGGACAGTTTCCCCGTCTTCACGATCGATCGCATCACGATGCGGCAATCGCCGATCTATCACTCGACCTATACCGGCAAGCCGCCCGACGAGCCGGCCGTGCTCGGCCTGGCGCTGAACGAAGTGTTCATTCCGCTGCTGCAGAAACAGTTTCCCGAAATTGTCGATTTCTACCTGCCGCCGGAAGCCTGCAGCTATCGCATGGCGGTGGTGCAGATGAAGAAGTCCTACGCCGGCCACGCCAAGCGGGTGATGTTCGGTGTCTGGAGTTTCCTGCGCCAGTTCATGTATACCAAGTTCATCGTGGTGGTCGACGAGGATGTCGATATCAGGGACTGGAAGGAAGTGATCTGGGCCATCACGACGCGTGTCGATCCGGTGCGCGATACGGTCATGGTCGACAATACGCCGATCGATTATCTCGATTTCGCCTCGCCGGTGAGCGGACTCGGCAGCAAGATGGGCATCGACGCCACCAATAAGTGGCCGGGCGAAACCAGCCGCGAATGGGGCCGCACCATCGTCATGCCCGAGCATGTCAAGAAGCGGGTCGATAGCATCTGGCAGGATCTCGGCCTCTGAGCCGGCAACGAAGGGGCGCCGCCGGCCGCGATATAAGGTACAATTCGAATTGGCGGGCCCCTGCGCATTGTGGCATGGTCAACCTGGTCAGGTCGGGAACGAAGCAGCCACAGCTATTCCCCACAAGTGCCGCAGACAAGGCTCGCCTCTTTCGTCTTTCCTTCCTTTCGAATTTCTCCGATTCAAGCTCAAAGCCCCACGCCGGCGCCCGCGCCGAACAGCGTTGCAATGCCGATGATCGCGAAAATCAACGCGGCGACCGCATGCACGATGCGCACCGGCATCTTCTGCGCGATGCGATCGCCCAGCAGCACCGCGGGCACATTGGCAAGCATCATGCCGAGCGTGGTGCCGGCCACCACCTGATAGAACGCGTGATATTTGGCGGCCAGCGCGATGGTGGCGAATTGCGTCTTGTCGCCCATTTCGGCCATGAAGAAAGCGATCAGCGTGGTGCCGAAGATGCCGAAGCGCGCCAGCTTGGCGTCTTCCTCTTCGAATTTGTCGGGGATCAAGGTCCATAGCGCCATCCCGATGAAGGAGACGCCAAGCACCCAGCGCAAGGTGGTCGGCGAGATCATCGACGTGATCCAGCCGCCGACGGCGCCGGCGAAGCCGTGATTGATCAGCGTGGCGACCAGGATCGCGCTGATGATGGGCAGGGGTTTGCGAAATTTTGCTGCGAGGATGAACGCCAGGAGTTGCGTTTTATCGCCGATTTCCGCCAGTGCGACGACACCGGTCGAGACGAGGAATGCGTCCATTGATGTAAAAGCTCCAGGCCGGTAACAAGACAATGACCGCGCGTCTCCCCGGCCAGAATGGAGGCATCGCGGTCAAAGGTCTTGCCAGGCTGGGGGCCGCCGTGACGGCCCGCTGCTGCTTGCGCCATGGCCTTGCGACCAAGTATGTTGACGTAAGCCCCGTGCCGTTGCGTTGCGCAAAGTCCGGGCGGCTACTCCCCAATGAGTGGCGCAGATTTTATCCGCCGGGCGTAGGGCTTGTCCAGATAAAAGATCCGAAACGGCGTAAAATCGCAGCATATTTCCGAGGAATCGACATGAGCACACCCGACACCAAGCCAGCACGGCAAACTTCATTTCTGGCCACTCTCGGCGCCGTCTTCTGGTCCTTCGCCGGTTTGCGCAGCAAGAAGGACTACGACAAGGACGTGACCGGACTGAATCCGGTATATGTCATCATCGCGGGCCTGCTGGGCACGGCGATTTTGATCGCGGTCCTGATTACCGTGGTCAAGATGGTTGTGCCCTGAACAACCGGACAGATGAAGAAGGGATGCCGGCCCTCCGCGGGCCGGTGTTGCCGGGGATTGCGCTGGTTTTTATTTCTTGCGTGAAAATTTTTCACTGAGCAGCGCCAGCTTTTCGGCATGGATGCGGGCGGCATCGGCTGCCGCCTTTTCTGCATCCGCGGCGGCCTTTTGCGCCTTGCGCTGTTCCGCATCCTTCTTGAAGCGCTCGCGCAGGATTTCCGAGGCATGCGTGCGATGCACGTCGGTCACTTCATCGGCCTGCTTGCCGGCCAGATCGAAGCGATGCGTCGCTTTTTCCATTACGCGCAGATAGCGCAGCGAATTGGTGTGGATGCCGAGTGCGATCCGCAATACCTTGCGGCTGACGTCGGGCAGTTCTGCGATCAATTGCTTGTCGATGCCGATGGCCAGCGGCAGGCAGTCGCGAAATGCCGGGAATTGGGTTTGCAGCCGCTTGAGCAGGGCACGCGCCAATTGCGCAGGCGTTTCGCCGGTCGGGGCCGCCTGGACCGCGGGCTCGCTCGGCGCCACGGCAACATGGGCGGAAACATTGACGGAAACGGCTGTCGGCGCCTCGGCGAGGGCGACTCCGGAATCGATTGTGTTACTGGTTGGATTCGGCTTGGTCATTGACTGCATAATGCGTTTGTATTTCGAATGCGCGAGCATAGCACGGTCTGCCACCGCCGCAACTTGATCCTGGCTGGCTTCCCATCAAATTTTTTTGATCCTGAAATCATGGCTGAGCACCAGGCGCGAACTGCCGATCAGGCTGTTCAGCCCGAAGACCAGTTGCGTCAATACCTCGGCGGGCAGGCGCCATATCCGGCCGGCGGCAGCCGGATACCCCGTTGCGGCGGTCAGCAACGGCGCAACCCAGTCCGCTTCGGGCGTGACGTCCAGGACGATATTGCCTTCGCCGTCGGTATGCAGGAAGATATCGCCGCCCTCGCTCAAGGTAAAACAGATGCCGTAGCCTTGCAGCTTCGGATCGACGATTGCCGCCTGCAGGCTGCGGTTGTAATTGGCGATCCAGGCTTCCACATCATAGGTGTCGCCGAGTACGATCCAGGGGCGCGAGGCCGGCTCTGCGGGAATATCGGCGGTGTCGAAATGATCCATGAAGTCTTGGGGGGCTGGGTTTACCTGGGAGAAATACGAGATCAGATTGTCCCACGGCGCCATCTTGTCCGTGCAAAAACGTTATGATCGGCGGCCGCGACCTGCAATCGCGCAATTTTATCGGCCCATTCGACTGGAGCATGCATGTTTCTGGATTTTTCCACCCTCAAGCCGCGCGACGCCTATCGCTGGATGGCCTCGACCATCGCGCCGCGTCCCATCGCGTGGGTTTCCTCCTTGTCCGAAGACGGGGTTGCCAATCTTGCGCCCTTCAGTTTCTTTCAGATGATCACCTCGCGGCCGCCGACGCTCATGATCTCGCCGCTGGTGCAGACCGACGGCAGCAAAAAGGACACGGTGCGCAATATCCTGCAAGGCAAGGAATTCGTAGTCAACCTGGTGCCGTATGGATTGCGCGACATCATGAACCGGACTTCCTTCGGCTATGACGGCGAAACCAGTGAATTCGATGTCTGCGGCGTGGTACGCGCGCCGGCGCAACTGGTGAAGCCGCCGCGCGTGGCGGGGGTGCCGGTCAGTTTCGAATGCCGGCTGGCCAGTTGCACGCCTTATCCGGAGGAAAAGCCTTCCTGTTATGTGATTTTGGGCGAAGTGATCGCCGCGCATGTCGACGAAGGCATTCTGGCCGAAGACGGCGAGATCGATCCGAATCGCCTGGATCTGTTGTCGCGCATGGGCGGCGATTGGTATGGCCGCACGGCCAGCAGCGCCAATTTCGAAATGGCGCGGCCCGAGGGATGGCGGCGCTGATTTTTCAGGCCGCTGCGTTCGTGTTCATGGCCGCAGTTGCGCCGACCGTGTTTTATATCGTTGCCGCTTTTGTTCCTACTCTTGTTTCTGTCCTTGCCGCGCGCGCCAGGCGCGATAGATGCGCAGCGCCACCTGCGCGTCGTCTGCCGCATACAGCAACTGGCGTTCCGTCAATTGCGGCGCGGCCCAGTTCGTGGTCGAGGTCTTCTTGGATTTCTGCAGGTGCATGCCGAAGAATTGCGCAACCGCGGTCTTGGCGCCGACATCGTTGCGGCCGCCGCGTCGCAATGCGATCGACAGGTCCAGCACATTTTGCGTGACAATGCCCATTTTCCCCCGCAGGCGCTTGAGGTCGTCGCTGAGCCCGAAGCCGACCTTCAGGATATGCGCCGCGCTCAGCACTGTCTGTGCGGCATGCTGGTTGAAAACGCTGCCGACCTGGAACAGATAAGCGGTATCGTCCGTCGCCAGTTGGATCAGGTGCGGCCCGCGCGACTGCTCGCCCTTGACGAAGGTCGGTTTGGATTCGGTATCGAAACCCAGCACATCGGCGCGCATCAGTTCCGCCAGCGCCTGTTCGGCCTGCGCCGCCGAGACGACCAATTGGATATCCGACAGGGCAATGCCGTTGTAGGGCGTCAGCGCGGCAGCCGGGGCGCCGTCGTCGGCTTGGAGTTGCTGGAGGGGCTGCTGCAACGTCATGATGACCCGGATATATATAGTTGGAATTAAGGCATGGGGATAACGCTTCCATGATGATAGCCACTATCGCCGGACTGCGCCAGTTTGCGCATATTGACGGCTATCGGCGCGGTCGGAACCGTATAATTGCAGCATTTCGTTCGTTACAGGAAAGTCCTCGTGCGCCATCGTCTTGCCGTAGCCCCGCAATATCTCTTTCCGAAGCAGGCCATGACCGCGTTCGGCGGCCTGGTGGCCAATGCCGAAGCCGGCGGCGTCACCACCGCCATCATCCGCTGGTTCGTCGGTCACTATGGCGTCGATATGAGCGAAGCGGAAAATAGCGATATCCGCGCCTACGCCAGTTTCAACGCGTTTTTCACCCGCGCATTGCGCGCCGGCGCGCGGCCCCTGGCGGCTGCGCCATTCGTTTCGCCGGTCGACGGCGCCATCAGCCAGTTCGGCGCCATCGAATTCGACCAGATTTTCCAGGCCAAGGGCCATCGTTATTCGACCACCGCGCTGGTGGGCGGCGACCGGGAGCTGGCGGCCCAATTCGAGCACGGCGCCTTTGCAACCCTGTATTTGAGTCCCAAGGATTATCACCGCATCCATATGCCCTGCGATGGCAGGCTGACCCGCATGATCTATGTGCCGGGCGACCTGTTCTCGGTCAATCCGACCACGGCGCGCGGCGTGCCGGGCCTGTTTGCGCGCAACGAGCGGGTGGTGTGCGTATTCGAGTCCGCGCACGGTCCGTTCGTGCTGGTGCTGGTGGGCGCGACCATCGTCGGCAGCATGGCGACGGTCTGGCATGGCGTGGTCAACCCGCCGCGCACCGGCAAAATCGGCGAGTGGCGTTATGACGATCGGGAAATATTCTTGAAGCAGGGCGAGGAGATGGGGCGTTTCCTGCTGGGTTCGACCGTGGTGATGCTGTTCCCGCAAAACGTGCTGGCCTTCAATCCCGATTGGGCGCCCGAACGGGCGGTGAGGCTGGGCGAAAAAATGGGAAGCTGAATCGATCGGCTTCCCATCCGGTTTTGTCCGGTCCCTTGCGGGTCATGCGTGACGGCCGATCAGAATATCTTTGCGATAGAAACGACCACGCCGCCGCGGCCGGTGTTCTTGCCGTCGGGCGTCGCGTAAGCACCTGCTGCGGCATCGGTGCCGACATAAGCGATGCCAGCAGTAATGCCGGCCAGGCTGTCGAATGTCTTGCTGATGCCGACTTTCCAGTCGTTGTAGCTGTAGAAGCTGTTGGACGCGCCGCTAGTCTGGGTGCCGTTGATGGTTTGATGGCCGATGTGCAGGCCCAGGGTCACGCCGCCGGCCAGGGCCGGATTCCAGCTCAGGTCGTAGTAGCGGCTGTTCTTGCTGTCGACGTTGCCGAAGGCATTGGTCAGCGAGTTCGACACTTTGAAATACGCGGTGTCGTAGCCGATCTGGCCGTACAGTTCGAAGGTATTGGCATTCTTCAGGCCGATGGTCGACAGGTTGTTGTCCGGATAATAGTAGTACAGGCCGCCGACGTCATACGTGAAGCCGCCGCCGATGTCGCCGCGCTTGCCGCCGTAGAGGTCGATTTCCACGCCGCCCTTGCCGTCTTCGGTCTTGGCCGGGCTGGCGTTCACGCCGTCCTTGATCCACTTGATGTTCGAGGCCCAGGCGCCGGCATACAGGCCCAGCGGGTTATAAACGTAATCCACGCCGCCTTGGACTGCCGGGTCGAACCGGGTTTGCGAGATGCC
>DASYEK010000038.1:0-33314 GCA_036499085.1 Herbaspirillum sp. | reverse complement strand
ATCGAATGGATCGCTTTCGGCGAAGTCGACTTTCTCGCGGCCCTGGGGGCGAAGATCGATGCCTATGCCGGCTTGCCCGAGCGATTGCGCGCCATGCACGCATGCTTTGCGCCGCAGGCCGAGACCGGCAAGCTGCCGCTGGATATCGGGCAATTCGATCAAGAGAAGGTCGGCCGTTTTGTGGCCGGCGTCATGCACACGATAGGGGCCGAGGCGCTGCCGTATGCACAGGGCGATCCGGCGTTTTCGCAGGAGCTGTTCAAACGCTGGTTCCTGCAGGTCGCTTCGCCGCCGGCCGGCGACGGCAACGGCGGCATGATCACCGCGCCCTTCCACGGCGCGTTGCTGCACTTGACCCATCCCTCCAATTCACCGCGCCACCGGTGCGGCGACGGGCCGGATTCGGAAGCCGCTTCATCGCTGCCGCACATCGATACGGTAAAACAGGAATTGCTGCAACGCTATTTGCGCAGCCACGGCGAGTTGCACGGCGCCCCCGCCGGCGCATGGGCGGAATGGGCCTTCGATGGCCTGTGCCAGATATTCGAACCGGCGCTGCTGCGCAAGGATCTGCCCGACGGGTTTCGCTACGGTTCGCTGTCGTGGGCGCTGCTGTCGCTGGGCATCGACCTGGCCGGCGACGCGCACGCAAAGATGAGCAGCCAGGCCTTGATTTCGCTGGGAGCCACGCTGGGCGCGCATTATTTCAACGATCGCGGCGGGGAAGCGCAGCCGATATTCAGCCAGGCCGGCATGCAGGTCATCTTGACGATGGCGCATGTGCATGGGCAGCTCAAGCTGCGCAATACGCGGGATATACGGCAGGGTCAGGTGGAAACGGCGCTGGCCTTTTTCCAATCGCAATTGTTTGCCATGGAAAAGGCCTTGGCGCCGCTGGAGGAATTGATCGGCAAGGTGCCGACGCGGCGGGCTGTGGCCGAAACGATATTGCGCGAACACGGGATCGATCCGACGCGGCTGTTTTTTCTGCCGCCGAGATCGGACGGCAGCGTCGCGACCAAACGGGTGCACCGGGTGCATTGCCCCGCCGAGCCGGCCCGATGCAAGAATGTCGTCGATTGGTATATGGAAGGCAAACTGCAACGGTTGCGCGAACTCGGCGGCATCGGCCGCTATGACGCGCCCATGCCGGCGGACCTGTCCGGTTTCACGATCGCGCAATTGTCGGAGCGCTTCGACCGGGAATTCGAGAAGGTCTTGACGCCGCTGGCGCACCAGATCCTTGTGCCCGACTTGCAGCGCCAGATCGACGCCATGGACAAGGACAGCGAGGAGTTCTGGCGTTGCGGCGCGTGGCGGGTGCGGGTCCCGACCCAGGTGCGGATCGTGACCGAGCGTCGGACCGGCGGCGTTCAGGGCGGCGTCGGCGTCGGCGGCGGCGACATTTCCAGCATGGATTACAAGGCGCGGGATAGCGTGCTGATCGATCTGGCATTGGGAACCGGCGCGAACCAACGCGTGCGGACCTATTGGGTCGCGCTGGAGCCGCTGCAATTGCGGCGTTATCACGGCGATGACAAGGCGCTGCTCGAACGGGAACTCCGGCATTTTTTCAAGCCGGCCAAGGAAGGCGACGTGCTGCTGCGATTGAACAGCCGCGCCGCGCTGCATTACGAAGACCATGCCGCGAGTAACGGCAAGACCCTGCTGCAGACGATCGCCGAACGCTTGCTCGATCATCGCGGCGCGCTTCTGCGCGAAGAGGCCTATCAGATCACCGAGCCCGAGGTATTTGAAAAACAACTGTGGGAGAACGTGAAGAGCCTGCTGCCGCTGTACGACTGCATCAAGGACGGCATGGCCGGCGACCGCGGGTCCGCGGCAATCCATTGCACCTTTGACGTGCTGAGCATGTTTTCCGCGGCCCTGGCCGGCGCCAGGATACCGAAAGCGTTGTTCAAGAGTTCGCACATGAGCGCGGCGCAAATGAAAAGCGTGGCGCAGGCATTCGTGCTCGGCATGGTCGAAAAGAATAGCGCCCATCACTCGATCCGCACCATATTGACGCTCGGAAAACCGGTAGCGCGTGCGGCGCAAGCCGGCCTGGCCGTGATCGATCCCGGCTTCGGCCTGCTGCATGGGCTGGCCAAGCTGCCGTTCCAGTTCGCGCCCATCGCATGGACGAAACTGAAAAAGGCGTTCGGCCGGCATCCGGACTTGCAGCCGTTCGTCGCGCAATTGGAGGAGGCCGAGAAACTGGCGGCGAAATGCTATCCGGACGGCGGTTTCTGGCGCGCCAGGCCCGATGCGATTATCCAGCGCAATGGCCTGCGCAGCGTTGCCGTGGGGAAGAAACGCTATGAAGTCCGCACCGTCGGCGATACGCCCGACGTTCTGGTCATCCGGAGCGGCGACGAATTCAGGCTGGCCAATCCGCAGAGCGGACGCGGCTTCGGCCCGGCGATGCGGCGCGGCGCCGCGCCGGATGCAAGGCCGGGGGCGGGGCAGGACACGTCAAGTGCGCGGCTCGAAATGGCATCGGCGGCCAATGGCATCGACAACGGCAGTCCCGCCGCCGTCATGAAAAAATTCGAGAAGACGCGTTCCGCCTTATGCCGTGTCAAGCGCACCGGCGACACGCCAGGCGCATGCAGCCTGGTGCCGGATACGCGTTTCGGTCCGCACGGTTATGCGCCGGACGGCAATCCGGAACTCAAGAATTACCAGGTGGCGTTGACCAGGCAAAGCCGGGACCATAATTTCAGGCTGGCGCAGAGCGGAAACAGTCAGGGCGGCCGGCGCCATCCGCCGTTGAAGCGGGTGCAGACCATCAATGCAGTGGACCGGGGTTTCGCGACGGAGGCACGGACCCCATGGGGGGAAGTCTTCGATATCATTCCGAGTTCCGAGAGACTATTTGAACATCATCCCGGCGGCGTCAATGGCCCGCATTCGGCGCTGCATTTGCCGCCGACCATCGATGGCTGCATCCAGAGCCTGCTGTCGAAAGACGGCGGCGCGGCGGTCGACTATGCGGTGGTCGCCTTGAGTTATCTGGACGAGACGACCGGGGTAACCATCCAGACCAAGCGCTACGCGCCGCTTGCCACCTATCGCGAGCGCGACGGCACGGTGGTCGCCATCACTTATTTCGATCCCTCGACGGCCTACAGCGTCAGGATCGATCCCGCCAGGATACCGCTGACGGAAGACAATCTCGCCGTCACGCTGAAACGCGCCGACGAGCAGGAAATGAAAAAATTCTGGCGCTTTCAAAGCCTGCTCCTGATCGATCAGCGCAAGGCTTTTCCCCTGGTCGCCGATGCGGTCAACCTGGCCAACGCGCCCCGGCCCGTACAGGAGCGCTTCAAAGTGGTGTTCGAACATGCCGAAAAGATGCTCCAGGACGCGATCGACGCCATGGAGGATGAAACGCTGAAGCCGGCCGTCATGCAGATGGCCGCCAAGCTTTTCGGCATGCCGCCCGATACGCCGGACGAGACGCTTTATGCGCTGCTCAATACCATCTGGGAGCATTTGACGAAAATGCGCGAGTCGTTGCCGTATCTGAAGGAACAAAGTCCTTATGTGATCGGCTTTTTCAAGGGGGCGCAGGGCCAGGACGCGGGAGCTGTGCGGGCCAATGCATTCAATCAATTGATGGACATGGAAATGAGTTTTGTCGACAGCAACAAGTCGATTGTCACTTTTGATGTCGACTATTTGATGGACCCGCTGAATCCCTTGATACATCACGCGGCCACATTGCTGCATGAAACTGGGCATGTATTTTTCGGATGGCTCGATAAAATGAATTCGAATGCTGCCCATCCGCTCTATGCGCCGCTCGATGGCGAAACCGTGGATCTGTCGCCGCTGACCGAAGCGGCCACGCAGCCCGGTGCCGACCCGGCCAATCATGCGCCGACGCTGGAGCATTTCCTGGTGATGGCGGCCGCGCTCAGGAATGAAGGAGCGAGCCAATCGGTCATGTCGTATATTCATTCTCCCGATGTCCATACTTATACAAGAAGCATGACCGGCGACGATTTCAGCGCGATGATCGGCATGCTGGGCGATATCGTGGAGCGCTCGCCGCGCGCGGCGCCAATGAGATCTGTCCATTTGAGGTGAGCATGTCGGTTTCGCATGCGATTGCTTGCAATTGTCATGTCGTTGACGATATATCGGATTGATCTTAGGTACATTTCATCTTGATTCTTATAAAGTTTTCTCAACTCTATAAGGAATTTCAGGATGACAACCTCGTCGATACGTCTTGCCCCATACAATGCAGCTACCCTCGCCGGGTCGCAAAAAGCCGGTAATCGGATAGACCGGGATCTGAGCGACTGGGTCGGCCGCGGCCCGAATGCCGGGCAGCGCGTGCGGCGCGGCGATGCCCTGGAAAAGATCAAGGCATGCTTCGCTAATCCGTCCGAGACCTTGCTGGATTTGAGCAAGCTCGGACTCACGGAAGCGCCGCCGCATTTTCCAGCGACCGTGAAAACGATCGACCTGAGCGGAAATCGCCTGAAACAGTTTTCGACGCCGCTTCACGACGGCATGGAAGAGCTCAACCTGAGCGGAAATGTCCTGACGGAGATCGAGACGCCGATGCCCGAAGGCCTGCGGCGCTTGAACATCAGCTATAACCACTTGTCGAGCGTGCCTGCCTGTCCGCATTCGCTCGACTCGCTGAAGGCCGCCAGGAACCTGTTCGACGAATTGCCGCACGATTTGCATTCCTACCTGGTCACGGATTTCAAGCCCGGCAACTACGCGCGCGGCGCTTACTATCCGGTTGTCTTCGGAAAATCCGCGGCCGGTGCGGACCAGCGTAGCAATGCGTTTGCGAAATTTCGTCCAAAGGACGCTGCGAAAAAGGCCGTTTCGATCGAGGCAGCGCCATCGAAGACGGTATCGCAAACCAATTCCCCAATGCCGGCACACGTTGCCCCGCATACCAGGCAGAAGATTGCCGCTGCGCCCGGGTTCGCGATGGACTCACGCTTTGGCCGGTTCGGCTATGCAAGGGAAAATCCGGATACATTCAAAAGTTATCAAATGCCGTTGACCAAACGTGGCGGGGACGATGCGCGAGGCAATGCGGCGCCCTATCTCGTCGAATTGTTGGATACGGGTTACGCGGCGCATATCGAATATGCCGACGGACACCACCAGCCGATTATTCCGGGCGCCATGCCGGATATCGTGCACACTGCGGAGGAAATACATGGCAATGGTTTTTCCTTGCCTTTGCCGCCGGTCATTCCCGCGAAAATCATGCATTTGCCGCAATCGGAAGGCGGGGCGGATTTCGTGATGTTCGAACTGTCCGAATTCAATCCGAATGACGGCTCGACTGTCCGCAATACGCATTACCTGCCTTTCAGCACTTATCAGCAGCCGGACGAGACGATCATCGGCATGGTCAGTTGCAACAACGATTCGACTGCTTACTGTTTCAATGTCGATGCAGCCGGAATTCCGCTGACGGAAAAAAATGGGCATGTGACATTGACGCTTGCCACCCAAGATCAGGCAGATTGCATGCTGCAATTGCAATCGAACCTGCATGTTGAATCGAACAGGCCCTGTCCGATTCTGAGCAGGGCCGGGCAATTGAAGGACGAAACGATCGAAGTAAAAGCGAAATTCGAAAAGGTGTTCGAACGAAACCGCGCGATGCTCGACCGGGCGATTGAAGCCCATCGCCGCTTCCCTGTCCGGGTGGAACGCACGCTGGCGAAGCTTGTGGGTCTGCGTCCCGGCACTCCCAAGCTGCGTTCCATGCTCAAGACGATATCGGCCGGGTGGGAATCCATGCGGGATGCTCTGCCGCATTTGCAATCCCAAAGTCCGTATGCGGTGGGCTTCTTCGATATAAAAGAATTACCTACCTTGACGGGGCAAGCCAGGAATCTTTCGCTGAAAACACCGCTTCATCTGCAACACTTAAAGAACCCATTGATCGCGCTGTCCAGGCCATTATTCATGGACGACTCGATTCCGCTGGATGCGCTGGCATCCGTATTTCGTCATGAGCTGTCTCATGCGCTGCAGGGTACATCGGACAATATGAACCCGCAAATCATGATGCAAGTGTATCCAAACGAAGATACAAAACTTAAAAAGGTCTTTCTCGCTCCAGTGGAAAAAGCTGCGGCATTACCGGGCAGCGAGCCGGAAAATCATGCCGCCACCCTTGAAGTGTTTACAGAACTGTGCAGTTACCTGGCCGATGAGCGGACGAAGCATTTGACTCTGGATTACCTGAAACCGGGAAGCCACAGCTTCAAGCGCGATGTCGGCGGCTCGTTCAGCGGACTTCGCGCCGCCGGTAAGCCACCAGCAGCAGCACGCCGCCCAGCACGATCATCGGCACCGATAACATCTGCCCCGCTGAGATCGTTATACCAGCCCAAGTGACGTTGTAATCCGGCACGCGGAAGTATTCCGTGAAAAAGCGCGCGCAGCCGTACAACAGCGAGAACATGGCGGCCACCGCCATGTAGGGCCGCGCATGGCGCGCATACAGCCACAGGATGATGAACAACAAGATGCCGTCCACCAGCATCTGGTAGATCGGCGACGGATGGCGCGGCAGATTGTCGACATTGGGCCAGATCATCGCCCACGGCAGCGACGGATCCGCCACGCGGCCCGGCAATTCGGCGTTGATGAAATTGCCCAGGCGCCCGAAGGCATAGCCCAGCGGCACCATCGGCGCGATGAAGTCCATGATCTCCATCAGCCGGTGGCCGCGCTTGCGGCCCCACAGCCACATCGCCACGATCACGCCCAGGAAGCCGCCGTGGAAGGACATGCCGCCTTTCCAGACCGCGACGATGTCGGCCGGATGCGCGAGGTAGAACGAGGGATTGTAGAACAGCACTTCGCCCAGGCGTCCGCCCAATACCACCCCCAGCACCCCGTAGAACAGCATATCGTCGAGGTCTTCCTTCTTCCAGCCGGCCGCGGCAATATGCGGCTGCCTGATGCGCACCCGGCCCAGTGCGATGAACTGGGCAAAGGCCGCCAGATACATCAAACCATACCAGTGCACGGCCAGCGGGCCGACGGAAAATGCGATGGGGTCCGGCATGGGATGAATCAGCATGGGCAGGCTTTCATAAAGAGAACGTCGACAAGGAGAACGTAAAAATTTGATCACTTCGGGCTTAACACTTCCGCATCGAACCTGCAGATAATACGCAGGCCGCGCCAAAAGGTTACAGCTGCCGCGGCGTGGCATTCAGCGCGGCATTCAGTGCCGCGGATCGCGCAGCATCGCCAGCAATGCGGCCAGCACCGGCGACGCGTTGTCGCGGCGCCAGGCCAGGCCGGTTTCGATCAGCGGCGCGGCATCGCGCAGGGACCGGTATTGCACGCCGGGCCGTTTCAGATTCGACACGGATTGTGGCACAAGTGCCATTCCCATGCCAGCCGATACCAATCCGATAATGGTCTGCATCTGGATCGCCTCCTGGCCGATATGCGGGGTCGCGCCGGCATCGCGGAAGCAGGCAATGATGGTGTCGTGAAAGGCAGGCGAAATGCGGCGCGGGAAGATGATCAGCGGCAGTTCGGCCAGCGCCTTGAGCGAGACGGCGTCGCCGGCATCGCCGATGTCGTTTTTGCCGCGCGCGCCTGCGGACGGCTTGCCCTGCGGGCGTTCCGGCCGCCAGCCGTTGGGAATCGCCGCCAGCAGCGGCTCTGACAGCAAGGGCAGGTAATCGAGCTGGGGCCGGCTCTTTTCGGGCAGGGGCGGCAGCAGCAGGCCGGCGTCGATCTTGTCCAGCATCAGTTCGTCGAGCTGGATGTCGGTGGTGGCCTCGCGCAGGTTGATCCGCACCTCCGGGAAGCGTTCGCGAAAACGCAGCAGCAAGGGCGGCAGGATGCTGTAGTCGGCAGTCGAGATGAACGACAGCGACAAGGTGCCGGCGCTGCCGTCCGCTGCGCGCCGCGCCAGTTCGGGCAAGGCCGCGGCCTGTTGCAGGATGCGCAGCGCTTCCGGCAGCAGGGCGTTGCCGGCCGGCGTCAGCGCGACGCTGCGCTTGGTGCGCACGAACAAGGCCGTTCCCAGCATTTGCTCCAGTCCCTGGATCGCCTGCGACAGCGGCGGCTGCGTCATGTGCAGGCGCAGCGCGGCGCGGCCGAAATGCTTTTCCTCGGCAACCGCGATAAAGTAGCGCAACTGGCGCAATTCGAGATTCATGGCGTGGACGCGGCAGGTTTCATGGATTCATGGATTTCATCGGCGATCGGCATCGATGCCTCATCGCGCATCGGGTCGATTGATATGAAAGCATCGGATATCGGACGTCTATTGATATGCCGGCGATATCAATCGGTGCCAAATCATATAATTGACACGCGGCTTCGCGCAAGGCAATCTGGTTGCCATCCGATGAATTACTCTCACGCAAGGGGTCATCATGTACAACCGCCGCTCCAAAAACATCACCCAGGGCGTCTCGCGCAGCCCGAATCGCTCGATGTACTACGCGCTGGGCTACGAAAAGGAAGATTTCGACAAGCCGATGATCGGCATCGCCAACGGCCATTCGACCATCACGCCTTGCAACTCGGGCCTGCAGAAGCTGGCCGACGTCGCCATCGCCACGGTCAAGAACGCGGGCGCCAATCCGCAGGTATTCGGCACGCCGACCATTTCGGACGGCATGTCGATGGGTACCGAAGGCATGAAGTATTCGCTGATTTCGCGCGAAGTCATCGCGGACTGCATCGAAACCGCGGTCAACGGCCAGTGGATGGACGGCTGCGTGGTCATCGGCGGCTGCGACAAGAATATGCCGGGCGGCATGATCGGCCTGGCGCGCACCAATGTGCCGGGCATTTATGTCTACGGCGGCACCATCAAGCCGGGCAACTGGAAGGGCAAGGACCTGACCATCGTGTCGGCCTTCGAGGCGGTCGGCGAATTCTCGGCGGGGCGCATGTCGCAGGAGGATTTCGACGGCATCGAGCGCAATGCCTGTCCGTCGTCCGGTTCCTGCGGCGGCATGTACACCGCCAATACCATGTCGTCCTCGTTCGAGGCGCTCGGCATGTCGCTGCTGTTTTCGTCCACCATGGCCAATCCCGACGACGAGAAAACCGGCTCGGCGGCCGAATCGGCGCGGGTGCTGGTCGAGGCCGTCAAGCGAGACCTGAAGCCGCGCGACATCATCACCCGCAAATCGATCGAGAACGCCGTCGCGCTGATCATGGCCACGGGCGGCTCGACCAACGCGGTGCTGCATTACCTGGCGATCGCGCATGCGGCCGAAGTCGAGTGGAGCATCGACGATTTCGAGACGGTGCGGCGCAAGGTGCCGGTGATCTGCGACCTGAAGCCGTCCGGCAAATACGTCGCCACCGATCTGCACAAGGCCGGCGGCATTCCGCAGGTGCTCAAGCTGTTGCTGAACGCCGGCCTGCTGCATGGCGATTGCATCACCATCACCGGCCGCACCATTGCCGAGGAGCTGGCTGCCATCCCGGACGCGCCGCGCGCCGACCAGGATGTGATCAGGAGCATCGACCAGGCCTTGTACAAGCAGGGCCACCTGGCGATCCTGAAAGGCAACCTGGCGCCGGAAGGCTGCGTGGCCAAGATCACCGGCCTGAAGAATCCGGTGATCACCGGGCCGGCGCGCGTGTTCGACGACGAATACAGCGCCATGGATGCGATCCTGGCCGACCGGATCCGGCCGGGCGATGTCCTGGTGATGCGCTATCTGGGACCGAAGGGCGGGCCGGGCATGCCGGAAATGCTGGCGCCGACCTCGGCGCTGATCGGCAAGGGCCTGGGCGAGTCGGTCGGCCTGATTACCGATGGCCGCTTCTCCGGCGGCACCTGGGGCATGGTGGTCGGCCACGTGGCGCCGGAAGCCTTCGCCGGCGGCCTGATCAGCCTGGTCGAGGAAGGCGACTCGGTCACCATCGACGCGCATCGATTGCTGCTGCAACTGAATGTGCCGGAAGAGGAGATCGCGCGCCGCCGCGCCAACTGGAAAGCGCCTGCGCCGCGCTATACGCGCGGGGTGCTGGCCAAGTTTGCGTTGCTGGCGGCATCGGCCAGCAAAGGGGCTGTCACAGACTGAAATGTGCATGCGCTGTGTATTCGGTGCGCATGCGATCTGCGCATGCTTTCCAAAAAAATGCCGCACGGCGTTTACCGCTGTACGGCATTTTTGCTTGGCCGGCCACTGACGTATTCTGGAATTCGGGGGAATTTCTTTCCCGCTACCCTGTCAATTACTGCATTCCGAAAGCCTGTCCGCCGTTCCATCGTTTAATATCGCTGCGCTTCCCAGAAGCAGCGCCTGGAGGCTTCGCCTTCGTCTGTCATTCGTTCACGCTTCCTCGCCTGCCGTTGAATCGATCCCGTTAAGGATGTTTTGGTGTTTTCATCGTTATTGCCGTACCGCAGCCGTTTCATTCCCCGTTTCCCCTTCATTCATTCTTTCGCCCTCTCTTTTGCGCATTGTCATGGCGGTAGGTCGCGCGTCGCCAATCGCCATGTCCTTGTGCTCGCCTGATGCCGCCGTTCCCGCTCGCGGCGGCGCATTACCCAATCGCAAATGCCTCGTTTCAATTGCATCCTGTTGCAATGCCGAACGCATCCGGCGCCATCGCCCGGATCGAGGCCGGGCAGCATCGCCGCGCCCGCATACGCTACAAGGAGCTGACCCGGCGTCCCGCCATGGCGGACCCGAACGCCGGCCTCAGGCTCAGAACGCCCCGCCGCGACCGGATCGACACCATGGAAGGCTTGCGCGGCAACCCGATGCTGGGTCTGACGCGATTGTTTGCGCATTTCGGGCCGGCCGCGTCGTCTTCCGGCGAGCATCTGTTTTCCGTGCATCCGGTGCGGCTGGGCGAGGGCGATATCGAGCAATGGCGCGAGGTATTCGGAATCGCGCCCGCCGACGAGGAAAGGGTGCCGCATCGCGTTCGCGCCGAATTGCAGGCGGCGATCCTGGATCTGGCCCTGGAACTGCTGCAAGCGCGATATGAAAACGAGCGGCATTTGCACAATATGTGCCAGGGGGTTTTCAAGAGCGGCTTGCGCCGGCGCAAGGCCCTGATCGAGGTCCGCGCCGCCCTGGCCAGGGCGCTGGTGGAAGACAAGCGCGAACCGCCCATCGGCGAGCCTTTGGCGCGCTGGCTGGCGCTGCTGGCGCTGGCCAGGCACGAGCCGTCGCTGGCCCGGCTGGATGCCTCGGATGCGCTGGTGTTCGGCAGCGCATCGCAGATACGGCGCCAATTGGCGATTGTCCATCGCACACCGAATCATGCGAGTCACTGGATGCTGTCCGAACACGCGTTATTGAAAAACCTGCCGCCGCCGGCCGCGCCGCTCGGCCAGGTCCAGTACATCGCCTTGCAATTCGCCTATGCGCAAAAGCGGCCGTACCTGCAGCCGGCGCTATCCAATCCCGGCGCGGATGTCGACCCGGCCATCGTCGAATACGCGGTCGAGGATTTGCGCCGCAGCCTGCGCCATGCCGGCATGGCGGGCCGGCTTGCGCCGCCCGGCGCCGAGGGCCTGGAGGCGCTGCCGGCGGACTGGATCGAACGCATCGACTGGATGGCGTTCAACGGCGCGCATTTCCTGCGGGAACGCGGGGCGTCGCAACCTTACCGCAATACGTTTACCTGGTGGATGCTGGCGATCCGCGACTGCTTCCGGCCGGGCATCGGGCTGGACACCAGGCAGATGGATGGCGCGGCGCTGAATCGTTTCGTCAGCCGGGTGTCGGATACGCAGGTCTTCGGCGCCAATCGGGCCGAAGCCTGGGACGACGGCTTTGTGCGCAATCTGTTCAATGCCTTTGTCCGCCACCACCTGGCGCCGCTGGCGGCGGCGCCGTTCGAGCGCGCCTTGTATCGGGCGACGGCGCCCTTGCCGTTCCTGCGCTGCGACGATCCCGGTGTGGCGGCCGGTTTGCCGCACATCCTGCAATCGGTGGCGGAAGTCAGGGAAGGCCTGCGGCGCGAATTGTATGCCCGCGATGCGCCGGGCGTCCGAGATGCCGACCGCGCCCTGTCGAAAGCGGAGCAGCGATGGATCGTGCAATGCCTGTGCGCCATGTACGCGCCGGCGCTGCTGCTCGAGCATATGCCGGATGAAACGCCGTACGGCAGCATCGGCCATATGACGGTCGAGCTGGCGCTGCTGTATCCGGGCGTGCCGCTGCAAAACCTGACCATGGAGGCGGCCGGGCATCTGCTGGCTTCGGAGTCGCTGGGCGAGGCGGCCGCGCTGGCCGTGCCCGGCGCTTCGGGCGCCGTGCGGGAAGCGGCGCCGTTGCCGAATATCCTGGCCGTCATCAAGCGTTTGGCGCATGCGCATGGCGTGATCGACGCGCGCGCGGCGCCGCTGGCGCCGTCGGCCTGGGACAAGGCCCTGCGGTTCTTCGAAAGCAGGGCGCAGCCGCCTGCCAACCTGGACAAGGCGCTCAACGCCACCAAGAGCGCCATCATCGATCGCGCCCAGAGCATCACGAACATATTGACCGAAATGGGATACGACCCGGCCGCGACGTTCGTCATGCCGTCGCCGCCCTTGCCCTATATCAATCTGTTCCTGCACGCGCCGCTGGACTACGGGGTGCCGCATACCCTGCACAAGATCGTGATGGAGGACGCCCTGCGGCAAATGCTGGCATATGGCGACCTGGACCACCGCCAGGAACGCATGCTGCAAGACATCCGCGCGCATTGGCCGAAACAGGCCTTGCTGCGGCGGTGCCGGAAGGACTTCGATCAATCGCTGGCCGACCTGATCGCGTCCCGCATCCTGCCGGCCCTGCGCCGCTTCGTGCAGGAACTGCCGGCCGCGGAGCAAAGGTTCTGGCAGTGCGGAGCCTGGACCATGGAGATTCCGCGGGTGGTGGCCGAGGTCGGGAAACCGCCGCTGGTCCCGGTCGACAGACGATTCAGGCCGGCGGAAAATATCATCGCCGACGGCACGGTGCTGATCGATTTGAAACTGGGAGCGCAAACGCTGCATTACTGGGTATCGCTGCAACCGCTGAACCTGGCGCGCTACCGTTGCGGCAAGGAAGCGCTGATCAAGAGCAGGCTGCGGGCATTCCTCGGCGATAATCCGCCGCACGCGCCGGGACGCAAGATCGTGGCCTTCAAATCGGTGTTGAATTACTACGCCTTCGAAGGCTGCGCGGGGCACGACGTATTGACGGCCATCGTCGGCCGGTTGTTTTCGGAAGACACGATTGAGGACTTGTATCGCATATCGAGCGGCGAAACGAATTCCGAGAAAACCGAGAACATGGTTTACGGCCTGGTACGCAGCCTGGTGCCGGGATACGGCTGCGCCAAGGCGGTCGGCTCGCCGGAGAATCTGTCGGGCGCGCCCGTGATCTGTGCCTTCGACATCGCTACCCTGGTGCCGGTCCTGAAAATCGGCGGCCAGGCGTGGTCCAGAATCACCCGCGTGGCGCAACGGGCGATCATCAGGGAAGTTGCCGCCGCCGGTGCCGGCGGCCTGAGCGGGCGGGCCATGGTGAGCCGACTGGCCTTGCGCGGCAGGGACATGTACGACATCGCGGCCCAGTCCGGGCGGCAGACGCTGGCTTACCTGGAGCCGGGACTGATGGGTGCGATTGCTTTCTGGCGCCTCGGAAGACGCGGGCTGGCCACGCTGCACAGGCAGCTTTCGCACATCGCCGAGCTGGGCGACTGGCAAGCCAGGATCGCCCGGATACTGCGCTTGATGGACCATGTCTTTCCGGACCGCGGTTTGTGGCGCGCCAGGCCGCGCGGCATCCGGATAGACGCGGCCGGCAATTCGCATCTGCGCATCGAAGGGAAGCGGTATGAAGTGGTCGATCTCGGCGATATCGAAAATGTGCTGGTGCTTCTGGATGGCCCTGGGTCGGTGCGGCCGGTGAATCCGGAAACCGGCTTGCCCTGCGGATTTTCGCAGCGGCGGGCAGGGCTCTTGCGCAGCAACCGGGCGCCGGGCCAGCCCGCGCCGCCGGCGCCGGAAACGCTGTGCCGCTCGCGGCGCGGCCTCGGCGCGACGCGCTCGGTTTGCACGGTGCTGGAGCCGGCGTTCCACATCGGCCAGGACTATTATTCCTTTCCCGAATCCGACAGTCTTTTCATCCATCAGGTGCTGCCGCTGGAGCAGGGGCGCCTGCTGCAGATCGATCCCGCCAGCGCCGCCTATCGTTCCTACGCGGTCGAAGGCGCCGGCCTGATTTCGAAAGACATATTTTTTCGGGACAGTATCTTGTATCGGCGCGCCAATGACGGCCAATTGCATGTGATCGATTGGGACCTGGAAATGGATGACAGCTTCTTTGGCAGCTTTTCCTATGAAAACGTGTTGACAAAGGACATTGTCCAGAAAAAGGCCTGGTATGTGCGCGCCAAGCTGGACCTGGATCGGACCAGGCATGGCGACGGCAGGGTCAGCATGATCGGCATGGCGCCCTACAGCGACTTTGTCGACGCCGACGGCAGCCGCATGTGCATGGCCTTGTTGTTCGACGAACCGTTCGTGTTCAAGAAGCAGGAAGCGCCGCGCACCAATAAAAAATTCAAGCTGCGGCGCGCATCGAAAGAGCAGCTTGCCATCTGTGAAAGCTATGCCAAGATCAATAGTTACGAGTACCCGCTGCAAATAAGGAGCTCGATCAAGCGCCTTTACGACGAACCCGTTTTCCGCGCGGTGGTGGACACGGCGTTGCAGCGCTTCGAAGTCATGCTGGAAAACGCGGTGCAGTATTACAGCCTGCCGGAGGCCAACCGATTCCTGCGCAAGTTCGCGCCAGGGGAAGACATGAACCTGGCGGAGCAATTCAGGCAGCGCCTGCTCGGCCAGCTGGATACCATCAAGAAAATGCTGCCGCATCTCCAACGGCACAAAGACCATTTGATCGCCGTCGCCGATTTGTTCGAGCGTACCGGAAGTTACGCCGTGAGCCTGCGCGAAGGCCTGCTGTATCCGCTCGATTCCGCATTGCTCAACAAGTCTCTCATCATCCTGGACTGGAGAAAGGCGGCCGAAAATCCGCCCAATGAAATCGCGGCCTATATAGGACACGAACTCATGCATTCGATGCTGGGAGCGCTCGACAGCATGGAACCTGGCTCTCCTCTGGAGTTTTACGCCAAGCTGGATCCGAACGGCGGCGTCGATCTCAGCCAGCTGTTCATGGGCGCGCAGGTGCCGGGCTTCGATCCCGGGATATGCGCGTCGGTGCTGGAGCATTGCCTCTCGATAGGGGACGGCATGGCGCGCGGCGACTGGCGCGTCAGGGCAGTCGCCGATGGCGATTCGTCCACTTATAACCGCAAAGGCGAGTATGACTGGCGGCAAAAGCGCGAGGATGGCGCGTCCGGCGCAGCGCCGCGGGACAACGAGCGCCTCAGCGACCTGGGCCTGATCAGCTACAGCCTGCTGCTGGCTTCCCTGCCCGGATGGTACGAGGACTTAAAAAAAAAGCCCTGACGCCGGAGGACGCCGATGTCGCATCGCGCCGAAGCCGGCGCGCCCCGGGCCGGCATGCCGCCGCCATGGCCGCGCGCATGAGCCGGCCTGTAAAGAAGGTCATTCCCCGGCCGCCGCCGCTGTTGAAACAGCCGGTGCCGGAGCCGGCGCCTACCCCGGCTCCCGCCACGGCAAAACCCGTCGCGAATGCCTCCCTGCCGTTGCCGGCGGATGCCGGACCCTATTCATCCGCGGACTTGCTGCAAGAGGATTGGGCCGACCGGTTAACCCTGAAGGCATTCGACGAGGTCGCTTTCTTCCGCGATTTCGGCACCGAAGTGCAAGCGCCGGCCTCTTTCATGCAACGGCTGGAAGCCGCCTACCGCTGCTTCCGGCCGGCGATGACGGATCCGCGGGCGGCGCTCGATTTCGACGACATGAATCAACCGCGCCTGCGCCTGTTTTTCGAACAGCTGTTGCCGGCCGCGGGCCTGGGCCGTATGCCTGTCGATCGCCTGGCGCCGCGTTTCATGCAGCATCTGTTCCAGCGTTGGTTCCTGTCGCTGGCGTCGCCGCCGAGCGCCGACGGCAATGGCGGACCTTACGCATTTCCGCTGCAAGACCTGCTGCTGGGCTTGACCTACAACCGGCCCGCGCTGTCGCTCGGATGTCCCGGCAAGCCCGATCGGCCGATGCTGATGCGCGTCGATTACCTGCGCGACAATATCGTCGCGCAATTCCGGCGCGAGCATCCGCATCTTGATCAAAAGGCCGGCGACTGGATCACGGCCGCGCTGCTCGGCATTTTCGAGCCGACGCTGCTGCGCACCGACCTGCCGCCGAACTTCCGCTACGGCAGCCTCGAATGGACGCTGCTCGATATGGGCCTGCGCATGGCGGGTCCGCAGGGGCGCGGCCGCGGCCATCGCGAGCTGGTCGGCCTGGCCGCCGCCACCGATCTCGCCGGCGATGACGGCGAACCGGGGCTTGCCGGCCGCTTCGTCGGGAGCATCCTGCGGATGGCGCATGCGCACGGTGAGATCGACCTGCGCGATGCCGGGGACGATATGGCGCCGCTGCTGGAATCGGCGATTGCCCTGTTCCAGCGCGAAACGGCGGCCTTGCGCCGTACGGCGTCGATCGAGGCCTTGCTGGAAGGCTTGCCGACGCGCGGCAGCGTGGCGGCGGCGGAGCTTGTCAAGCGCGGGCTCGATCCCGAAAAAAAATACTGGCTGCGCAAGAATCAGGGCTATGGCCGGGATTTGCTGGACGTCCAGAGCAAACATTCGCCGGGGCTTGCGCTCGACGCCCAGCATCTGTTGATCGATTTCGTGATGGCCGATTGCATGTGGCAGCTGTATGCGTATGGCGGATTGACGCTGACGGAGCGCCGCGGCCTGGAGCAGGCGCTGCACGGCATGACGCACGCCGGCCTCGGCGCCGCGTTCGCCGCGCAATTCGATGCGGCCTTCGACGCCTTCGCGGATGGGGCGCTGGCGCGCAGGCTGGAGGAAAAATTCGGCGCGCTGAGCTGGTCGGACGCCCGTTTCGCGCAATGCGGCAGGGCCGAGTTGGCGATGCCGACGGCCGGCATTATCGCGCATATCCCGCCCAAGCCCGATCGCGGCGCCACCGGGGCCGGCCGCAAGATCACTACCAGCGCCGACAGGTATGCCGCGGATCGCGGCATCCTGCTGAGCCTGACGCTGGACACCGGCGCCTACACCACCGAAACGCGGCACTACTGGATTACCCAGGAGCCGCTGGCGGTGGGCCGCTTCGACGGCGATGTGAAAGCGCTATTGCAGGATCGCCTGGAGGATTTCTTCACGCCGAAACGTGCCGGCGAATCGTTATGGAAGCTGAATCCGGAAGCCGGCATCGAGGTTGAACTCAAGGTCATGGCCGACGCGGCGGCGGCCAAGGCGCAGGCCGGGGTCCAGGCCGGCTCGGGCGCGGCGCCGCTGGCGGTTGCGCAGTTCGCCGCGCGCCAATTGCTGGCGCCGCATCTGTCCGGGCTGCGCGAGCGCGCGTTCCAGACGACCGGGTCGGAAATGCAGCAGGCCGAAATCAAGCGGGCGCTGCTGGACATGCTGCCATTCTGGGCTTGCGCCAGGACGCTGGAGGAGGGCAGCCATTACGATGCGGCCCTGTATTGCCTGTTCGATTTTGTCGCGCTGCTTTCGGTCGGCGTGGCGGGCGGCAAGGTCGCCGCGAGGGCAGGCAAGGTCGCGGCCAGGCAATCCCGGTCCCGCATCAAGCAGCTCGCGCGCAGCCTGGCGACCGGCGCGGTCGAGCGCAGTGTCGCGCATGCCGTGGTGCAGGATGTCTTGTATATCGGCAAGCCCTTGTTGCGCACAGGCAAGGAACTGGCCCGGCTGCTCAATCCGCTGGATCCGCTGTGGGCGGGATTGGGCTGGATCAGGCGCTATCCGGGGCCGCTGGCGACCGCGTTGCTGCGCAAGCTCAGGAAGGCCGGCATGTCGCCCGACCTGGCGCAAGAGATTGAACGCGAAATTGCGCTGCCATGCATCCGCGCCAAGGGAATGTGGCGCGCCGCGCCCGATGCGCCGGTGCGGCAGGAAAACGGCTTGCGGCGGCTGCAAATCGAAGGTCGGAATTATCTGCTGACCCAGATCGGCGCGCAGCAGGAGGTGTTGACGGTGGCCGAGGGCGGCCGGCTCTATCTCGCCGATCCGCGCGATGGCGGCCTGCTGGCGCCGGTGGCCGCGCCCGGCAGGGAACCGTGGCGCGATCCGGAGCGGTCGTTGGCGAATCTGCGCTCATGCCGCCGCCGGCGCAGCGGCGGAAGCGCGGATGTTTGCGATACCGAAATCGGCCCCGCGCCGGAATTCGGCGTGCGCTATCGCCGCGTGGTCACGGAAAAGAAATTCGCAGGCGTGCAGATGGGCATGCGGGAAATCTCGGGCCATCGAAAAGTCCATTTGCTCACGGATGTCGACCTGAACCATATCGCCTTTTTGTCTTATACCAAGATAGGTTCATCTGGCCTCGCGCAATCCGCGCCATTCAATCGGTATTTCACATTCGAGGGCAAGGTATGGGTCGCCGAGGACGGGCAGTTGCGCAAGACCGGGATATCCTGCGAATTGCCCGACCGCATCCCGGCCAAGGTGACGCGCCTGAATCGACCGGGCATCCTGTACGGCGGCGCCGATTACCTGCGCATGGAAATCGCATTGCCGCCGATCCCGGGCGACGAGCGGCGCTATTTCCAGACCATCATCGCACCCTACGGCACCTATGCCGGCGTCCGCGGAAAATGCATGGGCATGATCGATTTCCCGGTCGCATCGTATACCTTCGAGCACAGCTGGATCGAGGAATTGCCGCCGGGCGAAGTGGTCACGCTGAAACGGGTCCGCAACGACGACCCGGATCCGGAACTGTTCGAGCAATACCGGCGCATCAACACCTATGTACGGCAGGACCCGGACATGTTTGTCGCCGGCAGCCTGTATCCGCTGCGCGACGCCAGCCCCCTCATGCAACGGCGCTTCGACATCGTCTGCGGCGGAGCCGACCGGATGCTGGCCGCCGCCCTGGGGGCATTGCGCAAACCGACGCCAATCGTGAAAAAGCTGGTGCGCAGGTTATTGCCGACGGGTTGGACGGCGCACGAAAAGCGCCGCTTCCTCGATGTAATCGAAAACAATCTGGAAAAAATGATCGATGGGTCGCGCATCGTCAAACACAATAAATATGAGGTGATCGGTTTCGGCACCGCCAAGCGCACCCTCGAGGGTTCGGGACCGCACCTGTCGCTGAGCTTCGCCAGGGCGGAAGCGCTGACGGGCGCGCTGGTGGGAAAAATGGATGACTTTCCCTTGATCAGGCACGCCGTGATCTACTTCGATACCAAGCATTTCATGGGCGCGAGCGAAGAGACGCTGGAGATGGATGCGGTGCATGAAGAGATGCTCAAGGAGGATTATGTGCATGAACTCTCGCACGCCTGCCTGAAAACCCTGGATACGATCAGCGAGAAATCGACATTGCCGGTGTATTCGCGCCAATCGCTTTTCAATCGCAACGAAATCAGCATAGAGGCCTTGCGCAATGCCTGGGCGGAACCGGGCGCCGATCCGGCCATGCATGCCGCCACCTATGAAGTCCTGGTCAAGCTGCTGTCGATGGCGGTCGATCCGGCGCAGCGCAAAGGGCTGGCCGGCATCATGCAGGGCGGGAACATCTTCTACCTGTCGCCGGACGGCAATGCCATCCGCCGCCGATAAGACGGTAGAATCGCTTGCTTACCCTATCGCACAGGAAACCGATGAAAAAAATAGTTGCCCTGGCGGCGTTCGCCGCATTCACCACGGCTTGCGCCGTTGCCCCGGCCGCATTCGCCGCCGCCGACCTGGATCTGGCGCGCGCGAAGAACTGCATGTCCTGCCATGCCATCGGCAACAAGGTGGTCGGCCCGGCCTTCAAGGACGTCGCCAAGCGCTATGCCGGCCAGCCGGATGCGGAAGGCAAGCTGGCGCAAAAGGTATTGAAAGGCGGTTCGGGCGCCTGGGGCATGGTGCCGATGCCGGCCAACGCGCAGGTCAGCGAAGCCGAGGCCAAGGCGCTGGTGCAGTGGATACTGACGCTGAAGTAGGGCGGAGGCCGGCTGGATCGGCATAGCCGGGTTGTGAGGGATTTGCCGAGAAGTCCGCAGGCTTTGCGAGGATTTGCCGGCGGCATGAAAAAAGCGCTTCGATCCGCGGGGGACCGAAGCGCTTTTTGCGCGGGAGGATAACCGCAGCTTACTTGACGACCGCCATTTCAGTGCGTACGCCGCCCTTGTAGGTATACAAGGTCAGCGAACCGTTCTTGATATCGCCCTTGTCGTCGAACGCGATCAGGCCGGTCACGCCGGGATGGCTGATCTTGGCCAGTTCCGGCAGATACTTCTTCGGATCGACCGACTTGGCCTTTTGCATCGCATCGGCGACGGTCATGGTGGCGTCGTAGGCATAAGCGGCGTTGTAGACCACATCGATGCCGAAGCGTTTCTTGTAGGCCGCGCGGAAATCGTCCATGCCCTTCTTGCCCGCTTCGCTGACGCCGCCGGCCTCGGCGCAAACCACTTGATCGTCACGCAGGCCGTCGCCGGCCAGGCTGGCCAGGGAGCCCGTGCAGACGCCGTCGCCGCCCATGAATTTGCTGTCCAGGCCGAGTTGCTTCATCTGGCGCAGCATCGGGCCGCCGACCGCGTCCATGCCGCCGAAGAACAGGATGTCCGGTTTCTTCGACTTGATCGAGGTCAGGATGGCATTGAAGTCGGTCGACTTGTCGGTGGTGTACTGGGTGGCGACGATTTTCGCGCCGGAGGCCTTGGCGCCCTTGGCGAACTCATCGGCCACGCCCTGGCCGTAGGCGGTGCGATCGTCGATCACGGCAATATTCTTGCCCTTGAGCGTCACCGCGGCGTATTTGCCGAGCACCGAACCCAGTTGCGCGTCATTGGCCACCACGCGGAAAGCGGTCTTGAAGCCTTGCTGGGTATATTTCGGATTGGTTGCCGAAGGCGAGATTTGCGGGATGCCGGCTTCGCTGTAGATTTTCGAGGCAGGGATGGTGGTGCCGGAATTCAGATGGCCGATCACGGCGGCGACCTTGGCGTCGACCAGCTTGGTGGCGGCGGCGTTGGCCTGTTTCGGATCGGAGGCGTCGTCCTCGGCCTGCAATTCGAATTTGATCTTCTTGCCGCCGATGGTCAGGCCCTTGGCATTGAGTTCTTCGATTGCCATGCGGGCGCCGTTTTCGTTATCTTTTCCCAGATGCGCGTTGGGGCCGGTAATCGGGCCGACGTGGCCGATCTTGACGACTTGCTCCTGGGCATGTGCCGCGCCGGCAATGACCAGGGCGAATGCGCCGACCAGGGGAACCAGATGGGAAATGCGTTTTGTCGTAAGCTTCATGAATGCCCCTCTTGAATTGGAAATGATGAAAATGTGTTGTCTTGCGCGAAACATGCAAAACGTGCAAAACATCCGGCATGTCGATCGCAAAACATACAGACTTGGCTATTCCGCTACGATTCACGAATACAATTCTTTTTGTGATTCGCCATATCTTAGTGATGAGACGTTACAACATATTAAATTGTTCGCAAAGCATTTTTTTCAGCCGCCGCGATAATCGGCGAAGCCGCGCCGCAGCCCGCCACCAAAGCCATCAAAGACTATGCCCGCCAAACATTACAGATTAGACAAAGTCGATAGAAAGTTGCTGAATCTATTGCAAAAAGACAATCGCATCCCTACCAGGACGCTGGCCGAGAAATTGCACATTTCGCAGCCGACCTGTCTGCGCAGGATACGCGACCTGCGCGAAATGGGCGTTATCAGCGCGGAAGTGGCGATGGTCGATCCGTTCGCGCTCGGTTACGGCATGCTGGCCTTCCTGGAAATCTCGCTGGCCGATCAATCCGACGCCCACATGCAGGAATTCGAGCTGCGCATGGGCAAGGAAGCGGAAGTCATGCAATGTTATTTCGTTTCGGGGGAATACGACTATTTCATAGTGGTGCATGTGATCAATATGGACGCCTACTATCAATTCGTGCGCCGGGTCATTTCCGGTTCCGGCAATGTGCGGCATTTCCACTCCCGCTTTCCCATGAAGCGAGCCAAATTCGCCACCCGGATTGCGTTCGACGAGAAGGCGGCCGAGGTGGAAGTCAGGATCGCGGAGTGATCGCTGGTATCATGCCGGCTGAAATCATGCATTGCTCAAGCATTCGAGCCATGCATTCGGACCATTCATTCGATTCCATCATTTGACGTTAATCATTTATTAAATTAACCATGACCCAAGACGAACTCAAACTCGCCGTAGCCCGCGCCGCCATCGATTATGTCGTGGACGGCGCCTATATCGGCATCGGCACCGGCTCGACCGCCAATTTCTTTATCGATGAACTGGCCAAGATATCGCACCGCATCAAGGGCGCGGTGGCGTCGTCGGAAGCGACCGCCGAACGGCTGCGCGGCCATGGGATTGAAGTGGTGGAATTGAACCAGGTGCTGAGCCTGCCGGTGTATGTCGACGGCGCCGACGAAATTACCGAAACCGGCGCCATGATCAAGGGCGGCGGCGCGGCGCTGACGCGCGAGAAGATCGTGACCTCGGTGGCGGCCAAGTTCGTCTGTATCGCGGATGAATCGAAACTGGTGGCGCGGCTGGGCAAGTTCCCGCTGCCGGTCGAGGTGATCCCGATGGCCAGCGCGGCCGTGGCGCGTCAACTGGTCAAGCTGGGAGGCGAACCGAACCTGCGCTTCAAGGACGGCAAGCCGCTGATTACCGATAACGGCTGCGTGATCATCGATGTGATGGGGCTGAAAATCGCCGATCCGGTCGCCCTCGAGCAGCAGATCAACCAGATCGTCGGCGTGGTGACCGTCGGCCTTTTTGCGGTCAAGGGCGCGGATGTCTGCCTGCTGGGAACGGCGAACGGGGTCAAGACCTTGAAACCCGTTCCTTTGTCTTATTCTGCCGGCGGCGTATAGCCCTGCGCGGCGTCCGCGCCGTCGCCGAAGAAATGATTTTCCATCTGCTTGGCCAGGTATTGGCGGGCGCGCGGATCGGCCAGGTTCAGGCGGTTTTCGTTGACCAGCATGGTCTGGTGCTTCAGCCAGGCCGCCCACGCTTCCTTGGAAACGTTTTCCCACAGGCGCTTGCCGAGCTCGCCTGGATACGGCGGAAAATCCAGGCCTTCGGCCTCGCGATTGAGTTTGATGCAATGAACGGTGCGTGCCATAAAATTTCCTGCTTTCGAAATAGAGTGATTTAGAGGTTCTTGATCAGGATCAGCGATTTGCGCTGCCAGTTATACATATGCTGGCGGTCTTTCGGCAGATCGTCGACGCTCGCGTGGATGAAGCCGCGCCGCAGGAACCAGTGCGAGGTGCGGGTGGTCAGCACGAACAGCCTGGTCAGGCCGGCGGCGCGCGCGCGGTTTTCGATATGCTTCAGCAGCCGTTCGCCGTCGCCCTGCGCCTGTACTTCGGCATTCACCGTCAGGCAGGCCATTTCGGCCATTTTTTCCTTCGGGAACGGATACAGCGCGGCGCAGCCGAAAATCACATTATCGTGCTCGATGACCGAGAAATTGTGGATTTCGCGCTCGATCAGCTCGCGGCCGCGCTTGACCAGCGTGCCGTCCGCTTCCAGCGGTTCGATCAGGCGCAGGATGCCGCCGACATCTTCGATGGTGGCTTCGCGCAGGCTTTCCAGGTTTTCATAGGTCACCATGGTGCCGATGCCGTCATGCGTAAACAATTCCAGCAGCACCGAACCGTCGATGGCGAACGGCACGATATGCGCGCGCGAAACGCCGGCGTTGCAGGCCTGGATCGCGCGCTGCAGGTAGAAGGCCGAGTCCGGCGGCAGGAAGCTGGCGGCCAGCACTGCTTCGCCCTGGTGCGACGACAGCTCGCGGATTTCGGCGTCGCCCATGTCCTTGAGCATCGGTGTTTCCGTAATGAAAATCAGCTTTTCGGCGCGCAGCGCGATGGCGGCGGCGACGGCCACGTCTTCCATGGCCAGGTTGAACGCCTCGCCGGTGGGCGAAAATCCCAGCGGCGACAGCAGCACCAGCCCGCCGGCCTGCAGAATCGGATGAATCGCATCGGTGGCGATCTTGCGCACCACGCCGGTCAATTGCAGGTCGGCGCCGTCGATCACGCCCATCGGCCGCGCGGTGACGAAATTGCCCGAGATCACGCGGATCGCCGAATGCGCCATCGGCGTGTTGGGCAAGCCCTGGCTGAAGGCGGCCTCGATATCGAGCCGCAATTCGCCGGCCGCTTCCTTGGCGCATTCCAGCGCGGCGGCGTCAGTGATGCGCAGGCCATTGTGATAGCGCGCTTCGACATTGCGCAGCGCCAGTTGCTCTTCAACCTGCGGCCGCGAGCCGTAGACCACCACGATGCGGATGCCGAGCGCGGTCAGCAGCGACAGGTCGTGCGCCAGCACCGGCAGGCCGCCGGCCTTGACCAATTCGCCCGGGAACGCGACCACGAAGGTCTTGCCGCGAAAGGCATGGATATACGGCGCGACCGAGCGCAGCCATTGGACGAATTCGATAGCATTTTCCATGTTGCGCATTATAGCGGGGAAAGGCGGTGCGCAGCGGGCGAGAACCGAGGCGAAACGGCGACGCGGCCGGAGCCGGGATGCCCGGCGTCTGTATAATTCGTGCCGACATGTCCAAGCCAGAATCCACACCTCAAAAATCGGCCGGCCCGGCCGCCGCGCCGCTGCGCAATCCGTTGCCGCCCATCACTTATCCGGAAGAGCTGCCGGTATCGGGCCGGCGCCAGGAAATTGCCGCCGCGCTGCGCGCCAACCAGGTCATTATCGTCAGCGGCGAGACCGGTTCCGGCAAGACCACCCAGTTGCCCAAGATCTGCCTGGAGCTCGGGCGCGGCCAGGCCGGCCTGATCGGTCATACCCAGCCGCGCCGTATCGCCGCCTCGTCCACCGCCAAGCGCATCGCGCATGAACTCGGTTCGCCGCCGGGCGAGCATGTCGGCTTCAAGGTGCGTTTCGCGGACACCCTGACCAAGGGCGCCTGGATCAAGCTGATGACCGACGGCATCCTGCTGGCCGAGACCCAGGGCGATCCGATGCTGCGCCAGTACGACACCATCATCATCGACGAAGCGCACGAGCGCAGCCTGAATATCGATTTCCTGCTCGGCTACCTGAAGCAGTTGCTGCCGAAGCGTCCCGACCTGAAAGTTATTATCACTTCGGCAACCATCGACGCCGAGCGTTTTGCCCGGCATTTCGGCCGCACCGTGGACGGCGTGCTCAAGCCGGCGCCGGTGATCGAGGTGTCCGGCCGGCTGTATCCGGTGGAAGTGCGCTATCGGCCGATCGACAATGCCGACCGCAGCGGGATCAGGCCGGCGGCGGCCGGCAATGGCAATGGCAATGGCGGCGCCGCCCCCACGCCCTCCAGGGCGCTGGCCGCCAATCCCGGCCCGGCGACCGCTGCGCAGCGGCAGAAAGACCAGCGCGACATGATGGACGCGGTGGTCGATGCGGTCGACGAACTGGCGCGCATCGGCTCGGGCGACGTGCTGGTGTTCCTGCCCGGCGAGCGCGAGATCCGTGACGCCGCCGAAGCCTTGCGCAAACATCATCCACCGCATGTCGAAATCCTGCCGCTGTTCGCGCGCCTCTCGGCGCAGGAGCAGGAACGGGTCTTCAAGACATCCAACGCGCGCCGCATCGTGCTGGCCACCAATGTCGCCGAAACTTCGCTGACCGTGCCCGGCATCCGCTATGTGGTCGACGCCGGACTGGCGCGGGTCAAGCGCTACAGCTATCGCAACAAGGTCGAGCAGTTGCAGATCGAGCCGATCGCGCAATCGGCCGCCAACCAGCGCGCCGGCCGTTGCGGCCGGGTCGCGGCCGGGGTCTGCATCCGGCTGTACGACGAGCAGGATTATCTGCTGCGGCCCAAGTTCACCGAGCCCGAAATCCTGCGCTCGTCGCTGGCGGCGGTCATCCTGCGCATGAAGTCGCTGCACCTGACCGATGTCGAAAGCTTCCCCTTCATCGAACCGCCGCTGGGCCGCGCAATTGCCGACGGCTATCAATTGCTGCAGGAACTGGATGCGGTCGACGAATCCAATCGACTGACCGCATTGGGACGGCAATTGGCCAAATTGCCGCTCGACCCGCGCGTGGGCCGCATGATCCTGGCCGCGCGCGACGCCGGCTGCCTCAGCGAACTGCTGGTGATTGCGTCGGCCCTCTCGGTGCAGGACCCGCGCGATCGCCCGCTGGAAGCGCAGGCGGCGGCCGATGCGGCGCACAAGAAATTCGCCGATGAAAAATCCGAATTCAACAGCTACCTGAAAATCTGGCAATGGTTTGCGACCGCGATCGAGCAGAAGAAGTCGAATCGCCAGTTGCAGGACGAGTGCCGCGCCAATTTCCTGTCGCAGATGCGCCTGCGCGAGTGGCGCGACGTATATAGCCAATTGCTGACCATCGTCAAGGAGCAGGGTTGGCATTTGAACCAGACCGCGGCGACTTACGATCAACTGCATATGGCCTTGTTGAGCGGGCTGCTCGGCAATGTCGGCTACAAGGCCGACGACGAGCCGCACTACCTGGGCGCGCGCGGCATCAAGTTCCATCTGTGGCCGGGATCGTCGCTGAGCAAAAAGGCCGGCAAGTGGGTGATGGCGGCGGAACTGGTCGACACCAGCCGCCTGTATGCGCGCTGCATCGCGCAAATCCAGCCGGAATGGCTGGAACGCGTGGCCGGGCATCTGCTGAAGAAAAGCTGGGGCGAACCGCGCTGGGAAAAGCGCACGGCGCAAGTCAACGCCTCCGAGCGCGCCACGCTGTACGGCCTGGTGGTATACAGCCAGCGCCGCATCAATTTCGCCCTGATCAATCCGGCCGAGGCGAGGGAGATTTTCATTCGCGATGCGCTGGTCGGCGGCGAATTCGATACCCGCGCGCCGTTTTTCGCGCACAACCAGAAGCTGATCCGCGAAATCGAAAACCTGGAACACAAGTCGCGCCGGCTCGACGTGCTGGTGGACGACGACCTGATCGCGGCCTTCTACGAGCGCTTGTTGCCGGCCGACGTCTGTAACGGCATCGGCTTCGAGAAGTGGCACAAGGATGCCACCGCGCAGACGCCCAAACTGCTGTTCCTGAATCGCGACGACCTGATGCGGCACGAAGCGGCCGGCGTCACCACGGAACTGTTCCCGAAAACCATGGCCGTGGCCGGCGTCGATATGGCGCTGTCCTTCCACTTCGAACCCGGCGCGGCGCGCGACGGCGTGACGCTGAGCGTGCCGCTGTATGCGCTGAACCAGGTGCCGCCCGAGCGTTGCGAATGGCTGGTGCCGGGCATGCTGAAGGAAAAAGTGCATCTGCTGCTGAAATCGCTGCCGCAAAAACTGCGCCGGCATTGCGTGCCCCTGCCGGACTACGCGGCGCGCTTCTGCGAGCGCGTGCAGGAAAGCGGCGGCTTCGGCAAGGGCGCGCTGCTCGACGCCATCATTGCCGACATCCGCGAGCAATTGCGGCTGGCCGTGAAGCTCTCCGATTTCAAGCAGGAGACCTTGCCCGCGCATCATTTCATGAACTTCAAGATTCTCGACGAGCACGGCCGGCAGCTGGAAATGGGACGCAATCTCGGCGCGCTGCAAGCCGAGTTCGGCGGCCAGGCGCGGCAGAGCTTCCAGAAACTGGCGGAAAACACCCGCATCGCGGCTTCCGACGCCAGCCTGGCGCGGCTGGCCGGCGCTTCCGGCGCTGCGGCTTCGAAGCCGGCGACGGGGCGCGATGCCGGGCTGGCGACAGGACACGCAACCGCCGGCGGCAAGGGCGCGGCGTCCGCGAGCGCCGCGGCGGCATCGTTGCCGCCCGCCGGCGTGGTCGAACACAGCGGCCTGACCAACTGGACCTTCGGCGAATTGCCGGAACTGCTGGAAATCGAGCGCGGCAAGCAGAAGCTGATCGGTTTCCCGGCGCTGGTCGACAAGGCCACGCATTGCGACCTGGAAGTATTCGACGATCCGGCCGAGGCGGCTCGCCATCACCGCATCGGCCTGCGCCGGCTTTTCGCTTTGCAGATGAAGGAACAACTGAAATTCCTGGATAAGAATATTCCGGGTTTGCAACAAATGGGCATGCAATTCCTGGCATTGGGATCGCAGGAAGAGCTGCGCGATCAGATCGTGGCTTGCGCGCTGGAACGCGCGTTCCTGCAGGCGCCGCTGCCGGCGAATGCCGAACAGTTCGCGCAGCGCCGCGACCAGGGCAAGGCCAGGCTGGGTTTGCTGGCCAATGAAATTGCGCGCCTGGCGGGGCAGATCCTGGCGGAATACCACGGCCTGCCGAAGAAGCTGCAGGGCATCAAGGCGCATGCGGCCGCGGCTGCCAATATCCAGTCGCAATTGCAGGGCCTGGTCGGCAAGCGCTTCATCGCCGACAACGCCTACGAAAACCTGACGCATTTCCCGCGTTACCTGAAGGCGGTCACGGTGCGGCTCGACAAGCTGCGCGCGGACCCGGCGCGCGATGCGCGTTCGACGGCGGAGTGGGCCGCGGTGGCCCAGCCGTATCAGCGCGCGCTCAAGGATCGGCATATGGCGAGCGACCCGAAGATGGTGGAATTCCGCTGGCTGCTGGAGGAATTGCGCGTCTCGCTGTTTGCGCAAGAGCTGCGCACGCCGATGCCGGTGTCGGCCAAGCGCTTGCAAAAAGTATGGGATGCAATGCAGCGTTAGCGGTGCCGACGGCCGATGGACACGGCGCGAATGATGCGCCGGTATCGCCGCGATAGCGGATCGGGTATTGCCTCAATTATTCAATTTTTGAAAATAATCAAAATACGCTACTGCGCTATTTACCAGACGCTTATATCTGTAAATTAAGAGGCCTCTTATTGACAAAAGGAAGAGGTCTCTATAATGCCCGCTGTTTCCTCACAACATGTATCGAATCGCCAGCCTGTATTCGCCGCGGAACCGGATGTCAAGATTTCCGAAAGCAGGTTCAGGGGGCTGAAGATAAGCCTGATGAAAACCGGCCGCAAGGTGCAGTGGTTTTTCTCCAAACTGACGGGCGGCTTGATTCGGGATCCCTATCGGCGCAGGTCGGCGCGCGACCTGCTTTCCGCCAACAAGAGGCCGGTGAGGGAAAGGGCTGCGCCTTCGATGCCGGCGACCATCGAACGTGCCGTCATGCCACCGTACGCAACTGAAGCGATTGGAACGATTGGAGCGATTGGAGCGCCTGGGCAGGGCGATGTCGTTGTGAACGTCGAGAACCTTCCGAAGCTTTCTCCTGGAGACCAGGAATCTTTCATGACCGATTGCGAGGTCAAGCGCAAGAAGTTGACGGAACCGATCGAGGAAATGAATGCTGCGATCCGGCAAGTGGTCCATGAGGAGTGCGACGGTTTCAGCGACATCACCGATGGCGAGTTTGTTGTGGTGGCTCCCGGCGACCTGGCCGGGAAAGTGAGGCAAGTGTTTGAGGATATGGAAGTGTATGGCCCTGGCGCCATTCCGATTCTCGATCTTCTTCAGAATGAAGCGCTGCCGATGATTTTTTTCAGTGCATATTTCAGCGCCGGCTTTGCCTCGCCGGCTTTGGACGATCCGCATCTCGCCACGGCCTGCAAGAAAAAAATGAGCGAAGCTTATTTTCGGATTTTTGAGGAATTGCTGGAAATCGGCGGAGGAAAGAAAGAGGATGCATCTCGATGCAAAGCGATGTTCTCGACCGTCCGGCTGAACGCATTGCGCCAGGTTCTTGAGAAAGATGGAGACTGGGTAAATGAGAAGGGTACTGCCTTGGTGCAGCAATACAAGCATTCTTTCCTGCAACAAATGAACCAGCGGCCGCAAAGCGCCTGGAATAATCCGCTGTTGTTACGCCATGCCCACGAAGCTGTTGCGCTGAGGCCTTTGCCCGGGATGGAGCGGAGTGTGGTTGATCGGCTCAACAATTCGATGAAGCGTCTTGCGCCATCGTCTTTTTTATTGTCGAAGGTTGCGGTCAATCTGGTCGCGCTCGGCAAAGAATCCGGTGCAGCATCGCTGATCGATTCGGTTCCGCCGCTGTTGCCGGCGAGGGCAGAGTGGTACGGGCTGGCTGAAAAGCGCGGGCAGATACTGAATGATCTCAAGAAAGAGATTCACCGGGAACTGGGGCCGAAGGCAGACGTTCCAGGCAAAGCCGATGGGTTCGTGCGTATTCAGATGTCAGAAGAAAAGCGGGAAAGTCTGATGGAGCATATCGGGAAGGTACTCGACGGCAATCAACTCGAATTCATGCTGCGCATGGATAAGCTCGGCGCGCAGAATAATGCGCAAAAGATGTTATTGGCGACGCATTTCGATATGCCGCCTTTCTGCACCAGCGATGAAGCGAAATCCGTCGAGGCATCGCACGCGGATGTTGCCGATATACTCAAGAGGGCGCAGACGAGCCTGTCGGAACGGTTGATTGCGGCGGCTGCCGGAAAGAAGATCGGCACTGGAGAAGGCTGTGTAGCGCCCGGAAAAATCGGGCAATTGCTGAGCGACGGTTTTCAGGCAGGACGGAAACGCGTCTTGAGCAAGTTGGCCGGCAACGCTCAGGGACTCTTCAACCGGCTTAAAATATCGAAGCAGGAAGCCACGTATGGATTCCAGGAGGATTTCCAAAATGCGCTCGACAAAATTCCGGCAAGCCCGGATGAGATCAACGACCGGCTGATCCCGGCCCATCTCGCGACCAGATTGCGGCATGGATTGGACAATGGCGGGGCGTATGCCGAGCGCATCAAGAAAATGGTTTTCCCTCCTTTCGACGCCGCCACGCGGCCATACCTGCTGCTGACGAAAGCCGCCTTGGATGCGATTGTCGAGATCAGAGGAGAGCTGATAGATCGGATATTGGAAGGGCTTGAGGCGCCGAAGCCGGCTTGGCGTCATCCGAAAGCTGTTGAAATTGCGCATCCCGATCCCGGCGTCGGAGAAACGATGCCGGAAGTGCTGGATATGAGGGAGTTCTAGCGGCGCCGATGGCGCATTGGGTGGCGCCTTCCGGCGCCGCCTCCGCGCCATGGATCCCGCTCTCGCACCGGTGCATGCGGGGCGGACGGCCGCTGGCGAACGTGTAAGGCATGGGCATTTCCCGGCCGCGGATGCCGCAAAAAGCCATTCCCTCCCGCGATTGGCGTAAAATCCCCCGCTACCCAACAAAATCCAAAAAACACCGCAAACATGGCCATCAAATCAGACAAGTGGATACGCCGCATGGCGCAAGAGCATGGGATGATCGAACCGTTCAGCGCCGATCAGGTACGCGAGGAGAACGGTCACAAGATCGTCTCCTATGGCACCTCTTCCTACGGCTACGATATCCGCTGCGCGCGCGAATTCAAGATTTTCACCAATATCAACTCGACCATCGTCGACCCCAAGAATTTCGACGACAAATCCTTCGTCGATTTCGTCGGCGATGTCTGCATCATTCCGCCCAATTCGTTTGCCCTGGCGCGCACCCTGGAATATTTCCGCATCCCGCGCAACGTACTGACGATCTGCCTCGGCAAATCGACCTATGCGCGCTGCGGCATCATCGTCAACGTGACGCCGTTCGAGCCGGAATGGGAAGGCTACGTCACGCTGGAATTTTCCAACACCACCCCGCTGCCGGCCAAGATCTATGCCGGCGAGGGCTGCGCGCAGGTGCTGTTCTTCGAAAGCGACGAGGTATGCGAGACCTCGTACAAGGACCGCGCCGGCAAGTACCAGGGACAGGTCGGCGTGACCTTGCCCAAGGCCTGAGCGCGGCGCTTCTCAGAAATCCGATCGATTTTTTCTTCCAGTCGCAGCCGGCATTGCCGTTCCTGGCAATAGTGCCGGCGGCTGACGACGTGCGGGCGCGATTCCGGCATGATCTACCGCTCTGTTCACGGATTTGTTTCCGGGATCCTTTTTTGGTAAATCTTCATCGATAACGCTTTGCGTTTAACGTAAGGCGTTATATCATTCGTCCCATGATACTTAGCTTTCGTTGTACCAGCACCCAAGCGTTATTTGAAGGAAGACGACAGGCAAAGTTTATCAACGTCCGCACGACAGCTGAACGGAAGCTGCAGATGCTGGATAGTGCGGCAACACTGGGTTTCCTGCGTGCGCCGCCGGGCAATCGCCTGGAAGCCTTGCGGGGAAATCGAGCCGGACAGCATAGTATCCGCATTAACGATCAATGGCGTCTTTGTTTTGTCTGGACCAGCGACGGGGTCATCGATGTCGAAATTGTCGACTATCATTAGGAACACATCATGAGAAAAACCAAGAATGGCATGCGGCCGATTCATCCGGGCGAAATCTTGCGGGAAGATTTCCTGGCGCCGGCGGGCATGAGTGCGAATGCGCTGGCGATCGCGCTGCATGTGCCGGCCACGCGCATCGGCGAAATCGTGAACGGGCGGCGTGGCATTTCCACGGATACCGCGTTGCGGCTGGCCCGCTTTTTCGGCGGCGATGCCCAGTCCTGGCTGAATTTGCAGCAGACCTACGACCTGAAGATCGCCGAGCAGGAGCTGCTGCCGAAAATCATGAAGGAAGTCCGGCCGATGCCGGCTGCTGCTTGAGCTTGAGGTATTCGGATAATCCCCCCGAATATAGCCGATGCGCCAAATAAAAACCGCCCGATACGATGATCCGTATCGGGCGGTTTGTCCTTGAACGCCGGCTTGCCGTTACTGCTTCACGCAATCCACAAAGTAATCGCGCCGTCCGTTCAACTCCCGCTTCACCAATCCATGCACGTCGGTCTCGAAACCCGGGAATTTTTCGTTGAAATCGCGCGCGAACTTGAGATAGTCGACGATGGTCTTGTTGAAGCGCTCGCCCGGGATCAGCAAGGGAATGCCCGGCGGATAAGGCGTGAGCAGGATCGAGGTGACGCGGCCTTCCAGCTGGTCGATCGGCACCCGGTCGATTTCGCGGTGCGCCATCTTGGCGAAGGCGTCGGACGGCTTCATCGCCGGCTGCATGTCGGACAGATACATCTCCGTGGTCAGGCGCGCCACATCATAGGATTTATAGGTTTCGTGAATCTGCTGGCACAGGTCGCGCAGGCCGAGCCGCTCGTAACGCACGTTGCGGCCCTGGTTGGCGTGGGCGAATTCCGGCAGGATGCGCCAGATCGGCTGGTTCTTGTCGTAATCGTCCTTGAACTGCTGCAGCGCCGTCAGCAGCGTGTTCCAGCGGCCCTTGGTGATGCCGATCGTGAACATGATGAAGAACGAATACAGGCCGCACTTCTCGACGATCACGCCATGCTCGGCCAGGTATTTGGTGACGATCGAGGCCGGGAT
>DASYEK010000037.1:0-4677 GCA_036499085.1 Herbaspirillum sp. | reverse complement strand
TTCCATCCAGTCCGAGGTCGCATGGCGGCCGCTCTTGCGCGCCTTGACCGTGCCGGCCATCTGGATCGCGCCCGAGAACAGCAGCAGTTTTTCGGTCAACGTGGTTTTGCCGGCATCCGGGTGGGAAATGATGCCGAAGGTACGGCGCCGCTTGACTTCGCGCGCGATCAGTTCCGGCGCGACCTGGCCGGTGACGGCGATGTTGGCGTCGGCGGCAGCGTCGGCCGAGTCGATCCCGGGCTGGTCGGAGACGGCGGGATCGGGAGTGGATTCTTGCATTGGCGGCGGATGGCTTATCGATTCGGGAGGCAGGATTATAGCGTATGTCGCTGGGCGCACCTTGCCTTGCGCCTTGTCTGTTGCCTGCGCTCCGGCGTCTACATGCCACCGATGCCGCCGCGGCGGGGTTGGGTCGATATGCGATAGCCGCCGGACGCGGGCGCTCCGCTGCCGGCGTCGCGCGTGCTGATCGTATTGGGGGAATCGGGCGGCGCATCGGTGCCTGCCGAATAGCCATTGCCGGCGCTGCTGCCGTTTCTGGCGGACGCCGCGGCAGGCTTGCGCTTGCGATATTGCGGATCATGCCGCCATTCGACCGGGCCGCTGCTTGCGCCGTTGCCGTCGATTGCCGCTTGGCGCACCAGCAGGCGGCCGGCGTGCCAGTCGATGCTCGCGTCATAGAAGGCGCGATCGCGCACCGGGACGCCGACGCTGAACACCACGCCGTCGGTTTTGCCTTGCGGCGCGGCGTAGGGATGGAAGGCCCAGTATTCCGGCGGCAGCGCGCTGTTGCCGGCGGCGCCGTAGACTTTGGACGGATCGTAATAGGGGACATACAGGGTGCGCCGATCCGCCGGCTTGATGGCGACGATGCGGTCCTGGCGCTGCACCTGCTGGCGGCGGCCGCTGTCGGTGCCGGGCTGCAGGGCGCCATTGCCGTAGGCGCGGTTGCGCAACGCCTGTATCGTCTGCAGCAGCAGATCCGGCTGCTTGACGACGATGCCGGCAAGCTGCCTGGCCCAGGCTTTTTCCTTGTCCAGCATCGCAAGGACAGGCGCGAACGGCAGCAACGCCTTGACGCTGGGTTGCCAGCGCTGCGCGGCGATTTCGGAGGCGGAAGGGGAAGGATGCCGCGCTGCCCAGCGCGCGGCTTGCGCGACATCCAGGGGGTAGGTCGCGGCCATCAATATTTGCGCGAGCAGTGCATCGGGATATAGCGCGATCGGCGCTGCAAGCCGGTCCGCGGCCGGTTCCTGCAGCGAGGGCATGGGCGCGGCGCGCGTGTTTTGCGCTTGCGTATCCGCCGGCGATGCGACGCATGCGAGCAGGCCGGCGACAATTGCCGCGTATCCGATTTGTATATGCTTGAGCTTCATCGAGCGGCCGCTTTCATGAATGTTTCAGTATTTATTATTATGTTTTATTTGCAAGGAAGTGTTGACCGAAATCGCGTGGAAGGGTATTATTTCGTTCTTCGGAGTGTAGCGCAGCCCGGTAGCGCATCTGGTTTGGGACCAGAGGGTCCTAGGTTCGAATCCTAGTACTCCGACCAGATATCAAGTAATAAGTGGTAAAAAAAGTATTGTAGTCGTAATTAAAGGTCCTGAAGTTTAGTCTTCAGGACCTTTTTGTTTTGTTGTAGCGCATTCTATGCTTGCAACATGGAAATCCCGGCCGCGCGGCTTTTTTCGGGCTGCGCCGCTGTGATAAAATCCGCGCTCGCTTTCCCCTGGCTGCCCTTAGCTCAACTGGATAGAGCAATGCCCTTCTAAGGCATAGGTTACTGGTTCGATTCCAGTAGGGCAGACTTAATCTTCAAAAGCTTATCTTCAAGCATTTATCTTCAAGCATTTATTCCCAAGTATTTATTCCTGAAAGCAGGCATCGGCCGTGAACCCTCGCGCTTGATTGATTGGCTGCACCCGCGTCCCGGCCAGGCGGAGGCGGGCGACGTGAAGCAACGCGATGCACGCATCATCCGGACAAGCATTAAAAAAGCCGCTTCCACATAAATGCGGAAGCGGCTTTTTGCTGCGGCGACGGCGTAAAGCCCGCGCCGCGACGTTGAGTGCAATCAATACATCAGGCGACGGCCTTGTACTGGTTGGTGTCGGCGTTGGCGGTGCGCTGCGCCAACTGATGGTTGGAATTATCGATAAAGCGCTTGCGCATCGGCTTCAGGACGAATTTCGCCATCAGGGCGGCGGTGACCGTGATCACGGCGCCGGCGATGAATACGCCGTCCCAGTTGCCGCCCGCGGACAGCACCGAGGCCAGCGGCACCAGCAGCGATGCAGTGCCCTTGGCGGTGTACAGCGTCCCGGCGTTGCCGGCTGCGTATTTGATGCCGAAGGTATCGGCGCAAATGGCTGGGAAGATCGAATAGATTTCGCCCCAGAACAGGAAAATCAACGCGGCGCAGGTCATGAAGGCGATCGGATCGTGGCCGAATTTCATCAGTCCCAGCATTGCCAGGCCTTCACCCAGGAACACCACGAACATCGTGTTTTCACGGCCGATACGGTCCGAGATGAAACCGCACAGCGGACGGGTGAAGCCGTTGCACAGATTGTCGATCGACAATGTCATCGTCAGCAGCGGCAGCGTCATGCCGAACAGGCTGATCGGCAGCTTGGCCAGGCCATAATCCTTGGCGATCGGTCCGAGCTGGGCCGTGGCCATCAGGCCGCCGGCGGCAACCGCGACGAACAATGCATAGATCAGCCAGAAGATCGGGGTCTTCAGCATGGTGCCGGTGCTGTAGTCGACCTTGTTGGTGACCACGCGCGGCGCGGCCTGCACGCCTTTTGGCGGCGTCGGACGGAACATCATCATCGCCAGCGCGAAGATCAACACGCCTTGCGCGATGCCGAATACCAGGAATGCCTTTTCATAGCCGGAATCCTGGATCATCTTGGCGATCGGGATCACGGTGAGCGCAGCGCCGGCGCCGAAGCCGGCCGCGGTCAGGCCTGCCGCCAGGCCGCGCTTGTCCGGAAACCATTTAAGCGCATTGCCCACGCAAGTGCCATATACGCAGCCTGCGCCGACACCGGACAGGACCGCAGCAATGTAAAGCATTGGCAGGGAAGTGGCGTACGCATTGCATACCCAGCCGAGCCCGGCGAAGATGGCGCCAGCCGCGATGACGGGGCGCGGGCCGAATTTGTCGACCAGATAGCCTTCGATAGGAACCAGCCAGGTTTCCACCAGGATGAAAATACTGAAGGATAATTGAATGCCCGTCAGGCCGAAGTGATGCTTGGTTTCGATCGGCGTGACGAAGAGCGTCCACGCATATTGAAGATTGGCAACAAGTCCCATGCATAAAATGCCGAAGATGAGTTGCAGCCAGCGATTTTTGAGGAAGCCGAGGGGATTATCGGGATCGTTGGCTTGCGCCATGTGAAGGGAATTCTCCATGATTGTATTCCTGTCTCTGTTTCTATTGGATTTATAGTGGTTCCGGCCTGTTCACCCGTCGATGAACGCCCACGCCAACTGGGTGAGCTCAGTGTGGAAGATCGAATAGCCGATTTCCTTGACCCAGGTCAGGATTTTCCTTTGCAAATGTAAAACCATGTTAATGATATAAATCATATAGTTGACTAAAAACAGAGCATATATTAGTATCACCGCACATTGCGGACTAAAGCCGCGATGCGTCTAGCGGCGACGTAATATCCATGGCATAACAAGTAAAACAGCCGCAATGACCTTCCTCCAAACCCATATGTCGTCCATGCGGCATATGAGGTTGTTTCCTATCTGTTTAAGTTCTGGCAACAAGCTGCACGATGTCTCTATCCGATCGATCAGGAGGGGTAACATGTACAAGCGGTATGCAAGAAGGCAGGCAATCAAGACCATCCTCGGCAGTACGGCAGCCCTAGCGCTGAGGACCACCCATTCCTTCGCATTCGGCCAGGCCGCCAAAAGCGTCAACGCCGCATTGGCGGGCTATAGCGGGCCGGATCGCCAGAAGCGCCTGATCGACGGCGCCAGGAAGGAAGGCAATGCGCTCACCCTCTATACCTCCGCGCCGACCGACGATATGGCGATATTCATCGGCGCCTTCGAGAAGAAATACGGCATCAAGGTCAAGCTCTGGCGCTCGGCCTCGGAAAACGTTTTGCAGCGCGCAATGGCCGAAGACAAGGCCGGCCGTTTCGAGGTCGACATCCTCGATACCAATGGCCCCGAACTGGAATTGCTGCATCGCGAAAACCTGCTGCAGTCGGTGGCCTCGCCGTATCTGGCGGACCTGATTCGGCCGGCCATTCTGCCGCATGGCGAATGGGTAGGCACGCGCCTGAATGTCTTTACACAGGCTTACAATACCAAGCTGGTGAAGAAGGAGGATCTGCCGCGGTCCTTCGAGGATTTCCTCGATCCGAAGTGGAAAGGCAAGCTCGCCATCGAAGCGGGCGATCTGGACTGGCTGGCCAGCGTCACCACCGAGATCGGCGAGGCCAAGGGTTTGCAGCTGTTCCGCGATATCGTCGCGGTCAACGGCATGTCGATCCGCAAGGGTCATACCTTGCTTTGCAACCTGGTGGCGTCGGGCGAAGTGCCGATGGCGCTGACCATCTATAACTACAAGGCCGAGCAAATGAAACGGCGCGGCGCGCCGATCGACTGGTTCGTCATCCCGCCCGCGTTCGCGCGGCCGAACGG
>DASYEK010000036.1:0-53435 GCA_036499085.1 Herbaspirillum sp. | reverse complement strand
AGCGGCCGATGCGCGCTCGGCATCGCGCCGCACCGTGCGTTGATGAATGCGTTGATGGATGCCGGCATACAGCACCGGCACGAAGAACAAGGTGGAGACCGTGGCGAACAGCAGGCCGCCGATGACGGCGCGGCCCAGCGGCGCATTCTGCTCGGCGCCCTCGCCCAGACCGAGCGCCATCGGGATCATGCCGATGATCATCGCCAGCGCGGTCATCAGCACGGGACGGATACGGGTCGCGCCGGCTTCCAGCGCGGCCGACAGCGGCGTCGAACCGAGGCCGCGCCGTTCGCGCGCGAACGAGATGATCAGGATACTGTTGGCGGTCGCCACCCCCATCGTCATGATGGCGCCGGTCAGCGCCGGCACGCTCAGCGTGGTGCCGGTGATGAACAGCATCCAGGCGATACCGGCCAGCGCCGCCGGCAGCGCCGCGATCACGATGGCGGCGTCGATCCAGGACTGGAAGTTGACCACGATCAGCAGATACACCAGCACGATCGCCATCACCAGTCCGACGCCGAGGCCGATGAACGAGGCCTGCATGGTCTGCACCTGGCCGCGCATATGGATCTGGTTGCCGCGCGCCAGCTTGCCCTTGGTCAGTTCCACCAGCGCGTTCACCTTGGAAGCCACATCGGCCAGGTCCGTGCCCTGCACGCTGACATACACGTCGATCGCCGGCGCGATGTTATAGCGCGAGACAATGGCGGCCTGGCGCGCCGGCTGGGCATCGACCAGGTTGCCGAGCAACTGCGTATTGCCGCCGCTGGCCGCGGCCGCGCCGACCGGCATATTGAGCAGCGCGTCGAGCGAATCGATCTGGTATTGCGGCGCCTGCGTCACCACGCTGTACACCACGCCGTTTTTCGGATTGAGCCAGAATGCAGGCGAGGTCTGCGAGCTGCCCGACAAGGCGATCAGGACGCTCTGCCCGACATTGGCCGCGCTCAGGCCCATCTGCTGCAGCCGCGAGCGATCCATCTGCATGCTCAGGGTCGGGGCATCCAGGCGCTGGTGCACGTGGGCATCGACCGCGCCCGGAATCTGGCGGATCTGCTTGACCAGTTCGGCCGCCAGCAACGCATTGCCCTGCACGTCGGAACCGCTGAATTGCACGTCGATGGCGGCCGGCAAGCCGAAATTCAGGATCTGGGTGACGATGTCGGCCGGCTGGAAGAAGAATTCAATGCCCGGAAAGCGTTTCGGCAACTCGACGCGCAGCATCGACACCAGTTCGGACGTCGGACGATGGCCCTCGCGCAGCGCCATCAGCAATTCGCCGTCCAGCGTGCCGATGGTGCCGGCGTTGCTGTAAGAAAGATTGATGCCGCTGTTCGGCACGCCGAGGTTATCGAGGATGGTTTCGAGTTCGCCGGGCGGAATCATCTTGCGGATTTCAACCTCGACCTGGTCGGCCAGGCGCGCGGTTTCCTCGATGCGGGTGCCGGTCGGCGCGCGCATGTGCAGGCGGATCTGGCCGGCGTCGACATTCGGGAAGAAGTCGCGGCCCAGGAACGGATAGATCAGGCAGGACAGCAGGCAGAATCCGAGGAACATCAGCACGAAATTCTTGCGCCTGGCCAGCATCGACGACAACGACAAGGTATACGCGCGCCGCACCCGTTCGAACTGCTGGTCGAAACCGCGGTACACGCGTTGCAGCAGGCTCGGCTTGGCATGGGCGTCATGCCGGACCCCGCCCATCAGCAGCATCACCAGCGTCGGCACCAGCGAACGCGACAACAGATAGGAAGCCAGCATCGCGAACACCACCGCTTCGGCCAGCGGCACGAACAGGAAGCGCGCCACGCCGGACAGGAAGAACATCGGCACGAACACGATACAGATACAGATCGTCGACACGAAGGCCGGCACGCCGATTTCGCCAGCGCCGACCAGGATCGCTTCATTCAGCGGCGTGCCGAGGTGCAGATGGCGCTCGATATTCTCGATCGTCACAATGGCCTGGTCGACCAGGATGCCGACCGACAGCGCCAGGCCGCCCAGCGTCATCAGGTTCAGGGTTTCGCCCAGTACATACAGGATCAGCACCGAGGACAGGATCGACAGCGGAATGGTCAGCGCGATAATCACCGTGCTGCGCCAGTTGCCCAGGAACAGCAGCACCATGGCCGCGGTCAGGCCGGCGGCGATCAGCGCTTCGGCAATCACGCCCTTGACCGCCGCCTTGACGAAGATCGACTGGTCGAACAGCGGCGTGACTTTCATGTCGGCCGGCAGCGACTGCACCGCGGTCGGCAGCAGCGCGCGCAGGTTGGAGACGATGTCCAGCGTCGAGGCGCCGCCGTTTTTCAGGATCGACAGCAGCACGCCGCGGTTGCCGTCCTGGCGCACGATATTGGTTTGCGGCTGGAAGCCGTCGCGCACATTCGCCACATCGCGCAGATACGTGGTGGTGCCGTTGACGGTGCGCACCGGCAGGTCGTTCATGCCGGCAATCAATTCCGGCGAGCCGTTCATCTTGACCGAATACTCGGTCTCGCCGATTTTGGCGGTGCCGGACGGCAGGATCAGGTTTTGCGCGTTGATGGCGTTGACCGCATCCACCGGCGACAGGCCGCGCGCCTGCAGCGCCGACATGTCCAGGTCGACCGACACCACACGGGTCTTGCCGCCGTAAGGGAACGGGATCGCGACGCCGGGAATGGTCACCAGTTGCGGCCGCAATATATTCAAGCCGGCGTCGAGCAGCGCCTGCTCGGTCATGGTCGCGCTGGACAGGCCCAGCTGCACCACCGGAATGCTGGACGCCGAATATTTGATCACCAACGGCGGCGTGATGCCCGGCGGCAGTTGCCGCACCTGCGACTGCACTGCCGCCACCACCTGCGCCATCGCCGTCTGGATATTCGCGTTCGACTGGAAGAAGATCTTGATGACGGACACGCCCGCCAGCGATTGCGATTCGATATGTTCGATGTCGCTGACCGAGGTGGTCAGCCCGCGCTCAGTCTGGCCGGCAATGCGCTGCCCCATTTCCTGCGCAGGCAGGCCGTTGTAATTCCAGATGATGCTGACCACCGGAATATTGATTTCCGGGAAGATGTCGGTCGCCATATGCAACAGCGCCAGCGGGGTGGCCAGCACGATCAGTATCGCCATCACAATAAAGGTGTAAGGGCGACGCAGCGCCAGCGCAACCATCGACATGGAGTGAATTCCGGTTAAATTGTTGCTGGATTATATACATATAGACTGGCAGCAATACCAGGAATTAGCAGATATTTGCCATGGTTTTCAAAAGAAATCGGCGCATTTTCCTTGTTTTGGCCAAAAGCGGATTTGCGCCGGAATCGAAGCTGTCGGCACGCTGACATTCCCCTGACAATTTGTGTTTTTGCGTGCGTTTTTTGATGCTTGTTTTTGTTGTCCCGCACCAAAAGCATGCGGCGCGTCCTGTTCGCGATCAACGCGTCCGATCTGCGGTCAGCGGGTCTTTGGCGGCGCGGCCGGCGACCAGCCGTCTGTCAGCGTCTTCAGGAAAGCGATCACGTCCTGTATTTCCGCCGCATCGAGCGCCGGCTTTTCGCCCGGCTTGCGGTCGAACGGCGGATCGGTGTTGACGTTGGCGTAGTGCCGCGGCAGCAGGTCGTCGAATTTTTGAATGCTGCCGTCGCGCCGGCGCGGATACCATTTCTCGGGATTGGTATCGCGCTGCACATAGAATTCCATCACCTGTTGCAGGCTGTGGAAGACGCCGTTATGAAAAAAACTGTGACGCAGCGCGACATTGCGCAACGTCGGCGTCTTGAACAGGCCGCAGTATTCTTCCTTGTCCATCAGGTCAGTGCGATCGGGGCCGCAGACGCCGAAATCGAAATAATGCGGATCGCGGTTGGCCACGATCTTGCGGTTGCGCGGCACACCGAGGGCGATCAGGCCGTAGTCGGTGAATTGCGGAAACGCGCCGTTGGGCAACACTTCGCTCAGGTGGCAGGAAGCGCAATTGCCCTTCTCGGGATCGTTGAACAGCGCCAGTCCGCGCAGTTCCCGGCGATCGAGCGTGGCCTGGCCGCGCAGGAAGGCGTCGTACTTGCTGGTGTAGGGATAAAAATCGTCGGGGCTTTCCTGGAACACTTCCAGCGCCGTCAGCGCGGCTTCGAAGGCGCGGTCGGTATTGTCGAAGATCGCGGCGCCGAACGCGGCGCGCAATTGCGGCGCGTAGGCCGCCTTTTTCAGCTTGGCGACCACTTCGGCCGGGCTTGCATTGGCCATTTCATGCGGCGACAGCAAGGGAATGCGGGCCTGCTCGTGGGGTGAATCGGCGCGGCCGTCCCAGTTGCGGCCGCCGGTGGGACCGGCGTCGACGCTGTCGTCGCCGTCGTCGTCATGATAATGCTCGGAGAACGGCGGCGTGGTCTGCGCATAGCGCAGCGAAGGCGCCGCGCGCGTGCCGGGCCGCTTCATGTCGCGGCCGCCGAATTGCACGGACAAATCGTTGGGCGGGCCGAACGCGAAATCGGGACTATGGCAACTGGCGCAGGACTGCCGGCCGGAAGCGGACAGGGACGGATCGAAGAACAGCGCCCGGCCCAATTGCGTCAGCGTATCCGCGCCGATCTTGTGCGATGCCAGGTAAAGCGCGTTGGCGTAGTGGGCCGAAGCCGCAGTGGAACCAGCGGCGGCTGGGGCAGCCGCGGAATTCCGCGCCGCCGCGGCGGAAACCGCAGGCCCGGCCGCTGCTCCGGCCTGCAGGCCGATGGCGACCAGGCAGCCGGCCAGCGCGGCAATCATGGGGAAGAATTTCATCGCGACAGCCTAGCAGCCGATTGTGACGGACGAATGACGCATGTCATCGTCCCGTTATATTCGCCCGCTAGCATCGAAGCCTTCATTCAAGGGGGTCAACCATGAACTTTCGCATGTCGCTGCTTGCCGCAGCGGTTTCCTTTTCGCTGGTCGCCTGCGGCGGCACGGGCAGTCTCGCTACCGGCGACGCCGGCATTCGCAATATCGATACGCTGGTGGTGATCTACGCCGAAAACCGCGGTTTCGATACGCTGTACGGCCTGTTCCCCGGCGCCGACGGCATCCCTGGCGTGAATCCGACGTCCAAGGCCAGTTATATTCCGCAAAAGGATTTCGACGGTTCGGTGCTGCCGATCCTGCCGCCGACCTGGGGCGGCGTGACCATCCCGGGCCAGAAGAAAGTCATCACCCAAGCGCAATCGGCCAATCTGCCGAACCGCCCCTTCCAGATCGACGGCCCGAACGGCTTCAACGCCGATGCGTCGCTGATCACGCGCGACCTGGTGCATCGCTTCTATAACGACCAGATGCAGATCGACGGCGGGAAGAACGATCTGTTCGCCGCGCATTCCGACGCCGGCGGCCTGGTCATGGGCTATTACGACGGCAGCAAGATGGCGATGTGGAATATCGCCAAGCAATACACGCTGGCCGACAACTTCTACATCGGCGCCTTCGGCGGTTCGTTCCTGACCCACCAATTCCTGATCTGCGCCTGCGCGCCGCAATATCCGGACGCGGACAAGTCGCCGGCCGCCGGCGGTATTTCCAGGATCGACGTCGACGCCAAGGGCAACTTCGTGCGCCTGACGCCGGCGCCGTCGATGCCGGGCTCGGTCCTCAACGGCGCGCCGAAATACGCCAACGACGGCACGCTCACGCCGAAGGACGAAAAAGGCATGTTCTACGGTGTCAACACCATGCAGCCGCCATACCAGCCGAGCAACGTCGCGCCGCCGGCCGACGACGCCACCAAGCTGTACGCCGACCGGAAACAGGCCGCCGTGCTGCCGCCGCAGACCCAGACCAATATCGGCGACCTGCTGTCGGCCAAGAGCATCAGTTGGGCCTGGTATTCCGGCGCATGGAACAGCACGCTGGCCGTGGCCAAGGGCGACCGCAAATTCCCGGCGCCGACGCCCAACTTCCAGTTCCATCACCAGCCCTTCAACTATTTCGAAGAGATGGATCCGGTCAAGCACGCCGCCTACCGCGCCGAACACCTGCGCGATTTCGACGCCAGCTTCCTGCAGGACGCGGCCGCCGGCAAACTGCCGACCGTGTCGTTCTACAAGCCGCAAGGCAACCTGAACCAGCATGCCGGTTATGCCGACGTGGCTTCGGGCGACGCCCATATCGCCGACGTGATCGAGAAACTCAAGAAGAGCCCGCAATGGGGCCACATGATGATCGTCGTGACCTATGACGAAAATGGCGGTTTCTGGGATCACGCCGCGCCGCCGAAGGCCGACAAGTGGGGCTCTGGCACGCGCGTGCCGGCCATCATCGTTTCGCCGTATGCGAAGAAGGGTTATGTCGACAACTCGCTGTACGACACGACCTCGATCCTGCGCTTCATCACGCGGCGCTGGTCGCTGCCGGCGCTGGACGGCATCAAAATGCGCGACCAGGCCATCATGGCCAACGGCGGCAAGCCGATCGGCGATCTGAGCGGAGCGTTGCAGCCGTAAGCAATAGCCAATAGCGTCGGGCGATCTCAGGCGATATCGAAGGATCGCCGCTCCGGCAAAAAAGGGCCGCGGTTCAAATTGAACCGCGGCCCTTTGTCTTGATTGGCGCGCCGGGCGTTGCCGTCCCGGCGCGCCGGATCGATCTGGTTTATACCAAGGTCAGGCGCACATCCACATTGCCGCGGGTGGCGTTCGAGTAAGGACAAACCTGGTGCGCTTTTTCGACCAGGTCCTGGGCCACGGCGCGATCCATGCCCGGCAGCGAAATCGTCAATTCGATATCCAGGCCGAAACCGTTCGGAATCTGGCCGATGCCGACGTTGGCGGTGATATTGAAGCCCGCCGGCAATGCCAGCTTTTGCTGGCTGGCCACCAGCTTGGTGGCGCCGATGAAACAGGCCGAATAGCCGGCCGCGAACAACTGCTCTGGATTGGTGCCGTCGCCGCCGGCGCCGCCGAGTTCTTTCGGCGTGCTCAGCTTGACGTCCAAAACCTTGTCCGACGAGATGGAGCGGCCATCGCGGCCGCCGGTTGCCGTTGCGTGCGCTGTGTACAAGACTTTTTCGACTTTCATGATATTTCCTTTTTTTAAATGAACCGGATTGGACTGCGCTGAATGAAACTGAATCGTAAAATCAAATGCGTGAACCAAATGCGCGAAACAAGATTTACAACAATAAAATTGTGAACAACTTAATTTTCCGATAAAACAAGAAGATTCTCTTCTTTTTTCCTTACACCACCAACCTTAAACTTGCATTATTACCGGCGTACGACAATCCCAAGGCGCATCCAACACATCCTGCAGGTCCAGCACATCCCGCCGGCCTCGCCTATTCCTCCAGCCCGGCCTGCAAGTTATCGCGCAGGACGTTCAGGTCGTCGCGCATCGCCATGACCTTCGGCATTTCCGGCAAGAGGCAAGCGATCTTTTCCGGCACCGACTGCGCCTTGCGTTTCAGGGCGCGTCCGGCATCGCTGAGCTTGACGGCCACGCGGCGCTCATCCTCCGCATCGCGCTGGCGGTGCAGCAACCCCATGCTTTCCATGCGCTTCAACAGCGGCGTCAAGGTGCCGGAATCCAGATACAGGCGCTTGCCGAGTTCGGATACGATCACGCCGTCCTGCTCCCACAACACCAGCATGACCAGGTATTGCGGATACGTCAGGTCGAGCGCTTTCAACAGTTTCTTGTACGACTTGGTCATTGCCAGCGAAGCGGAATACATCGCGAAGCACAGTTGATTATCCAGCAGCAGCATGGCGCTGGGGTTCTCGACCGATTTTTTGTTTGGCGTTGACATGGAACGAATATTACATCGGCAAAAATAACATTGCAAGCAATTTAATTGCGAATAATTAAAAAAGAAAATGCCACGCCGCATCCATGACACAAGGATAGCCTGGGGCGCGCAAGGCGCCGTCCGGTCAGGCCGCCCTCCCCATCGCTCCCTATCCTCATCCTGTATCATGCCGGAAATAATTTTGAATCCCGAAGCACCCAAATGCCGCCGAAGACGCCTCCCCAAGCACATCCCGCATCACCACCCGCGCCGCCTGCATCGCTCGCCCTGTTCTGCAAAGTCGTCGACAACTATGGCGACATCGGGATCTGCTGGCGGCTGGCGCGGCAGCTCGCGCACGAACATGGCATTGCCGTGACGCTGTGGGTCGACGACCTGCGCAGCTTTCAGCGGATTTGTCCCGAAGTCGCCATCGACCGCGAGACGCAGCAGTTGGGCGCCGTGACGGTCAGGCACTGGCGCGACCAGGACGGCGTATTCACGCCGGACGACATTGCCGATATCGTGATCGAATTTTTCGCCTGCGACATTCCGCCCGGCTATATCGCGGCGATGTCGCAGCGCACCCCGCGCGCCGTCTGGCTGAACCTGGAAGGGCTGACCGCGGAAACCTGGGTCGAAGGCTGCCATACCTTGCCTTCGCCGCACCCCTCGCTGCCGCTGACCAAATACTTCTTCTTTCCCGGCTTTACCGCCCGCACCGGCGGCCTGCTGTTCGAGTCCGGACTGGAGCAGCAGCGCCTGGCATTCCAGCGCGATCCAGGCGCGATGGCAGTCTTTCTCGGGCAATTCGGCGTCACGCAGGCAGAAGCGGCTTCCTTGAAAACCTCCTTGTTTTGCTATCCGCAGGCCCCGGTGCGAGACCTGTTCGCCGCCTGGCAAGACAGCGATCGGGCAATCGCCTGCCTGGTGCCGGAAGGCGTCGCCGCCGATGCCGTCCACGCTTTCCTGGGGCAAGCCGCAACGGTCGGCGCCGCCGCCACCCGCGGCGCGCTGACAGTGCGCGTGCTGCCCTTTATGCCGCAACCCGACTACGACAAACTGCTGTGGGCCTGCGACCTCAATTTTGTGCGCGGCGAGGACTCCTTCGTCCGCGCGCAGTGGGCGGGCAAACCGTTTGTCTGGCACATCTATCCGCAGGACAAGGATTTGCATCATGTCAAACTGAAGGCCTTCCTGCAGGCCTGCACCGCGCGCACGGACAGCTCGATTGCGCTGGCGCTGGCCTGGAATGCCGCGGAAAGGGAAGCCGTCGACTGGCGCGCGGCATGGCAGGCGTTTGCCGCCGACCTGCCGCAAATCGCCGCCCTGTCCGCCGCCTGGCAGCACCAAGTGTGGGCAAATGGCGACTTGGCGTCCAATTTACTGAAGTTTGCAGAGACGGTTAAGCCGGGATGAGACAAAAATGGGTTAAGATATAGGGCTATTTTTTAACGCATTTCAAAATTCAATCATACGTCGGCTTGCGGTGTTTTTTTGCCAGTAGGCCACAAACGATTCTGTGTAACCTACTTTTTACGTATATCGCTATGAAACCAGCAAAAGAAATTCGTGTCGGCAATATCATCATGGTCGACAGCAAGCCAATGATCATTTTGCGCTCCGACGTCAACGGTTCGAGCCGCACCGGCTTCACCTACAAGTGGAAGATGAAGAATCTTCTGACCAACAGCCCTTCGGAAAACGTTTTCCGCGGCGACGACAAGTTCGATGTCGTCGTGCTCGACAAAAAGGCCGTGACCTATTCCTATTTCGCCGATCCGCTGTACGTCTTCATGGACGCCGATTACGAACAATATGAAATCGAAGGCGAAAACCTGGGCGACGCGCTGAACTACCTGAAAGACGGCATGGAATGCGAAGCCGTGTTCTACGACGGCAAGGCAATCTCGGTCGAACTGCCGACCACAATCGTGCGCCAGGTGGTTTACTCGGAACCGGCGGTCAAGGGCAACACATCGGGCAACGTCCTGAAGGAAGCCAAGATCGAAAACCCGATCGAAGCGCATCGCCACACCGTGATGGTGCCGCTGTTCGTGAGCCAGGACGACATGATCGAAATCGACACGCGCACCAACGAATACAAGAAAGTCGTGCGCAACTGATTCGCATCCGAAATTGAAAAAACGCTGCCGATTGCTCCGCAGCGTTTTTTTTCGTCCGGATTCCTGCCGGTATTTTCTTATCGGTATTTTCGTCCGTGCCGGCCCTTTCCTCAGACCATCCAGTCGGGCCGCGACTTTTCCAGGAACGCGCGCACCCCTTCCCGCCCTTCGGCCGATGCCCGCAAGTCGGCAATCACACCGGCGGTATGCGCATGCAAGGCGGCAACATCCTGCGATGCGGCGGCCGCAGCCACCAACGCCTTGGCGGCGCGCATCGCCTGCGGACCATTCGCCAGCAGGCTCGCCAATGTCGTTGCCAAGGCCGCATCAAGCTCTTCCGCGCCGACCACTTCATGCACCAACCCCATCGCCTGCGCCCGCTGCGCCGGGAAGCGCTCGGCGCTCACAAAATAACGGCGCGCCTGCGATGCGCCGATTTTCGCGATCACATAAGGACTGATGACCGCCGGCGCCAAACCCAGCCGGACTTCCGACAAGGCAAAGGTGGCGTCGCCAGCAGCCAGCACGATGTCGCAACAGGCGATCAGGCCGACGCCGCCGCCCATCGCAGCGCCCTGCACCCTGGCCACGGTCGGCGCCGGAAAACGGTCCAGCGCTTCCATCAGCGCACTCAATTGAAGCGCATCCTGCAGATTATCGGCGCGGCTGGCCGTGGCCATGCGCTGCATCCAGTTCAGGTCGGCGCCGGCCGAAAACGATCTGCCGTTGGCCGCCAGCACCAGGATCCGTATGGCCGGATCGGCGGCGGCTTGCCGCAGGACGGCGGTCAATTGCGCGATCAGATGGTCGTCGAAGGCATTGTGCCGATGCGGACGATCGAGCGTGACGGTGGCGACGCCGCGCGCATCGACATCGAATACCAGGGAGGATGCATTGTTCGTCGCTTCTCTCATGGGGTCTCCGTTCGTTTCGTGTGTCTTCCGTGCTTTATCTATCTTTAACAGGCAAGGTAACGGAGAATGGCGCGCAGGCCAATAGCAACAATAACAATAAGGCGAGCGGGCAAAAAAAAATCCACACGACGATGGTGTGGATTTTTCTTGCGTGCGTGACGCGAATGCTGGCGTCCCCAAGGGGATTCGAACCCCTGTACTCACCGTGAAAGGGTGATGTCCTAGGCCTCTAGACGATGGGGACAATTGTCTGGCGTCCCCAAGGGGATTCGAACCCCTGTACTCACCGTGAAAGGGTGATGTCCTAGGCCTCTAGACGATGGGGACAATGTCCTGCTGCTTTGCGTGCTACTGCTTTACTTGCTACCTTAACTTCTCTTCGCGATCACATTTATTACCGATCTTGCTGCTGCTTCAAAACCCAATTCGAAACGAATCCGAAACAACTGAACGCAATCTGCATTTGACTGGTGGAGGTAAGCGGGATCGAACCGCTGACCTCTTGCATGCCATGCAAGCGCTCTCCCAGCTGAGCTATACCCCCCAGATGCGAAGAGACGAGATTATAGCAATGTTTTATTGGCTATGTAAATTTTATTCACTGATTAATTGCACGGACGGCCTGCGGACCGTTCGCGCGCATCCGCGGCGCCCGTGCCGCTTCATTCCGGCGCACCTGCGATTCGCTCGCAGAGCGCTTCATTTCCCGCGGCTTGGCTCAGCCGATATATGGCCGCAAGCGCGCCAGCACCGCGTCGCGCCCGAACAACGCCAGCACCAGGTCGATCGCCGGCGTCTGCAGTTGCCCCGCCACGATCAGCCGCAGCGGCATGGCCAGTTGCGGCATCTTCAGGCCGTGTTGCGCCAGCACCTGCTTCAGCATCGCCGTCAACGCTTCCTTGTTCCATTCGACATCGGCGCATTGCCGCGCGAAATCGGCCAGCGCCGGCTTGACGGCGTCCGTCACATGCTGCGCCAGCAACGCGGCATCCGGCGCCGGCGCGCGATAGAACATCATCGCCGCGTTGGCCAGTTCGACCAGCGTATGGGCGCGCTCCTTCAGCGCGGCCAGCACCTGCTGCAGGTCCGGCCCGTTGTCGAATTGCGCGCCGTCGCGTTCCATGATCGGCCGCACCAGGCCGGCCAGGCGTTCGTTGTCAGCCAGCTTGATATAGTGGTTGTTCAGCCAGGCCAGTTTTTCGGGATTGAACTGCGCCGCCGATTTCGACAGATGGTCGAGATCGAACCACTCGCAGAACTGCGCCATCGAAAACACTTCTTCGTCGCCGTGGCTCCAGCCCAGCCGCGCCAGGTAATTCAGCATCGCCTCGGGCAGGAAACCCTGCGCCGGATAATCCATCACACTGACCGCGCCGTGCCGCTTCGACATTTTTTCGCCGTCCGATCCGAGGATCATCGGCAAGTGGCCGTACAGCGGCAGCGTGGCGCCCAGCGCCTTGAGGATATTGATCTGGCGCGGCGTGTTGTTGACATGGTCGTCGCCGCGGATCACGTGGGTGATTTTCATGTCCCAGTCGTCCACCACCACGCAGAAGTTATAGGTCGGCGTGCCGTCCGGGCGGGCGATCACCAGGTCGTCCATTTCGCGGTTGGCGATGGTGATCGTACCCTTGACCACGTCGTCCCAGCTGACTTCGCCGTCCAGCGGGTTCCTGAAACGCACCACCGGCTTGCGGTCGGCGGGCGCTGGCGGCAGCGCCTTGCCAGGCTCCGGACGCCAGGTGCCGTCGTAGCGCGGCTTCTCGCCGGCGGCGCGTTGTTTCTCGCGCATCGCTTCGACCTCGGCCGGCGACGAATAGCAGTAATACGCGGTGCCGGCGGCCAGCATGCCGGCGATGACTTCGCGATAGCGCGCCATGCGCTGCATCTGGTAGAACGGGCCTTCGTCGTGCGTCAGGCCCAGCCACTGCATGCCGTCGATGATGGCCTGCACCGCCTCCGGCGTCGAGCGCTCCAGGTCGGTGTCCTCGATGCGCAGGATGAAGGTGCCGCCGAAACGGCGGGCATAGGCCCAGGAAAACAGCGCGGTGCGCGCGCCGCCGAGGTGGAGATAGCCGGTAGGGCTGGGGGCAAAACGGGTGCGGACAGCAGTCATGATCAATAAAAACGGCCTTGGATCACCAAAGCCGCATAAAAGCTAAAACCGTATTTTACCGTGGCGCGGCGGTTTCAATCGTTCTGAATCACGATGGTCGGGAATTTGCTGCTCATGTCGCGCGCCTTTTCGGCCACCTTGACCGCGATCTTGCGGGCGATGGTTTTGTAGATGCCGGCGATCTGGCCATCGGGATCGGCCGCCACGGTCGGCTTGCCGGCGTCGGTCTGCTGGCGGATCGACATGGTCAGCGGCAACGCGCCCAGGAAATCGACGCCGTAGTCCGCGCACATTCTCTCGCCGCCGCCGCTGCCGAAGATCGATTCGGCATGGCCGCAGTTGGAACAGATGTGCGTGCTCATGTTTTCCACGATGCCGAGGATCGGAATGCCGACCTTCTCGAACATTTTCAGGCCCTTGCGCGCGTCCAGCAAGGCGATGTCCTGCGGGGTGGTGACGATCACGGCGCCGGTCACCGGCACTTTCTGCGACAGGGTCAGCTGGATGTCGCCGGTGCCGGGCGGCATGTCGACGATCAGGTAATCCAGGTCGCGCCAGTTGGTCTGGTCCAGCAGCTGCTGCAGGGCCTGGGTCACGATCGGGCCGCGCCACACCATCGGCTCGTCCGGATCGACCATGAACCCGATGCTCGATATCTGCAGGCCGTAGTTTTCCAGCGGCTCCATGGTCTTGCCGTCCTTGCTGGACGGCCGTTCGCCGGCCAGGCCGACCATCATCGGCTGCGACGGGCCGTAGATGTCCGCATCCAGGATGCCGACCTGCGCGCCCTCGGCGGCCAGCGCCAGCGCCAGGTTGACGGCGGTGGTCGATTTGCCGACCCCGCCCTTGCCCGAGGCCACCGCGATGATGTTCTTCACGCTGGCCTTGAGCTTGACGCCGCGCTGCACGGTGTGCGCAACGATCTTGGCGTAGACGTTGACGTCGGCCTGCTGCACGCCGGGCAAGGCTTTCAATGCCGCCTCCACCGCGGCGCGGATCGGCGCGACCTGGCTCTTGGCCGGATAGCCCAGCTCCACATCCAGCGCCACCTTGGCGCCTTCGATCTTGATATTCCTGGCCGACTTGCTGCTCAGCAAGTCCTTGCCTGTATTCGGGTCGATGACGGCGCCCAGCGCCGCCTGTACGGATTCCAACGTCACGCTCATAGATGTCTCTCCTTAATCGCCGTAGTCTAAACCAATATCGGATTTCATCGGAAACACCCGAGAAACATCGCGAACCACCGCGAATCGCCGCCGCACTGCTAAAATTAGCCTTTTTTGGCGCGCGCCATCCGCGCGCCCCGCCAGCCTTTACCGATGAGCACAACATTGAGCACCGCAGCCCCCCGCAAAATCTTCGTCACGACAGCCCTGCCCTACGCCAACGGCGCGTTCCACATCGGCCATATCATGGAATATATCCAGGCCGATATCTGGGTGCGCTTCCAGCGCATGCAACGGGACGCCGGCCAGCCGCGCCAGGTGCATTTCGTCGGTGCCGACGATGCGCACGGCGCGCCGATCATGATCGCAGCCGAGAAGGCCGGCATCACGCCGCAGCAGTTCGTGGCGGGCATCGCGGCCGGCCGCAAGCAGTACCTGGACGGTTTTCACATCGCCTTCGACAACTGGCATTCCACCGACAGCGCCGAAAACGCAGCCCTGTCGCAGGAAATCTACCGCGCGCTGCGCGACGAAGCCAAGCTGATCACCACCAAGACCATCGACCAGTTTTTCGACCCGGTCAAAAACATGTTCCTGCCGGACCGCTACATCAAGGGCGAATGCCCCAAATGCGGCGCCAAGGACCAGTACGGCGATTCCTGCGAGGTATGCAGCTCGGTGTATGCGCCGACCGACCTGATCAATCCGTATTCGACCCTGTCCGGCGCCACGCCGGTGATGAAGTCGTCGGAACATTTCTTTTTCCGCCTGTCCGACCAGCGCTGCGTCGATTTCCTGCGCCAATGGGCGCTGACCGACCAGCGCCTGCAGCCCGAAGTCGCCAACAAGACCAAGGAATGGCTGGGAAGCGACAGCGGCCTCGGCGATTGGGACATCAGCCGCGATGCGCCGTATTTCGGCATCGAGATCCCGGACGCGCCGGGCAAGTATTTCTACGTCTGGCTGGATGCGCCGATCGGCTACCTGGCCTCGCTGAAAAATTATTTCGAAAAAGGCGGTCCGAAGCAGAAATACGGCGAATCGCGCAGCTTCGACGAATTCATCGCCGCGCCGGATACCGAGCAATATCATTTCATCGGCAAGGACATCACCTATTTCCACACCCTGTTCTGGCCGGCGATGCTGAAGTTCGCCGGCCGCAAGGTGCCGACCAATGTGTTCGCGCACGGCTTCATCACGGTCAGCGGCGAAAAGATGTCGAAATCGCGCGGCACCGGCATTTCGCCGCTGCGCTATCTGGAAATCGGCATGAATCCGGAATGGCTGCGCTATTACATCGCGGCCAAGCTCAGCGCGAAGGTCGAAGACGTCGATTTCAATCCCGACGATTTCATCGCCCGCGTCAATGCCGACCTGATCGGCAAATACGTCAATATCGCCAGTCGCGCCGCCGGCTTCATCAGCAAGCGTTTCGACGGCCGCCTGAGCATGGACTGGGCAGTTGCCGACGACGCGTTCCTGGCGCGGCTGCGCGCGGTCGGCCCGGATATCCAGGCATTCTACGAACAGCGCGAATTCGGCAAGGCCCTGCGCGCCATCATGGAACAGGCCGATATGGTGAATGCCTATGTCGACGCCAACAAACCCTGGGAACTGGCCAAGGACACGGCCCGCGACGCCCAACTGCATGAAGTTTGCAGCCGCCTGCTGGAAGCCTTCCGCCTGCTGACGCTGTACCTCAAGCCGGTGCTGCCGCAATTGGCCGCCGCGGTCGAAGCCTTCCTGAACATCGAAGCATTGCAATGGCAGGATATTGCAATGCCTCTGCCGCAAAACCACCAAATCCGCCAATACGCCCACCTGATGACCCGGGTCGAGCCGAAAATGCTGGAAGCGCTGTTCGACGCGCCGGTTCCGGCCGCAACGCCGGACGCCCCCGCGGCCAAGGCTGCCGCAAATACGCCTGCGCCGGCCGCCACCGCAGTTGCGGCAGCACCCGCGGCCCTGCCGGACGGCGTCGAAGCGCTGGCGTCCGAAATCAAGATCGACGATTTCGCCAAGGTCGACCTGCGCATCGCCAAAATCGTCAATTGCGAGCATGTCGAAGGCTCGGACAAGCTGCTGCGCCTGACGCTGGATGCCGGCGAAGGCCGCCTGCGCAATGTGTTCTCCGGCATCAAGTCGGCCTATGCGCCGGAACAGCTGATCGGCCAGTTCACCATCATGGTGGCCAACCTGGCGCCGCGAAAAATGAAATTCGGCGTATCCGAAGGCATGGTGCTGGCAGCTTCGGCCGCCGACGAGAAGGCGAATCCAGGCATTTATATCCTGACCCCGTGGCCCGGCGCGCAGCCCGGCATGCGGGTGCGCTGACGCCGGCTTACTGTAGAATAGCCCTTAACTCGTATAGCCCTTAAATCATTTCTCACTGGTAAATCTCATGGCTTTCACCAAGCAATTCAACTTGTATGAATCGGAAGCAACCCAGTTCATCGCGGAACTCAAGAAGAAAAACCCGAATCTGGAAGAAGAGCAGCGTGCCGGCCGCGCCCTGCTGTGGGACAAGACGCCAATCAACCTGGATAACACCGAGCGCGAAAAAAGCTCGCGCGTGAAGCAGCAGCCTTACGTTTACCAGAACAAATAAGAGCCCATCCAGCAATGAGCAAGAACGCGGCTGCCGGCGGCGCCGAACTCGTCGACAATCTGGCGGACAACCCGTCCGACAATTTGTCCGAGAGCGCATTGGCCCTCGCAACGCAAACCGATTCGACACCGAACGTGATCGACGGCGTCGCCTTCGCCAAGCTGTACGGCGAACCGCTGTTCAAGCTGCCGATCGATCTATACATTCCACCCGACGCGCTGGAAGTGTTCCTGGAAGCCTTCCAGGGACCGCTCGACCTGCTGCTGTACCTGATCCGCAAGCAAAACTTCAATATCCTCGACATCCCGATGGCGCAGGTCACCCTGCAATACCTCGAATACGTCGAGCAGATCCGCAAGCACAACCTGGAACTGGCCGCCGAATACCTGCTGATGGCGGCGATGCTGATCGAAATCAAGTCGCGCATGCTGCTGCCGGTGCGCAACGCGGACAGCGGCGAAGAAGCGGAAGATCCGCGCGCCGAACTTGTGCGCCGCCTGCTGGAATACGAACAGATGAAACTGGCCGCGCGCGAAATCGACCAGTTGCCGCAACTCGGCCGCGACTATGTGCGCACCCAGATCTATATCGAGCAAAGCATCGTCACGCGCTGGCCCGACGTCGATCCCGCCGACTTGCAGTCCGCCTGGGCCGACGTCCTCAAGCGCGCCAAGCTCACCGCCCACCATCACATCAGCCGCGAGGAATTGTCGGTGCGCGAACACATGACCAGCATCCTGCGCCGCCTGCAATCGACGCGCTTCGTCGAATTCGCCGATCTGTTCGACCCCAGCCGCGGCGTGCCGGTGCTGGTGGTCAACTTCATCGCCATGCTGGAGCTGGCCAAGGAAACACTGATCGAAATCACGCAGGGCGAGCCGTTCGCCCCCATCTATGTACGGCTGTCCTATTCGCCGAGTTAGTTCCGCGCACTGTCGGCCGCGCGGAATACGCCAGATGTGCCGAATGCGTCAAATTGAAAATAAATAATTAATGAAAATAGTCACCTCCATCGAAGAACTGCGCGATCAATTGCGCGGCCAGTTGCGCACCGCTTTCGTCCCGACCATGGGCAATCTGCATGAAGGTCACCTGTCGCTGATGCGGCTGGCCCGCATGCATGGCGATCCGATCGTGGCGTCGATTTTCGTCAACCGGCTGCAGTTCGGCCCGAACGACGATTTCGACAAATACCCGCGCACCTTGCAGAACGATGCCGAGAAACTCGAAAAGGAAGGCGTGTATGTCTTGTTCGCGCCATCCGAGCAGGAGCTTTACCCGGAACCGCAGGAATACCGCGTGCGGCCGCCGGACGACCTCGGCAACATGCTGGAAGGCGAATTCCGTCCCGGCTTCTTTACCGGCGTGACCACGGTGGTGCTCAAACTGATGTCGTGCGTGCAGCCGCGCGTGGCGGTCTTCGGCAAGAAGGATTACCAGCAGTTGATGATCGTGCGCAATATGGCGCGCCAGTTCGCGCTGCCGACCGAAATCGTCGCGGCCGAAACCTATCGCGCCGAAGACGGCCTGGCGCTGTCCTCGCGCAACACCTATCTGAGCGAGGCCGAACGCGCCGAAGCGCCGCAACTGTTCAAGGCGCTGGATCATGTCGCCGCGCAAGTGCGCGCCGGCAATCGCGACCTGGCGCGGCTGGAAGCGGAAGCGATGGCCGGCCTGCAGGCGCGCGGCTGGCAGCCCGATTACATCGCGGTACGCAAACGCAGCAATCTGCAGGCGCCGACCGGCGACGAGCTGGCCGCCGGCGAAGCGCTGGTGACGCTGGCGGCGGCCAGGCTCGGCGTCACGCGCCTGATCGACAATCTCGAAATTTAAGAGTCTTCCGAAGCCGCTTTAACTCAACTTTTTTTAACTCAACTTTAACCCGAAGGTTTAAGGCAGCGGTTAAGGCAGGGTTTCAAATCTTCCCTTCAGAACGCATACCTGGCCGACAACGACAGTTGCCGGCCAGGCGCCGAATAGATCCCGCTTTCGCATCCATACGCCTGGCTGAAGTAATTCCTGTTGCCCAGGTTGCTGCCGTTCAGCGCCACTTCCCATCGTTCCAGGCGCCATGCGTAACGCGCATCCAGCGTCGCATAGGCCGGCATGCGCGAGCCGCAGGTATTGTCGAAATCGCTGCCGTAGCGCTGGCTGGCGACCCATTGCACGCCGACCCGCGCACTGTGCGCACCGGCCTTCCAGTTGAGCCTGGCGCCGGCCGAGTTGCGCGGGACCAGCGTCACTTCCTTGCCGGCATTGGGGCCTTCCCGGAAACGCGCGTCGATATGCTGCAGGTTCGCGCTCACATCCAGTTGCGCATTCAATCGGCTGCGCCATTCCAGTTCGATGCCGCGGCGCACGGTCGGGTCCAGGTTGACGTTGGCGCCGGGACCGCCGGCCAGCGGGTTGGGAATGGTCGGGTCGTACATGATTTCATTGCGCAGATTGTGCCGGAACAGCGTGGCCGTCAGCGCGTGCCGCGCGCCGCCCAGCGTGGCGCCGAGCGACAGATCGTCGGAGGTCTGCGGCGCCAGCATCTGCCCGGGATGCAGCGTGAAGCCGTCTTCGTCGACATTGGCCACCCGGTAACTGCGGCCGGCCTTGGCGAACAAGGTCGCCAGCGGCAGCGGCTTGACGCTGCCCTGCAGGTCCCAGGCGTTCAGGGTCTGCGAGCGGCTGTAGTTGGCGTTGGGATCGAAGGCCAGCGGGTCGTTGCTGCTCTGGTCGAAGGTTTCCCGGCGCAGGCCGAACGCCAGGCGGGCATCGCCCTGGCCGATTTCGTCGCGCGCATACACCGCGCGCGAACGCTGGGCGCCGACCGGCCGCGACAAGGCGCTCTCGACGTGCCGCGTCGATTCCGAGAAATCGAAACCGGCCACCAGCTCGTTGCCGATCTTCCGCGCCGCGCTGCCCCATTCGCTGGAATACCGCATGCGCGGCGAGAACTGCGTGGTGCGGCTGCGCGTGGTGTAATCGCTGGCGCCGAAGGTGGTGCTGACCGAATGCGAAAAATAGTGCTTGTCGCGCTGCGACAGCTCCGCCGCCAGTTCCAGCGCGCCCAGCCGCTGTTCGCCGAACAGCACAAGCCGGTTGACGCGAGTGGAACCGTAATCGTCGGGCGTAAAGCTGCTGCGCGGATTGCTCACGAATTGCGCCATGGTCAGCGGGCCGGCGGTACGGTAATTCTGGTCCGAACTGTCGAGCCGCACGCCGAAACGGCGGCCCTCGCCGGCCCATTGCAGGCCGCCGCTCAGGTTTTCCTGGCGCAGGCGGTTATTGTCGCGATAGTTGTCGCTTTCCTCGCGGCCGAGCGCGGCATCCAGCGACCATCCCTGCTGCGTCCGCGCCACGGTGGCGCGCAAGCCGCGCTGGCCGAAAGAGCCGGCTTCCGCCACCACGCTGCCGCTGGTGCGCGTGCCGCTGTTCGGCTGCGCCCGCTTGGTGATCACCTGGATTGTGCCGGCGGTGGCGCCCTGGCCGTACAGCACGCTGCTGCCGCCGCGAACGATTTCGATGCGCTGCACCGTCTCGATCGGGATGCTCGACAGCAAGGCCACGCTCAGTTCATTTTCGGACAGCCGCACGCCATCGACCAGGATCACCATGTTCTGCTCGGAGGTCGGGCCGAAGCCGCGCAGATCGAGCGCATAGTCCGAGGTGCCGTAGCTGTTGGGACGCCCCACGATGCCGGCGATGCTGCGAATGGCCTGGTTGACGTTGCCGGCGCCCGATTGGCGTATCTGTTCGGCATCGATCACCAGCGCGCCCGGCGGCGCGGCATCGGCGCGTTCGGCAAACCGCGATGCCGACACCAGGATCGGCTCCAGCGCCGGTTCCGGCGCCGCCTGGACGCCGTCCACTTGAGCGCCTGCCTGGGCACTCGCGCAAGCGCCCGCGGCGCCCAGCAGCATGAGCCGGACCAGCGGCAAGGCACGCCGGCGGCCGGCTCGGCATAATTGAATCAAGGCAACATCCATTCGTTTTCCAGGTCGCAAGAAAAGCGGCGTATTCTACGCGTCTTGGCGCGGCACAGATATTGCTAAAAATATATCAAATCGCCGCGTGCGGCTAAGAAGGCCCGAAATCCGTGCTTTCTTTAGCGATACAAGCGGGATGCGGTTGTTTACAATGTTTGCAAAGAAAAGCGGAAAATCGCCGGATTGTGTTCAAAAAAAGCAGGATCCTGTCGTTATAGCGTCAGGAGATGTCAGAAACGAAAACGCAGCATTAGGGGAGAGCACAAGATTATGAGTGACGCCGATCTGGATTTAGAAGCACTGTTCGACGAAATATCAGCCAGTTCCAACACCTCGTCGACCGCGACCGAAACGCCTGCCGCGGCGCAAGCTGCCGCCCCGGCTGCCGGAATCGCGGAAGTTTCGGCGCCGGCCGCCGAAGCCGCTGAAGACCAGTCCGACAAACCCATGTACGAACGCCTCGGCGGCATTGTGCGCATGCTGCACGATTCGATGCGCGAACTCGGCTACGACCGTTCGCTGCAGGAAGTCGCATCGCAGATCGGCGACGCCCAGGGACGCCTGGAATTCGTGGCCACGCTGACCGAGCAGGCCGCCAACAAGGTATTGAACGCCATCGATATCGGCATGCCGGCGCAGGACGTGCTGTCGAGCAAGGCCAAGGACATCGGCGGACGCTGGGACCAGCTGTTCGCCGGCAAGCTCAGCATCGAGGAATTCAAGGCGCTGGCAAACGACTCGCGCGGCTTCGCCGCCATCGTTTCCGATTCGGCCGAAACCGAAAAGGCGCGCATGCTCGAAATCATGATGGCGCAGGATTTCCAGGACATTACCGGGCAGTTGATCAAGAAGATCGTCGGCATCACCGCCATCGCCGAACGCGAACTGGCGCAACTGCTGCGCGACAACGCGCCGCCGGAATTGCTGACCAATGTCCAGGAACACAAGGAAAAACCGACGGAATTGATGTCAGGTCCGGCCGCCGACGGCAGCGCGCTGGTGCAGAACGACGTGGACGACTTACTTGATAGCCTGGGGTTCTGATGGATGAGGAAATGCTCAGAGACTTCGTCGTCGAAGCCCTGGAACTGGCAACCAACGTCGAAGATCATCTGCTGACACTGGAGCGTCATCCGGACGACAAGGAAGTCCTAAACGCGGTTTTCCGCGCCTTCCATACGATCAAGGGCGGCGCCGGCTTCGTCAATCTGCCGGCGATGGTTTCCGCCTGCCATCTGACCGAAAACCTGTTCGACGCCTTGCGCACCGGCGCCGCGCCGGTGACGCCGATCGCGATCGAAGCGGCGCTGCAGGCCAGCGGCTTCGTTGCCGACCAGCTCAATGAATTGTCCAACGGCGCCGATCCGGCCAGCCTGGCGCCGATGCCCAAGGACCTGGAAGATATCCTGACCCACGCCATCAAGGGCGACGGCGGCATGCCGGCAGCGGCCCCGGCGGCCAGCCCCGCCGCGCCTGCCGCCATGGCGGCGGCAAGCGAAGCTATCGCCGGCGATAGCGGCAAGGGCGGCAACAGCAGCAACAGCAGCAGCATCGGTGCCGACGGCGAACTCGACTGGGAAGCGCTGTATCGCGCGGTGACGCCGCAATCCGGCGCCGAGCCCGCAGCCGCGAGCGCCGCGGCGGCGCCGGCCAAGGCGGCCGACGAACCTATCGATCCGACCACCTCCCCGACTTTCGTCGACCGCCGCAAACCGGTGGCCGGCGGCAACGCCAAGGAAGAAACCATTCGCGTCGATGCAGTCAAGCTGGATGCGCTGCTGGAAGTCGCCGGCGAATCGGTGCAGGCGGCCAACCAGGCTTCGGTGCTGCTGGAAAAACTGCAGCAATTCAAGTTCGAAGGCTCGGCGGCATCGCTGATGACGACCCTGGCCGAAACCCTGAACCGGGCCGCGCGCTATTCCACCGAATTGCAGCGCGCCACCCTGTCGACCCGCATGCAGCCGGTCGGCCGGCTGTTCCAGAAATTCCCGCGCCTGGTGCGCGAACTGGCCAAGGACCTGGGCAAGGATGTCGAATTGTCGATCGCCGGCGCCGAGACCGAAGTCGACCGCGTGGTGGTCGACAGCCTGTACGATCCGCTGGTGCACATGCTGCGCAATTCGCTCGACCACGGCATCGAAAGCGCCGAGGACCGCGTAACTGCCGGCAAGAGCGCCAAATCGACCATTTCGCTGAAAGCCTGGCAGGAAGCCAGCAGCGTCATGATCGAAATCTTCGATGACGGCAAGGGCATGGACCCGGCCGTCCTGCGCCAAAAGGCGATCAGCAAGGGCCTGATCGGCGAAAACGATGCGCAGTCGGTGGACGAAGCCTTGCAACTGGTGTTCCTGCCCGGCTTCTCGACCAAGGAAGTCGCTTCCAGCGTCTCCGGCCGCGGCGTCGGCATGGATGTGGTCAAGACCGCCGTTGAAAAACATCGCGGCACCATCCGCATCGATTCGACCATGGGCAAGGGCACGCGCTTCTCGATTCGCCTGCCGATCGAATTGTCGATCATCCCGACCATGCTGGTGCGCACCGCCGGCGCCGCCCTGGCCCTGCCGATGGCGCTGGTGCAGCGCGTGGTGGAGCTGCCGGATTCGTTCGCCGAAGTCGGCGGCGCGCCGGTGCTGCGCGACCAGGGCCGGCCATTGCCGGTGCATTCGCTGTCAGGCGTGCTGGGCTACGGCCATACGCCGGGCGCGGAGCGGGTCGGCATCGTGATGGCGGTGCCGCAGCCGTACATCCTCAGCGTCGAAACGGTGGAAGGCACCGCCGACCTGGTGATCAAGCCGCTGACCGCGATCCACACCAACGGCGTGACCGGCACGGCGCGTTCGGCCGAAGGCGAACTGGTGCTGGTGGTCGGCCTGTCGTTCCTGCTGGACGGCTGCCGCTCCAAGATCGCTGCCTAGATTGATAAATCGGGAATCGAAATAGTCGCCGGGCGATATCGGAAAACATCAGGGGTTTTCGATATCGCCCGGCGAATTTTGCTTTGCGTTTTTCCTTTGCGGCGTCAAACCTGCAGATATTGATAGGCTCGTTTTCATGGCGACTTGCATAGAATCGCGGTCTTTCACCACGCCGCATTCATTCCATGTTCCCAAGTTCTCCCCTGCCGGCCATCTCGCTTTGTTCCCAAGTTCTGCAAGCCGGCCAGGCCGCCCCGCCGCAAACGCAAAATACCGGCCATGAGGGTCGGGCTCTCAGCATCTGCCTGAGATCCGTTCGCGCTGCCCCCGCATACTTCTTCCATGCGCGCCCTGCCTTTTTCACCAGTCCGTCCGGACCGCCGCCCACCCCGGCAGTGCAGGCCGGATCGCAGCGCATCACGCTGTCGCGCACTGCCGCGCAGGCCAGGCAGGAAGCCAGGCGCATTGAAGATTTCAAGATATTTTCGGCGATGATACGCAGCCCGAACGGGATCGATGCGCTGCATGACGCGCTGCTCGGCTTTTCATCGGAAATCGATGTCAACGACATCGCCTCCAGGGTGCACCGCTCGGATTACGATTACCTGAAAATGGATATAGAACGGATCGGCTCGAAACGCAGCCTGACGGACATGGCCGCCGCCTTGCACAAGCACCCCGGCACCACGCACCCGCCGGCCCGGATTGTCTATGCGAAGCTGAGATTGACCGCCGAAGCGATCACCTATCTACAGAATTGCCTTCAAGACAAGACGCCTGTGCGAGCCGGGCGCTTTATTCCTTGCGGAGGAGAAAGTGCCATCCGGGACGCGGCCGCCGGCAATATCGATCCCAGGCAGCCGGTTTTCCTGAGCCTGATCGGCCATAGCCTCAAACCGCTGCACGGCGAACCGTCCGCCGACAGCCCCTATACCTCGGTGTTCAGTCCGCGTGCAATATTCAGGGTCAAGCGGATTATCGCCGGCGATGCGGTGCAAGCGACCGAGATTGCGCTGGAAGAAATCGCCAGGCCGAAAACGGCGATCGACCTGCCGTATTAGAAAGACGCCCTCACAGCAGGCCGCCTATTTCAGGCGGCAGCTCAATATCCAGAAATGTTCCGTGCGCTTGATGCGGATCTCGCGCGCGTGGTCCGCGAAACGCTTGCGCAGCGCGCTGTCGGTGGGAAAATTCTTCATGACATCGTAGCGTTCCCCGGCCAGGGCGCGGATCTGATAGGTATTGCCTTCGGCATCCGTATGCGCGATCGGCGTGCTGCTGCCCTCCACATAGTTATTGTCGATCAGCACCAGCAAGGTGTCCTTGCCGAGTTTCTTTTGCAGCCCGCCGAGCCATGCCGCCTGGCGTTCGCGCGGCATATGCGACCACCAGAAGCCGCCGAAGCAGGCACTATATTTGCCGTCCGACGCCGGCAGGTCGCAGGCGTCGCCCAGCACCCAGTCGATATCCATGTCCAGCGACGCTTCCCGCGCCACGCCCAGCATCGCCGCATTGTTGTCGACCGCCGTCACCGATTCCGCCGTCTCCGCCAGTTGCCGCGTCCAATAGCCTGTGCCGCAGCCGACCTCGAGCACCGCATGCCCTTCCATCAATTCGGCCAGCTTGTCCTGCAGCAGAAGCAATTCTTCCCGCTGCTCGGGCCGTTCATAGATATCGTGGTAAGTCGTGGCGCGGGCGGTGAAATAAGCGGCGGGATCGGTATGTAGCATGATAGGAGGAATTCTAAATATCATCGACAGGCAACTGAAAAACCGCTGCTATCGATGGAGGGTCCGTAGAACGGTGCAGTATAAGTGAAAACGGCGTCGAATCCTTATGCAGGGTGTATTCAGTTTTTTATTGGCTTTTATAAATTATGCAGGCTTCGACAGCATAATTTTTATCTTCAAATGTGCAGCCAAAGGCCATCATGCCCTACCCCGTCAGTTCTACGTCTACAGCCACGGCGTATTCCGTTCAAAGTACCGGCTCTTCGAAAAACCGGTCGGCGATAGCAGACCGACTTGTCCGTGTGTCGCAAGATATCCCAACCGGGGGCGTTCCTTCAAGAAAAATGCCGCCCATTGCAACAATCGCAGTGCAAGGCGGCAGGACTTCGGCGTCGGCGACAAAACAGCCGGCCCCTTCTGAAACGCAACGTAACGGCGCTTCAGCGCCACAGACCAAGGCGGCTGCTTTTCGGCTGCCGACTGCAACGAAAAAAACCCTCGTTGTAAAACCATCTCTTGCCGAATCTCCGGCGACAGAAAGATTCCGGGCATTTTGCGATATATACAATACCAACCATGGCGCCAAAACGATAAACCAGGTCATGCGCACAAAGTACCAGGCTACCCAAGGCAATCCTGTGGAAATCGATATCGGAAAAATCATGCGGGAAATCGAGAAAAGATCAGGCCCGGCAGAAATTCTCAGCTTCAAACATAGCGGCATCAATATAAGAAACAATGTGAAATTGATGGTCGACATGGAGGAATTGCAGCTTGTCGCCGCTGAAATTCATCGGACAGCAGATCCTTCCAAACTCTCTCGGAAACCGGTCCACCGGGGACAAGGAATGACCCAGGCCGGGATTAACAATTTAATAAAAATACGGAATGAAGGCACTCCCGTCGAGGCAACGCATTTTCTCTCCTGCGACAGAACCCTGGAGGTGGCGAAAACGTTTGTGGACCGTTACCAGCCAGGAGAGAGAGCCGTACTCTTCCAGATATGGGGATACAGCAATGTGCGCCTGCGGCCTAACCTGAAGGTTCGTGACGAGGACGAAACCGTCTTTGCGCCGGGAGCAAAATTTCTTGTCAAAAAGATGGGGGAAAGCCCGCTCACCGGCAATATCGTTGTGCATCTGGAAGAAATTGCCCAAACGTCAAAGGCAGTCCCGCTTCCTTATTGATTTCGCTGGCCGGCAGTATCATTTATCTCCGACATCCGCGGCGCATACCGCTCCGACAAGGTCTCATACAGCGGTGGCGCAAAAAAGCGCGAAACGCGGCTGGCGATCAGGGCGGTGGCCATCAGCGAAATGACCAGGGCGTGGCCGTTGACCATTTCCATCACGATCACGAAGGCGGTGATCGGCGATTGCGTCACCGCCGCGAGATAACCCACCATTGCCAGCGCGATCAGCATGCCCAGCGAGGTATTGCCGAACAGCAGATGCAGCAGATTGCCGAAGCCGGCGCCGATCGACAGCGACGGCGCGAACATGCCGCCGGGCATGCCGGGAAGATAGGAGCCGACCATCGACGCCATTTTCAGCAAGGGATAAAAGCCGGACATTTCCGAGGCGCCGCTCAGCAAACCGCGCGCCTCGGCATAACCGCTGCCGAAGGTCATGCCGCCGGCCAGCAGGCCGATGACCGCCACGATCAGCCCGCAGGCCGCCGCGAACACTACCGGTCGGTCACGGCGCAATTCCTGCACCGGCTGCGGCATCCAGCGCTGTGTATTGAGCAACAGCCAGCAGAATACGCCGCCCGCGCAACCGGTCAGCAGCGCCGTCGCAATCACGGCCCAGACCAGCTTGCCGCTGGTTTCGTTGACGACCTGGATGGTGCCGAAATAGGTATAGTTGCCCGTCAGACCCAGCGCCACGACGCCGGCAAAGATGATGGTGGTGATCACGATGCCGCTGGCGCGCTGCTCGAAGCTGCGCGACAGTTCCTCGATGGCGAACACGATGCCGGCCAGCGGCGTGTTGAAGGCCGCCGCCAAGCCGGCGGCCGCGCCGGCCAGGATCAGGCGCCGCTCCATCGCCACATTGATCGTGGGATACAGGCGCCGCAGGTTGAACATGATGGCTGCGCCGATCTGCACCGTCGGCCCCTCGCGTCCGATCGTCAGGCCGCCCGTGATGGCCAGGATCGAGAGGCCGAGCTTGCCTATCATCACCCGCAGCGACAGCAAGCCCAGTCCGCGCTCGGTGGTATCGTCGGCCAGCGTGGCGATCACTTGCGGGATGCCGCTGCCTTCCGAACCCGGAAAATAGCGCCGCGTGAGCCAGACGCACAACGCCGCGATGGCCGGCGTCAGCAGCAACGGCACCCAGGCATGCGCCTGTTGCACCTCGCGGAAAACCTCGAATGCATATTCGATAGCCTGCGCATACAGCACCGCGATCAGGCCCACCAGCACCGCACCCAGCCACAAAATGCCGTATTCGACCCACAGCCGATGTGCGCGTTGCAGGGATTGTTCGGAAAATTTGGAGAGATTCATATTCAACATCGCCGAGTATGGCGCAGTGCACCAGAAGTCGTTATACAAATTCAGTGAAAAGTCTTCACAGTTCGTACATATCTTTTTCACCATCCATGACCTGGTCGATCAGCTTGCGATTGAGCGTCGGCGCCAGCAATTCGATGAAGGTATAGACATAACTGCGCAGATACGCGCCCTGCTTGATCGCCACCCTGGACACGTTGGTGCCGAACAGATGGCCGGCCGGGATCGCGCGCAGGCCCTTGTCGCGCTCGGCGTCGAACGCCATGCCGGCGATGATGCCCACGCCCATGCCGAGTTCGACGTAGGTCTTGATGACATCGGCATCGATCGCTTCGAGCAGGATGTCGGGTTTCAACTCGCGCAGGGCGAACGCATGGTCGAGCTTGCTGCGGCCGGCGAACGCGGCATCGTAGGTAATCAGGGGAAAATTGGCGATTTCTTCCAGCGAGATCGATTTCGACGACAGCAGCGGATGCTCGGGCGTGACCACCACCAGATGCTCCCATTGATAGCACGGCAGCGAAATCAGGCCTTCGCCCGAGGACAACGCTTCGGTCGCGATGGCAATGTCGGCCTGGTCGTTGCGCACCATCTCGGTAATCTGGCGTGGGTTGCCCTGCAGCAACGATAGCCGCACCTTGGGGAATTTCAGTGCGAAGGCCTGGACGATCTTCGGCAGCGAATAGCGCGCCTGGGTGTGCGTGGTGGCGATGGTAAGGCTGCCGCTGTCATGCGCCGCGAACTCCTTGCCGATGCGTTTCAGGCCTTCGACCTCCTGCATGATCATTTCCACCGAGCGCAGCACCGCCCGGCCGGGTTCGGTCAGGCCGCGGATGCGCTTGCCGTGCCGCGTGAAAATGTCCACGCCCAGCTCTTCTTCCAGCTCGATGATCGCCTTCGAGACGCCCGGCTGCGAGGTATACAAGGCCTTGGCCGCCTCGGTCAGGTTGAAATTCTGACGCACCGCCTCCCGCACAAAACGGAATTGATGAAGATTCATGGCTCGTTCCTTCCTGAATTTCGGCGAATTTCCGGCAAATACGGGGCAACATCGCCTCGATTCGGCTTCGCCGCAGCAAACGCATTTGCATATATCCATTCCGCATATAAGTAAATAAATACTAAGTCGTTTGGAATAAAGCTTAAGTTTATTACGATTCAGCTTGTTATGGATGGCGCGTTATGACTGTTTATTATGTAGGACGCGGATTTGCTGCCGTTTTTAGACGTTATTGAGGATTAAATCAGATGTATCGCTACGACCAATACGATCACCAGCTCGTCAAGGAACGCGTCGCCCAGTATCGCGACCAAGTGCGCCGCCGCCTCTCGGGCGAGCTGGCCGAAGACGAATTCCGCGTACTGCGCCTGCAAAACGGCCTGTATCTGCAGCGTCATGCCCATATGCTGCGCGTCGCCATTCCCTACGGCCTGCTGTCGTCGGCGCAAATGCGCATGTTCGGCCATATCGCCCGCAAATACGATCGCAATTACGGCCACTTCACGACGCGCCAGAATATCCAGTTCAACTGGATCGAACTGGAACAGTCGCCCGATATCCTGGACGCGCTGGCCACCGTCGAAATGCACGCCATCCAAACTTCCGGCAATTGCATTCGAAATACCACTTCGGACGAATTGGCCGGCGTGGCCGCCGATGAAATCATCGATCCGCGCCCCTACGCCGAAATCCTGCGCGAATGGAGTACCTTCCATCCGGAATTCGCCTACCTGCCGCGCAAGTTCAAGATCGCCATCAGCGGCGCCAAGGACGACCGCGCCGCGACCGCCGTGCACGATATCGGCCTGCATGTGCTCAAGAACGACGCCGGCGAAGTCGGTTTCCGCGTCATGGTGGGCGGCGGCATGGGCCGCACGCCGATCCTCGGCAGCGTCATCCGCGAATTCCTCCCGTGGCAGCACGCGCTGACGTATATCGAAGCGATCCTGCGCGTCTACAACCAGCATGGCCGCCGCGACAATATCTACAAGGCCCGCATCAAAATTCTGGTCAAGGCGATCGGCGCCGAAACCTTCGCGGCCCAGGTCGAGCAGGAATGGCAAGACATCAAGGACGGCCCCGCCACGCTGACCATCGAAGAGTTGAACCGGATCGCGCAATATTTCACCGCGCCCGACTATGAAGCGCTGCCGGCGTCGGATGCCACGCTGGAACAGCATCGCACCGGCAACAAGGCGTTTTCCAACTGGCTCAAGCGCAATGTCAAGGCGCACAAGGTCAGCGGTTATGCCGCCGTGGTGCTGTCGCTCAAGAAAACCGGCGTGCCGCCGGGCGACATCAGCGCCGAGCAGATGGACTTCGTCGCCGACCTGGCCGACCGCTACAGCTATTCCGAGATGCGCGTGACGCATGAACAGAATCTGGTGCTGGCCGACGTCAAGCAGAGCGACCTGTTCGCCTTGTGGGAAGAAGCCAAGTCGCACGGCCTGGCCACGCCGAATATCGGTCTGTTGACCGACATCATCTGCTGCCCCGGCGGCGATTTCTGCTCGCTGGCCAATGCCAAGTCAATCCCGATCGCGCAAGCCATCGCGGAACGCTTCGACAATATCGACTACCAGCACGATATCGGCGAGATCGAACTGAACATTTCCGGCTGCATCAATGCCTGCGGCCACCACCATGTCGGCAATATCGGCATCCTGGGCGTCGATAAGGACGGCAGCGAGTGGTACCAGGTGTCGCTCGGCGGCGCCCAAGGCAACAAGGCCAGCATCGGCAAGATCATCGGTCCGTCGTTCTCGGCGGCCCAGATGCCGATCGTGATCGATCGCGTGCTGCAGGTCTATGTGCAACAGCGCACCGAAGATGAACGCTTCATCGATACCGTCCAGCGCATCGGCATCGCGCCGTTCAAGGAACATGTTTACGCCACGCCGATCAAGCTCGACCTGCTCAAGGGAGAAGACGCTTATGTCTAAAATCATCCAGAATCGCACCGTGGTCGAAGACGACTGGCAAGTGCTGCAGCTGAGCGAAACCGACAGCGCCGACAGCGTTGCCATTCCATCCGGCCGCGTGATCGTGCCGCTGGCGGTATGGCAGGCACAGGCGGCCTTGCGCCAACGCGGCGACGGCAGCATCGGCATCTGGTTCGGCAGCGACGAGCGGCCGGAAGATCTGAAAGAAGAGCTGCAGCAGGATCCGCTGCCGTTCGCGCTGATCGCGGTCGATTTTCCCAAGTTCACCGACGGCCGCGGCTATTCGATTGCCTACAACCTGCGCACCCGCCTCGGTTATCGCGGCGAACTGCGCGCCATCGGCGACGTGCTGCGCGACCAGTTGTTCTACATGCAGCGGGTCGGTTTCAATGCGTTCGCGGTGCGCGCCGACAAGAATATCGACGACGCCTTGAAAGGCCTGACCGATTTTTCGGAAAAATACCAGACTTCGTGGGACGAAAAAGTGCCGCTGTTCCGGCGCGTGCAACGCTCGGCGGTGGTGCAGCAATGAACGCCGATGCGCATGCGGGCCTGAAGCCGGCCGCGAATTCAGCCGCGAATTCAGCCACTAATTTCGGGCTCGAACGCCTGGTCGCCGATACCCGCGCCACGCTGGCGCGCATCGCGGCCGATTTTGCGCCGGCGGTATTCGCCTCCAGCCTGGCCGCCGAAGACATGGTGCTGACCGACCTGATTCTGCGCAACCGGCTCGGCATCGATATCTTCACGCTGGAAACCGGCCGCCTGCACGCCGAAACGCTGGGCATGCTGGACACGATCGAGCAAGTCTACGACTACAAGGTCACGCCCTACCGGCCGGAAGCGGCGGCGGTCGATGCCTATGTGGCGCAGAACGGCAAGAACGCGTTCTACGACAGCGTCGAGATGCGCAAGGAATGCTGCCGCATCCGCAAGATCGAGCCGCTCAACCGCGCCCTGGCGGGCAACAAGTCATGGGTCACCGGCCAGCGCCGCGCGCAATCGGTGACGCGCGCCGAATTGCATGTGCAGGAAGACGACGCCGCGCACGGCATGCAGAAATTCAATCCGCTGGCCGACTGGTCGGAACAGGATGTCTGGGATTACCTGCGCGCCAATAAGGTGCCGTACAACCCGCTGCACGACCAGGGCTACCCGTCGATCGGCTGCGAACCCTGCACGCGCGCGATCCAGCCGGGCGAAGACGTGCGCGCCGGCCGCTGGTGGTGGGAAAACCCGGACACCAAGGAATGCGGTTTGCATATGGTCGACGGCAAGCTGATTCGCATCAAATCGCAGGCAGCAATCTAAAGAAAGCCAGTATGAACACAGTGGTAGAAAAAAATCTCTTCGATCCGTCCGGCGTGAACAACCGCCATCTGGACTGGCTGGAATCGGAAGCCATCCACATCATGCGCGAAGTGGCGGCCGAGTGCAGCAATCCGGCGCTGCTGTTTTCGGGCGGCAAGGACTCGGTGGTGCTGCTGCGCCTGGCCGAAAAGGCCTTCCGTCCGGGCCGCTTTCCGTTTCCGCTGGTGCATATCGACACCGGCCATAATTTCGCCGAAGTGATCGAATTCCGCGACCGCCGCGCCGCTGAACTCGGCGAACGGCTGGTGGTGCGTTCGGTGGAAGATTCGATCGCGCGCGGCACCGTGCGGCTGCGCAATCCGGCGACCGACTCGCGCAATGCGGCGCAGGCCGTCACGCTGCTGGAAACCATCGAGGAATTCAAGTTCGACGCCTGCATCGGCGGCGCCCGCCGCGACGAGGAAAAGGCGCGCGCCAAGGAACGCATCTTTTCGTTCCGCGACGAATTCGGCCAATGGGACCCGAAAGGCCAGCGCCCGGAACTCTGGGACCTGTACAACACCCGCGTGCATCCCGGCGAAAACATGCGCGTGTTCCCGATATCCAACTGGACCGAACTCGACGTCTGGCAATACATCGCGCGCGAAAAGCTGGCGCTGCCGAATATCTATTTCGCGCATCAGCGCCAGGTCATCCCGCGCAACGGCCTGCTGGTGCCGCTGACCGGCCTGACACCGGCGCTGGAAGGGGAAACCGTCGAGACCCGGACCGTGCGCTTCCGCACCGTCGGCGACATTTCCTGCACCTGCCCGGTCGCCTCCGATGCCGACTCGGTCGAAGCCATCATCGCCGAAACGGCGATCACGCAGATCACCGAACGCGGCGCCACCCGGATGGACGACCAGACTTCCGAGGCGTCGATGGAAAAACGCAAGAAGGCCGGCTATTTCTGATCGCCGCGCATTGACGGTTTTTTACGGGAATTCGAAGAAGGCCGTTCGTCCCGAGTGGCCGCCCCGCGGCGTATCGCGGGATCACCGCAGACAAAATATAGGTTTCACATGAACACAGTCGTCCCCGCACAAATCCAGAACGCCGCCCGCGAACGCGGCCTGCTGCGTTTCATCACGGCCGGTTCGGTCGATGACGGCAAGAGCACCCTGATCGGCCGCCTGCTGTTCGACAGCAAGGGTATTTTCGCCGACCAGCTAGACGCCATGTCGCGCGCCAAGCACAAGCGCACCGTCGGCGACGGCATCGACCTGTCGCTGCTGACCGACGGCCTGGAAGCCGAACGCGAACAAGGCATCACGATCGATGTCGCATATCGTTATTTCGCGACGCCGAAGCGCAAATTCATCATCGCCGACACCCCGGGCCACGAACAATACACGCGTAACATGGTGACCGGCGCCTCCACCGCCGACGCGGTCATCATCCTGATCGATGTATCGAAGGTGAAACTGCATGACGACGGCAACGTCGACCTGCTGGTGCAGACCAAGCGCCATTCGACCATCGCCCACCTGCTGCGCATCGAACACGTCGTCATCGCCGTCAACAAGATGGACCTGGTGGACTACGACCAGACGGTATATGACCGCATCGTGGCGGCCTATATGGCGTTCGCGCAGCAGTTGGGGCTGAAGGACGTGCATGCGATCCCGCTGTCGGCGCTGGCCGGCGACAACGTTGTCACCGCCGGGGACAACATGCCATGGCACCAGGGCCCGACCCTGATCGAACTGCTGGAATCGCTGAGCGTGTACGACCAGTCGCACGACGAACCGCTGCGCTTTCCGGTGCAACTGGTGGCGCGCCACAATGGCCACGAAGCCAACGATTTCCGCGGCTACATGGGCCGTATCGAAGCCGGCTCGGTACGCCGCGGCGACCGCCTGACGGTGCAGCCCAGCGGCCAGAGCGCAACGGTGAAGGACATCCAGGTGCTGGAAGGCTCCCTCGATTCGGCCGCCGTCGGCCAGTCCGTCACGCTGCTGCTGGAAGAACACCTGGATATTTCGCGCGGCGACATGCTGGCTTCGGCCGAACGCGCGCCGGCCCTGCTCAAGAGCATCAGCGCCGATTTGTGCTGGCTCTCGGAAGAGCCGCTCGATCCGCGCCGCAAATACTGGCTCAAGCACAGCACGCGCCAGGTATCGGCGCGCGTGGCCAGAATCGACACGCTGCTCGACATCAATACCCAGGAGCGGCGGCCGGCGGAATCGCTGCGCCTGAACGATATCGCGCGGGTGACGGTCAATGTGCAGCAGCCGATCGCGGTCGACGCCTACGACAAGATCCGCGGCACCGGCGCCTTTATCCTGATCGACGAAGTCAGCCATCAGACAGTCGCCGCCGGCATGATTGTGTTAACCTGACGGCACGACAACAATCGCCGTCCGCCATGCCAGATCCAGCGCCATCCTCCAGCCAGCCGAAATCCTCTCCTTCAACCTACGGCAAGGTGTACCTGATCGGCGCCGGCCCCGGCGCCGCCGACCTGATCACCGTGCGCGGCGCGCGGCTGCTGGCCCAGGCCGATGCGGTCTTGCATGACGCGCTGGTGACCGACGACCTGCTTGCATTGTGCCCGCAGGCGGTGCTGGTGCCGGTCGGCAAGCGTTCCGGCCAGCGCTCCACCGCGCAACACGCCATCAACCGCCTGTTGGTGGAAAACGCCAGGAAATACCGTTTGGTGGTGCGCCTGAAAGGCGGCGACCCGATGCTGTTCGGCCGCGCCGACGAAGAACTCACGGCACTGGAAGCGCACGGCATCGAAGTCGAAGTGGTGCCCGGCATCACCGCGGCGCTGGCGGCGGCTTCGGCGGCACGCCAGCCGCTGACCAAGCGCGGCGTTTCACGCAGCGTGGCGCTGTTTACGTCCAGCACCGCGCCGGAAGAAAGCCAGTTGGTGCAGATGCCTGCCGGCGATACGCTGGTGCAATACATGGGCGGACGCGAGGCGACCAAGACCGCGCGCAAACTGCTGGAAATGGGATTTTTACCGGAGACGCCGGTCGTGGTGGTGGAAAATTGCAGCCGCCCCGATCAGCAGGTGCAGCGCCTGATACTGGCCGACATGGAAAACGGCCTGGCCAAGCTCAACGGGCCGGTGCTGGTGATGATCGGCGCGGCGCTGGCCGAACGCGATCCGGCGAATGTGTCTATCAGCGCCAGCGGCGAAGGATTGATCGATCCGGCCTGAGCGAAGCCTCGAGCTATCCGCCTTGATCGATATGCCTTGATCGCCGGTCTTCGGATTCAGGGCTGCAATTTCAGCGACCGCAGGCAATATTGCGCCATGGCGTCCAGCACCTCGGCATCTTCGCCGACCGGCGCCGCGGCGCTCAGGCGCAAGCCCGGATGCGCCTTGCGCAATTGCGCCAGCAGCTCAGGCAGATCGCGCTGCACATGGCCGCCCTGCCCCAGGAACACCGGCACCACCGTCATATCGTCCACACCGTCCGCCAGCAATTGCGCGACGCATTGCCCCAGGTCCGGCGTCATCAATTCCAGGAAAGCCAGCTTGACGGCCAGTTCGGGCTGTTGCGCCTGCAACAGGCCCTGCAAGCGCAGGAAAGGCGCGGCCCAACCGGCATCGCGCGCGCCGTGGGCAAACAGAATCAATGCCCGCCCGGGCGCCGCCATTGCCTGCTCCTGTGCTTGTCCCATGCCGTCCTCCTCGTCAGCGATGACGATCCACCATATTCAGCGTTCCCGCGGCGATCGCCATGAAGAGCGCGCTCGGCAGCGCCGCCGTCAGGAATGGCGACCAGTTGTTGAGCAAGCCGAGATGCGCGAACAGATTATTGACCAGCAGGAAACTGACGCCGATCATGATGCCCGTGAAAATCTTCAGGCTGACGCCGCCGGCGCGGAAATGCAGATAAGCGAACGGCAGCGCCATGGCCATCATCACGAATATCGACAGCGGATAGATCAGCTTCTTCCAGAACGCGATGTCGTAGCGCTCGGTGCGCTGGTTATTGGCTTTCAGGTGCCGCTTGTACGCCAGCAGATCGTAAGCCGACATGCGATCCGGATCGGAAAACAGCACCGACAGGATTTCCGGCGTGATCTCGGACACCAGCGATTCCGACGGCAGTTTGCGCAAGGACAGGGGCGCCGTGATTTCACGCTGCACGCGGCCGTCGGCGAACGCGGTTTCGGTGACGTCGTTCAATTGCCAGGTATTGCCGCCGAGATAATCGCCCGTGCCCGCCGTGACGATCCTGGCCAGGTGGAAATCGCTGTCCAGCTCATACAGCCGCACGCCTTCCAGCTGGCCGGCCGGCGTAATGGTCTGCGCATTGAAGAAGCGCGTGCCGACCACGGCGCCGTGCACGCCGTCGGCGCGAATCTGGTCCTTGGCCCACAAACCCGAACGGAACTGCTGCGACACCGATGCGCCCTGGGCCTGCAGCCGCACCTTTTCGGCCAGTTCGCTGCTTTTCGGCGCCAGGAATTCGCCGAACAGCAGCGTCACCAGCATGAACAGAATGCCGATTTTGGCGAGTATCCTGGCAGCCATCATCGTCGACAGGCTGGACACGCGCATGATCGTGAATTCGGAGCGCGCCGCGAATTGCGCCAGGGTGAAGATGGTGCCGATCAGGGTGGCGATCGGCATCAGTTCGTAGACGTAGGACGGCATGCCCAGCAGCACGAACAGCATGGCGTGCTGGATCATGTAGCCGTTGTGGCCGACCTGCTGCAATTCCCCCATCAGGTCGAAGAACGCGAACAGCGAGAGAAATGCCAGCAGGGCGAACAGCACCGAACGGATGATTTCGGTGGCGAAGTAGCGTTGCAGTACGTTCATGAACGGGCCGCCTTCCTGAACGCGATCGCACAGCGGAAATGCGCCCACAGCAGCAGCGGGTGATAACGGCTGTTGACCTTGAGGCGCCAGAAATACATCGCGACGGCGACCAGCAGCACGCCGAGATGGGCCGGCCACCAGGCCGCCATGAACGACAGTTTCGACTGCGAGACCGAGGCCTGGAATATGCCGACCGTGCTGTTATAGATGACATAGGTCAGCAGCGCCACGATCAGGCCGACCGAACGGCCGGCGCGCGGATTGACGAACGACAGCGGCACCGCCAGCAGCATCAGCGTCAAGCCCATCAGCGGCAGCGACAAGCGCCACAGCAGCTCGCTCATGTTAACCGGACTGCGGTCGGCCAGCAGCGTGCGGGTGGTCAGCGCGCGTGCCGGCCGGTCGGTGGCCGCCATCGGCAATTGCTGGCCCATCAGCAGGCCGTAGCGGGCGAACTCGACCATCTGGAAGTCGGCCTGGCCCGGTATGCCGTCGTAGCGGCGGCCGGTCGACATCAGCACCACGGTCTCGCCGTCGGTATCGACCATGCGCTCGCCTTCCTTGGCGACCACGATGCTGTTCTTGCCGTCCTTGTAGGTGCTGACGAAAATATTCCTGACCTTGGTCGAGTCGGTGGACAGGCCTTCGACGAAGAAGACCCGGTTGGCCGCGGCCGACTCCTGGAAGTTGCCGGGCGAAACGCGCGCGATGTCCTCGCGCTTTTCGAAGCGTTCGACGAAGGCCGCGCTCTGCACATTGGCCCATGGCGTGGCGATGAAGCTGAGCAGGCCGGTCAGCACGATCAGCGGCCAGCCGAAGGCCAGCACCGGCTTGATCCAGCGCGTCAGGCTCATGCCGGCCGCGAACCAGACCACCATTTCGGAATCCTGGTAGCTGCGCGTGATCACCAGCAGCACCGAAATGAAGCCGGTCAGGATCAGGATCACCGGCAGGTAGTTCAGGGCCTGGAAGCCGATCAGCGCCACCACGTCCTGGGAACTGACTTTGCCGCCGGCGGCCTGACCCAGTATCTTGATCAGCATGACGGTGATGACAATCGTGAACAGCGTCGTAAACACCGCGCCTGCGGTGCTGAGCAATTCGCGTCGAAGAGCGCGCTGGAAAATCATTCGGGGCTTATAATCACGGATTATCGAAGAGATGGTCTATTAACAGAGATACGGACAAGGAATAAGCGATGGACTTTAGCATAAAAACAATCGACGCAAAAACATCAATCGCGACGGTCAAGACCGGCTGCCTGGTGGTCGGCGTGTTTGAAAACCGCAAGTTGTCGGCCGCCGCCGCGTCCGTCGACAAGAACGGCGCCATTACCGCCGCGCTGAAGTCCGGCGACCTCAGCGGCAAGCCCGGCAGCACGCTGCTGTTGCGCGGCCTGCAAGGGGTGGTCGCGGAACGCATCCTGCTGGTCGGCCTGGGCGACGACGAAAGCATCAAGGACAAGCATTTCACACAGGCCGCGCAAGCCATCGCGCGCGTCTTCGGCACCCTGGGCGGCAATGACGCCCTGCTGGCGCTGCCGCTGAACCAGATCAAGCAGCGCGACCTGGCCTGGGCCATCGGCAACGTCATCCTGACCGCGCGCGACAATCTGTACCGCAGCGACGCCCAGAAGAGCAAGAAAGAGCCGGCCCCGACCGGCGTCAGGAAAATCGCTTTCGCACTGAGCAATACCGACAGCGCGGCCGGCAAGCACGCCGTCGCCGAAGGCGTGGCGCTGGCCAACGGCATCGAACTGACCAAGGACCTCGGCAACCTGTCGGCCAACGTCTGCACCCCGACCTACCTGGCCAATACCGCCAAGAAACTGGCGCGCGACTATAAACTCAGCGTCGAAGTGCTCGATCGCAAGCAGATGCAGGCGCTGAAGATGGGCAGCCTGCTGTCGGTAGCCAATGGCGGCGGCGAAGCGCCCAAGTTCATCGTGCTCAAGCACATGGGCGGCAAGAGCAAGGACGCGCCGGTGGTGCTGGTGGGCAAGGGCATCACCTTCGACACCGGCGGCATCTCGATCAAGCCGAGCGCCGCGATGGATGAAATGAAATACGACATGTGCGGCGCGGCATCGGTGCTCGGCACCTTCCGCACCATCGCCGAAATGAACCTGAAGCTGAATGTGATCGGCGTCATCGCGGCCAGCGAAAACATGCCGTCCGGCACCGCCACCAAGCCGGGCGACATCGTCACGTCGATGTCCGGCCAGACCATCGAAATCCTGAACACCGACGCCGAAGGCCGCCTGGTGCTGTGCGACGCGCTGACCTATGTGGAGCGCTTCAAGCCGGCCGCCGTGATCGACATCGCAACCCTGACCGGCGCCTGCATCGTGGCCCTGGGCCATCACAATGCGGGCCTGTTCAGCCGCGACGACGAAGAGCACGACAAGCTGGTGGGCGACCTGCTGGCAGCCGGCAAGGCCGCGGGCGACACCGCCTGGCGCATGCCGATCCAGGAGGCGTACCACGAACAGTTGAAATCGAACTTCGCCGACGTCGCCAATATCGGCGGCATGCCGGCCGGCAGCGTCACCGCGGCCTGTTTCCTGGAGCGCTTCACCCGCAAATACACCTGGGCGCACCTGGACATCGCCGGCGTTGCATGGCGCAGCGGCGCCAACAAGGGCGCCACCGGCCGTCCGGTGCCGCTGCTGACCAACTACCTGATCGCCCAGGCGCAGGCCAAGGCTATCGGCAAGTAAGGCGGACGACTGCATGAAAATCGCCACCTGGAACGTCAATTCGCTGAAAGTCCGCCTGCCGCAGGTGCTGCAATGGCTGGGGGACAATCCGATCGACGTCCTGTGCCTGCAGGAAACCAAGATGACCGACGACAAGTTCCCGGCGGCCGAGATCGTCGCCGCCGGCTACCACGTCGTCTTCACCGGCCAGAAGACCTATAACGGCGTGGCGATCATCTCGCGCCATCCGATTACCGATGTGGTCAAGAACAATCCGCATTTCGAGGACGAGCATCAGCGCCTGATCGCCGGCACCATCGGCGGCCTGCGCATCATCTGCGCGTATATTCCGAACGGACAGTCGCTGGAGTCGGATAAGTACCAGTACAAGCTGCGCTGGCTGGACGGCCTGCAAAACTGGCTGACGCAGGAACTGGTGCAGCATGAAAAACTGGCGCTGCTGGGCGACTACAACATTGCGCCCGAAGACCGCGACGTGCACGATCCGGTGGCCTGGGAAGGCCAGGTGCTGGTTTCGGCGCCGGAGCGCGCCGCGTTCGTCAAGATGCTGGGCCTGAAACTGATCGATGCCTTCCGGCTATTCGAACAGGAAGAAAAGCTCTATAGCTGGTGGGATTATCGTCAAATGAATTTCCGCCGCAATCGCGGCCTGCGCATCGATCACATCCTGCTGACGCCGGCGCTGGCGAAAATCTGCACGGCCTGCGTGATCGACAAGGTTCCGCGCAAGTGGGAACAGCCTTCCGACCACACGCCAGTGATCGCCACCCTGGATCTGCCGGCGTAATCGATCAGTCGTTGTTTTCGTCTTGCGGCGTGCCCGGCTTCGGCGAGCGCGACCCGAGCTGCTTTTCGAAGGCCACGTCCAGCTTGCTGACGCGGCGTGGCTTTTGCGGGCCGTAGGCATTGACGAAGGCAGCAAAATCTTCCAGCGTCATCGGCTCGCACAGCTTGACCGGCGGCGCCGCGCCGGCGTTCTGCACCAGGTAAAACAGTTCGCTCGAAGTGCGCACCATCGAATAACGCGTCGTGCCGGCATCCGCCTCTCCTTCCGCGGCGCGCCTGTTCAGCCGTTCGACCGCGGACGTGGCTCTTGTGGACCGCATGTTCTGCTCCTCGCTTCAAATGACATACAAATCGACATATTCGTTGACCGGCATTGCTTCAAGCAATTTCTGGTTCAATGAGACATCGAGAATTTTCTGCTGCTGCCGGGCCGGAAACTGACGCGCCAGGTTGGTCCGGAATTTCGCTTCCAGCAAGGGAATGCCTTCCTTGCGCCGGCGCGCGTGTCCGACCGGATATTCGACCACCAGTTCGGGCAATTTCTTGCCGTCCTTGAACTCGAGTGTAAGCGCATTGGCGATCGAACGCTTCCTGGGGTCGTGATAGTCGCGGGTGAAGGCCGGGTCCTCGACGCAGGCAATGCGCGCGCGCAAGGCGTCGATGCGCTGGTCGACGGCGATGTCGTCTTCGTAATCGGAAGCCGTCAGGCGGCCGAAAATCAGCGGCACGGCCACCATGTATTGAATGCAATGGTCGCGGTCGGCCGGATTGTTCAGCGGCCCCTGCTTGTCGATGATGCGGATGCAGGCTTCATGGGTGCGGATGGTGACGCGCTTGATGTCCTCCACCTTGCGCCCCGCCTTGGCCATTTGCGCATGCAGCGTCATGGCGGCTTCCACCGCCGTCTGCGAATGGAATTCGGCCGGGAAGGATATCTTGAACAAGACGTTTTCCATCACATACGACGCATACTTGCGCTGGAACTTGAAGGGCTTGCCGTCGAACAGCACGTCGTAGAAACCCCAGGTCTTGGCCGTGAGTACCGACGGATAGCCCATTTCGCCGGTTTTCGCCATCAGGGCCAGGCGCACCGCGCGCGAGGTGGCGTCGCCGGCGGCCCAGGATTTGCGCGAGCCGGTATTCGGCGAATGGCGATAAGTGCGCAGCGATTGCCCGTCCACCCAGGCCAGCGACACCGCATTCAGGATTTCCTCCCGCGTCAGCCCCATCATTTCGGCCACGACCGCCGTGGACGCGACCTTGACCAGCACCACGTGATCCAGCCCGACCCTGTTGAAGGAATTCTCCAGCGCGATGCAGCCCTGGATTTCATGCGCCTTGATCATGCCGGTCAGCACGGCTTTCATGGTCAGCGGCTTCTTGCCGGCCGCCAGCGCGGTACGCGAGAGCCAGTCGGCCGTCGCCAGGATGCCGCCCAGGTTATCCGAAGGATGGCCCCATTCGGCGGCCAGCCAGGTGTCGTTGAAATCGAGCCAGCGGATCATCGCGCCGATATTGAACGCCGCCTGCACGGGATCGAGCTGGAACTGCGTGCCCGGCACCTTGGCGCCGTTCGGCACGACCGTGCCCGGCACGATCGGTCCCATCAATTTCTTGCAGGCCGGATATTCGAGCGCTTCCAGCCCGCAGCCCAGGGTGTCGATCAGGCAATTGCGGGCCGTATCGTATGCCGTCTTGGACGCGATTTCATATTTGGTGACGTAGTCGACGATATCGAGCAGTACCTTGTCGTATTTGGGACGGACATTCGAGATTTGAGCGGACATGGATTTCCTGTCGATTGAGGGATGGATGCCTTGCCGGAGAGCACGGCAAGCTTGCTGCAACGTTGCGCCTACACCTTGCAGTCGTTCGCCAGTTGCCGCCCCTGCTTGGCGTTGAGCAGCATCGACTTGGCCGGGATCTGTATCCATACCAGGCCGCTGCCGCGGTCTTCGAAGCGCAAGGCGCCGGTGGTGGTCGTCACGGGGAGCATGGTGTAATTGTCGCCCTTCCATTTGAGATCGATGCTGCGCTGGCTGTCGCCGATCCGGATATCGATCTTGTCGTTCAGCGCGCAGTTGAAGCGGCCGGTGACCAGTTGCCGCGCCCACAACGGGCCGGCGCCAAGCGCCAGCGTGCCGGGCGCCTGGTGCGATTCGCTCACAGGCGTCGGCGTCAACGGCACGGATTCGCAGGCGGCCAGCAGGGACAGCAAGGAGAATGCGCCGGCGACGAGCAGCGGGCGGGCGGAACGGCGAGGAATGAATTTCATGGTCGGCAATGGGCGAAGTTGAGTTATCGGGAAAACAAGCGACAAATCAGCAGCAAAATGCGCCAAGCATGATGCGCCGCATTATTTTCGTTTTGCAATCGGAATGAATTTTAAATCTTCCGGACCGACATAATTGGCCGAAGGACGAATTATTTTATTGTCGGCGCGCTGTTCCAGCACATGGGCCGCCCAGCCGGCCGTGCGCGCTATCACAAACAAGGGGGTGAACATCGCGGTCGGCACGTTCATCATGTGGTACGACACCGCCGAAAACCAGTCCAGGTTCGGAAACATTTTCTTGGCGTCCCACATCACGCTTTCCAGCCTGTCGGCAATGTCGAACATCCTGGTCGAGCCGGCCTCGTGCGACAGCTTGCGCGCGACTTCCTTGATCACCTTGTTGCGCGGATCGGCGATCGTATACACCGGATGACCGAAGCCGATCACCACTTCCCGGTTCTCGACGCGGCGCCGGATATCCGCTTCGGCCTGGTCGGGATCGTCGTAGCGCTTCTGCACCGCCAGCGCGAATTCATTGGCGCCGCCATGCTTGGGGCCGCGCAGGGCGCCGATGGCGCCGGCGACCGCCGAATAGATATCGGCGCCGGTGCCGGCGATCACGCGCGCGGTGAATGTGGAGGCGTTGAATTCATGTTCGGCATACAGGATCAGCGAGGTATGCATCGCGTCTTCCCATAGTTTCGACGGTGGCGCGCCGTGCAGCAGATGCAGGAAATGCGCGCCGATCGAATCGTCGTCGGTCTCGACTTCGATGCGCTTGCCGTGATGGCTGTAGTGATACCAGTACAGCAGGATGGCGCCGAGCGACGCCATCAGCTTGTCGGCGATATCGCGCGCGCCGGACGGATTGTGGTCGTCCTGTTCCGGCAGGGTGCAGCCCAGCACCGAAACGCCGGTGCGCATGACATCCATCGGATGCGAGGCCGCCGGCAGGCATTCCAGCACGGCCTTGACGCCGGCGGGAATGCCGCGCAGCGCTTTCAGCTTGTCCTTGTAGGCCCGCAATTCGGCGGCCGTCGGTAGTTTGCCGTGCACCAGCAGATAGGCGATTTCCTCGAATTCGCAATCGTCGGCGATGTCCAGGATGTCATAGCCGCGGTAGTGCAGGTCGTTGCCGTTCTTGCCGACCGTGCACAATGCGGTATTGCCGGCGGCGATGCCGGACAGGGCCACGGACTTCTTCGGCTTGAATCCGCTTGCGGATGCCGCGCTGGCTTGCTCGCTCATGTTCGCTCCAATCAGGTTTTCTTCTGCTGCGCGAACAGCGCGTCCAGCCGCTGTTCGAAACGCTCGTAGTCGATCCGGTCGTACAGTTCGATCCGGGTCTGCATGGTGTCGAGGACATTTTTTTGCGTGCCGTCGCGGCGGATGGCCTGGTAGACGTTCTCGGCCGCCTTGTTCATCGCGCGGAATGCCGACAGCGGATACAGCGCCAGCCCGACTTCGGCTTCGCGCAGTTCGTCGACGGTAAACATCGGCGTGGCGCCGAATTCGGTGATGTTGGCCAGCACCGGAACCTTGGCGGCGACCGCGAACTGGCGGTACATATTGAGTTCGGTCACCGCTTCCGGAAAGATCATGTCGGCGCCGGCTTCGACGCAGGCCGCCGCCCGCTCCAGCGCGGCTTCGAGCCCGTCCACCGCCAGCGCGTCGGTGCGCGCCATGATCACGAATTGTTCGTCGGTGCGCGCATCCACCGCGGCCTTGACGCGGTCCACCATTTCCTGCCTGGAGACGATTTCCTTGTTGGGACGATGGCCGCAACGCTTGGCGCCGACCTGGTCTTCGATATGCATGCCGGCCGCGCCGAACTTGATCATCGCCTTGACAGTTCGCGCGACATTGAACGCGGAGGCGCCAAAACCGGTGTCGGCGTCGACCAGCAAGGGCAGATCGCAGACGTCGGTGATGCGCCGCACATCGGTAAGCACATCGTCCAGATTGGAGATGCCCAGGTCGGGCAGTCCGAGAGAGCCGGCCGCCACGCCGCCGCCGGAAAGATAGATCGCCCTGAAGCCGGCCCGCTTGGCCAGCAATGCGTGATTGGCGTTGATGGCGCCGATTACCTGGAGCGGCGACTCGGCGGCAACGGCCTGGCGCAGCAAGGCGCCCGCGGAATGCATTGCCATGACATTTCCTCAAAATATTTCATTGAGGAATGACTATACACGCGTCGGCGATGGAGGGGCACCGGATGGTAGTTTCAGGTTGGAATCCAAGCATGGCTGCCCAGCTTGCAAGGCCGCAGGCGACACTTCGATACGCTGCGCTACTCAGTGCGAACGGGGTCTTTTAGGCGAAATTGAAAGACCGCACTTCGATATGCTGCGCTACTCAGTGCGAACGGGTCTTTCAAGCGCCGAAAAAACTTGTCCTCGATTCGAACAGCATCTTTCGAGCACAATAAAAACCTCTTGTCCTTGATACGAAGCGCGTCTTTCGAGCGCGATTAAACAACCGTTCGTCCTGAGTAGGCGCAGCCGTATCGAAGGATCACCGGCGCATCGAGGCTCTCGAAGATTGCAAGGCCCGAGGTGACACTTCGATACGCTGCGCTACTCAGTGCGAACGGGGTCTTTTAGGCTCAATTGAAAGACGGCACTTCGATACGCTGCGCTACTCAGTGCGAACGGGGTCTTTTAGGCGCAATTGAAAGACGACACTTCGATACGCTGCGCTACTCAGTGCGAACGGGGTCTTTTAGGCGCAATTGAAAGACGGCACTTCGATACGCTGCGCTACTCAGTGCGAACGGGGTCTTTTAGGCGCAATTGAAAGACCGTACTTCGATATGCTGCGCTACTCAGTGCGAACGGGGTCTTTCAGGCGCAATTGAAACCTCGCCCTTGCCCCTCAATCCTCCGCCACCCCGCCGATGTTCAATTCCTGGATTTTGCGGGTAATCGTGTTGCGCCCTATCCCCAGGCGAACCGCGGCGTCGTTCTTGCGGCCGTGGGTGTGTTTCAGGGCCACCTTGATCAGGGCCGCTTCGAATTGGCGGCCCAGCACATCCATGACTTCCGGCCGGCCGGCATTGAGCATCTGCGCCGCTTCCGCTTCCAGCAAGGCGATCCATTGGCTCCTGTCGGCCCCGGCCGGCGCTTCGCCGTGTTCGCCGGCAGCGGCAGCGATAACGCCAACCCCGGCGCCAATACTATTGCCATCGGTTTTCGATGCAGAGGCGGCGGCCGCCATGTTCGGCGCCGGCTGCGCTTCGCCGATGGCGCGCTCCTCCACCAGGTCCTGCGGCAGATCCTTGACTTCCACCGTCTGGCCGGGGGCCATCACGGTGATCCAGTTGCACAGGTTTTCCAGTTGCCGCACATTGCCGGGCAATTCCAGTTGCGACAGGAACTGCATCGCGCCCGGCGACAGCCGTTTGGCTTCCACGCCGAGCTGGCGCGCGCTTTGCGCCAGGAAGTGGCGGGCCAGGATGGCGATGTCTTCGCGCCGCTCGCGCAGGCTCGGCAGGCGCAGGCGAATCACATTCAGGCGGTGATACAGATCCTCGCGGAACAACCCTTCGCGCACCCGGTGCTCCAGGTTCTGGTGGGTGGCGGCGATCACGCGCACATTGGCCTTCATCGACTGATGGCCGCCGACGCGATAAAAATGGCCGTCCGACAACACGCGCAACAGCCGCGTCTGCAAGTCGAACGGCATGTCGCCGATTTCATCGAGGAACAGCGTGCCGCCCTCGGCCTGCTCGAAACGGCCGCGGCGCATGGTCTGCGCGCCGGTAAATGCGCCGCGCTCATGGCCGAACAGTTCGGACTCCAGCAGGTCCTTGGGAATCGCGGCGGTGTTGAGCGCCACGAACGGCTGCATCGCGCGCGGACTGTGCTTATGCAGCGCGCGCGCCACCAGTTCCTTGCCGGTCCCGGATTCGCCGGTGATGAGCACCGTGACATTCGATTGCGACAAACGGCCGATGGCGCGGAACACGTCCTGCATCGCGGGCGCCTGGCCGAGGATTTCGGTGGCGTCGTCAGCGGCCTGTTCGACATCGGCTTCGCGCAGGCTTTCATCCAGCGCGCGCCGGATCAGCTCCACCGCCTTGTCGACGTCGAAGGGCTTGGCCAGATATTCGAAAGCGCCGCCCTGAAACGCCGAGACGGCCGAATCGAGGTCGGAAAAGGCCGTGATGATGATGACCGGAATCGCAGGATGCTCGGCCTTGACGGTTTGCAGCAGCTCCAGCCCCGACGGGCCGGGCATGCGTATATCGGAAACCAGGACTTGCGGCGACTCCGTTTGCAGCGCCTGCAGCGCGTCGCGTCCGCTGGAAAAACTGCGGGTGGCCAGGCTTTCTCGCGCCAGCGCCTTTTCCAGCACCCAGCGGATGGACTCATCGTCGTCAACGATCCAGATTGGTTTCATATTTCAGCATCCACATTTAAATCGCAACCCCGGCGTCATCAGGATGCCCGCCGGCAAATTCACAATCCCAAGCATCAGGGAAGTGGTATCAAGAGTCTGAAATCGGTGCATCCCGGCCGGCTTTCGCATTCGATCACGCCCATGTGCTGCTGCACGAAAGTCTGCGCCAGCGTCAGGCCGAGTCCGCTGCCGCCTTCCCGCCCCGATACCAGCGGATAAAAAATCCTGTCCTGGATGTCCGCTGCGATGCCGGGGCCGTTATCCACGATATGCAAGTCTAATGCCAGCTTGTAGCGAATCTTGGCCAAAGTCACCTGGCGCACCACCCTGGTCTGCAATTTGAGTTCGGCGTCGCCCGCGGCGATGCGTTCGGTCAAGGCCTGCGCCGCATTGTGGACGATGTTCAGCATGGCCTGGATCAATTGCTCCTTGTCGCCGCGAAACTCGGGGATGGACAGATCGTAGTCGCGTTTGATCACCAGGCCTTGTGGAAACTCTGCCAGGATAAGGCTGCGCACCCGTTCGCACACTTCATGGATATTCACGTCACCGACGATATGCGGCCGCCGGTGCGGCGCCAGCAGCCGGTCGACCAGCGTCTGCAGCCGGTCGGCTTCCTTGATGATGACCTGGGTGTACTCGCGCAGCTCTTTCAAATGCCTTTCCGGCAACTCCAGTTCCAGCAATTGCGCCGCTCCGCGGATGCCGCCCAGGGGGTTCTTGATCTCGTGCGCCAGATTGCGGATCAGTTCCTTGTTGGCCTGGCTCTGATCCATCAGGCGCTCTTCGCGATCGAGTTTCAGTTGCTGCACGTTTTCGCGCAATTCGATCAGCACCGGCATATCGGCGTGATCCAGCGCGGTAATGACGGCGTAGACCTGCAAGGGCTCACGCCCGGCGCGCTCCAGCACCAGGTCGAGCCGCTTGTCGGCGAAGCGATGCGCCAGCGCTTCCTCGAACAGCGGCTCCAGCAAGTCGCCGTTGGTGAACAGTTCGGCCAGCTTTTGCTGCGACAGCACGCGCACCGAATTTTCCAGCATGTTTTCGGCCGCCGCGTTGGCAAAGACGATGCCGCCCGCGCGATCGAGCACGATCACGGCGGACGCCAGCAAGTCCAGCCCCTCCAGTGATGGTGTGGAAGATTTTGTTGTCATGGCAATGTCATCGATAAACTGGGCCGAAACCGGCCGCCAAAGAAAAAGGGGAAGCGAACTTCCCCTTTTTTAACACAGCAGCTATGTGCGTAATCCGATAAAGATCAAACCTGGATTACAGCGAGTAGTACATGTCGAATTCGATCGGATGCGTCGTCATGCGGAAACGCTGCACTTCGGTCATCTTCAAATCGATGTACGCGTCAATCATGGCGTCGCTGAACACACCGCCGCGGGTCAGGAACTCGCGATCCTTGTCCAACGCTTCCAGCGCCTCGTCAAGCGACGCGCAGACGGTCGGGATCATCTTGTCTTCTTCAGGCGGCAGATGGTACAGGTCCTTCGAAGCGGCTTCGCCCGGATGGATCTTGTTCTGCACACCGTCCAGGCCGGCCATCAGCAGTGCGGCGAAGCACAGGTATGGATTGGCCAGAGGATCAGGGAAACGCGTTTCGATGCGGCGGCCCTTCGGGTTGGCGACGTGCGGAATGCGGATCGATGCCGAACGGTTCTTGGCCGAGTAAGCCAGCTTGACCGGCGCTTCGAAGCCCGGCACCAGACGCTTGTACGAGTTGGTGCCAGGATTGGTGATCGCGTTCAACGCCTTGGCGTGCTTGATGATGCCGCCGATGTAGTACAGCGCGAATTCCGACAGGCCGGCATAGCCGTCGCCGGCGAACAGGTTCTTGCCGTCTTTCCATACGGATTGGTGCACATGCATGCCCGAACCGTTGTCGCCGACCAGTGGCTTCGGCATGAAAGTGGCAGTCTTGCCGTAAGTGTGCGCAACATTCCAGACAACATACTTCAGGTTCTGGGTCCAGTCGGCGCGTTCTGTCAGCGTGGAAAACTTGCTGCCGATTTCGTTCTGGCCGGCGCCGGCGACTTCATGGTGATGCACTTCGACCGGAATGCCGAGCGACTCGAGAATCAGGCACATTTCCGAACGCATGTCCTGGAAGCTGTCGACCGGCGGCACCGGGAAATAACCGCCCTTGACGGTTGGACGGTGGCCGGAATTGCCGCCTTCGATCTTGGCGCCGGTGCTCCACGAAGCTTCTTCGGAATCGATCTTGACGAAGCAGCCGGACATGTCCGCGCCCCAACGCACGCCGTCGAAAATGAAGAATTCGGGTTCAGGGCCGAAGTAGGCTGTGTCGCCCAGGCCGGACGACTTCAGGTACGCTTCGGCGCGCTTGGCGATCGAACGCGGATCGCGGTCGTAACCCTTGCCGTCGGACGGTTCGATCACGTCGCACTGCATGAACAGGGTTGTTTCTTCCATGAACGGATCGATATTGGCGGTCGACGGATCCGGAAACAGCAGCATGTCCGACGCTTCGATGCCCTTCCAGCCGGCGATCGACGAACCGTCGAAGGCGTGGCCGGACTCGAATTTGTCCATATCGAAGTGCGAAACCGGCACCGTCACGTGCTGTTCCTTACCGCGTGTATCGGCAAAACGAAAATCAACAAATTTGACTTCGTTATCTTTTACCATCTTCAAAACTTCTGCGGCCGTCCTTGCCATTGCAAATCTCCTAAAACGAGGATATGAAACAAAATAATGCGAAAATGCGTGAGAAATCGATAAAACCTGATGCGAAAAATAATTCCGGCGATGCAGCTTATTCTTTGTGCGGCGCTATTTTAGCCGCATTACCGGGGTAATGCGCTTGGCATCGAACGCAATTTTGCATAAGCTGGAGCGATCGGCGCGCCGTTCGCGCGGCATTCAAGGTATCTGAAAACAGGTACGAAACAATAGGCACGAAATACCAGTGAGAACCTACCGAGACTTAGCAGTTTCCGTGCCAGGCATCCGGCAAAACCGCTTGCGGCATTTTCCCTCGTGCACAAACGTGGTGAAGACGGCAAAGTAAAACAGTGCAAGACCACGTTTGCACCAATATAGTGCAAAATGGAATTATTGCCCCGAAAATTATCATTTGAATAGTAACGCACTGAAACTGTGCAACTCAAGGATTAACGATGAGCGACTCGCAAGACATCTTGAATCAAGGCCGGGAACTCGGCATCGCCGAACGCCTGCCCTACGCCGGCGCTGTCACGCCGCAACAGGCCTATGCATTGCTGCAGGCCGATCCCGCCATCAAGCTGGTGGATGTGCGCACGAAGGCCGAGCGGGACTGGGTCGGCCAGGTCAAGATCAACCCCGCGCAGCATGCGGCCATCGAATGGAATCTCTATCCGCAGGGCACGCCCAACCCGGCCTTCGTGGATGAACTGGAAAAGATCACCGACAAGAACCAGGTGGTGCTGTTCCTGTGCCGTTCGGGCGTGCGCTCGCGGCATGCGGCAAAGGCCGCGACCGAACGCGGCTATACCAACTGTTTCGATATCCTGCAGGGCTTCGAAGGCAACAAGGATATCGAAGGCCATCGCAAGACCATTGAAGGCTGGTGTTTCGCCCGCCTGCCGTGGACCGGCGCTTGAACCGGCTCGCGCCCCGTGGCGAGAACAGGTTCAAGCAATAATCACATCACGATCGAAATAAACCGGAGCGTGTAAAATGATGCGCTTTGCACCTCGAGAAAACCAGCCATGACCATCATCAAGCAAGACGATCTCATCGAATCCGTTGCCGCAGCGCTGCAGTACATCAGTTACTACCATCCCGCCGACTACATCCAGCATCTGGCCCGCGCCTATGAAATCGAGCAAGGTCCGGCCGCCAAGGATGCGATTGCGCAGATACTGACCAATTCGCGCATGTGCGCGGAAGGCAAGCGCCCGATCTGCCAGGACACCGGCATCGTCAACGTGTTCCTGAAAATCGGCATGGATGTGCGCTTCGAGGGCTTCAAGGGATCGATCGCCGATGCGGTCAACGAAGGCGTGCGCCAGGGTTACAACAATCCGGACAACATGCTGCGCGCCTCGATCGTCGCGGATCCGCATTTCGAGCGCAAGAACACCAAGGACAACACACCGGCCGTGATCAGCATGGAACTGGTGCCGGGCAATACCGTCGACGTGCAGATTGCGTCCAAGGGCGGCGGCTCCGAAAACAAGACCAAGTTCGTCATGCTCAACCCCTCCGACTCGCTGGTCGACTGGGTCATGAAGACCGTGCCGACCATGGGCGCCGGCTGGTGCCCGCCGGGCATGCTGGGCATCGGCATCGGCGGCACCGCCGAAAAGGCGATGCTGATGGCCAAGCAATCGTTGATGGAAGACATCGACATGTACGACCTGCTCAAGCGCGGTCCGCAAAACAAGACCGAAGAGCTGCGCATCGAGTTGTTCGAAAAAGTGAATTCGCTCGGGATCGGCGCGCAGGGCCTGGGCGGCCTGACCACCGTGCTCGACGTCAAGATCTCGATGTATCCGACCCACGCCGCTTCCAAGCCGGTCGCGATGATTCCGAACTGCGCGGCGACCCGCCACGGCCATTTCGTGCTCGACGGTTCCGGCCCGGCCTACATGACGCCGCCGTCGCTGTCCGATTGGCCGCAAGTGAACTGGACGCCGGATACCGAGAAGTCGCGCCGCGTCGACCTGAACACGCTGACCAAGGAAGAAGTCGCGTCCTGGAAGCCGGGCGAAACGCTGCTGCTCAACGGCAAGATGCTGACCGGCCGCGACGCCGCCCACAAGCGCATCCAGGACATGCTGGCCAAGGGCGAAAAACTGCCGGTCGATTTCACCAACCGCGTGATCTATTACGTCGGCCCGGTCGATCCGGTGCGCGACGAAGCGGTCGGCCCGGCCGGTCCGACCACCGCCACCCGCATGGATAAATTCACCGACCTGATGCTGGAACAGACCGGCCTGATCGCGATGATCGGCAAGGCCGAGCGCGGCCCGGCCACGGTCGAATCGATCAAGAAGCAGAAGTCGGCCTATCTGATGGCCGTCGGCGGCGCCGCCTACCTGGTCTCGAAGGCGATCAAGTCGGCCAAGGTGCTGGGCTTTGCCGACCTCGGCATGGAAGCGATCTACGAGTTCGACGTGCAGGACATGCCGGTCACGGTGGCGGTCGATTCGAACGGTGTGGCGGTGCATACCACCGGGCCGAAGGAATGGCAGGAGCGCATCGCCACCAATACCGCCCTGAGCAAGATCCCGGTCGCGGTGGTGTAGGCGGCACGGCCTTCGATGTCATTGTCCGCAATGCAGATGCCGATGGCCGCCGATGCGCCCATCGGCATTTTCGATTCCGGCGTCGGCGGCTTGACGGTGCTGCGGCATATCCGCGTCGATCTGCCGCAAGAACATCTGCTGTACTTCGCCGATACCGGCTATGCGCCCTACGGCGACCGCAGCGAGGCCGAGATCGTCGAACGTTCGCTGGCGATCGCCCGGTTCCTGCTGGCGCAAGGCGCCAAGGCGCTGGTGGTGGCCTGCAACACGGCCACCGCGGCCGCCATCAGCGCCATCCGCGCGCGTTATCCCGAGCTGATCGTGGTCGGCATCGAACCCGGCCTGAAGCCCGCCGCGCAGCAAACGCGCAGCAAGCAGGCGGGCGTGCTGGCGACCCGCGCCACGCTGGCCAGCGCGCGCTTCATCGCCCTGCGCGATCAATTGAGCGCGAGCCACGGCGTACGTTTCCACGGCGCCGCCTGCGTCGGCCTGGCGGACCTGATCGAACAAGGCGCGCTCAATGCCCCGCCTACGGCGCAATTGCTGCGGGGTCATCTCGGCGCCCTGCTTGAGGAAGGAATCGACACGCTGGTGCTGGGCTGCACGCATTACCCCTTCGTCCTGCCGCTGATCGAAGAGACCTTGCGCCGACTTGGCGCGCCGCAAATCAACATCATCGACACCGGCGTCGCCGTCAGCCGGCAGTTGACGCGCCTGATCGATGCGGCGGGCCTGCGGCGCATGACCGATCGCGGCAACGACGGCCTTGACGATGCCGGCAGGCTTTCCGCCTACACCAGCGCCAGCGCCGCGACGTTGCAAAATGCATTCGCCAGGCTATTGCAATTGACGCCGCCGGTGACCGCCGTGGCGCCTCGGGCGGACGTCGCCGATCCGGCGTGAAGGTGCTTGCAGCCTCGCGTTGCCGGTCCGGCACTTATTTCGTTTGCAAGTGCGGCGACATGTTTGTATAATTGCGGGCTGTCTTAGCCGGTGCTTTTCGGTTATGCCAATGGTGGTCGTAGCTCAGTTGGTAGAGTCCAGGATTGTGATTCCTGTTGTCGCGGGTTCGAGCCCCGTCGACCACCCCAGTGTTT
>DASYEK010000035.1:0-21819 GCA_036499085.1 Herbaspirillum sp. | reverse complement strand
CTGGTGTATGCCGTCGGCGCCTACGGCTTCTTCGCGCTGCCGTACACCATCCTGGTGTATCCGATCGTCTTCGTCATCATGCCGAAACTGTGGAAGGCCGCCGCCGCGGCCGGCCACGTGACGGCGGGCGACGTCGTCTACGGCCGCTACAATTCGCGTCCGCTGGAATTCGCGGTGGCCCTGACCGGCGTGCTGGCGACCATGCCTTACATCGCGCTGCAACTGGTCGGCATGGAAGTGGTGATCAAGGCGCTCGGCCTGACCGGCGAACTGCCGCTGGCCGCCGCCTTCGCGATCCTGGCGCTGTACACCTATTCGGCCGGCCTGCGTGCGCCGGCGCTGATCGCTTTCGTCAAGGACTTGATGATCTACATCGTGGTGCTGGTGGCCGTGGTGATGGTGCCGATGAAACTGGGCGGCTATACCCACGTGTTCGCGGCAGCCAGCGAAGCCTATGCAGCCAAGGGCGGCGCCACCGGCCTGACGCTGAAGGGATCGCAATTCCTGCCGTTCGCCACGCTGGCGCTGGGCTCGGCCATGGCCGCGTTCATGTATCCGCACACGCTGACCGGCATTTTTGCCGCCAAGAGCGCCGACACCATTCGCAAGAATGCCGTGTTCCTGCCGGCCTACACCGTGCTGCTGGGCCTGATCGCCCTGCTGGGCTTCATGGCCTACGGCGCCAACCTGCACGTCGCCAACAACAATGACGTCGTGCCGGCCCTGTTCAACGCGCTGTTCCCTAGCTGGTTCGCGGGCTTCGCCTTCGCGGCCATCGCCATCGGCGCGCTGGTGCCGGCTGCAGTGATGTCGATCGGCGCCGCCAACCTGTTCACCCGCAACTTCTGGAAGCCTTACGTCAACCCGAACGTGACTCACGCCGGTGAAGCCAAGGTCGCCAAGACCGTGTCGTTGCTGGTCAAGGTCGGCGCGCTGATCTTCATCCTGTTCCTGCCGACCAAGTTCGCGCTGGACCTGCAATTGCTGGGCGGCGTCTGGATCCTGCAGACCTTCCCCGCCGTCGTGTTCGGCCTGTTCTTCGGCTGGTTCCGCGCGCCGGCATTGCTGGCCGGCTGGGCCGTCGGCCTGGCCAGCGGCAGCTATCTGGCTTACTCGGATGGCATCAAGCCGGTGCACACCATCGTGGTCGGCGGCGACAGCTACACGATGTACACCGGCCTGATCGCGCTGGTGGTGAACATCGCCGTGGCAGTCGTGCTGCAACTGCTGCTCGGCAAGAAGGGTTCGCATCCGAACACGCTGAACGACGCAGCAACACGCTAAGATGTGCTTCGGTCCGGGCTGCCTGCAGTCCGGACCAAGACATACAAAACGCAGCAATGGGCCGCCCTGTGGTTGCCGATCATCGAAATGACTTTGTTTTTTACATTGGAATTAAGGCGATCGGCGACTTTGCAGGGCGGCTTTTCTTTTGCAATCACCACGGGGACGCCCCATGAAAATCGTACTTAACGTCAATTCGCACAACCAGACTGTGGAAATGGCGCCGGAAACACCGCTGTTATATGCCCTGCGCAACGACCTGAAATTCAACGGTCCCAAATTCGGCTGCGGACTGGCACAATGCGGCGCCTGCACCGTGCACCTCGACGGCCAGCCGGTGCGCGCCTGCGTGACCCCGGTCAGCGCGGTCGCCGGTCAGAAGGTCACCACCATCGAAGGCCTGGGAACGGCCGCCGAACCGCATCCCGTGCAGGCCGCATTCATCGCCGAGCAAGCCGGCCAGTGCGGCTATTGCCTGAGCGGCATGGTGATGTCCGCCACGTCGTTGCTGGCATCGAACAAAAACCCGAGCGATGCTCAGATTCGCACGGCGCTCAACGGCAATCTCTGCCGCTGCGGCAGCCACGTTCGCATTCTGCACGCCGTCAAGCGCGCCGCGGCAACCATGCGGGGAGAAACAGTATGAACGATATCTCGGAATCCGGCGTCATCGCCGATGCGCCGCAGCGCCCTTCCCGCCGCGGTTTTCTGCAAGCCGGCGGCGCGATCGTCATTTCGTTCGCCTTTCCCGCGCTGGCCTCAGCCCAGACCGCCACCCCGAAAGAAAAACTCGCGCTCTATGCCGGTCTCGATTCGTGGCTGGCCATCGACGCGCAAGGCAACGTAACCGTCTTCTGCGGCAAGGTCGAGCTTGGCCAGGGCGTGCAGACCAGCCTGTCGCAAGCCGTCGCCGAAGAACTCGATTGCCCGATGTCGCGCATCACCATGATCATGGGCGACACCGCGATCGTGCCCGATCAGGGCACCACCACCGGCAGCAAAACCACCCAGATGGGCCAACCGCAACTACGCCAGGCCGCGGCCGAAGCCCGCGCGGTGCTGCTTGAGCTTGGCGGCGCCAAACTCGGCGTGGCGCCCGATGCGCTGGCCATTCGCCAGTGCGTCGTGTTCGTCAAGGCCACGCCGGCCAAGGGCGTCACGTTTGCCGAACTGATGGGCGGCAAGCGCTTCGATCGCAAAATGACCGGAAAGGTGAAATTCAAGGCGATCGCCGATTACACCGTGATCGGCCAGCCGGTGCCGCGCGTGGACCTGCCGGCCAAGATTGTCGGCGCCTTCGAGTATGTTCAGAATGTCCGCCTGCCGGGCATGCTGCACGGCCGCGTGGTGCGTCCGGCCGCGATCGGCGCCAAATTGATCCGCGTCGATGAAGCCTCCATCCAGCACCTCGGCGCGCGCGTGGTCACGCGCGGCGATTTCGTCGGCGTGGTCGCCAGCCGCGAAGAAGTCGCCATCGCCGCCTCGCGCCAGCTGAAGGTCGAGTGGAAACTGCCCGCCAACGCCGGCGAAGCGGTCGATATTCACAAGGAAATGCGCGGCTATCCCGTGGCGCAGGCGCTCGACGTCAAAATCAGCGGCGATGCCGACGCCGCCTTCGCCAAGGCCGCCAAGACCGTCAAGGCCACTTATCTGACACCCTACCAGATGCATGGCTCGATCGGCCCATCCTGCGGCGTGGCCGACGTCCGCAAGGATCGCGCCACGGTATGGTGCGGCACCCAGCACAGCTACGGCCTGATCGATACCGTGGCCGGCATTCTCAATCTGCCTTCCGATAAAGTGCGGGTGGCCTGGACCGAAGCCTCCGGCTGCTACGGCCATAACGGCGCCGACGATTCGGCGGTCGACGCGGCGCTGCTGTCGCAAGCGGTCGGCAAGCCGGTGCGGGTGCAATGGATGCGCCAGGACGAACATGGCTGGGAGCCGAAATGCCCGGCCATGGCCGTCGATCTGAGCGCCGGCGTCGATGCCGACGGCAATATCGTGGCCTGGGATTTCATTAACATCACACCGACCCATAGCTCGCGTCCGCGCAGCCAGCCCGGCAACACGCTGGGCGGCACGCTGACCGGCTTCAAACCGAACTACGAATTTTCCAACGGCGGCCGCAACGCCGACATCAACTACGTCTTTCCGGACCGCCGCGTGCGCATCCGCTATCACGACTCGAGCCCGCTGCGCCCTTCGGCGCTGCGCGGCCTGTCGGCCTATCCGCACACCTTCGCCAACGAATCCTTCATGGATGAACTGGCGACGGCCGCCAAGGCCGACCCGGTGGCCTACCGCATGCAGTATCTGAAGGACGAGCGCGCGCGCGCCGTCGTGTCGACGGCAGCGAAAATGGCCAAATGGGAAGCCGGCAGGATGGCGCAGCAGGATGGCGATATCGCCAGCGGCCGCGGCATCGCGTTCTGCCAGTACGAGAACCAAAACGCCTATTCCGCCGTGATCGCGGATGTCGATGTCGATCGCAAATCCGGCCGTGTGCGCGTGCGGCGCATGTATGCCGCCTTCGACTGCGGCCTGATCGTCAATCCGGACGGCGTGCGCAATCAGGTCGAAGGCTGCCTGGTCCAGGGCATGAGCCGCGCTCTGTTCGAAGAAGTCGCGTTCAACCGCAGCGGCGTGACTTCCGTCGACTGGTCTTCCTATCCGATTGCGCGTTTCGAAGATGTGCCGGAGGTGGTCGAGGTGCAACTCATCAATCGCCTCGACAAAGGCTCCTGCGGCGCCGGCGAAGCCAGCACCACGCCGGTCGCCGCGGCCATCGGCAACGCCATCTTCCACGCCACCGGCGCCCGGCTGCGCGAATATCCGTTCAACCCCGAGCGCGTTAAAAACGCCATTGATATCACCAACAAAAAAGGAACTGCAATATGAAAAAAGCCTGGAGTCTGAAGAGTTTGATGATTGCCGCCGGCCTGGCGCTGGCCGCCTCGTCCGCCGCATCGGCCGACAACCTGAAGCTGTACGCCGCCGCCGGCGTGAAATCGCCGGTGGAACGCATGGCCGCCGACTTCGAAAAAACCAGCGGTCAGAAGATCACCATGATATTCGACACCGCCGGCGCCGCGCAGCAGCGCTTCCTGGCCGATCCCGATGCGACTTTCCTGATCACGACCGCGATCCTGATCAATAACTCGCTGAAAGCCGACAAGCTGAAAGACGGCGCGGTGACCGTGGTGGGCGACACCGTCGGCGGTTTCGCCGCGCCGCCGGGCGCGCCGAAGCCGGATATCTCGACCACCGAGAAATTCAAGGCCGCGCTGTTGAACGCCAATCGCATCGTGTTTTCCGATCCGGCGCGCGGCGCCACCGTCGGCCTGCATTTCATGAAGGTGATCGAAGCGATGGGCATCAAGGATGAAATCCTGAAGAAGGCCACGCTGGCGCCGGACGGCCTGGTGACCATGAAACTGGTGCTGGAGGGCAAGGCCGACCTGGCCGTGACGCAGCTCAGCGAAATCGTGCAGGCCAATCCGGCGGCGCTGGTGGGTCCGTTCCCGCCGGAATACGATTTGTCGACCACTTACTCGCTGTGGCTGCACAACGATGCGCCCGCTTCGGCCAAGGCCTTCGCCAAGCTGATCACCAGCCCGGCCGAACGCGCCAAGCTGGAAAGCTACGGATTGCGTCCGCCGAAATAAGCCGTCGCTGACGCAATCCCGGCGGCGGCGTCATATCGGCGTCGTGTGCCGGCGCCGATATTGAGGTCGGTCTCCGTCAAAAAAAATCCCCGCTGAATCTTTGCGGGGATTTTTCATGCTCATCCGATTTTTTCAAGCACCTGCTCCAGGCTGTCGACGGTGCGTTCGATATTGTGCAATTTATCGAGCCCGAACAGGCCGATGCGAAAGGTCTTGAAATCGACCGGCTCGTCGCATTGCAGCGGCACGCCGGCGCCGACCTGCAAGCCCGCCTCGGCAAATTTCCGGGCAGATTGCATGGCGTCGTCGTCGGTATAGCTGACCACCACGCCGGGCGCCTTGAAGCCGTCGGCCGCGACACTCTTGAAACCCTTTTTTTCCAGCAAGGCGCGCACCCGGTCGCCGAGTTCCTGCTGTTCGGCGCGGACCCTGTCGAAACCGTAGGCTTCGGTTTCCAGCATCACCTTGCGCAGGCCGGCAAGCGCATCCGTGGGCATCGTGGCGTGATAGGCGAAGCCGCCCTGCTCGTACGCCTCCATGATCTGCAGCCATTTGCGCAAGTCGCAGGCAAAGCTGGTGCTGGATGTGGATTCGATTTTTTCCCGCGCCAGTTCGCTCAGCATCACCAGCGCGCAGCACGGCGACGCGCTCCAGCCCTTTTGCGGCGCGCTGATCAGCACATCGACGCCGGCGGCCTGCATATCGACCCAGATGGTGCCGGAAGCGATGCAGTCCAATACGAACATGCCGCCCACCGCATGCACGGCGTCGGCCACCTGCCGCAGATAGGCGTCCGGCAGGATGATGCCCGAAGCCGTTTCGACATGCGGCGCGAACACCAGCGCGGGGCGGCCGGCGTGGATCGCGGCCACCACTTCCCCGATCGGCGGCGGCGCGAAAGCGGCCTGGTGCGCATCGGCCACGCGGCGCGCCTTGAGCACGGTGGAGGCCGAAGGAATGCCGCACATGTCGAAAATCTGCGTCCAGCGGAAACTGAACCAGCCGTTGCGGATCACCAGGCACTGCTTGCCGGTGGCGAACTGGCGCGCCACGGCCTCCATGCCGAAGGTGCCGCTGCCGGGCACCACGATCGCCGCCTGCGCGCCGTAGACCTGCCGGAGTATTCGGGAAATGTCTTTCATCACGCCCTGGAAGGCATTCGACATGTGGTTGACGGCGCGGTCGGTGTAGACGACGGAATATTCCAGCAATCCGTCGGGATCGATATCGGGCAGCAGGCTAGGCAAGGCGGTCTCCGGATTTTATTGTTGCTTCTTGAACGGCCGAAATTGCGGCGGCCGGCTTGTGCTTATATGTTGCGGTTCGATGTCTGCGATACCCGTCAGGCCGTCTTGCGCCCGGCGCTCAATTCGAGGCTGGGCGCCGGCCGCTCGCCCAGGGCGATGTCGAGCATCATTTCCCTGGCAAGCGCGCTGAGTTCGTGCTGCAGCTTGCCGATCGACAGCGAGACCGGCGCCAGCAGATGCGCGCCGATCTTGAAGACCTGCTTGCCCGATACCCCGCTGCGCAGGATTTCGGTATGAATGCTCTCGATGCCGATGCCGCGCTCGGCCAGCATCCTGGTCAGGTTGCTGACGATGCCCACCCGATCGTCGCCGACCAGCTCCAGTTCCACGCTGCGCAGCGAATCCGGCACCGTGGCGCCGTCGCTCCTGGCGATCACCACTTGCAGTCCGCTCGATTCCAGTTGGCGCAATGCCGCCGCCAGCGCGTCCACGTTCTCGCGCGGCACTTCGAAGTGCACGGTGCCGGCGAACTCGCTGGCCAGCCTGGTCATGCGGCTGGCGGCCCAATTGGCGCCGAAGCGCTGGGCGCGGTCGGCCAGCAGGCTGACGATGCCATGGCGGTCCGGCCCGACGATGGACACCACCAGCGAGGTGGTATCCGGATGCGGTTCCTCGGTCAGCACCACCGACTTGCGGATCATCGGCGCCCGGGTCGCGAAGCGCGCATCCTGCACATGCGCCGGCACATGGCCGTGCAGCCTGGCGTGATGCACTACCTTGCTCAGCAACGCCAATCCCATCGGCGCCAGCGCGCGCTCCCACAATTCGCGCGCCGTTTCGCCCTTGAGCACGAAGCACCAGTCCTGCGCGGCCACCGCGCCCGCGTCCCAGCCGTCGGCCAGGTGATAGATCGAGCCGCCGGCGATCGGATCGCCTTCCAGGATGGTCCATTCGACGGCGGCGATGCCGCGATGCCGCGGCAGCAAGGACGGGTGATAGCCGATGCCGCCCAGCCGCGAGCGCGCCAATGCGTCGTCGCTGACCCGGGCATGCGTATGCGCGGCGATGATCAGGTCGGTGCCTTCGGCAACGGCCTCGCCCGGCACCATGCGCGGATTGTCCAGCACATGCACTTCCATGCCGGCGGCCCTGGCCGCCAGCGCCAGCCGGTCGTCGGCCGCGGGCGCAATCACACTGGTGAACTCAATGCCCTCTTCCTTGCGCAGCGTCTCGAAGACCGAGGCGCCGAAGTAGCGGGATCCAACCATCGCGCATTTCATTATCGATTCCTTTATAGGCAGCGCCATTTTTGCAGCCGATTCTGCGCCGATTGCAGGCGCCTGTCATTGACCCCGGTCATAGACAAAAATGGAAAAAGAGCGAAAAAAAACCCGCGAATGACTGGCGGGTGTTTTGCGAACGATTTGCGAACGACCGCCGGCGCCTGGCCGCGGCGGCCTAGACCGCCAATGCGTTGCGCAGCCAGAGCATGAACCTGGCAAAACCGGTATGCGCTTCCTCTTCGAACAGATACGGTTTCCTGCTGCGCAGGTGGTCCAGGATTTCCTGCTCCCGCTTCTTGCCGATGGCGCCGTGAATGACCGACAGCCGCAGCACGGCGCGCAGTTCGCCGAATTTCTCGCGCGCCTTGACGCCGGTCGCATGATCCATCGCGATGATCACGTCATGCAGATTCTGCGCCAGGGCATTTCCCAGCCGCCAGGCCGGCGTGCGCAGCCTTTCCTCGACTTCCACGATGCTGACCGCGGACGACCTGATCTGCGCGGCCAGCACGTCGATCTGGGTCTCGTCGCCCTTGGCCTGCTTCACCAGCGCCGTGGCCCATGCCTTGGCCGCCGTAGTCAGATCTTCGGTATTCCAGTCCTGGCGATGCGCGACATGGAAGCCGTTTTCGGCGGCCTGCGTCATCAGGATCGCGACCACCTCCGGGAAATCCTTGTCCAGCGCGCGCTTGGCCCAGGCGTACTGGCTGGATTGCATGAGATGCTGCACCGCCTGTTCCGTCAAGGGCGTGACGTTGTCGGACAGCTTCGCCATCAGGAATTTCTCGAAGGACGGCGTGTAGAACTGCGCGTCGAGCTTGTTCGACAGGCGCACGAAGGTCCTGAAGTCGCGGTCCAGCGTCGCGTACAGTTCTTCTTTGACATTGAGGGTGATTTTCTGCATCGTTCTTCCAACGTTCCAGGGTCTTGCGGATTAATGGCGGCATGCAATGGCCGGCGCCCCTACGCCGTGACCATTGCTAGCGGGGAACATAGCACAAGACGGCGGCCTTGAACAACAAATTTACCGCTGCGGTCCTATCCATTTCTGACATGCGCGCCGGCCCCACTACCCTGACGCGGCATGCCGAATACCCGGATCTTCCAATCCGGACTTCAGATGCAATCTTCGGATGCGATCCTCAGATTCGATACACGTCGCCGCGCTTGCGTCCCTGCGACACATCGACGAAAAGATCGTCCAGCGCGGGCTTGCCGCGAATCAGGCCCTGCTCGAAGGAATAGCCGGCCAGCGTATCCAGCGTATGCCGGTTGGCGTCGCTCAGGCCGTATTCCCACGGGTCGCTGCCCATCAGTTCTTCCTGCTCTTCCCAGGCTTCGCGATACCAGGCCAGCGGCACGTTGCGCGGGTTTTCCATGCGCGCCATGCCGATTTCCTTGGATTTTTCGAATGCCTGGAACATATTGATCGCAATCCACGGATGGCGCTCCAGCAGGTCCTGGCGGATGCCCATCACATGCATGATCGGGAAAATGCCGGTGCGCTTGAAGTACTCGACTTCCTCGTCGCGGTAGTTCGGGAACAGGCGCGCCACGCGCGGGTCCTTGTCGACCAGCGGCTTGATCAGGTCGGCATGCAATACCGCGTCCAGCTCGCCTTCGGCCAGCATGGTTTCCACCGATTGCGAATGATCCAGCCGCACCAGCTTCAAATCTGCCGGCGGGGTGAACTCGACGTCCTCATCGAGCTCGGCATACCATTCGATCGACTTGTGCGGCACGCCGTATTCATGCTCCAGGATGCCGCGCAGCCACAGCACCGCGGTCACCTGGAACGACTTGACGCCGACTTTCTTGCCGATCAGGTCCTTGGGCGAGACGATGCCCTTGCCGGTATTGACGAACGCGAAGCCGTGGCGGAAGCGGCGATGCAGGAATACCGGGATCGCGCGCACCGGGAAATCGTTGTCGCGCGCCAGCATGTACGAAGAGCAGGAAACCTCGGCCATGTCGAATTCGCGGTTGCGCAGGAAACGCCAGTGGCGCGAGGTGGAATCCATTTCCGTCACCACGGTCAGATCGATGCCGTCCGGCTTGACGACGCCCTCCTTCAATGCGCGCACAATTTCGTAGTCTCCGCAGGCCAGCGTGATAGGTACTTTTTTCGACATGGAGCAGTCTTCCTCTAAATCTTCGTTGTTAAGTTGTTTAATTATTATATTGTGAGAATCGAGATGATAAACGAAGTTAGCCGGCGCTCGTCCGTTTTCCCGAAATCTCACTTCTTCCTGTTTGCTAAATCGCTTCTATATACTCCCACATCGAATCGATACGACTTTCACCGGAGGCATCAACAAAATGTATAGCGAAGAAGATCTGAATTCGGCCGTCGCGGCAGGCGTACTGAGCGGCGAGGCCGCCGCCGGGCTGCGCGCGCATGCCGCGCAACGGCGCCTGACGCCGGCGGTGGACGAAGAACATTTCCGCCTGGTGACCGGCTTCAACGATATCTTCGTGGTAATCGCCTGCCTGCTGGTACTGGTGTCGACCGGCTGGACCGCGGGACCGGCGATCGGGGCCGGACTGGCCTGGGTGCTGGCCGAATTCTTCGTGCGCAAGCGCCACATGGCGCTGCCCGCGATCGTGCTGCTGCTGGCATTCGTGGGCGGACTGGCCGCGGCCGGCTGGGCCGCCAGCCCCTACCTGGGCTGCGCGCTCGCCGCCGCCGGCGCGGCGTTGCACTGGTGGCGCTTCCGTGTGCCGATCACGATCGCGGCCGGCGTTGGCGCGGTATTGGGCCTGATCGGCCTGGCCATCGTGCGCCTGGTCCCCGGCGCCAACCAGCATCTGCTGCCGGTGTTCCTGGCCGCCGGCGCCGCCTCGTTCGCGCTGGCATTGCGGTGGGACGCCAGCGACACGCTGCGCCAGACCCGGCATTCCGATGTCGCGTTCTGGCTGCATCTGCTGGCCGCGCCGCTGCTGGTGCATCCGGTCTTCATGTCGCTCAAGATAGCCGGCGACCAGGTCAGCCTGATGCAGATCGCCGTCGTGGTGATCCTGTACGTCGGCATCGCCATCGTCTCGGTGGCCATCGACCGGCGCGCGCTGATGGTGTCGGCATTGGCGTATGTGCTGTATGCATTCAGCGCCCTGCTCAAGCAATACGGCATGGTCAGCCTGAACTTCGCCTTCACCGCGGCGGCGATCGGCGCGGCCTTGCTGCTGCTGTCGGCCTATTGGCAGCCGAGCCGCGCCTTCGTGCTCGGCTTCCTGCCCGCCGCATGGCGCGCACGGCTGGCGCCGCTGCGCTGAGGCCGGCGTTCGGATTCGCATTTTTTATTGGCGTCGGCGTCCGGGTCGCGGCAAGAAACAGGCAAGCGACAGTGCAAGCGAAAATTTCTCTATATAATTGAGAATTGTTCTCGTTTGCCTTTACATTTCTTTACCGGACACCGTCATTCGGACGCCCATGAACGCCAAGCTCAAGCCCGTATCGCTCTCCGCGGCGATGTCTTCCGTATCCGCCAAATACACTCGAACCGCGATGGCGCTGCACTGGCTGATCGCGCTGCTGATCCTGGTGAACGTGTATCTCGGCCTTTCCGCCAATTACTGGCTGCCGGACGAACAGATCCGGCCCGCGATCGACCTGCATAAATCGATCGGCATTACCGTGCTGGGCCTGGTGCTGCTGCGCCTGCTGTGGCGCTTCTCGCACAAACCGCCGCCGCTGCCGGCCGGCTTCCCGCGCTGGGAATATACCGCCGCCCATATCGCGCATTTCCTGCTGTACCTGCTGATGATCGGCCTGCCGCTGTCGGGCTGGGCGCACGACTCGGCCTGGACTGATGCAGCCACCCATCCGATGCAGTTGTTCGGCCTGTTCGAATGGCCGCGCATCGGCTGGCTGCTGCACATGGATACCGCCGTGAAGGAAGGCATGCAATTGCACGACCGTCTCGGCGCGCTGCATACCTGGCTCGGCTATGCGCTGTATGCGATGCTGGCCATGCATATCGTCGGCGCCCTGAAACATGAATGGATCGATCGCCGCTCCGTCATCAAACGCATGCTGCCCTGAATGAATCCGGCGCCCCAGGCAGCATCCGCGACAATACCGCCGGCAGATTCCAATCCGGCGCACGCACAAACGCAAGCACGCGCAGCCTTGCTCGAACGCGCCCTGGTCGCCGCCTCGCCGCGCCTGTCGCCGCGCGGCACGACCTGGACCGGCGCGGCGATTCATCTCGGCGTCATCCTGCTGTGGCTGGTGTTGTTCGCGCGCGCTTTTTCGCTGCAAGGCGCGCTGGCCTGGTCGACCGGCATCGCCTACGTCCTCTACGACACCGCACTGCTGCTGTTCGTCGGCTTCCAGACCCTGGCCCTGGCCGGCGCGCACGGAGCGGATGCGGCGGCATCGCACGAAGCCACGTCGCAACCCGGCCCCCTGCCCAGCCTGGGCGTGATCGTGGCTTCGCATAATGAAGCATCGGTGCTGCCGATCACGATTGCCACCCTGCTGGCGCAGGCGCACGGCCCGGCGCAGATCGTGATCGCCGACGACGGCTCGACCGACGGCAGCGCCGCGCTGTTGACCGAACGCTTCGGCCTGGCCGCCGCGGCGGACGGCGAACTCAGCGCCGCAAGCACGCTGCATCCGCAACTATTCTGGCTGCGCGTGCCGCACGGCGGCAAGGCGCGCGCGCTGAATGCCGCGATCACCGTGATGACCACCGAGATCGTCATGACGGTCGACGCCGACACCTTGCTCGACGCCGGCGCCAGCCACGCCATGCGCAGCGCATTCGCGGCGCGGCCTCGACTGGTCGCCGCCACCGGCATCCTGACGCCGGTCTGCGGCAAATCCGTTTCGGGCCGCGTGCTGCAATGGTTTCAAACCCACGAATACATGCGCAATTTCATTTCGCGCTATGCCTGGATGCGCGCCGACAGCCTGCTGCTGATCTCCGGCGCCTTCGCCTCCTTCCGGCGCGACGCCTTGCTGGCCGTCGGCGGTTTCGATCCCCAATGCCTGGTCGAAGACTATGAACTGATCCACCGCCTGCGCCGCTATTCGGTGGATCGCGGGCTGGACTGGGACGTGCGCGTGATCGGCAACGCGCATGCGCGCACCGACGCCCCCGGCACCCTGAAAGCTTTCCTGCGCCAGCGGCGGCGCTGGTTCGCCGGTTTCCTGCAGACCCAATACTGGAATCGCGACATGACCGGCAACCGGCGCTATGGCCTGCTCGGCTTGCTGATGATGCCGGTCAAGGCGATCGATACCTTGCAGCCGCTGTACGGCCTGACCGCGTTCGCGCTGCTGCTGGCGTTCGCGTTCGGCGGCCACGGCATGATCGTGCTGTCGATCTTCGGCGTGATCGGCGCCAAGACATTGTTCGACCTGCTGTTCTACGTCTGGACCATTTTATCTCTATCGCCGCTGGACCGGTGTTGCCTCCCATGCCGGCGATGCCCCCAAAAACGCCAACATGGCCATGGCGATGCTGGCGGCCCTGGCCGAACCGTTTACCTTTCAATTGCTGCGCCACTTCGGCGCCCTGCTCGGCTGGCTGGAATTCGCGCGCGGCGGCCGGGTCTGGGGCAAGCAGCATCGCAGCGGCATCGTCGCAACGCCTTCCGGCGAATAGATCCGGGGCCGGCAATTCAGCTTGCAAGTTGGCCTGCAACCCGGCCGCCAAAACAGGCTGCGCCCGCTTGCCGATTTGCATAAAACATACATAAAAAAAACCGTAAGTCTCGCCACAAAAAAATGTTGGCGATTTCAAATCGTTTGTGAGAGGATTCCGCTTGTTATTTTAATTGCACGCATTAAATAATTCATAAGCAGTGCGTTAAAGATTTTCGGACCGCGCCAGGAAATATAATCCATGCATCCGCGCCTTCGCCGATGCAATACCAAGCGAGACGTCGAACATGAAGTTGTTTACCAAGGGGCTTCTGCTGGTTGCCGTGCCGGGCATATTCGAGTTGATATTGCTGGGTTTGTTATATAAAAGTCAACAAGATGCCACCCAGGCGGAAATCTGGGCCGTGCATACCAAGAACGTCATCATCCAGGTCGCCGAAGTGCGCGATCCCCTGCAACAGCAATCGGCCCGCCTGCGGCGCGGATTGCTGCTCAACGACCTCAGCGATCTCGACAAAACCGATCTGTGGGACCAGCTCGACCAGGAAGTCGGCGAACTGACCGGCATGGTGCAGGATAATCCGGTACAGCTGCGGGCGGTGCAGCGGATGCGCCAGGCAATCCAGGATTACCGGGAATGGTCGGACCAGCAGATCGAACTGGTCAAGCAAGGCCGCCTGGAGGAAGTGGTGCAGGGCCTGCGCCAGGCGGCGGAATCGAATGTCTCGACCAGGCGCCTGGAACTCATCCGCGGTCAGATTAGCGAATTCATCGCGACCGAAGAACAACTGGACAGCGCCCGCACGCTCGAGGTCGCCGAGGCGCGCCGGACGCAGATGATCACGATGATCCTTGCCGTGCTCGGCTCCATCGTCGCCGGCGGCATCGCCACCTGGGTTTTCTCGCGCAACGTCGGCGGCCGCCTGGCCGTGCTGACCAGCAATGCGCGCCAATTGTCGACCGGCGGCGAACTGGCCGCCAGGGTGCCCGGCAGCGACGAAATTTCCGAACTCGACAGCGTGCTGCACCAGACCAGCCTGCGCTTGAACCAGGCGGAAACCGAGGCGCGCGATTATCGCAGCGAACTCGAACAGCGCGCGCGCGAACTGGCGGTGGTCAACGACAATCTGCAGCGCCAGACGCAAGATAATGAAATGTTCATCTACAGCGTCTCGCACGATCTGCGCTCGCCGCTGGTCAATCTGCAAGGCTTCAGCAAGGAACTGAATCACGCCGCGCATGAACTGCACGACGTGATCCGCGCCAGCCCGCTGCCGGCCGACGACAAGCAGCGCATCCAGACCATCATCGAAGACGATGTCGAGGTGGCGCTCAAATTCATCCGCACCGCCGTCACCCGTTCGGCCGCGATCATCGACGCCATGCTGCGCCTGTCGCGCGTCGGCCGGGTCGAATACCAGCCGGTCCTGCTCGACGCCGGCCAGATCGTCGAGCGCGTCATCGACGCCATGCAGGGCACCATCCGCGAGCGCGGCGCCCGCGTCACGGTGGCGCCGCTGCCGCCCTGCCACGGCGACCCGACCGCGATCGAACAGATCTTCGGCAACCTGATCGGCAATGCCGTCAACTACCTGGACAAGGACCGTCCCGGCGTCATTGAAATCGGCGCGTTGCCGGAAACCGATCCGCACCCGGAACTGCATACCTATTTCATCAGGGACAACGGCCTCGGCATCCCGCATGCCTATCTGAACAAGATGTTCTCCGCCTTCCACCGGCTGCATGCCAATGTCGCGCAAGGCGAAGGCGTCGGCCTGGCGCTGATCAAGCGCATCGTGATGCGGCACAACGGCAAAATCTGGGTGGAATCGGAAGAAGGCAGCGGCTCGACATTTTATGTGTCGCTGCCGGCGCGGCCGCAAACGGATGAATTGAATATCGAAAAACCGAACATCGACAATCAGACCCTGGGGAGAGTAACAACATGAGCGAAAACAAGGAAGTCGGCATTCTGCTGGTGGAAGACGATGACGGACAAGCGCTGCTGGTCGAGAAAAACCTGCGCCGCGCGGGCTTGTCGAATAACTTCCAGCGGCTGAAGGACGGCCAGGAAGCGCTCGACTATTTTTTCGACAACGCCGGCGTGCTCAAGCCGCTGCAATACGACCAGATGGTAATCCTGCTGGACGTCAACATGCCGCGCGTGAGCGGCGTCGACGTGCTGCGGCGCCTGAAGGAAAACAATGCCACGGCATCGATCCCGATCGTCATGCTGACCACCACCGACGACCCGCGCGAAATCGAGCGCTGCTATGAATACGGCTGCAATCTGTACATCACCAAGCCGGTGGAATACGAAGCCTTTATCGAGGCGGTACGCCGGCTCGGCTTCTTCCTGCAGATCATCAAGGTGCCGAACGCGGGCCGAGCGGCGCCATGATCGACCCGGAGCAGCGGCGCATCCTGGTCATCGACGACGATGCGGGCTTGCGCGAGCTGGTGCAGCGCAGCCTGAAAAAACGGCGCTACCAGGTCAGCGGCGCCGGCACGCTGACCGAAGCGCGCGGCATCCTGTCGAAAACCTGCTTCGACCTGCTGGTGATCGATTACCAGCTCGCGGAAAACATGACCGGCCTGGATTTCCACGACGAATTGCGGGCGCAGGGTTCGACCGTGCCGGTACTCATGTGCAGCGGGTTTTCCGACGACGATCATGTCGCCGAGGCCAGGCGGCACGGCGTGGCGCATATCCTGCCGAAGTCGCCGTCCTACCTGGAAGAATTGCCGGACGCGATATTGCGGGTGTTCGATAGCGATGGCCGATAAACGGCAGCGGCAATAAAAAAACCGGCGCTTGGGCCGGGTTCGTATATCGAAGGCATCAGGTCTTGTCCATCTCGGGGAACGTCATGTTCCGCCGCAACACCACCGGGATGCCGCCCGATTTTTTCTTGACCATCCATTGCGCCAGCGCCGAATCGAGGTAATCGGCATGGCCCGGAAACCAGCGCGCCAGTTCCTCGGCCAGTCCGCGCGCGACCTGCGGATTGCCGCCGGCGGCCAGGATATCGCGCACCTCGTACACCGAATTCATCACCGCATTGTGTTCGCCCGCATGGCAGTCGGTGCTGGGGAAATCGGTCTGGGTCATCCATTCCAATTCCTGCGCGAAATGCGATTCGCCATGCACGGCGAACGCATCCAGGTGCTTCAGCAAATCGTCATCCGGGCAGACCAGCATCGCGTTGACGATTTCGACGAACTCTTCGTGCGTTTCATCCATCGGGGTGTAGCCCAGCTTGAAACTGTCGGTCCATTCGAAAGCTGCTGCGTGTGAGAGGTCATTCGCCATAAATTCCATTCCGTCAAAATTTCGATGCTACGCCGAGGCTCCATTTCTTCTCGCGGTCGCCGGTTTCGGGCAGCACGCCATTCGAATAATTCAGCGCCAGGCCCACATTCTGGTTGAAATTATAAGTCAAACCGGCCTTCGCGTAGTGAATGCCGTGCGAACCGACGATTGCCGCCAGTCCGGTATAGGTCGCGATAAAGTCTACCGGGATATTCGGATTGCTGCTGACCAGCGCAAAACCGGCCTGCGCGCCGAGTCGCACAAAGTCCTGATGCGACGCAGCAACCGTCGCATCGCCGCGATCGAAATACGTACCGTTGCGGCTCTCGCCGATCAGGATCGGCTTGACCGACATGCCGTAGCGGGTCGGGATCAGATCGTTCAGGCCGCCCTTGCGGAACGCGGTATAGGTAAAGTTGACCGACAGCAGGCGGCTGCCGTTCTCGGCATCCATCAGGTAATCGGGACGGAAGTTCAGGTCCTCCGTATCGCTGCTGCCCGGATGCACGTAGTGGAAATTGCTGAGCAGGCCGACGTCGCTGGTGCGGGTGGTCGTGATGGCGCTGCCGTCGGGACCGTAGACGGCGACCCGGTTCTGCTTGTAGCCGACATACGGAATCGCCGCATAGGTGCTGCCGCTGCTGCCGAACGAGGACTTGATCCAGGAGTAGCCGACATAGGCCTGCACGTCGTTGGAGCGCGAATTGGCCACCGAATCGTTGGAGAAATCGACCTGCGCCTTGTCCACCGAGGCATAGCCGGCAGTATTGCTTTTGTCGATCGACAGTTGATCCGGATTCCCGCGTACGCGCAATCGGTCGAGCCAGGTTGGCGCCGGCGCCGGCTTGGCCGGTGCGGATGCGCCCGCCGCGCCGCCGCCGGGCACGGCCGGTATTGCCGTGGCCAGCGCCGGTCCCGATGCGGCAACGGCGGCGACCGCGGATAGATCGGGCGCAGGTGTGGCTGCGGCCGTGGCGCAGTGCACGGCATCGCTGCTGTCGCCGCTATCGAAGAAACGCAGCGGATCGACCGCGGCCGATGGCGTCAATTGCCTGCTCTTGCCGTCCAGCATATTGCGCATATCGGCGGCGATGTGATCGACATTCGCGGCGTCGCCGCTGCCGTCGTCCTGTTTTGCCGCCGCGCGTTTGGCCAGCAGCCAATGCAGCAGCGCGCGCTGCGATTGCAGCGGCGCCGGATGATCGCCGATCGACAGATAAGCCGTGCTGACCGGATACTTGCGCAGCATGAATTCGGCCAGCTTTTCCTTGTCGATGATCAGGCTGGGTGTGCAGATATTGTCGGCGGCGGCCGCGGGATACGCTACGCTCAGCGCCGCGGCGCCCAGAAGAAAGGTGGTACAGGCAATGGATTGCAATTGGCCTCGCATAGGCTCCTCAAGTTGGGTTCGATCCGGAAGACGTACAGGACGGACAGGGATGCATGCACATCAAAAGAACGCGCCAGCGGAAAACGGCGATGTGCAAGATAATAAATATGAGCGCCAGCGGCAATTTATGTTCAACAATTGCACGTTTGGCACAGCATGCTAACAAAAATTTACAATCCGCACCAACCGCCATCGGCCAACATTAACCGCATCAATCGCGATCGAATATGGAAATACCCGAAGACAAGAATGCCGTCCTGCAGCACGACCTGGAAGCGCTGGCCGCTTTCGTCGAACGCCATCCGCGGCTGCTGGTGCTGACCGGCGCCGGCATCAGCACCGCCTCCGGCATTCCGGATTATCGCGACCGCCACGGCGTGCGGCGCGGCGCCGCGCCGGTGGAAGGGCCGGCGTTCCGCAACCTGGAAGCTGTGCGCAAACGCTACTGGGCGCGCAGCATGCTCGGCTATCCGTCCTTATCGAACAGCGCGCCGAACGACGGCCATCGCGCAATCGCGGCATTGGAGGCGGCCGGCAGGCGCATGACGGTGTTGACCCAGAACGTGGACGGCCTGCATCAGCGCGCCGGCAGCACCGGCGTGATCGAATTGCACGGCAATATCCATGGCGTGGTTTGCCTGGCCTGCGCCACGCATTTTTCACGCGCCGCGATCCAGGTCATGCTGGAAGCGGCCAATCCCGCGATGCTGGACATCGTCGCCACGCCGCTACCGGACGGCGATGCGCGCTTCGAACCGGATGCGCTGGCGGCATTCGAGCCGCCCTGCTGCCCGGAGTGCCGCGGCATGCTGCAGCCGGATGTGGTGTTCTTCGGGGACGGCGTGCCGCGCGAACGTGCCGCCGCGGCCGAGCGGGCGTTGGAAGCAGCCGATGCGGTGCTGGTGGTCGGTTCTTCGCTGGTGGTATTTTCCGGCTATCGTTTTTGCCGCATGGCCGCCGCGGCCGGCAAACCGGTGGCGGCCATCAACCGCGGCATCACGCGCGCCGATCATTTGCTCGCGTTCAAATCGGAAAGCGCGGCCGAGACGATACTGCCGGCCTTGGCGCGGTGGATCGGCACATAGAAACTTTCGTCTTTTGGAGTGCGATTAAACAACCGTTCGTCCTGAGTGATACAAACCTCACCTTTTCGAATGCGATCAAACAACCGTTCGTCCTGAGTAGCGCAGCGTATCGAAGGATCGCCGGCGTATCGCAATCTCGAAACTTGCAAAACCGGAGGCGACACTTCGATACGCTGCGCTACTCAGTGCGAACGGGTCTTTTAAGCACGGAAAAAATCTCTTCTCCTTGATACACACTGCGTCTTTTCGAATGCGATCAAACAACCGTTCCTCCTGAGTGATACAAACCTCACCTTTTCGAATGCGATCAAACAACCGTTCGTCCTGAGTAGGCGCAGCCGTATCGAAGGATCGCCGGCGTATCGCAATCTCGAAACTTGCAAAGCCGGAGGCGACACTTCGATACGCTGCGCTACTCAGTGCGAACGGGGTCTTTTAAGCACGGAAAAAATCTCTTCTCCTTGATACACACTGCGTCTTTTCGAAGCGATTAGACAATCGTTCGTCCAGTGATGCAAACCGGGTCTTTTCGAACGCGATTAGACAACCGTTCGTCCTGAGTAGGCGCAGCCGTATCGAAGGATCGCCGGCGTATCGCAATCTCGAAACTTGCAAAGCCGGAGATGACACTTCGATACGCTACTCAGTGCGAAAGGGGTCTTTTAAAACGCCATAAAAAAACCGCCGCAACGGCAAGTTGCGGCGGTTTTTGCATCGGCGACTCTATCGTTTCGCCTCGATTTTTTATTTAGCGCACAAACAATGCGATCAGGATAATGATCGGAATCGGCACGCCTAACAGCAATAACAGAAGTGAGCGCATATCGTTCTCCTTAAAGTGTGGTCGTGGTCGATGTATAAGTACCCGCTGATGTATCGACCAACATGTCGCGATCGCGCAGGCGGCCGCCGAAGGTGGCGCTCAGGCTGGCGACAAAGGCGCCGCACAGCAAGGCCACGAACATCCAGAGCGCCGAGTGCGCCGCCGCCTTGCGTGTGGCTTCGGCGGCGGCCTTGGCCTGTTCCTTGCCATCGTTGATGGCCTTGCTGTAACCGGCATAGATATCGTTCACGCGTTTTTCCGCGTCGGCCTGACTCATCCCGTTACGCCTGGCAAGGATTTGCGCGACATAACTGCGGTCGCCGTCGCTCAGGCTGCCGGTGCGCAAGGCATTGGCGAAAATGCGCGTCACTTCGGCCCGTTGCTGGCCGTTCATCATGGCGTTGTCGTTGCCGCCCGACTGATTGCCGCCGGAACCCATGGCGCCCATCGAACCCATGGCCGGCGCGGCGCCGGCGCTGGAATCGACCGGTGCCGCAACGCCCGCATTGGCATTGGCGGCAGCCGGCGCCGGACGGAACAAGGAATCGATGAAGTAACCTGCATCGCCGCCGCCCATGGCATTCATCCCGCCCATATTGCCCTGCATCGCCGCGGCGCCGGCCGTGACCGCCGCCGCACCGGTCGCACCGGCCACCTTCGCGCCGCCCGACAGCACGCCGCCGATGGCGCTGCTCAGCAATGCCGCAGTCGCCAGCGACGCCACCGCCCAAGCCAAAAAGCCGTGCGCGGTGTCGCGGAAATACACTTCATCGCCATGCAGGCTGGCCCACTTCACGCGCAACCGGCCGGCCAGGAAGCCACCGGTGGCAGATGCGGCGATTTGCGTGAACGCCAGCCAGATCACGGTCGACACGCCGATCGCCTGCGCGCTGGCGCCGCTGCCGGACCACGGCGAAACCGCCGACAGGCCCAGGCCGAAGCCCAGTATGATCAGGATAAAAGACAATGCCGCAGCGCCGAAGGCGCCGGCCAGAATGGCGCCCCACGAGACGCCCGACGCGCTGGCGTCGCCTCCTTGAAATACCCCTAACGGTTCGCCGGTGCGAGTAATCATAACGGTCTCCTTGAATAAATTTATTAGCCGTCGGATGACGCTGATGCGAATGTAACGAGCGCACCAAAAAGGGACCATAGGACGAAAACGCGAGATGTTGTAGGACTCCTTGTAGGACAGAAAAAGCACACGGCAAATTCGCCAGCTTGTATTTTGAATGCGACCATCGAAAAGCCGGAGAAACCGAAACCGATTGCGGCTATACTGGCATTCCTGTCAGTAAAGCTCACACAGCATCGTCACATACCAATGCGAAAAATACCTCCGCTCAACTCGATACGCGCATTCGAAGCCGCCGCCAGGCTTGTGAGTTTTACCAAGGCCGGCCAGGAGCTCAATGTGACCCATGGCGCGATCAGCCGCCAGGTATCGATATTGGAAGAATGGCTGGGGGTGGCATTGTTCCGCCGCGTGAATGCGCACCTGATATTGACCTCGGCCGGCAAGAAACTGTTCGACGAATCCAGCGCGGCGCTGGACCGCATCGCGGTTGCCGCGATGCACGTATCGAATGTCAACAATGCCGAATTGACGGTCAGCGCGCCGCCCACCTTCACGCTGCGCTGGCTGATTCCGCGCTTCTCGACCTTCCAGCGCCGCCATCTCGATCTGCGGGTGCGGCTGGTGACGTCGCTGTCGCCGGTGGACTTCTCCAGCAAGGAATACGACATCGCGATCCGCGGCGCGCTGGAACCGCCAGATCCAGCCACTTCGCGCTTCTTCCTGACCGAAAGCATCCTCCCGGTGTGCCATCCCGACCTGCTGGAAAAGCATGCGCTGGATACGCCGGAAGACATCGCCTTCCATACCCTGCTGACCTATTCCACCGAACCGTATCGCTGGGACGCATGGCTGGCCAACCTCGACGCCTCGCACGTCAAGCCGGCCCACACCATCAATTTCGAACAGATGTATTTCACGCTGCAGGCAGCGATGGAAGGACTGGGCATCGCGCTGGTGCCCTACTTCCTGGTGATCGACGATATCGCCGCCGGCCGCCTCTGCACGCCCTTCGGCAGCCTCGGCGTGCAGACCCGCGC
>DASYEK010000034.1:0-20999 GCA_036499085.1 Herbaspirillum sp. | reverse complement strand
CCGAGCGGAGCGGCGCCATGAGGATCTTCGATTACCAGCGCGCCGAATCGCTGGAGCAGGCGGTAGCTGCCGCGCAGCAGCCCGATGCGCGCTTTATTGCCGGCGGCACCAATCTGCTCGACCTGATGAAATTGCAGGTCGAAACACCGGCGCGGCTGGTCGATATCAGCCGGCTGCCGCTGAGTTCGATCGACGCCACACCGGAAGGCGGCCTGCGGATCGGCGCGATGGTACGCAACAGCGACCTGGCTTGCAACACCCGGGTGCGCACCGACTATCCGCTGTTGAGCCGCGCCTTGCTGGCCGGCGCCTCGGGCCAGTTGCGCAACAAGGCCAGCACCGGCGGCAATTTGCTGCAACGGACCCGCTGCTATTATTTTTACGACCTGAGCCAGCCCTGCAACAAGCGCCGCCCCGGCAGCGGCTGCGCGGCGCTGCACGGTTTCAACCGCATCCATGCCGTGCTCGGCGCCAGCGATGAATGCATCGCGGTGCAGCCATCGGACATGGCGGTTGCCCTGCGCGCATTGGATGCCGAGGTCGAAACCCTGGCCGCGGACGGTCGGCGGCGCGTGATTCCGATTGCCGATTTCCATAAATTACCCGGCGCCACGCCGCAGCGCGAAACCGAGTTGCAGCAAGGCGAGCTGATCACCGCCGTGACGCTGCCGGCGCCGCTGGCAGGCCGTCAGGTCTATCGCAAGGTGCGCGATCGCGCCTCGTATGCATTTGCGCTGGTATCGGTGGCGGCGGTGCTGCGGACCGATCGCGGGACCGGCGAAATCCAGGATGCGCGCATCGCCTTCGGCGGCCTGGCGCACAAGCCCTGGCGCATGGCCGAGGCGGAGCGTACGCTGATCGGACGCCGCGCCGATGCCGCCGCCTTCGACGCCGCCGCCGACATCCTGTTGGCGGGCGCGCAGGGCCGTGGGCATAACGATTTCAAGATCGGCCTGGCGCGGCGAACCTTGCATGCGGTGTTGTCGCGCGCCATGCGTGAACCCGCAGAACACTGAATGACAATGGGGGGACCTGGCAATGAAAATGAATGCACCGTCGGCACGGAATCCGATCGACATCAACAGCCACGGCTGGATCGGCAAGCCGATCGATCGCGTCGACGGCCTGCTGAAAGTGACCGGGGCGGCCACCTATGCCTACGAATATGAAGCAGGCGGCGCGCCGCTGTTCGGGTTCGTGGTGCAGGCCGGCATCGGCAAGGGACGCATACGCGCCATCGACACGAGCGCCGCCGAATGCGCGCCGGACGTGGTGCTGGTCATGACGCATTTGAACGCGCCGCCGCAAGCGCCGCCGAAAGCCGACGAGACGGCGCCGCAGCTGGGCGACGACGCCGTTCATCATTTCGGCGAGCCGGTGGCGCTGGTGGTGGCGCGCTCCTATGAAGCCGCGCGCGACGCGGCCACGCGGGTACGCGTCGATTATGCGCAAGCCGAAGGACGCTATACGCTGGCGGGCGCCATCGGCCAGGCCAAGGAACCGCCGCCGCTGATGAATCCGCCGGACAGCCGCGTCGGCGATTTCGAGCAGGCCTTCGCCGCCGCCGCGCTGCAGGTCGACGCCCGCTACACCACGCCGCATCATATCCACACGCAGATGGAGCCGCATGCCACGATGGCGATCTGGGAAGACGATGCATTGACGTTGTATACCTCGCATCAATGGCTGGAAAGCGCGCGCAAGATGACCGCGGCGACGCTGCGGATGGCGCCGGAGAAGATACGCATCGTCAGCCGCTATGTGGGCGGCGGGTTCGGTTCCAAGCTGGATGTGTGCGCGGACCTGGTCCTGGCGGCGCTGGCGGCCAGGCAACTGCGGCGGCCGGTCAAGATCGCGTTGACGCGCCAGCAGTTGTTTCATCTTTGTCCGCATCGTTCGGAGACCATCCAGCGCGTGCGGCTGGGCGCCGATGCCGACGGCAGGCTGCAGGCCATCGCGCACGAAATCTGGTGCGAAAACCTGGAAGGCCAGACCTTCTACGAGCCCGCCGCCGACCAGACCCGCAGCCTGTATGCCGCGCCGCATCGAATGACCTCGCATCGCATGAGCGATCTCGACCTGCCGCCGTCGGCCTCGATGCGGGCGCCCGGCGAAGCGGTCGGCCTGCTGGCGCTGGAATGCGCCATGGATGAATTGGCCGAAGCCTTGCACATGGATCCGATCGAACTGCGCGTGCGCAATGAACCGGAGATGGACCCGGAAAAGCAGCGGCCGTTTTCGACGCGCAACCTGATCGGCTGCATGCGGGAAGGCGCGCGACGTTTCGGCTGGGAGAAGCGCAATCGGCTGGCCGGGCAGGTGCGCGAAGGTCGCCAGCTGATCGGCATCGGCATGGCGGCGGCGATCCGGAATAATCCCCTGAGAGCTTCCAAGGCGGATGCCACGCTGGCGCTGCACGACGGCCGGCCGGTGCTGACGGTGCGCACCGCGATGACCGATATCGGCACCGGCAGCTATACGATCTTCACGCAGATCGCGGCCGAGGTCATGGGATTGCCGATCGAGAGCGTGATCGTCAAATTGGGCGATACCGATTTCCCGGAAGCGTCGGGCTCGGGCGGTTCATGGGGTTCCGGCAGCGCCGGCTCCGGCATTTACGACGCCTGCATGAATCTGCGCCGGTCGCTGGCGCAATTCGCGGCCACGGCCGGTATTGCCGGGATGGATGCGGGCGGCGATGGCGAGGTCGAATGCAAGGACGGGATGCTGGCAAGCGCGGGCGGCCATCGCATTGCGCTGCGCGAGTTGCTGGAGGTTGCCGGTCCCGAAGGCATTTCCGCGCATGGCGCGCTGGACCCCGGCGACATGCACAAGAAATATTCGCAGTTTTCCTATGGCGCGCATTTTGCCGAGGTGGCGGTGGATATCGATACCGGCGAAATCCGCTTGCGGCGCATGCTGGGCGTGTTCACCGCCGGGCGCATCCTGAATCGGAAGACTGCGCGTTCCCAGGCGATCGGCGGCATGGTGTTCGGCGTCGGCGCCGCATTGACGGAAGAGGCGGTCATCGATCCGGCCTGCGGCTTTTTCGTGAATCACGATATGGCTGAATATCATGTGCCGACGCATGCCGACATTCCGGCAATCGATGCGATTTACCTGGAAGAGGTCGACGACAAGGCGAACCCCTTGAAAAGCAAGGGCGTTGGCGAGTTGGGCATTTGCGGGGCCGGCGCGGCGGTGGCGAATGCGGTCTATAACGCGTGCGGGATACGGATCAGGGATTATCCGTTGACGCTGGACAAGGTATTGGCGGGGATGGAAGCCGATTCCTCCAGGTTCGCTTCGTAGCTTGCAGCGGTCCTGGCCGATCCGCGCGGCCGCGCCGGATCGTATGCGGATCGTCGCTGTCCGGGGATGGCATACAATCCGTGCATGCCGATCGCGCCTCCATTTTCCCTTCCTGCCCTTACCGCGCTGCAAAGCCATTGGCGCACGCGTTCGTCCTTTACTTTCCTGGACCTGGATTTCGATGAAGGCCGCCGCCTGCTGGCGCTGGCCGCCGCGTTCCTGGGCGATCCTCAAGCGCCGCATTGCCTGCATTATTTTGCCGTAGCCGAAGATTTGGATGGCGCGGCATTGGCGATGCATGCCGCTGCCATGCCGGCGGCCGATCCGGTTACGCCATTCTCGTTGCTGGTCTCGCAATTGGCGCGCGCCTGGATGCCGTCGGTACCGGGCTTCCAGCGTTTGATATTGGCGCAAGGGCGGGTGGTGCTGACCCTGGTCGGAGGAACGCCGGCGGCCGATATGCCGCAATTGGATCTGGCGTTCGATGCCGCTTATTGCCGCCAGGCCGATGCCGCGCCGGATACGATTCGCTGGCTGGGACGCCTGGCGGCGGCGGATGCCTTGATGGCGCTGGGCGGGCCGGCTGTCGATGCGGCGACGATGGCGTCGATGGTGACGATGGTGACGGTACGCGCCGATTTCTTGCGGGCCGGCTTTGCCGATGCCGATGGCGATATCGAAATATATCCGATGCGTTTCACGCGCAAGGCAGCATCCCACGCCCTGCCGCGCCATCTTGTATTCCGCTTGCAGGCGCAATCCGAGCGACATGCCATCGTCATCGGCGCGGGACTGGCCGGGGCGGCGGCCTGCCATCGGCTTGCCGCGCGCGGCTGGCGCTGCACGCTGATCGAACGGCATGCCGCGGCGGCGCAGGAGGCGTCCGGCAACGCGGCGGGAATTTTCATGCCGGTGCTGTCGCAGGACGATAATCCCTTGTCGCGTCTGAGCCGCGCCGCATTTCTGTTCGCGCTGCATATATGGGATGGCCTGGGCGGCGTCGGCGCGGCATTGCCGGGGCAGGCCTGCGGCGTATTGCAACTGCCGCGCAGCGATGCGCTTGCGGCTGCCGGCAAGACGGCGCGCGCGTCGTGGCCCGAGGATTTCGCTCGCTGCATGAACGATGCGGAAGCTACGGCCGCGTTCGGGCAGCGCGTCGGCGGCGGCTGGTGGTTTGGGAAAGGCGGCTGGCTGCGGCCGGCCGCCGTGTGCGAAGCGATGCTGCGCGCTTGCGGCGATCGGCTGCATGTCCTGTATCAAAGACAGGCGCTGCGATTGCTGCGGGAAGACGGCGCCTGGCGGGCGCTCGACGCCGCCGGCGCGGTGATCGCGCAGGCGCCGGTCCTGATCCTGGCCAACGGCATGCAAGCCACGGCCTTCGCCCAGGTGGCGCACTTGCCCTTGAGCGCGATTCGCGGCCAGGTCACGTACCTGCCGGCGCAGGCTGCCGACGTGCCGTTCGTGGTTTGCGGCGATGCCTATCTGACGCCCGTCGCCGCAAACGGCATCGCCAGCCTCGGCGCCACTTACGATCAGGATGCCGACCCGGCGTTACGGCTGGAAAGCCAGCGCCAAAATATCGGCCATTTGCGGCAAATGCTGCCGGATTGGACGCCGCCCGATTCGGCGCTCCTGGACGGCCGGGTCGGCTTCCGCTGCGTCTCGGCCGACCGCCTGCCGCTGGCGGGCGCATTGCCCGATCCGGCACAGCTTCGCGGCAGCGGCGATACGCGGCTGGAGCAAATGCCGCGCCTGGCCGGGCTGCATGGCTTGCTTGGCTACGGATCGCGCGGATTGATCTGGGCGCCGCTGATGGCCGAACTGCTGGCGTCGCAATTGGATGGCGAGCCGTCGCCGCTGCCGCGCGACCTGGCGGCGCTGCTGGATCCGGCCCGCTTTGCGCTGCGGCAGCGGCGCCGGACGCTGGAGTAGAATAGCGCCCTGATACCGCCACCGCCTTGTGGCCTGGATAAAAACGATTATTGCAAGATGCTGCGACTGACTGAAGTACAACTCCCGCTGGACCATCCGGAAACCGCGCTGCGCGCCGCGATATTGACGCGGCTGGCGATTGCCGGCGACGATCTGGTCGGCTATACGATTTTCCGGCGCAGCTACGATGCGCGCAAGAAGTCGGCCATCGTGCTGACCTATTCCTTCGATGTCGAGGTGCGCGACGAAGCGGCGGTGCTGCGGCGCCTGCGGGGCGTGCGTACGGTCGCGCCGACGCCGGATACCGACTATAAATTCGTGGCGCAGGCGCCGGCCGGCCTGAAAAACCGGCCGCTCGTCATCGGCACCGGCCCATGCGGCATCTTTGCCGGCCTGATCCTGGCGCAAATGGGTTTCCGGCCGATCATCCTGGAACGCGGCAAGGCCGTGCGCGAGCGCACCAAGGACACCTGGGGCCTGTGGCGCAAGCGCGAACTGGAGCCGGAATCGAATGTGCAATTCGGCGAGGGCGGCGCCGGCACGTTTTCGGACGGCAAGCTGTACAGCCAGGTCAAGGATCCCAAGCATTACGGCCGCAAGGTGCTGAGCGAATTCGTCAAGGCTGACGCGCCGGAGGAAATCCTGTACGTCAGCAAACCGCATATCGGCACGTTCCGGCTGGTCAAGATGGTCGAACTGATGCGCGCGTCGATCGAAGCGCTGGGCGGCGAATTCCGCTTCCAGCAAAAGGTCGACGATATCGATATTGCCGACGGCAAGGTGCGCGGCGTGATGCTGGCCGGCGGCGAATACATCGCGGCCGATCACGTGGTGCTGGCGATCGGCCATAGCGCGCGCGATACCTTCCAGATGCTGTACGACCGCGGCGTGCATATCGAAGCCAAGCCGTTTTCGGTGGGCTTTCGGATCGAGCATCCGCAATCGCTGATCGACCGTTGCCGTTTCGGCGCCAGCGCCGGCCATCCTGTCCTGGGGGCGGCCGATTACAAGCTGGTGCATCACTGCGAGAACGGCCGCGCGGTCTACAGTTTCTGCATGTGCCCGGGCGGCACCGTGGTGGCGGCGACTTCCGAGCCCGGCCGCGTCGTCACCAACGGCATGAGCCAGTATTCGCGCAACGAGCGCAATGCCAACAGCGGTATCGTGGTGGGGATTACGCCGGCCGATTATCCCGGGCATCCCCTGGCGGGCATCGCATTCCAGCAAAAGCTGGAGTCGCATGCGTATACCCTCGGCGGCAGCAATTACGATGCGCCGGGACAACTGGTCGGCGACTTCCTGGCGCGGCGTCCCTCGACGGTGCTGGGCGCGGTCGAGCCGTCATACAAGCCCGGGGTGCGCCTCGGCAGCCTGGATACGGCCCTGCCGGACTATGCGATCGACGCCATCCGCGAGGCCTTGCCGGTGTTCGACAAGCAATTGCGCGGCTTCGCCATGCACGATGCGGTGCTGACCGGCGTGGAAACGCGCACGTCCTCGCCGATCCGCATCCGCCGCCATGACGACAACTGCCAGAGCATCAATACCCAGGGCCTGTTCCCGGCAGGCGAAGGCGCCGGCTATGCTGGCGGGATCATGTCGGCGTCGATCGACGGCATCAAGGTGGCCGAAGCCGTGGCGTTAAGCATGCTGGATCAATGAAGACGACGCGCAGGGATTGAAGCGCCGCAACCGGCGCGCACGAAAAAAGGGCCGCAATTCAATCAAATGAATTGCGGCCCTTTTGCATTGCAGTGCCGATCTGGAAAGACCGGCTTGCAGCGGCGCGAATTATTTCTTGGCGGCGCGAGTGGTTTTTTCAGCGGCCTGGGTGAATTGCTTGGCTGCTGTATTCATGTTGGTTTCCATCGCTTCGACGGCTTGCTTGGTCGACTTGGCCAGTTGCTCGTAACCGGCATTGGCGTTGCCGACCACCGACTTCAGCATGGCAATGGCGTTTTCCGAACCTGGAGGCGCGCTCTTGCTGACTTCGTCGATCAGGGTCGAAACCTTGCGGCTGGTTTCGGCGATCTGGGCTTCGGCGGCCTTGGTGAATTCGGATTGGGTCGACGAGAAGATGCCGGCCAGGTGGCGGCTATAGGCAACGGCCTTGTCGGCATTCGGTTGCGCCTGCGAAGCGGCCAGCGTGGTGAATTCCTGGGCATCCTTGATGCCGGTGAACTGCTTGCTGGTTGCAGCGTATTCTTCAAGCGAAGCCTTGGTCGCGCTGATGTTCAGATCGATGACTTTTTCCACGCCTTCAAAGACTTTGGCAGTCAGCGTGTTCATCATTTCGAGTTGCGCGTCGAAGTGGGCTTTGGTTGCGGCGGAAAATTGATCTTGGTAAGAAAGCATGCGAGTCTCCTGAAAACGGTTAAGAACGTGAGAGCAAAAGCGATATATGAATCGAAAAGCCATCATGCACAGTCGGGGGGCGTAGCGGGAATCGATGACATGGTGCGCCGCAACAATTGTTATTGTACGCAGTTGTTTTGTGATGTCAACAGTTTTTTGTTGCACTGCAAAATCTAGCAGTTCTTACATGTTTTCAAGTACTTGGCGCAGGTCAACTTCTGTTTCCTGCGTTCAATATGCCGCATTGCTCCTTGGCCGTTTCATTCCGGTCCGCAGTCGGGATCCGGGCGGAAGTCATGGATCACGATGCCGGCGTCGGCGGTTTCGAACAACTGGCTCTTGCAGCCTTCCAGCGCGCGCAAGGCATCGTTATAGCCTTGTTCCCAGCGCCAGCCGATCGAGCCGCGCGAGAAATTGATGTCTTTCGAGGCCATGTTCCAGTCGCGGCCGGTGTATTGCAGGCGCACCACGTGGATGGTGGTGGCCTTGCCGAGCGCCTTCAGGTCCTTGGCGTCGTGCGAATCCCGCAATTCGGGCGGCAGCCTGGCGTAGAGGGAACGGGCGGCGCTGCGTAATTGATTGGTGCGCAGATAGCTGTCGATGTGCGCCTGCGAGCGCGAGGCGAAGGTGACGTCTTTCTGGCGCGTCTGCACTTCTTCCAGCGAGGTCGGTTCGGCGCCGTCGGCCAGCCACAGGTCGACCATGACGCAGATGGTGTCGCGGCGCGGTTCGTCGTCGAGCACGGTTTCCAGCGGCGTATTCGAATACATGCCGCCGTCCCAATACAGATCGCCGTCCACCCGCACCGGCGGGAAACCGGGCGGCAGGGCGCCGCTGGCCATGATGTGCTCGACGCCGATGCGTTGTTTGAGCGAATCGAAATTGACCAGCGAACCGCAGATGACCTTCATGGCGGCGACCGTCAAACGCATGCCGCCTGCCGCATTCAGGTAATTGAAGTCGATCAGCTCGGCCAGCGTCTTGGCCAGTTCGCCGGTATCGTAGAAACTGGCTTCTTCCGGCGGCACATGCAGCCCGAGTCCGAACGGATTGAAGCCGCGCGGCGCGAAAAAGCCGGGCACGCCGCGCAAATAGGTTTCGGAAGTCGCCATCCAGATATTGAGCTGGCGGCTGATGTCCGGGACCTTGGACATGTCGAGCGCATCGGCCTGGCCGACACGGTCCCAGAAAGCGCGCAGCCGCGCCAGCCGTTGTTGCGGCGGATTGCCGGCGATCAGGGCGGCGTTGATGGCGCCGATCGAGGTGCCGACCACCCAGTCCGGCGTCAGCTGGTGTTCGTGCAGGGCCTGGAACACGCCTGCCTGGTAGGCGCCGAGCGCGCCGCCGCCTTGTAGCACTAACGCAACATGGGGTTTGGCGATGGCGGCCTTGGCGACCAGGCTTTCGGCGGCCCGGGTCTCTGCCTGGACTTGCTCCTGGGTTCGGACATTTTTTTGCGGCGATTTGGGTGCGGCGGCCGTTTTGGCGGGTTTGGAAGCGGGAATTGACTGCGATTTGACTGCCATGCTGGGGATTCTCCTCTGTTGGCCTGATCGATCCGTTCAGCAGGCAGCGTAACAGAGTCGGGCAAGTGTTGCCGAGCGCGGCTGCGGTGCAACAATCGGCTGAGGGATGAGGAGGCGCGGCAGCAGGCCGCCCGGCAGCAATCAGGCCTGTTGGCGTTGAAGTTGCCAGGAAGTAATCAGATCGCGCTGGATGCGCCCCAAGGCCTCCAGCGGCAGGGCGACGACGCCTTCGAAAATCATGCGGGCATAGATTTCGGCCAGGGCGTTGACTTCGGGCGACAAGGCGCATTCCTCCCCGGTGGCGGGGCGTTGGCGGCGCCAGTGATTGATGGCTTCTTCCAGGTCGGTCAATGAGATATCCATGGCGGTATTGTACGGCTATCGTACCGCCATCGGGGCGTTCCAAGGGAAACGGCATGCCATGTTCATTTTGTCCAATTGTAAAAATTTCCGGGGTAAGTGTTTCGATTTTTCCAGTGCATGCTGATAGTGCGATAAAGTACGGCCTTATTCGTAAGTAAATGGAATATAAATGAGTAGTTCATCGGCAGCGAAAGACGGCGTTTTCACATCGACCCGTCTGCATATCGTGACCTTGGCCGCTTTGGGGGTAGTTTTTGGGGATATCGGCACCAGTCCGTTATATGCGCTGAAAGAATGCTTCAGTCCGCAACACGGCATTCCTTTCACGCCAAACGCCGTATTCGGCATTATTTCGATGCTGTTCTGGGCGATCACCATCGTGGTGTCGCTGAAATATGTGCTGTTCGTGATGCGCGCCGATAACAACGGCGAAGGCGGCGTGCTGGCGCTGATGGCGCTGTCGCTGCGCACCGCGGTGACCGGTTCGAATCGTTCCAAATTCCTGATGATGCTGGGCGTGTTCGGCGCCTGCATGTTCTACGGCGACGTCGTGATCACGCCGGCCATTTCCGTGATGTCCGCGGTCGAGGGGCTGGAGATCGCGGTGCCGGGCATGGCGCGCTATGTGATTCCGCTGGCGCTGGTGATCCTGGTCGGCCTGTTCATGATCCAGCGCCATGGTACTTCCGTGGTGGGCCGGCTGTTCGGGCCGGTGATGCTGCTCTGGTTCGGTTCCCTGGGCGTGCTCGGCGTCTACAATATTTTCCAGGCGCCCGAAATCCTGGCGGCGATCAATCCGATCTACGCCATCCGATTCATGATGGAGCACGCGCTGCAGGCCTTCGTGGTGCTGGGCTCGGTGGTGCTGGTACTGACCGGCGCCGAGGCGCTGTATGCCGATATGGGGCATTTCGGCATTCGTCCGATCCGCTTTGCCTGGTGGTTCACCGTCATGCCTTGCCTGGCGCTGAATTATTTCGGCCAGGGCGCCAATCTGCTGACCCATCCGGCGGCAATCAGCAATCCTTTCTACCTGATGGTGCCGGAGTGGTTCCTGATCCCGATGGTGGTGCTGGCAACCTGCGCCACGGTGATTGCATCGCAAGCGGTGATTTCCGGCGCCTTCTCGCTGACCAGCCAGGCGATTCTGCTGGGCTTCGTGCCGCGCATGCGCATCCTGCATACGTCGATCGACGAACGCGGCCAGATCTATGCGCCGTTCATCAACTGGATGCTGATGGTGCTGGTGGTGGCGGTGGTGCTGGCGTTCAAGCGCTCTGACAACCTGGCCGCGGCCTATGGCGTCGCGGTCACCACCACCATGCTGATCGATACCATCCTGGCGGCGATCGTGATGCGCACTATCTGGAAATGGCATACCGGCCTGGTGACGCTGGTGGTGTCGATTTTCTTCCTGGTCGATTTCAGCTTCTTCACCGCCAACCTGATGAAGATCGTCGACGGCGGCTGGTTCCCGCTGCTGCTGGGCGGCTCGGCATTCTTCCTCCTGATGACCTGGTATTCCGGCCGCATGCTGCTGCGCACGCGGACCAAGGACGACGGCATTCCGCTGATCCCGTTCGTGGAAGGCCTGCTGGCGCATCCGCCGCATCGGGTGGGCGGCACCGCGGTCTTCATGACGGGCAATGTGGAGACGGTGCCGGTGTCGCTGCTGCATAACCTGAAGCACAATCGCATCCTGCACGAACGCGTGATTTTCCTCAAGATCAGCATCTGGGACGTGCCTTTCGTGCCCGACGATCAGCGCCTGAAGCTGAAGGAACTCGGCGGCAATCTCTATCTGCTGCGTGCGGCCTTCGGGTTCAAGGAAGCGCCGGATGTCAATTCGGTGCTGGCGCTGACGACGCAGCAATTCAATATGCAATTCGAATTGATGGAAACCTCGTTCTTCATTGCGCGCGATACGGTGGTGCCGAGCAAGCTCCCGGGCATGTCGATGTGGCGCGAACGGATTTTTGCGTGGATGCACCAGAACGCAGCCAAGCCTTCCGATTTTTTCCACATTCCGGCCAACCGGGTGGTGGAGCTTGGCACCAAGATCGAGATTTAATCTCCTGATATAAGCGTAGCGGAATACAGGTATCAGAAAATGAAATGAAAAAGAAAACGGGGCGCCTGATCAGCGCCCCGTTTTCTTTGCCCGGTCTGTACTTCGTTTGCTTCTTTGCTGCCGACGGGTATCGACGCACGCGATGCCCGTCGATGCACAACGCTTAGTGCACAACCATCGGCTGGCGCATGTAGCTGTCGTACTGGCCGAGGAAACTGTCGATATCTTCGATCGAGGGCTCGCTTGCTATCAAGTCTTCGACATCCTTGCGGAACACTTCGGCCATCGAGCCGGCCAGGAAGATTTCGCGATTGAAGGACTTGTCCATGATTTCATAACCGCCGCTATGCAACGTCTCAGTACTATTGTCGGGCGTAAACTCGACAACGCTGTATTGGTCACTGTTATAGATAAGGTTCATGTGCATGCTCTCCATAGTAAAGTCCTGCTTCGAAAACAGACATGGCGCTATTGCGATGAAATTTCAAGGGCAGGCGCCAGGGACGAATTCATTATGCAGCTTTGCGCGTCCCGACTTAATCAGAGATTTCCCTACCTTACAGTGTCAGCGTCTCCTTCGACGGCATTGTTACAGTTTATTAAAATTTACTCTTTATTAATTTTTCCTGGCCAGCTTGCTGCCGGGCTCCACGCCCAATTGCTTGAGTTTACGGTACAGATGGGTGCGTTCCAGGCCGGTGCGTTCCGCTACCCGGGTCATGCTGCTGTTTTCGCGAGCGAGATGGTATTCGAAATAGGCGCGCTCGAAGGCGTCGCGCGCTTCGCGTAAAGGCAGGTCGAACGAAATGCTGGCCGGATTTTCGGTCGGCGTGAAAAAAGCCGCGCCGGCGCCAGGGTTATGGGGGATTTCGGCAACGCCGGGAACGCCCGGAATGGTATAGGAGGCCGGCAGCGGCGCGTCGGTGGCGTCGCCGTTGGGCGCGCTGGGACGGGCGAAGCCTGGCGCGCGTACGGTCTCGCGGTTATGCGACAGCCCGTGTTGCACGGCTTTCAACAATTTTTGCAGGGCAATCGGCTTTTCGAGAAAATTGAGTGCGCCGATGCGCGTGGCCTCGACGGCGGTGTCGATGGTGGCGTGGCCGGACATCATGATGACCGGCATCGTCAACTGGCCGTCGCGCTGCCATTCCTTGAGTAGCGTGACGCCGTCGGTATCGGGCATCCAGATATCGAGCAATACCAGATCAGGCGCGGCGCTTAGCCGCGACTCGCGCGCTTGCTGGGCATTTTCTGCCGTTACTACGACATGTCCCTCATCACTCAAAATCTCGGAGAGTAATTCGCGGATACCCATTTCGTCGTCGACGACCAGGATGTTAGCCATGTGCCTGCTTTCTCATGTAGTACGTAATTCCATCCGACTATCGAAACGGCGTTGAGTTGCGGCGTCGACAGAATGCGATGTCGGGTTTTTGCCAATTATATGCGGTCAGCGCTTGCGAGTGCAGCTTTGCAAAAATGCATTCCAGCTATGGAGTCCGGTTTGCATCGACGCGATGTTTTGAAAAGGTCCCGAACTCGGCGCCCGCATCAGCCTGCTAACTTTAACAGCAAAATTGAGATTTTGGCGCCGCTTTCACCCGAACGATTCTGCAGATCGATCTTGCCTCCATGCTCGTCGATAATTTTCTTGACCATTGCCAGTCCCAGGCCCGTGCCGCGCGCCTTCGAGGTGACGTACGGCTCGAAAGCGCGCGCCAGGATTTTCTGCGAGAAGCCGGCGCCGTTGTCGCGTATCGTCAGCCGCACGGCGGTGCAGGCGGCGCCGGCCGGGCTCTGATAATTGACGACTTCGGTGACGACGTCGATGCGCGGCACGCGCGGCGGCGCGTCGGGGTCCGCCGGCGCCAGCGCCGGGTCGTTGACAGCGTCTTGCGCATTCTGCAGCAAGTTATGGATGACCTGCCGCAACTGCGTCGGATCGCCCATCACATGCGGCAATTGCGGCGCCAGCGTGGCATGGATGACATCGCGGCCGTCGCCGGCAAGATACAGGTTGAGGATTTCGGAAATCAGGCCGTTCAGGTCGAGCGGCGAGGGCTTGGCCGGCGGCGTGCGCGCGTAGTCGCGGAAATCGTCGACCATGCGCTTCATCGCGGTGACCTGGTTGACGATGGTGGTCGTGCTCTTGTTGAGGATGGTGGCGTCGGGCGGACTCAGCTTTTCGATCAGGCGCATCTGCAGGCGTTCGGCCGACAGCTGGATCGGTGTCAGCGGGTTCTTGATCTCGTGCGCCAGGCGGCGCGCCACCTCGCCCCAGGCGATCGAACGCTGGGCTGAAATGACATCGGAAATATCGTCGAACACCACCACATAGCCGGTGCCGGTTTCCACCGGCAGCCGCGAGCCGCGCGCCAGCAGCGTGATCTTTTCGTCGCCGCCGCCGTCCAGCAACCGCGGCAATTCGATCTGCTGCTGCCAATGCAGTTTTTCCAGCGGCACGGCATTGGCCGCCAGCTGCGCGCTTTGTTCGGAGAAGGCGTTGGTGACCGCCAGCGCGAAGGCCGCTAGACCGTCCACATTCACCAGCGGCTGGCCGATGTAGGGCGCGAAGTCCAGTTGCAGGATACGCTTGACCGAATCGTTGCTGGTGATCAGGCGGAAGCCGTCGTCCAGCACCACCACCCCGGCCGACATATTGGCCAGTACGGATTCGAGATAAGCCTTTGCTTCTTCCAGCTGGATGCGGTTGCGCTCGACGGTGTCGCGCGCCTCCAGCAACTGGCGCGTCATGGTGTTGAACGATTTGGTCAGGGTGCCGAGTTCGTCCCTGGTGGCGACGATCGGCCGCGGCGACAGATTGCCTTCCGCCACCGCCTTGGTGCCTTCGGCCAGCAACAGCAGCGGCTTGGCCAGGTCGCCGGCGATCACGAAGGCGCTGACGATGGCGCCGAAAATGGCCAGCAGCAGGGTCAGCGTCAGCGTCACCAGGTAAATCTTGCGCAATCCCGAACGCGATACCGAACGCTGCTGGTATTCGCTATAGGCGATGCGCAGCGTATTGGCATTGGTCGCCAGATAACTCGGCACCGCCTGGATGATTTGCAGATAGTGGCGATTCGAATGCGGCGTCAGCAGGCTGTCGGAGTCGGGAATTTCCAGCACGACGTGCAGCCGCAGATCGTTGTCGGCCTCGATGTCTTCGCTGTCGCCGCTGCCTTTCTTGCGCGGCGCGGCGGCGGCGCCGGGGGCGACGTTTTCGATGACGGCGAAACCGCGCGTGGTGGCGGCCTGCCGCATCATGGCCGCGGTCGGCGCGTCCGGCGTGAGCGTGCCGAGCTGGCCGCCGAAGGTGGCGATCACCTGGCCGTTGGCGTTGAAAATCGACGTTTCCAGGCTTTGATCGCGCAGGCGGGACAGATAAGTCAATTGCGCGCTGTCGCTCTTGTCGGCCAGTTCCAGCGCGATGTTGTGGCCTTTGTCGGTCAGGTCGGTCAGCGCGGAATCGAGCGAATTGCGGCCCAGGTTGAGCCCGGCTTCCAGCGCCGACTCGATGCGGATATCGAACCAGGATTCGATCGAACGCGAAACGAACTGCACCGACACCAGATAGATCAGCAGGCCCGGCAGGATGCCGATCAGGGCGAACAGCAGCACCAGCCGGGCCATCAGCCGCGAGCCGAATTTCTTGCGGCGGTAACGCTTGGCCAGGCGCGTGAGCAGCAGGAACACCACGGCCAGCAGCATGGCGGCCACGAGCGCATTGAGCCCCAGCAGCCAGGAATAATGCTGGTCGAAGAAAGCGGTGTTTTCGGAAGCGGACGCCAGCAGGAACAGCAGGATGGCGAAGACGCCGAAACCGACCACCAGCATGTACCGGAGTTTACGGGTCATTCGGGTTGGTTGCCTTGTAGCTGAAGTTGATCCAGTCGGACGACAGGCGCCAGTCGCTGTTGTTCAGGGCGTTGACCTGGAACGGCTTGGACAGCTGGGCGATGTCGAGCTGCATGCGCACGGCGACGTTATACACTTCGCCGGGCTTGAGCGCCTTGGTGTCGGCGATGATCCAGCGCGGCGGTCGCCGCACCAGGGCCATGGCGTCTTCCAGGGTGCTGAAATTCTGCTGCAGGCTGCTGTTGATCGAGGCGTGATACTGGCGTGTGAGGACGTTGTAGGAAACGCGCGTGGTCTGGGTGGCGCGCACCGCGGTTTCGTCGAGCCAGTACCAGCGATGCCGGGTCAGTTCGACTTCGGTCGTGAAATACAGCGGCACGCCGCGCATGATGGTCGATTCGAGACCGTGGTTGAGCTCGAATGCGTAGGCGGTGGAAAGGCGATAGCCTTCGTCGGTGCTGTCGATGGAGGCCTTGAGCACGTCGATGTCGGCGGCATGCGCCTCGAGCGCGGCCGGGCCGGCGAACATCAGGCAGAGCAGCAGCAATCCGGCATGCAATAGCGCCGGCAAACCGAAGCATGGCCTGCGGTTCCCGGCGGCGGCATTTTCCGCGGCGGGGCCATGCTGTCGATTGCGCCGGATTGCTTGCATCAAATTCCTGTGCCGTTTTTCTGGAACAGTGCGTAAAACAGGCCGTCATGGTCCTGCCGCGCATCTGCTGTCGGTAATAATTGGCCGGGCGCGGCTAATCGGACCGCGTCTTTGTTGCGCCCGCTGAAAGCGACTGCCTGCTGTTCCGATTCCTGCGGCCACAGCGAGCATGTTACCAGCAGTAATTTACCATCCGGTTCCAGCATCTGCCAAAGGTTGTCCAGAATCCCCGCGGAAAGTGTTGCAAGCTGCGCTGTATCGGTTTTGCGCCGCAGCCAGCGAATATCGGGATGGCGCCGCACAATGCCCGATGCCGTGCAGGGCAGATCGGCCAGGATGCGGTCGAAACGCTGGCCGTTCCACCAATGGCGCGCGGTTTTTGCCGTATTCGTGGTATCCAGCGCATCCGGGGCGGCGCCGGCGTCGCCCACCAGCAAGGTGGCCTGCAACTGCAGCCGTTCCATGTTTTCGGCGATGCGGCGCAGCCGCTTGGGATCGTGATCCAGGGCGGTCAGGGCGATATCGGCCATTTCCAGCAGATGGCCGGTCTTGCCGCCCGGTGCGGCGCAGGCGTCCAGCACGCGCATGCCGGGTTGCACGTCGAGCAGCGGGGCGGCCAGTTGCGCGGCGGCGTCTTGTACGGAGCAGAGGCCGTCGGCGAAGCCGGGGATCTGCGCGACCGGGATGGGTTTATGCAGTTTGATCGCCAGCGGCCCGACCGCGCTGGCTTCCAGTCCTGCCTGGTGCAGCAGGCGCAGATAGTCGGCGGGATTGGTCTTGCGCTGGTTGACGCGCAGGGTCAGCGGCGGCTGCCGATTGCCGGCCTGCAGGATCGCCTGCCATTGCTCGGGATAGGCGTCCCGCACGCGGTCGACCCACCACACAGGGTAATTCCAGTTGCCGGCAGGCGTTTTGCGCGCCTGCGGCAATAGCGTGGCCTGTTCGCGCAGGAAGCGCCGCAGCACGGCGTTGACCATGCCCTTGGCGTGTCCCATGTCGGGATCGGCCGCGGCGGCGTCGACCGCCTGGTTGACGATGGTAAAAGCGTCGTAGCGGGCGCCGGCGCTGTCCTTGTCGGCGCCGTTTTCCGTATCGGCCAGCAAGGCCAGGGCACAGCACAGCAAGCCCTGCAAGACAGGGGTTTGCACCGGCTTGAGCGTCAACAGGGCGAGCAGGCCTTCGGCCAGTCCCAATTGGCGCATGGTGCGATAGGCGATATCCTGGATCGCGCCGCGCGCCTGCGGGGAAAGATTGTCGTCGGCAAAGATGCGCGCCAGCGCCTGCGGCAGCGCCGTGCCGGTCTTGACCTGGGCCACGGCTTGCGCGGCGCCGCGCAAATGAAAGGCTAGTGGATCGTTTTTGGGCGTGGTTGGTAAGGTTGGTTCCACGGGGTGTTACGGTAAAACGCCCCACAGCACATCGTAGTTGCCCTTTTGGGCTTCGCGCAGCATGTCCAGCAGGGGATAGGCGCGATTGGCGAAGCTGACGTGGTCGACATTCTCATGATTGTTGTCGTCGCCGTTCGCGTTGTGATGCGCCGCGACATCGCGCTGGATGGCTTCGCTGGCCTCGTGTTTCCGGCTGGCGCCGATCTGTTCTTCCAGCACGCCGACGGCATGCGCCGTTTCGGCGGCGGTGATCACGCCCATTTTGACGTCTTTGTGCAGCAGGTCGAGAATGCGCTTGGCATGCGCTTCATACATCGTGACGTCGGCTGCGCCTTTGGATTTGAATGTCAGTAACATAATGTCTTTCTTTTGGTTGAATCTCGAATATTCGGATTTTATTTAATTAGGCTGGAACGAAGTAAAAAAAGTTTCGATGGCGTCGTCGTTCATTTTTTTCGGATCTCCCACCATGATGACCTGATAAGCACGGTTATCGATATTGTATAGACGACCGAGCATTTTTAGCGGTTTCCCTCTGTCGCTGCCGATCGCGGCCAGTGTGATGGAGTGGACGTTAGCAATTTCCTTGCCCGGTGGCACGATATCGAGCGGTTTGCCGGCGATATTGGCGATCAATGCCGTTTTCATCTGGATCAGTGCGTTTTGCGCCGCCGCGGCATCGCCGAAGCTGGCGGTGCCGACGGCAAAGGTGGTGTCGGCGACATCGGCGGCGGTCATGGTCATCGCCACCTGCGTGCCGTTGAGGTCGACGTTCTGGGTGAAGGCGTCGGATTTCGCGGGCATCAGCACGGTGAACGGCACATTGTTGCCGTGCACCTCGCGCCAATTATATTGAGGAGAACAGGCGATCAGTGCGGCGAGCAGGCAAAGCAGCGGTAAATAATGGCGTTTCGACATGAATGGGGCAACGGTTGGTTGGGCGTAGATAATATCAATGAATGGCGGCGTGGTCAGCAATACAAGGCGCTCTGCAGGGCGCGATGCCCTTGCAGGGGCTTCAGGGCTCGCGCAACGCCCGCCGCAATTGAATCGCTTCGGCGACATGGCGGGCGGCGATGACCAGCGCCTGATCCAGGTCGGCGATGGTGCGGGCCAGCTTGAGCACGCGATGATACGCCCGTGCCGACCACTTGAGGCGTTTCATCGCATTGCCCAATAGTTGTGCGCCGGCATCGTCGGGCGTGCAATGGGCTTCGATGCCGCGCGGCGTCAGCAGATTGTTGGGATGATCCTGCCGCAGCAATTGACGCTCGAATGCGCGTGCCACGCGCTGTGCGATGGCGCTGGACGGCTCGCCGGCGGGGCTCTGCGTCAATTCCGCGTGCTGCAAGGCGGCCACCGGGATCTGCATGTCGATGCGATCGAGCAGCGGACCGGAAATCTTGCCCTGGTAACGGCTGATGGCGTCCGGCGTGCAGCGGCAGGCGCCGATCGCGCCGCCGTGTCCGAAATAACCGCAGGGGCAGGGATTCATCGCGGCGATCAATTGAAATTGCGCCGGGAATTCGGCCTGGCGCGCTGCGCGCGAAATGGTGATGTGGCCCGATTCCAGCGGTTCGCGCAGGACTTCCAGCACACGGCGGTCGAATTCCGGCAATTCGTCGAGGAACAGGACGCCCTGGTGCGCCAGCGAAATTTCGCCGGGACGCGGCACGCCGCCGCCGCCGACCAGTGCCGCCGCCGAGGCCGTATGGTGCGGCGCCCGGTAGGGACGCTGTTTCCAGCGTCCGACAGTGAATTTGCCGCTGACCGATTGCAGTGCGGCGGTCTCCAGCGCCTGTTGTTCGGTCATCGGCGGCAGGATGCCGGGTAGGCGCGCGGCCAGCATCGACTTGCCGGCGCCGGGCGGCCCGACCATCAATACGCTATGCCGTCCGGCGGCGGCGATTTCCAGCGCGCGCTTGACCTGCAACTGGCCTTTGACGTCGGCGAAATCCGGATACTGTGCCGGATGGTGCGCGGAACGGCCCCCGTCCGCGCAGCCGGCAGCGATGACCGGCGCCGTATGGCGCGCCAGCCGGGCTTCGGGATCGAGGGCGGCAAAGTGTGCGCACACTTCCAGCAGGGAGCCGGCCGGATAGATGGCGGCGTCCTGTACCAGGGCGGCTTCATCGGCGTTGTCGCGCGGCAGGATGAAACCGCGCGGGGCCGGATGATCGGCGCCGGCGGCGCGCTGGATGGCATAGGCCATGGCCAATGCGCCGCGAACCGGGCGCAGCGCGCCCGACAGGGATAATTCGCCGGCGTATTCATAGCGATCCAGGCTGTCGCCGGGGATTTGTCCCGATGCGGCGAGGATGCCGAGCGCGATCGGCAGGTCGAAACGGCCGGATTCCTTGGGCAGGTCCGCCGGGGCCAGGTTCACGACGATGCGGCGGTTGGGAAATTCGAAGCAATTGCTGATCAGGGCCGCGCGGACGCGATCCTTGGCTTCCTTCACTTCGGCCTCGGGCAGGCCGACGATGGTAAAACCTGGCAAGCCGTTGGCCAGGTGGATTTCCACCGTGACCTGCGGCGCATCCATGCCGGACAGCGCGCGGCTTCGGAGTACCGCCAGACTCATGCGGCCCTGGCGCTGTGTTCGCCGTTCTTATGCCGTCGCATGGTCCGCCGCCCGCTGGATATATATGAATTAAGTGATTAAGGATTAATCCTGCGCGCTGGACTGGCGCTGTGCTTCCAGTTGCGCGACGCGCAATTCCAGTGCATCCAGCTTGGCGCGGGTCTTGGCCAGCACCTGGGCCTGGATGTCGAATTCCTCGCGGGTGACCAGGTCCAGCTTGGCGAATCCCTGGGTCATCATGGCCTTGACGTTCTTTTCCAGGTCCTTGACCGGCGAATTTTCGATCGCCTGTTGCATCTTGGCCTGCATGTCTTCAAAAAAATTGGGTTTGTTCATGATCCGTCCTCATTGGAGAGTGCAATGGAGCCAGTGTAGCGCGGAACGATCGCCAGCGAAATGCGCAAATATTGTGTTCAAGGCAGAAATCCGCACTGAAATCGCCCATTTTTTATTTAATGGAACGCATTTTTTTGGTGCATGATGACGCCTGCCGGGGCCAGGCGCCCGTCCCGGGATGGAAGCTGGCGGCAATAACTGTTGATATTGCGTAGGAGTACGAACTTTGCAGGGCATTTATTATCGGAAATGCCGCAAGGAAATATTCAGAAAGCTGGCATGAGAACTGCTTAGATGAATATTGAAGCAAATCGTCTTCGTTTCTAAACAATACTTCCAGAGGGATGCCATGAAAAAACTAATCCTTGCTACTGCCGTAGCCGCAGCCTGTATTTCCAGCATCGCCCAGGCACAAGAAGCCGCCCCGGTGCCTGACAACGCATTGAGTTTCAATCTCGGCGTGGTCAACGATTACCGTTTCCGTGGCATCTCGCAAACCCGGTTCGACCCGGCAGTCCAAGGCGGCGTGGATTACGTTTATAACCCGCTGGGCCTGTATGCCGGCGCCTGGGCCTCGAACATCAAGTGGATCAAGGACGGCGTGAACGCCAGCCCGGCCAAGACC
>DASYEK010000033.1:0-108567 GCA_036499085.1 Herbaspirillum sp. | reverse complement strand
GAACCGACCGCCCTGCAACTGCACGACCGCTGGCCCGAACCGGCGCCGCTACGACGCGTCGGCAATTGCATGATCGAGTTCGCGCCTAGCGGGATTTATGTGGAGGACTGGCGGCTGCAACCGTCCGCGCCGGGCCCGTTGATCGGCTTGCGTCTGACCGAAGAACGCGCGCTGGCCAGCGGCAAGTTGCGCCATCGCGGCGGCGGCCTGATTGTCAGCGGCGAGTACGCCGGCCTGGTGCTGGGGCGGACGGAAGACCCGGCATCGCCCGGCCCGTTGCTACAGCATGTGCTGGCGGCAGCCGGCGATGCGCAGGCGTTGGACCGGCTGTTCAATTTCGAAACGTCGATCGGCCGCGGATCGATGGCGGACGGCTTCAAGGTATCGCATTCAACCTTGCCGGGACGTGTTGGACAGTCGCTGTTTTCACTGGACGGCTTCTCGCTGGAAGCGGACGGCAGCGTGCATCAGCAGACGATCGCGGACGACGGCGTCGTCGTCAAACGCGTCTTCGTGATCGATGCGCTGGAAGCGGAATATGCATGGCCGCAATCCACGCCGGCGACCGAAGCGAGCAAGGCCTGGGCGAACAATGAAGCGGCCACGCTCGCGCGCTATGCGCATTCGCTGGTCTGAGCGTTTCCGCTATATTTTTACCATCCATTTTCATCGATTGGAATTTTCATGTCCCGAATGATCGAACAGGGCGTTGTCCCTGCATTCACCGTTGCCGCTGTTGCCCCCGTTGCCTCCGTCGTCCCCGCGCCTGTCGTCAGGCCGGTGGTCCTGCATCGCCCTGCCGAGGCGCGTCCCGTTGTACAGCACGAATCCCGCGCCGACGCCTGGTCGGTCGATGCGATCCGGGAATTGCTCGAAATGCCCTTGATGGATTTGCTGTTCCAGGCGCAATCGGTGCATCGCAAATACTGGCCCGCAGGCGATATCGAACTGGCCACACTGCTGTCGGTGAAGACCGGCGGCTGTCCCGAGAACTGCGGCTATTGTCCGCAATCGGCCGCATTCGACACCGGCGTGAAGGCGCAGAAGCTGATGGCGGTCGATGAGGTGCTGCGCGCCGCACAGGCCGCCAAGGATGCCGGCGCTACGCGGTTCTGCATGGGCGCGGCCTGGCGCGCGCCGAAAGACCGCGATGTGGAAAAGGTGGCCGAACTGGTTGCGGCGGTGAAAGGATTGGGTCTGCAAACCTGCGCCACGCTCGGCATGCTGGAACCCGGCCAGGCGCAAACCCTGCAGCGGGCCGGCCTGGATTACTACAACCATAATCTCGATACCGCGCCCGATTATTACAATGAAGTGGTGGATACCCGCACTTATCAGGATCGGCTCGATACGCTGGTCAATGTGCGTGCGGCAGGCATCAGCGTTTGCTGCGGGGGCATCGTCGGCATGGGCGAGCAGCCTGGGCATCGCGCCGGACTGATTGCGCAATTGGCCAATCTCGCGCCTTATCCGGAATCGGTCCCGATCAATAGCCTGGTGCGGGTGCCGGGTACGCCGTTGGCCGGCAGCGAGGCGATCGATCCCATGGACTTTGTGCGTGTCATCGCGGTCGCGCGCATCACAATGCCGAAAGCGCGGGTGCGCCTGTCGGCCGGACGACAGCAAATGGGCGAGGCAGTGCAGGCGCTATGCTTCCTGGCCGGCGCCAATTCGATCTTCTACGGCGACAAGCTGCTGGTCACCGGCAATCCCGATGTGCAGGCCGATGTTGCCCTGTTGCGCAAGCTGGGGCTGAATGGACATCGCGAGGCGGCCGGTGAAGCGACAGATCAGGCCGCGAACTGAAACGCCTCGAAGCGGTGCAGTTTTTCTTCGATGACTTTTTTATGGCGCGCATTCCGGCGGGCGCCGCCGCCCTCGCCGACCCAGCTCCATTGCTGCAGCAGCAGCTTGCGTTTTGTGCGCTCGGCCTTCAGGTCGAGCACTGCGACGATTTCGCCGTCCACCAGCACCGGCAGGCCGAAGTAGCCGAAGCGGCGCTTTTCCTTCGGCACGTAGGCTTCGAAGACGTGCTGGTAGTCGAACAGGGCGTGCAGGCGTTTGCGCTGGATGATGAGGGGATCGAATGGCGACAGGATGTGCACGCCTTCGATCGCCTGCGGCATGTCGGCCAGCGTCGGCGGCGCGATCCAGTACTGCACCCTGGAAGCATCCACCATTGCCGGCAGCAGCAGGCCACGCCGCACGCGCGATTCGATTGCGCGCAGCATCAGGGGCTTGCGCGATGCATTCAGATGGCAGATGGAATCCAGGCTGACCAGGCCTTGCGACTTCAATGCGCGGTCGAGCAGATAGTCGGTGACCTGGGTTTCGGTGGCCGCCTTCGGCGCTTGCGTCCATTGGAAATGGCGATCCGCGAGTTCGTAGGTTTTCAGCATGCCGGCGCGTTCGCTGACGACCAGCTTGCCGGCGTAGAAAGCGAATTGCAGGGCGCGCTTGGACGGCTTGCGGCTGCCCCACGCATGGGTCTTTTCGACCAGTTCGTCATCGTCGATATCGCGGATCGACAATGCGCCGCCCTCGCGAATGCGCGCAATGACCTTGCCGACTTCGGCCGGGGTCACGGCATGGCGGCCGGCGCGCGCCGACTTGTGATGCGCTTTCATGCCGGCAATAAAAAATTGCAGATCGACGGTCGGCACGTACGACAGCGCATGCGTCCAGTATTCGAATACCGTCTTGTCGACGGTTTGCGCCTGGCGCAGGTGGTTGCGCCGGTAGTCGGGGATCCGCGACCAGAGAATATGGTGATGGCAGCGCTCGATGACGTTGATGGTATCGATCTGCACGTAGCCGAGATGTTCGATCGCCGCCCGCGTGGCGCCCGCGCCGCTGCCGAAGGGCGCGTCGGTATCGAGTCTTTGCGCGCGCAGCCAGATATGGCGGGCCTGCGATTGGGTCAGGGAAACGGGCGTGGCTGCGGTGGTATCGCGGGGCATGGACTGAGGCGGCGGTAGCTGATGATATAGCGCCAGATTGTACTGCGCCGGCCCGTTTCCTGTTTGTCGCGGGCCGGCTGTGTCAGGACCGGGACTCGCGCTCCAGCAGTTCGCGTTTGCGCTCGACGCCCCAGCGATAGCCGGACAGGTCGCCGTCCTTGCGCACCACGCGATGGCATGGGATGGCCACGGCGATGGCATTGGCGCCGCAAGCCTGGGCCACCGCGCGCACCGCCTTGGGCGATCCGATGCGCTCGGCGACCTGGGCGTAGCTGACCACGGTGCCGGCCGGAATTTCGCGCAAGGCTTTCCACACCCGTTCCTGGAAGGCGGTGCCGCGCATGTCCAGCGGCAAGTTCAGTCCCAGCGCCGGCGCTTCGACGAAACCGATCACCTGGGCAATCGATTGCTCGAAGTCGCGATCGCCGCCGATCAGTTGGGCCTTCGGAAACTGGTCCTGCAGGTCGCGCACCAGGCGGTCCGGATCTTCTCCCAGCAGGATGGCGCAGATGCCGCGTTCGCTCTGTCCCACCAGGATCGCGCCCAACGAGGTCTGGCCGACGGCGAAGCGAATGCGGGCGTCGCGGCCGCCGGCGCGGTATTGACGCGGCTGCATGCCCAATCTGGCGTTGGAGGTTTCGTAGAAACGGCTGTTGGCATTGAAGCCGGCATCGTAGATGGCGTCCGTGATGGGGGCATCGACGGTGGAAGGCGCCTCCAGCGCCTCGCGCAGCCGGCGCGCGCGGAAGGCATTGGCGTAGGCTTTCGGCGTCAGGCCGGTTTCGGCCTTGAACAGGCGGTGGAAATGGAAAGCGCTCATGCCGACCTGGGCCGCCAGGCTGTCCAGCGTAGGCGGCGTATCGGCCTGTTCGATCAGGTGGCAAGCCTGCACCACCAGCGCGGCATTCCTGGCCGCCAATTCGCTTTGTCTGCTCTGATTTTCCATCGCATTCAATTCCAGTTGATGACAGCGACAGTGTAGGAAAACCTCGCCCTTTTGAAACCCCGATTCTTGCTATTGCCGCCTATCGTTGTGTATTGCCGCATATCGCTGCCTATCGCTGCCTATCGCTGCCGTGCAGTCCGGCAATTCTATCTCTATACTGGTTTCATTGCGGCCTGGCCCGATCACACGAAGGAGTATGGATATGACAACGACAACCGAAACCGCCATTCTTGCCGGCGGCTGCTTCTGGGGCATGCAGGATTTGCTGCGCAGTTATCCGGGCGTGGTTTCCACCCGGGTCGGCTATAGCGGGGGCGATGTGCCCAACGCGACGTATCGCAATCACGGCACGCATGCCGAGGCCATCGAGATTATCTTCGATCCGGCAACGATTTCTTATCGCGACATTCTGGAATTTTTCTTTCAGATTCACGATCCGAGCACGCCGAACCGGCAGGGCAACGATCTTGGCAGCAGTTATCGGTCCGGTATTTATTACATGGACGAGCGGCAGAAGCAGATCGCCGAAGACACGATCGCGGACGTGGATGCATCAGGTTTATGGCCGGGCAAGGTGGTGACGGAAGTCGCCCCGGCCGGGCCGTTCTGGGAAGCGGAAATCGAACATCATGATTATCTGTTGCGTATTCCGAATGGCTATACCTGCCATTTTGTGCGGCCGAAATGGACGCTGCCCAAGCGCGGCGCGGCGGGCAAGATTGGAGAGATGCTGTTGAAGCCGTTTCAGAAAAGCCAGGACGGATGGTGATGTCGTAAAGTGAAGACGCCGGCAGGCGCAGCGGGGCCGGGCGTTGTACTCCGTTCATGTCCTCCGTCGGCCTGCGGCCGTCTCCCCCGTTACTTCACTGCGCACACCCCCCGGCCCTGCCGCGCCTGCCGGCGTCTTCACTTTACGGCGCATAGGCATCTGGACTTGACTGATGTTTTCTTCTTTAATTTTCTTCTTTAGCTAGTTAGCGTTGGTCCCAACGCTCGAATAACTGTTCCCACGCTACGGTATTGTCGTTCGCGGTTTCGCGCTTCAGGAATTGCGCCAATGCGCGTAGTTGCGCGCCGCTGCATCCCTTGGTCAATGCCGCAAGCGACACCAGCGGCTGCGGATCGACCGGCGCCGATTGCACGCCCTGTTTCAGGTAAAGCTGCAATATCGCTTCGCGTTCGCCTGCATCGGGCAGATCGAGCGCGATGCTGTTGCCGAAACGGCCGGGCTGCAATAGCGCTTCGTCCACCAGATCGAGGCGATTGGTGGTCGCGATGACACCGATCGCGCCATTGGTGCTCAGGGCGTCCAGTTCCGCCACCAATTGATGCACCACGCGTTCGGTGCTCCAGCTGCCGTTACTGCGGCCGCGTACCGGCGCGATGGCGTCCAGTTGGTCGAAGAAGATCAGGCTCGGCGCCAGTTCGCGCGCCAGCTTGAAGACGTGGCGCACAGCTTCCTCGGTTTCGCCCAGCCATTTGCTGAAAAGCTCCGGGCCGTTGACCACGATCAGGCTGGCGCCGGCTTCCTTGGCCACGGCTTTGGCCAGCAGCGATTTGCCGACGCCGGAAGGGCCGTGCAGCAATACGCCGTCCTGCACGCTCTGGTCGCTGCGCAGCGGCGCGACCAGGGCCGCGGACAACTGCGCCTTGGCGCTCGACAGGCCGCCGATCTTGTCGAAACCCTGATCGGCATCGACCACCAGCGAGCCGCGCGCCGACGACGGCCGGCATTGGCGCCGCGCCGCCACCAGGTCCTGCCGCTGCACGCGCAATTCTTCCGCACGCCATTGCGCCGCCGCCGACATCGACGGCAGATGGCGCCGCAACGACGACAAACCCGCGAGGCGGCATAGCGACATCAGGTCGGCGCCGACGAAGCCGGAGGTATCGGCCGCCAATTCCGGCAGGTATTCGCGAGCCCAGGCATCCAGCGGCATTTCGCGTGTGTGGATGTTGAGGATCTGTTCGCGGCCGGTCTTGTCGGGCGAACCGATATAGAGTTCGTAATCGAAACGGCCGGGGCGGCGCAGCGCCACGTCCAGCGCGTCGATGCGGTTGGTGGTGCCGATGACGACCACGCCGTCGACCTTGTTGACGCCGTCCATCAGCGACAGCAATTGAGTGACCAGGCGCGTATCGGCGTGCGATCCGCTGTCGCCGCGCTTGTTGGCGATGGCGTCGAGTTCGTCGATGAAAATGACCGACGGCGAATGATGGATCGCTTCGCCGAAGATACGACGCAGGTTGCCTTCGCTTTCGCCGTAGGTCGAGCCGATGATTTCGGGGCCGTTGATGTAATAGAACTGGGCTTCCAGCTCGTTGGCGGTGGCGCGCGCCAGCAAGGTCTTGCCGGTGCCGGGCGGACCGTAGAGGATCAGGCCGCGCACCGGCGCGATGCCCATCTGGCGATAGATCGCCGGGAATTGCAGCGGCAATTGCACCAGCTCCTTGATCAGCCCGATTTCGCGATCGAGGCCGCCCAGGTCTTCGAAGGTCAGGTCGAGGCCGAGGGCGCCGCTGAAGCCGTCGGGCGCGGTGTCCAGCACCACGTCGGTATCGGCATCGACGATGCCGTGCTGCCCTTCCACTTCCACCACTTTGTACAGGGTGCCGGAAACGGAATGATGAAAATGCAGGAACAGCAGCGCGCCCACGATCACCGGGCTGCGCTGTTGCACCAGCTCTTCCTTGAGGTGCGCTTCCATGTGATGCGCGGAAGCGGTGGAGAGATCGACCGCCGGCTGCAGCCGCACCTTGCCGGTGACACGTTCAGGCTCGGGCGAGACTTCGATGCGGCCGTACAATCTGGCGCGCAGGGCCTGGCGCTGGAAGCGGTCGAGGCGAATGCGGGCGGTGCCGCGATCGGCTTCGTCCGGCGCATCCAGGCGCACCAGGATTTCCTGGTGAAAGGTCGAGACGCGCAACAAGTCGCCGACGGCGAGCTTGTGCAGCGCCATGACCTCGGGATCGACGGTTGCCAACGACGCACTGCTCGTCGCATGTTCCCGCAATGAGCGCTCTATCGTCAGTTCCATCGCGTTCCCGTTCAGCCTTGTGCTTGCTGCCGGTATTCCGGGCAGGATTGCAATTCTTCGAAGCCGGAATGGCGATCGACGCCGACGGTGTGGGCCAGGTTGCGCTCCATGCAGATCAGGCGCGCCGGGATCTTGCCGGTGTTGACGTGGCGGAAAGTGACGCCGGTGTCCAGCGACGGCAGCGTCAATACGTCGCCGCCGGTCCAGACGTGGCGCACGCCGTCGATCTCGGTATAGCCGTCGCCTTCCAGCATGTAGAACACCGCATCGCCGCCGTGGCGCTGCACGCCGCTGCGGCTGCCGACCGGGATTTCCTGGCGGTAGAACAGATTGGTCTGCACCGCGCTGTAGGCGATGCAGGGATGCAGATACCATTGCATCTTGCCGTGGGCATTGGTTTCGAAGGGGACTTCGTCGCCGCGGATCATCCAGGTCGCGGCCTCCTGCCGTTTGCGCTGCACATCGCGCAGGGCGATCAGGCGATCGAACAGGTTGATGTTTTCAAGCTGGTCAGGATGCGTGACCAGCGGTATCTGCTCGCCGGTGACTTCGGCTTTCCATTCGCTGCGGACTTTGCCCTTGGCGACGGTGGTGCCGGCCCCGCCTTCAGGCATCATGCTGACCTGGTCGATGGTGTTGGCGATATAGGGCGCGACCAGCAGATCGCGGAATGCGACCCAGCGGCAGCCTTTCGATTCGTCCTTGTTCCAGTGCTGATGGGTGCAGCCGCCCGGCTGGATCGGCAGCAGCAACAGGTCGCCCTGTTTCCATTCCAGGATTTCACCGTTGGTTTCGGTCACGCCTTCGCCTTCGAGCACGTAAATGATGATGCCGCCCTGATGATTGTGGCGGCCGGACTGCTTCTTGATGTTCTGCTCGAATACCGCCCAGCTGCTGCTGGCGGTGTCGGTGATCAGCGGCGCCAGATAGAACTTGATGAAGCCCTGGCGCGATTGCTCGTATTCGCGTTCGGCGCCGCGCACCAGCAATTGCCCGGTTTTCTGGCGGTCGCTCCATTTTTGGTAGTACTGGACGTTCTTTTCGTAGGTCGACTGTTGAATGACCGAAGGGTCCTTGACGCGTTCGCGTTCCATATTTTTTCCTTATGCAGGTTCACCAGTGGCAGCGATTCTCTTCCGGCCTTCGCGCCCGTGTTCAAGGACGGGGCCGGGGCCGTCGGAGGGGACCATCCACATTGCCGCCACCGGTGACCAGTTTAATGCACTGTGCATCCAAATTGAATCGGATGCGTTGATCGATGCGATCGCGTCTTGCGCCGCTTTCTTCTGTCCTAGTTCAGAAACAGTGCATTCCAAATTTTTTGCCGTTTCAGCGAGTCGGCCAGCGATGCATTGATATCCAGCACCGTGAACGGGAAATTGATCGGATTGTTCTTGATCTTGTTGCTCGCAGGCAGGCGCCCCAACTCGTTCAATACTTCCTGGCCTTCCGGCGACAATACAAAATCGGCGAACAGCAATGCCGCATAAGGATGCGGCGCCTGCTTGGCCACGCCGATAGCGAACGGCACCGCCAGCACCGGCTGCACCGGCGCGTAATCGATCGGGATGTGCTGCTCCTTGCCGGAAACGACATTGGCGAGGAAGGTGGTCAGGCCGACCTGGACTTCGCCCGAGCCGATCAGTTGCGCCATCAGCGGATGGCCTTTGCGCAGTTCCGGCTTGGTCGCGGCGAAATCCTTGAAGAATGCGGTGCCTTTTTCCTGGCCCATTTTCTGTACCACGGTCGCCATCCAGTCCCAGTCGCCGGCTTCGATGGCGACGCGGCCCTTCCACTTCGGATCCTTGAAGCCTTCATAGGTCTTCGGCAGGTCTTCCTTCTTCACCTTGTTGGTGTTGTAGGCGGTCACCAGGTAGTTGAAGCGGTCCGGCATCCACATGTGATGGGCGGGAACGGCCGCGGCCGGAAAGTCGGCCAGATAAGGCGTGTAGAACGCCGACAGGCGCTGTTCGCGCGACATGGCTTCGGCTTCGGTGGCGTTGGTTTCCACCACGTCGAAACTGTTCCGGTTGCTTTGCGCTTCGGTCAGGATGCGCTGCAACAACGCTTCGTTCGGCGCGCGCCACAGCTCGACCTTGATGCCGTATTTTTTGGTGAAGGCGTCCGCCAGCGGGCGCGACTCGACAGTCGACATCGAGGTGTAGAACGTCATGCTGCCTTCGGCGCGCGCCTTTTCGAGAATGCGTTGCATGCGGTCGGCGCCGCTGTACAGATAGGCCTGGTCGTTCTTGCCGACCACGTTTTGCGCGTGCAGCGGTTGCGCCAATGCCACCGCGGCCAGCGCCGTCAATGCGATGTGTTGTGCTGTCTTGCGCAATGTGGTCCAACCATTGCCTGTCCTGGCGTTGCTTTTCATTCCCGTCTCCTTGTTTTGGGTGTATTGGCGATGCTGGCTTGAATGCCCCTCGATGAAGGCTTACCTTTTAATTTGCCATGCGAATTAATAATCTGCAATGCAAATACTCTACACGATTTTAAATTGAATGACCAATAGTTTTCATGACGGATGGGCAATTCCATTTCACTGCATGAAATGCGGATGAAAGCGGGCGCAGCCTGGTATTTGGCCTGACGAAAAAAACGGTTGTATACGAGAGGGAAAGACGCAGCAAAAGCGCCACAAGGACGCCAAGAGCGCGAAGAAGCAGCACGACGGCGGAAAAGAAAAACGCCCTGCCGGCAATGCTTGGTGCATTGCCGGCAGGGCGTCTTGCGAGCCCCTTGCGGGTCTCGGCCTTGCAAAGGGTTAAAGCATCAAGCCTTGGCGATCAATTGATAATGACCCTGATCCAGATCGCGGCCGAGCACGCCTTCGTTGCGCAACGCTTCGAGGGCGATGACGACGTCGCCGCCATCGTCGCTGCCGACTGCCGCCATCAGGTCCTCGAAATATTTCGGACCGTCGGCCAGCGCCGCACGCACCGATTCAAAGCGCGCGCCTGCGTACTTCGGCGTTTCCGGCACGCGGCCTTCCAGGTGATTGCCGCCGCCGAACTTGAAGGTAAGATCGAAGCCGGCCTTGGCGCCGACATTCCGGCCTTCCAGCGACGGATCGAGCGGCAAGGTGCGAAAGCCGCCCTGCACGACGAGGTCGCGGTCCGGCTGGAAACGCGTGGCCATGGCCCAGTCCATTTGCTCGTCGGAGAAGATGTCGATATCGGGATCGACCACGAAAACGTTCTTGACGTTGGCCAGCGATGCGAATACCGCGGCAATGGCGTTGCGCGCTTCCCCCGGCACCCGCTGGCGCATGGCGATGCGCACGTTGTACACGCCGCCGGTGGCCGGCGATGCATACACGCCCACGACTTCGCGCACGGCCACTTCCAGCGCGCGCCAGACCAGCACTTCCGTACGCAGCGCGCAGAGTTGTGCGGTGTCGGTGCGGCTCATGGCGCGGCCGCCGATGGTCAGGGTCTGGAACACGGCGTCGCGGCGATGCGTGATGGCGGTGACGCGGAATACCGGATTCTTCTTGACGCCGCCGTAGTAGCCGAGGAACTCGCCGTAAGGGCCTTCCGCCTCGACGTATCCGGCCACGTCCAGGAAGCCTTCGATCACCCATTCGGCATCTGCCGGCACTTCGATATCGTTGGTGATGCTTTTCACCAGCGGCAGCGGCGCGCCGCGCAGCGATGCCATCAGGCCCAGTTCGTCGATCGGCGCGCGCATGGTGGCAGCGAAGTAATCGATCGGATGGCCGCCGACCACGATCGACAGCGGCAGGCTCTTCTTCTCGCCCAGGCTGGCCAGGTAGATGGCGCGCAGATCGCTGGGCGCCATCAGGTCGATGCCGGTTTCCTTGCGGCCGCGGATCATCAGGCGGCGCAGGCCGACGTTGGTCCAGCCGGCCGCCTTGTCATGCGCGAAATCCATGGCGGCCGAAATGTAGGGACCGCCGTCGAGGCCATGCTGCAGATGCACCGGCAGCTTGGTGAGGTCGATGTCGTCGCCGGTCATCACCACTTCCTGCACCGGCGCCTGCTCGCGCGGGACGGAGACGAATTCCGGCTTGTTGCGCAGCCGTTTCAGCACTTCAGGCAACAGGTCGCGCGGCGCGACACCGAAGGCGTGCGCCATGCGCTTGCGGCTGCCGAGCGCATTGCCGACCAGCGCATAGCCTGCGGCGCCGGCCTTTTCGAACAGCACGGCCTTGGGCGAGCTTTCCAGAATGCCGGCGACATCGGCCAGGCGAACCGGCTCCTTGCGGATGTCGATCTCGCTGGCGCCGTCCAGCTGCTGCAGGCTTTCGAGAAAGGTGCGCAGACGATATTTGTCGAAATCCGGCTGGGCGCCGCTCTTTGCATCGGTATTTTGGTTCTTCACTGTCTTCTCCTGTGCGCTCGTCGGCTATCGCCTATCGTGTTCAGCGCTGTTGTTTTGCGTTGTGAATGTTGCCTGGTGTTCTTGCAGGGCCGGAAGCAGCCATGCGGCCGAACCGCTTGGCTGCTTCACCGCGTAGCCGTTTAGGTGAATTGGTAATGCCCTTCCGGCGTGCGCGTGATCGGACGCTTGGACCCGACGTCTTCCAGCCAGCGCACGATCTCGCGGCCGTCGCGCGTGCCGGTCGCCGCCATCAGTTCCGCAAAGCGCTTCGGACCTGCTTCCAGCGCCGCTTCCAGCGATGCGTATTTCGCGCCGTCATAAACCGGCGGCGCCGGCACCAGGTATTCGAACGAACGCGTTTGATCCGGACGCAGGTGCGGCAGGGTCAGGTCGAAACCGGCCTTGGCGGTGATGCGCGGCGTGACCAGCGACGGATCGAGCGGCAGCGCGCGGAAATCGCCTTGCACCACCAGGTCGCGGTCGGCCTGGAAGCGTGTGGCCAGCGCCCATTCCATTTGGGCGTCGGAGAAGATGTCGATATCGGGATCGACCACATACACATGCTTGACGTTGGCCAGCGAGCCGAACACGGCGGCGATGGCGTTGCGCGCCTCGCCCGGCACGCGCTGCTGCATCGCCACGCGCACATTGAACGTGCCGCCGGTGGATGGCATTGCATACACTGCCTTGACTTCGCGCACCGCGGCTTCCAGCGAACGCCAGACCACCGCTTCGGTGCGCAATGCGCAGACTTGGGCGGTATCGGTATGCGCCATGGTGCGGCCGCTGATGGTGAAGGTCTGGAAGACAGGATCGCGGCGGTGCGTGATCGCGGTCACGTGGAACACCGGATTGCGCTTGACGCCGCCGTAGTAGCCCAGCACTTCGCCGAACGGACCTTCGTCTTCGACATGGCCGCGCTCGTCCAGATAGCCTTCCAGGATATATTGCGCATCGGCCGGCACCAGCAAATCGTTGGTGATGCATTTGACCACGCCCATCGGCGCGCCGCGCAACGAAGCGATCAGCGCCAATTCGTCGGTCGGCGTGCGCATGGCCGCGGCCAGGTGATCGATCGGATGGGTGCCGACGGCAAAGGCGATCGGCAGGCGTTCGCCCTTGGCGGCATGGCCGACATAGATCGCGCGCAGATCGGATGGCGCGATCAGATCGATGCCTGCCGTGCGGCGGCCGCGCAGCATCAGGCGGCGGATGCCGACATTGGTCCAGCCGGTGGCGGGATTGTGGGTGAAGTCGATCGAGGCGGAAATATACGGCGCGCCGTCGAGGCCGTGTTGCAGATGCACCGGCAATGCGGTCAGGTCGCATTCGTCGCCGGTCAGCACCACTTGCTGCACCGGCGCCACTTCGCGCGGCACGACCACGACTTCGCCTTTTTTACGGCCGCGCGCGATGACTTCCTGCAGCAGCAGATCGGGCGTGGTGCCGAATGCCTGCGCCAGGCGCGCGCGGCTGCCGGCGACGTTGCCGCACAGCGGGACACTGGAACCGGCCGGCTTGGAAAACAGCACCGCTTTCGGATTGCCGTCCAGGCATTGCGCCACCGAGGCCAGATCGGTTTCGCCGTCGCGCGTTTCGAACTCGTCCGGGCCGAGCGACTCCAGGAAACGGCGCAGGTTGAACTGCTCCAGGTCGGGCTGAACGGTGTGGCCGGACGGGCCGGATTTGGTTGCGGAATTCAATCGTGTCTCCTCAATGATCTTAATCGAAACGTCATGGCGACGCGCGCCGCTGCCGTACTGTTTGCGCGATCCTGGTGAGGATCGCGCACTGGATATGACTGTCTTGCTGCCTGCTGTTTCTGTCCGCTCAATCGGCTGCCGCGGCTTCAGCCGAAGCCGGACGATGGATGAAATCCCAGATCGCCGAAGGAATCGCCGGCATCATCAGTTCCTCGTCGCCGAATTCCGCCAATGCATCGCCCAGCGCGTTGAAGATGACGGCGGTGGCCGGCGTGATGCCGCTTTCGCCGCCGCCCTTGACGCCCAGCGGGTTGCCCAGGGTCGGGTCTTCGGTCAGTTCGATGGTCAGCGGCGGCAGGGCGCCGGCGCGCGGCACGCCGTAATCCATGTACGAACCGCTGATGACCTGGCCGCTGCCGGATTCGACGTAATAGCCTTCGGACAAGGCCTGGCCGATGCCTTGCGCCAGGCCGCCGTGCACCTGGCCGTCGACGATCAGCGGATTGATCGCCTTGCCCACGTCGTCGACCGAGGTGTAGTTGAGCAGCGCGACGTCGCCGGTGTCCGGATCGACTTCGAGCTCGCAGACCACGGCGCCGGTCGGATGCGCCGGCATGCGGCCGACGAAATCTTCCGCCGCGGTCAGCATGCGCACGCCGCTGTCGTTCGGCATGCCGTGTTCGGCAACGTGACGCGCGACTTCGAACAAGCTGATGCTGCGTCCCGATGCTGCATCCGTAAATGCGGCTTGCGCGAATTTCACCTGCTCCGGTTCTGTCTTCAGCAACACGGCCGCGACAGTTGCGCCGGCCTTGACGATCGCTGCCGAAGCGCGCACCAGCAAGGTGCCGCCAAGCCGCAGGGAACGATCGGAGTGCGTGCCGCCGCCATTCTTGACGAAAGCGGTATCGCCGGTGCGCAGGCGGATCGATTCGATCGTCACGCCCAGTTGCGCCACCACCACTTGCGCGAAACTGGTTTCGTGGCCCTGCCCTTGCGATTGCGTGCCGGAGACGATGTCGATCACGCCATCCGGCATGACGGTCATTTCGATGCGTTCGCGCGGCGCGCCGACCGGCGCTTCGATGTAATTCGCCACCGCGATGCCGCGCAATTTGCCGTTGGCGCGCGATGCTTCGCGGCGCGCCGCATAGCCGTCCCAATCGGAAAGCTTGAGCGCCTGCGCCATGTTGCCGAGGAAATCGCCGCTGTCGTAGGTCAGGCCCATTGGATTACGGTACGGCAGCATGTCGTGGCGCACCATGTTGCGGCGGCGGATTTCAACCCGGTCGAGCTTCAGTTCCCGCGCGGCGATGTCGATCAAACGTTCCATCACATGCATCGCTTCCGGCCGTCCGGCGCCGCGGTAGGGCGCCACCGGCACGGTATTGCTGAGCACCGCGCTCACATGGGCCGCGGTATTGGGCACGTCGTAGACCGAGGTCAGCACACGGGTGCCGTTGGACATCGGCACATAGCTCACCGGATGCGCGCCGACGTTGCCGATCCAGTCGTGATCGATGGCGAGGATGCGGCCGTCGGCGGAAAACGCCATGGCGGCGCGGATTACCGCGTCGCGGCCCTGGTAATCGGTCAGGAAGGCTTCGCTGCGGTCGCCGGTCCACTTGACCGGCAGGCCGACCTGGCGCGCCGCCCAGACCACGGCCAATTGTTCCATGTACAGCGGCGTGCGCGAACCGAAACCGCCGCCCACATCGGGCGACACGACGCGCAGCTTGTCGGCGGAAATACGCAAGGCTTCCGCTACCTGCTGCTTCTGGCGCGTAACGCCCTGGCTGCCGGAAATCAAGGTGTAGGAATCGCTGGCGGGATCATAGTCGCCGATCGCCGCGCGCGGCTCCATCTGGCAATTGACGGTGCGGCTGATGCGGAATTCGCGGCGCACCACATGGGCCGCCTCGCTGAAAATCTTTTGCACCGCTTCGCGGTCGCCGAACTGGACTTCAAAACACAGGTTGTTGGGTGCGCCATCCCACAATTGCGGCGCGCCGTCCTGCATGGCGTCGTCGGCCCGGACCACCGCTTCATGCACGTCGTAGTCGACCTGCACCAGTTCACTGGCGTCGCGCGCTTCCCGCGCGGAGCGGGCAATCACCATGGCGACGGCTTCGCCGACATGGCGCACCTTGTCGACCACCAGCGGCATGTGGCGCTGGCTGAAGATATAGCCGGTCTCCGAATTCTCGAAGGCCGGGATGGTGTGATCGACCGCGCCGACCGGATTGGCGTGATGATTGACGCCCTGATAGCCGCCGTCCACATAATCCTTGCCGACCAATACCGCGATCACGCCGGGGGCGTTGCGGGCAGCTTCGATATCGATGGAGAGAATGGTTGCATGCGCATGCGGCGAACGCAGGAACGATGCATAGACCTGGCCGTCGAGGCTGATGTCGTCGGTATAGCGGCCGTTGCCGGTGACGAAGCGCCGGTCTTCGAGGCGCGGGAGCGGTTGGCCGATCATGATTGCGCTTCCTTTCCTGCGTGCGTCATCAGGAAGTTCTGTACTGTCGCCGCCAGCGCCGCCGGCGTTTCCTGCATCGGATAATGGCCGGCATTGGCGATGGTTTCGAGCTCGGCATTGGGATACCAGGCCAGCCAGGTGTTGTTCATGCGTTCCGCCGTCATCGACGGATCGGTGGCGCCGATGATGACCTTGACCGGCGTCGGATTGTTTTCGACCAGCGCCGAGAAATCATCGCCCGTCCACTGCTTGAGATAGGCGCCGTACGCCTGCGGCAGCGAGGTGTCGAACGACAGCCGCGCCATATGCGCGATCCAGGCCTTCGACAGACGGCTGCCGGTCGAGGCATTCAGAATGGCTTCGCGCGTGGCGATATCGTCGATTGCCCGTTCGAAATTGGCCAGCCGCTCGGCCGGCATGCGCGCGCCGCAGGCCGGCACCGCGGAGATGGCGACCATGCATTCGATCCGATGCGGCGCGGCCAGCATGATGCGCTGCATCGCCATGCCGCCCATCGAATGACCGATCAGGCTGAAGCGATCCCAGCGCAGATGATCGACCAGGCGCAGCACGTCGTCGGTCGTTTCGGCGAAGCTGAATGCGCCGCCGATGTGCATCGACCGGCCGTAACCGCGGTAGTCGAAAAATACATAGGTAAATGCATCCAGGTCGAGCGCGCAGGCGGCGCCGTCCCAATCGGCCGAGCTGCCGAACCAGCCGCTGAGCACCATTACTTTGCGCGGCCCCCGGCCTAATTTCAGATAACCATTCAACATCGCGTTCCTCTTTCTGTCTTGGCCGTGTTTGCCGATTGCTTACTTGACCTGCAAGAACAGATCTTCGACCGGGATTTCCGCCTTCAGCACGCCCTGCTCCACCATGTATTGCATCAGCGTGGCCATCGTGGTGCGATTGGCTTCCACGCCGTACGGCCATGGGTCGCCGCCGAAGACGGTATCGAGTTCGTCCAGATCGTCGCCCAGCCATGGCAGCATGTAGCGCAAGGCCGCCAGGTTGCGCATCTTGTTCAGACCGACCTGTTTCGACTGGTTGAAGGCGTCATACAGCGATTGGGCGATGAAGGGATTCTTTTCGTAGGTTTCGCGCTTGATCGCGATCAGATGCATGATCGGGAAAATACCGGTGCGTTTGTAGTAGTCCTGCTCGACCTCGCGGAAGTTCGGGAACAGGCGGACGATATCCGGATTGTGGCGGCGCGAGTCCGGCAGCGTGGTGCCGATGATGGCGTCGATTTCGCCTTCGTCGAGCAACTGGCTCAGCGACTTGCCGCTCTTGTTGACGGTAATCGGCACCTTGCGCAGCATCGGCAGCACGGTTGGCTCGCCGTGGCCGGTCGGGCTGTTGATGGAACCTTCCACCCACTGCACATTGGACAGGTCGACGCCGTATTCATGTTCCAGGTGTCCGCGGATCCAGACCGCGGCGCTCATGGTGTACAGCGGCACGCCGATGCGCTTGCCTTCCAGGTCCTTCGGCTTGCTGATGCCGGCGCGCTTGTTGATGGCGATAAAACCGTGGCGGAACGCGCGCGATGGAAAAACCGGCAGCGCGACAAAGGCGTTGTTGCCCGCGCTTTGACGCGTAATGAATTCGGAGCAGGAGAGTTCGGAAACGTCGTACGCCTGGTCGCCCGCCATGCGGTCGAAAATGATGCGTGGCGCATCGATATTCAGGAAATTGAGATCGATGCCTTCCGCCTTGACTTCGCCTGTAAACAAGGCTTGCATGCGGTCATACAGGCCGCAGGCGAAAGTGATCGGCACATTGGCTGCTGGATTATTGTTGGTCATGGTCGATGTTCTTTGAAATCAAAATATGAAGCGTCGAGATCGGAAGCGCCGGCGCGGCGGACGCGGTTATTTGAATTGCCCGGGTTACCCTGCATTGTTTTTTAGCGCTCAAGTTTTTTCTCGCGTTGCTAGCAACTGGCATAAAATGAACCCCCACCCGGCGCGGCGGAACGGTGATCGCCACGCAAGCCGGCGCTTGAAGAAATCCCGGAACAATACCTAGCAATAATTCGCAATGCAAATTTACTACCTGCATTGCGAATTGATTATATCAACTACGGCTGGATATTTCAATTTGTTTGTATTCCCGGGAAGGACCGTGGAAAAGCAGGCCAGGCGCGCAGTTGCCGCGTGGCGCAACCTGCAAACAAATTTGACAGGCGCATCGAAAACGCGATAAAGTATTCGCAATGCGATTTGTTAATCCGCATTGCGAATAGATAAATTTACGGGCGGATCATGGTGCAAGTCGAATTAGAGGTAAACGGCGCGAACGTCAGCCATTCGGTTGAGGATCAGACTTTGTTGGTGGAATTTTTGCGGCAGACCCTGGGCCTGACCGGCACGCACGTCGGTTGCGATACCAGCCAATGCGGCGCCTGCACTGTCAATCTGAATGGCGCGGCGGTCAAATCGTGCACGGTTCTGGCGGCAACCGCCAGCGGCGGCAAGGTGATAACCGTGGAAGGCCTCGCCAAAAAAGGCGCTCTGCACCCGATTCAAAACGCCTTCGTCCAGTGCCATGGTTTGCAGTGCGGTTTTTGCACGCCCGGCATGATCATGGCCATCGATTATTTCCTGAGCAAGCGTCCGGCTTCGCTGGATGACGAAAGCATCAAGCATGCGCTCGAGGGGAATATCTGCCGCTGCACCGGCTATGTGAATATCATCAAGGCAGTGCGGCACGCGGCCCAGGAGATGTATCCGGATTTGAAGACGGATCCGACTACAGGCGCAATCGCGGATTCGGATTTGACCTCCTGATTTTCATCTCCGCCGGACGCTCGATCCGGCGCCGGAATGCATAGCTGCATTCCGCCATTTCCGATTACTTCGTTACCGGCGTCAGCGTCTTCGCCAGCTTCTTGAGTTCTTCGCCGATCGACGCCAGTTTGGCGTCGTCGAAAAATGGACTGATGCCCCCGGCACTCAATGCCAGCGCGACCTTGTTGTCTTCCGACATGACCGGCACCGCAACCGCATTGATTTGCGGATGCAGCAAACCCTTGTTGACGATATAGCCGTTCTCGGCAAAACCTTCCAGTCCCGCCTGGATTTTTTTCTGGGTTTCCGGCCAGGTCTTGCCTTCGGCCGCGGCCAGCTCCTTGTAAAGCGTCTTGCGGCCGGCCTCCTCCAGACCTGCGATATAAGCCCATCCGGTCGCCGACTTGGCAACCGGCACGCGCGAGCCGACATCGAGATTACGCATGACAATGGCGGAGCCCTGGACCCGCTGCACATACACCATGTTCAAACCCTCGCGCACGCCCAGCGAAACCGCGCCTTCATATTTGATGGCGATGGCCTGCATGTCGTCCTTGGCCAGGTCCGCAATCGGCATGCCGGCGAGCGCGGCAAAACCGAGGCTGAGCACAGGAATCCCTGGGCGCAGGCGATCGCCGCCGTCCGTATAGATCAGGTATCCCTCTTGCACCAGGGTGTGGCAAAGCCGCCAGACCGTCGGCTGCGGCAGGCCGGTCATGCGAGCGATTTCGGTGGTGCCGAGTGCCGGCAATTGTTTCGAGAAACAGCTGAGAATTTCGAGGCCCCGAGCCAAGGCTGTCACAAATTGACGGTCTTTTTTTTCTTCTTCCGGTTGCGGAGCGTTCATTTCTTCCTTTGTTCATAATTCGCTGCGCAAATTATAAACGCACATTACGTCAATATCGAGGAATTGCGGAAATTAGTACTAGGGATTCGGCTGTCGGCGCCAAACCATCCGATCCACGCATTTTTTTGCGTGAAAATCAGATGGATTCAGAGTAGCGCCGCCGCCCTGAAGTTCAGGGATTTCGAAGGAATCAGCGTTGCCGATCGTTCGCTCAGGCTGCGTTCGCACCTTTGCCGGCCAGGGCGCTGACGTTGGCGTTGAAACGCTTGAAAAATTCGTCGGCCAGTTTGTTCGCCACGGAAGACACCAGGCGCGATCCGATCTGCGCCAATTTGCCGCCGACTTCGGCATTCGACAAATAGGTCAGCAAGGTAGCGTCACCGTCGTCTTCCAGCGATACCACGGCTGTCATTTTTCCAAAGCCGGCGATGCCGCCTTCGCCCTTGCCGACGATGCGGTAACTGATTGCTTCGATACGATCGGACAAGGTCAGGTTGCCCTTGAACGTCGCCTTCACCGGACCGACCGAAGCCACAACCACCGCTTGAAACTCATCCTCGCCGCTTGCCGTGAAAGCGGTGCATCCGGGCACGCAGGTCTGCAGCATGGCCGGGTCGTTCAGGCTGCGCCACACTGTTTCGCGCGGCGCCATGATTTTTTGTGTTCCTTTGAATTCCATGCGATCTCCAATATCTGTGTTCTGCTCGTGAGCAATTTTGTTGCCGCAGCGCCGGCCGGCATGTCTTGCGCCGGCGGCCGCGTTGGTGGTTCGATTTATGATTCCCGATTATTTGCCGGCATTCAGCGCAGCGACGGCGCGGCGCGCATATACCCCAATCAGATTGGCGCGATAGCGCGCCGATGTATGCACGTCGTCCAGCAATTCCGATGGATCGATTTCCAGGCCGTCGAGCGCGCGCTCTTCGCAGCGGCGTTGCAGCGCTTCTTCGGCCTCATGCCAGCGGAAGACAAAGGCTTGCGCACCCGTCACCGCCACGCGGATTTCAGCGCCGGTCTGCGCAATGAAAACGCCGACCACCGCATAGCCTGACGCGCCATGGCGGCATTTCGCATAGGCGCTGCGATCGGGCATCGGAAATTCGATTGCGGTGACCAGCTCATCCGGCGCAAGCGCGGTCTCGAACATGCCGGTGAAGAATTCGGCGGCGGGAATGCGGCGTGCATTGGTAATCACAGTGGCGCCCAGGCCAAGCACGGCGGAGGGATAATCCGCGGCGGGATCGTTGTTGGCGATGGAGCCGCCGATGGTGCCGCGATTGCGCACTTGCGGATCGGCGATCAGGCCGGCCAGATAGGCCAGCGCCGGAATGGCATCGGCAACCACTTTCGAATTCGCCACCACGGCGTGCGGCGTTGCCGCGCCGATGCGCAGCACCTTGCCGTCCAGGCGTATGCCTTGCAACTCGGGGAGATGACTCAGATCCACCAAATGCGAAGGCGCGGCCAGCCGCTGCTTGAGTGTGGGAATGAGCGTCATGCCGCCGGAGAGCGGTTTCGCCTCGGGAGATTCCTGCAGCAGTTCGACAGCCTGCGCCAGCGATGTCGGACGGATATAAGTGGTGGAATACATATGCTCTCCAGTTACTCGGGTCGACGCAATCGGCGTAAAATCGCCGTGCGCATCCTCGCGCCTTCTTGAATTTCATTTGCCGCAAAGTCACGCGCTTGCATACCGGCGTCTCTAATGCCATCAGCAATGCCATCCGACCGGATGGTCGTTGCACAAAATAAGGTCATCACCTATAATTCGACATGCGAATTATCTATTCGCATATTATACGCGCCATCGCGCCGCCGGATCAAAGTTTTTTTGCTTGATCCGTATGCCGAATTTCAGAACATTTCAAGGAGATAGACAATGACCCAGCAATTGATAGTGGAACAGGACGGCGCGATTCTGCATGTCACGCTCAACCGCCCGGAGCAGGGCAACGGCGTCTCCGACGAGATGGCCAATGCGTTCGTGGCCACCCTGGATCGCGCCGCCGAGACATCCGAATTCGTCGTCTTGCGCGGCGCCGGCGAGGACTTCTGCACCGGCCGCGCACGCGATCCGAATGGCCCCAAGCCTTCCAGCGAAGCCTATCTCCGCCGCGCCGAATACGATCCTATCTTCAATTGCTATGACGCAATCCGGCGCTGCCCGGTGCCGGTCATCGGCGTCATCCAGGGTCGCGCCATGGGCTTCGGCGCCGCCGTGGCCGCCTTGTGCGATGTCTCGTTCGCCAGCGATGCCGCGCGCTTCAACATCCCGGAATTGCAGCACAGCGTCATGCCGACCATGGTGATGTCGGCCCTGTTCGATCGCATGAATCGCAATGCCGTATTGTGGATGACCTATTCGAGCGATTTTATCGACGCGCAACGCGCCATGGCTTACGGCCTTGTCAGCACGGTCGTGCCGGCCGCCAAGCTGGACGAAGAAGTCGCCGCCTTTTGCGCAAAATTGGCGAAAGCGCCACAGCCGGCAATCCGCGGCCTGAAGGAATACATGCGAATCGCGCCGACCATGGAAGCGCAAGGCGCGACCGACTATGCGCGCAGCTTGCACGCCATGGTCAATACCGCCAGCGGAATGAAAAAGCCGCACTGAGCGGCTGGCCGGAAACAATCATTGCGCCGGCATCGATCGCCGGCGCTGGTCTTTTGATCACCGGTCATCAAGCGCAAAGCGCATCTTCAGGATCGCGCCGATGCGGCTTGCATGGCGTGCGCCTGCGGCATTTGCATCGCAGGCGTTTTTATTTGCGGCTCCGGCTTTTCTTTGCCGGCATGCTGCTTGCGCTCCATCAGCGATGCCAGTTCGAACATCAGCAAACCGAGGCTGTATTTGCCGCTTTCCGCATCATGGCTCAGCATGTTCGATTCAACCAGATCCGTTGCCAATCGATGTACCGAACTCTTGGGCAAATCCAGGCGCCGGGCCAATTCGCTCAATCCGATCTCATAGCGCTCATCAGAAAATATCTTGATGAGGCGCATGGCGTTATATACCGAGGATAGATGGCTTTCGGCATCCGCCGAGGCATCGGCATTGCATTCGCATTTCGTCATAAGATCGCTCCCGCGCCATAGTCGCGCCGTGATGCAGCAATAACTGCCTGGAATACGTTCGACTGCATTATTACGTTTTCAATGTGACATTCGATAAAAAAAACGGGCCAGACTGCGGCCCGTTTTTTTGTTCGCTGCCGATAAATCAGAAGCTGTGGCTGATACCCAGCGCAAACGTGTTGATATCCGAACCCGCGCCAGGCTTGCCGTCGAGCCAGTTGCTGGCCACGCCGGTGTTGTTGCCCATGTAGGAATACACACCGAACACCATGGTGCGCTTGGACAGCGAATAGCCCGCGCCCAAGTTCAACATCTTGGCTTCCAGGCCGTTGGTGTTACAAGCCATGCCGCCCGTCAGCGAGCAGTTGCCGGCCGTCGATTGACCGTAAGAACCGGCCAGGGTGACCGCGCCGATCAGCTTCTGGACGCCCAGCGCCCAGCTGTTGTGCTTGTATTCGTTGAACTTGCCGGCGCCAGTCTGGCCGGATTCGCGATAGCGCATCTGCGCGACGTCGATTTCAGCCTTCCAGGCATCCGGGAAGCGATATTGGAAGGTGGCGCGCAATGCGTCGTCCTTGGAAGTCGCGTCAGTGCCCAGATTCGACGTTGTCGCGGCAGACCCGCCGTTGTCTTTTACGCCGTTCGAACCGCCGAACAGGTTCTTGTGCAGTTCATAGGCCAATGCCGCGTAAACCGGACCGTTTTCATATTTGACGCCGGTCGAATAGACGCCGCCGCTGGCGTCGCCTTCCTTTTCGCTCGGCGACCAGTCGAACAGACCGGTGAAGCCGGCCACTTCAGGCGACTCATAATAAAAGCTGTTTGGGCGGCGCAGGTGGAAACTCGAGGTGTTGTTGGTCGTAAAGCTCGGCTTGGACAGAATGTTGGCGGTGCCCATGAAGTTGCCGCTGACAATGCCCAGCATGTTCATCTGATCGCCGAGTTCCTTGTACACGGTATCCATGATACCCAGCTTGATCGTGCCGTAGCTGCCCGACAGGCCGACAAAGGTATTGCGGCTGAACGGGGTATTTGGCGTCATTTCGCCGGTATCGGAACTGAAGCCCATTTCCATTTGAAAAATGGCTTTCAGGCCGCCGCCCAGATTTTCGGTACCCCTGAAACCCAGGCGAGAGTTGGGCGAATCCATTGCCGTCAGGGTGTGGTTCACACCCGTGCCTTGCGGGCCCAGCGTACTGGTTGCGGCAGTGCTAGACAATGCACCGCTGACGTTGACGTGCGTGATATCCGGATACAGCTTGCCGTACACAGTGACGGTTGTTTGCGCCTGCGCCGCAATCGGCAAGGCAAACGCGGCACCGATTGCCACTGCCATTAATTTACTTTTTGTGTCCAACATCAAGTCCCCTCCGTTAATAAAACATTGATTGGCTTATAATTCGTTATGCGAATTACCAATTCACAAAACTTGAGGAATTATACGCACGACAAGCCGACGGAATCAAAGTTTTATTCGTTGGGCGAATTATGTATTCGCAAATGTTGGGTATACGCCTCAGTTATCTCATAAGGCTTATATATTTTTGGGCCGATATATGGAACGAGACTGGCGCAAACATTTTCAATGCACGGGGCTAACCAACAAAGCCGTCCCACTAGGCGGGACACCACCGATCAGGAATCGCAAGGGACCTGTTCGCAAAGCAAAACCGAGCGCGCGCAGCATGCGGGATGCCTGCGAGCCTCATGCAAAAAAGATTGATACGGGCAAATTAAGCGAGGTATAATCAATTCACTGTGCAGATGATAAATTTGCATAGTGAATTAATTGGCGGCTTTATTTCGTTCTTGCCGCGATGGCGAGTTCAATAGAATTAATTTTTCAGCGGGGATGGCGAGAGCCGCAATTCCAGGATAAAAACATGACAAGCAATATTCTCGACGAAATTGAAACCGAAGTGTTAGTAATCGGCGCCGGACCGGTTGGACTGGCGTTGGCTGGCGACCTCGGTTGGCGCGGCCGCAAGAGCATTGTGATCGATCAGGGCGACGGCTCCATTTTTCAGCCGAAGATGGATATGGTCGGCGTGCGGACGATGGAATTCTGCCGCCGCTGGGGCATTGTGTCCGATGTGGAAGCCAGCCCCTACAAGCGCGATTACCCGCAGGACAACGTCTACCTGACCGCCTTGAACGGCTACGAACTGGGACGTCAGCCGATGCCGTCGATGCAGGACGACCGGCCGGGTCCGGAAAGCCCGCAGAAACGCGAACGCTGCCCGCAAAACATGTTCGATCCGATCCTGCGCAAGTTCGCCGAATCGACGCCGAACACCACGCTGCTGTTCCAGCACAAATTCCTGTCGTTCACGCAGGATGAAAACGGCGTGAACGCGCAAGTGGTGGACATGACTACCCAGCGCGAATTCACGCTGCGCGCACGCTATCTGGTCGGCTGCGACGGCGGCCGCAGCAAGGTGCGCGAACAGTTGGGCATCGCCATGAACGGCAAGGGTGTGCTGACCTATACCACCAACTTCATTTTCCGCTGCCCGGAATTCAACCGCCTGCACGACAAGCAGCCCGGCTATCGTTACATGTTCGTCGGCCCCAAGGGCACCTGGGCCACCATCGTCGCCATCAACGGCAACGATAACTGGCGCATGTCCATCATCGGCAACGCGCAGGAAAAGCGCGACTACACCGAAGACGAGCTGAAGGCGTTCGCGCAAAAGGCGCTGGGCCGGCCATTCGAAATGGAAGTCTTGAGCGTCTTGCGCTGGCAGCGCGCCGAACTGGTCGCGGACCGCTACTACGAGGGCCGCGTTTTCATCTGCGGCGACGCCTGCCACCTGACCTCCCCGACCGGCGGCCTGGGCATGAACACCGGCATCGGCGATGCGGTGGATCTGTCGTGGAAGCTCGCAGCCGCGCTGGAAGGCTGGGGCGGACCGGCGCTGTTCGAATCGTACGAAGTCGAACGCCGTCCGGTCGGCACGCGCATCACGCGCTTCTCCACCGGCAACCTGGAAACCATGAAGCTGGTGCCGACCAACGACCAGATTTACGACGACACCGAAGAAGGCGCATCGATCCGCAAGCGCGCCGGCTTCGCGCTCGGCGAAGGCCTCAAGCGCGAATGGTTTTCCATCAATATGCATCTGGGCAACCGCTATGTCGGCTCGCCGGTGAATGTCTACAATGAACCGGAAAGCGACGTCGAGAATGCCGCCGAATTCGAGGATGCGATCAACTATCGGCCAAGCACCCGTCCCGGCTGCCGCGCGCCGCATGTCTGGCTGGAAGACGGCCGTTCGACCCTCGACCTGTTCGGGCGCGGCTTCGTGCTGCTGGCACTCGACGAAGCGGGCGCGGATGTGCAGGGCCTGCTGGATGCGGCCCGCGCCAAATCAATACCGATCGAACTCGTTCGCATCGGCCAAGCGCAAGTGCGCGAAGCGTATTCCAGGCGCTTCGTGCTTGTACGCCCTGATGGACATGTCGCCTGGCGCGCCGATGCCATTCCGTCGGACGCAAGTCAGATCCTGGACAAAATTAGTGGAAACCTGAGGACAATCAATGAAACTATTTCGGTTTAACGGCGGCCGTATCGGCGTCACGCTGGACAATAATTCCTACGACATCACTGACGCGCTCGGCATCGACACCCAAGCCTGGCCGCCAGTGCAGATGGTGCAGCTGATTGCCGACTTCTCGAACAAGATGAAGGGCATCACCGCGCACGCCAAGACCAAGCCCATCGACATGGCCGCGGTCCGCCTCGAAGTGCCGATCGAATGGCCGAACAAGCTGCTGGCCTACCCCGTGAACTACGTGGCGCACGGCGTGGAAATGAATTCGATCAATCGCGCCGACCTGAACGGTTTCTTCCTGAAGGCCAATTCCTCGCTGTCCGGCCCGAACGACGACATCATCCTGCCGGACCTGCCCGGCCGTGAAATCCATCACGAATGCGAACTCGGCATTGTGATCGGCAAGGGCGGCCGCAACATCAGCCGCGAAGATTCATGGAATCACATCTTCGGCTACGCCTGCCTGCTCGACATGGTAGTGCGCGGCAAGGAAGAACGCGTCATGCGCAAATCGTACGACACCTTCTGCCCGTTCGGCCCATGGATCACCACCGCCGACGAAGTGCCGGATGCTTCCAATATTCAAGCGCGCCTGTGGGTCAACGGCGAACTCAAGCAGGATGCCAACACCCGCGACCTGATCGTCGATATCCCGGGCATGATCGAACTCGCTTCGCGCGTGGCTACGCTGCATCCGGGCGACATCATCGCAACCGGCACGCCGGCCGGCGTCGGACCGGTCAAGTCCGGCGACAAGGTACGCATCGCCATCGATCACGTTGGCGAAATGACCGTCAACGTTCGCTAAACCGCCAAAGGGAAACGCCATGAATCAGCCAGCCATCAAAAACATCGACCACGATTTCGACAGCGCCGCGGATCTTCCCGCTCTGTACAAACTGCTCGAAGGCGTAAAAATGAAAAATGGCTGGGCCAAACCGACGCCATCCATTTACCCGCAGCCGCGCCAGGCTTTCATTCCGGCGCACTGGCATTATTCCGACGCGCGCGCCGCATTGCACGCCGCCGGCCGCCTGGTGGGCACCGAATGGGCGGAACGTCGCAACCTGATCATGGCCAACCCGATTCCGGGCAACGATTATCCAACCGTATCGACACTGGTCGGCGCATATCAGATGGTCAAGGGCGGCGAAACCGCCCGCAGCCATCGCCATACGCCAAACGCGATGCGGGTGGTAATCGAAGCCGCGGAAAACACATTCACTATCGTCGACGGCATCAAGATCCCGATGCTGCCCGGCGATATCCTCCTGACGCCGAACTGGTGCTATCACGGCCACGCGAACGACAGCCGGCAGGATGCCTACTGGATCGATTTCCTGGACGCGCCGCTGGTGCAATACCTGGGCCCGATGTTCTACAACGAGCATCCGGACGGCCTGGAGCCGGTCACCGGCACCGACGCCAAGCACCCGATGCGCTTCGCCTTCCACGACTATCATCCGAAGCTGCTGGCGGCAACCGAAGCGACGCCGGGCGTGCGCACACTCGAACTCGGCCCGCCGACGCTGGTCACGTTCGACCGCACCGTCGTCAGCATCAAGGCCGGCGCCAAATGGGCTTGCGAACGCAGCACCGGCAATCGCATCTATACGGTAGTGGCCGGCAAGGGCCGCTCGCTGGCCGGCGAGCTCGAATTCACCTGGCAACGCGGCGACATGTTCGCCGTGCCGAGCTGGAATGCGCACTGGCATGAAGCCAGCGAAGACGCCGTGCTGCTGCAGGTGTCGGACGAGCCGCTGATGCGCCTGCTGAACTGGAACCACACCGGCCCGGCCTGATCGGGGCATCCCATGCACTTCCCCATTCCCTCATCGAATGCCGCCGCCATGCAGCGCGGCCGGCATGTCGGCATCCCCGGCGCCGCGATCCGCCTGCACGACGACGGCGAAGACCATTTCCACGAACTCAGCGACGAAGAAAAAGATGCGATTTCCCGCTTCATCTGGGAAGCCGACAACATCGAACTGACCACGGTCGGCATCGATATCGGCAGCTCGACCTCGCACCTGATGTTCGCCAAGGTTCATCTGCAGCGCAAATCGAAATCGCTGTCGAGCGGCTACGTCGTGGTCAACCGCACCATCCTGTGGAAGTCGCCCATCCTGCTCACGCCGTTCCTGCCGGATAACTCGATCGATGCCCAGCGCCTCAACGATTTCGTCCAGCAAGCCTACCGCTCGGCCGGACTGGAACGCGACGACATCGATAGCGGCGCCGTGATCCTGACCGGCGAAGCCATCAAGCGCAGCAACGCCGAAGCCATCGCGGCCCTGTTCGCCGCGGACTCCGGAAAATTCGTCTGCGCATCGGCCGGACACCATCTCGAATGCAATCTCGCCGCGCAGGGTTCCGGCGCGGCGGCCTTGTCGCGCGCCACGCATCGCACGGTATTGAATGTCGATATCGGCGGCGGCACCACCAAGTTCGCGCTGATCAAGAACGGACTGGTGATCGCCACTTGCGCGGTCGCCGTCGGCGGCCGCCTGATCGTGCGCGACGCCGAAGGGCAATGCCTCCGGCTGGACGAAGCGGCGCAGCAGGCCGCAAGCAGCCTGGGCCTGCAATTGCAACTCGGCCGGAAAATCGCCGATACGGATATCGACCGCATCGCCGACGCCCTGGCCGAAGTCGCCATCGCCTTCATCCGCGGCGAGCAGCCCGGCGGCCTGGCGCAAACCTTATTGCTGACTGACGCGCTGGCCATGGAAAGCGCGCCGGACCTGGTCACGTTTTCCGGCGGCGTGTCGGAATATCTGTTCGGCCGCGAAAACACGGATTACGGCGATATCGCCAAGCCGCTGGCGGACCGGATCGGCCGCGCCTTTGCCGACGGCCGCATCAAGCCGGCGCTAACCGACCCCGGCAACGGCATCCGCGCCACGGTGATCGGCGCCTCGCAATTTACCGTCCAGGTCAGCGGCAAGACGATTCATCTGTCGCGCAACGTCCCGCTGCCGCTGCACAACATTCCCGTGATATTCCCGCGTCTCGCGGTCGACAAGCCCTTCACCGCCGACGACGTCGTGCGTGAGATCCAGGCCGCGCTCAAGCGCAGCGATCTCGACGCCGCCGGCACTGTCGCCGTGGCCATTCGCTGGCGCGGCGATCCTTACTACGCCATCCTGCGCACGCTGGCCAACGGCATCGCCATCGCGCTCGACAACACCGGCGCATCGCCGCTGATCCTCGTGATCGACGGCGATATCGGGAAAGTCATGGGCAATATCCTGGAATACGAATTGAAAGTGCTCAGGCCGGTGGTATCGGTCGACGGCGTGCAGCTCGACGAAATGGATTTCGTCGATATCGGCGCGCTGATCGAGCCTGCCTACGTCGTCCCCATCGTCATCAAATCGCTGCTGTTCACGCCGGGCCGCTGACAGAGGGCAACGCGCCGCAAACCGGCACGGCTGCTATGGCGGCGCAAGCAATTAGCAGTTGACGGGAAAATTTCGATTGGTATAATTCATTCGCACAATGAATATTTAATTTGCACTGCAAATTATTGTAAAGCGATTAAAAAAACCGAATCCAGCGCACGCCGCGAGCCTTCCGGCGATATTCGGCCTTACCGATTTTTACCGCGCTGTTACCTGAGCACCGCATATCTATTCACGGTCGCACCCATCATTAGCAGGCTCGGCAACGTTCCGGTCCCGGCTTCGTGACGGACTAGACCGACTATTCAGGGTCGACCTGCAAACAATTAAGAGGAGCTAAGATGTTAAGAAAATCCTGGATGCAACTGCGCCGCACGTATCCAATCGCCGTTGCCGCCTTGACGATCGCCGCGGCAGCGCTGCCTGCCCACGCGCAGACCGCACCGGCAATCTATATGTACCGCGGCGCGGACCGCGACCAGCAACTGGTCGCCGCCGCCAAGAAGGAAGGCGCGGTCACCTGGTACACCACCATGGCGCCGAGCGAATCGCGTCCGCTGGCCGCCGCATTCGAGAAGAAATACGGTATCAAGGTCGCCCTGTGGCGCGCGCCCGGCGAACAGATGCTGCAACGCATCGTCACCGAAGCGCAAGCCCGCCGCTTTACTTTCGACATCATCGAAAGCGATTCCAACCAGACCGAAAAACTGGCGCGCGAAAACCTGCTGTCCGAGTTCTATAGCCCGTACCTGGCCGACCTGCCGGCATCCGCCATCCCGTCGCATCGCAAATGGATACCGGACCGTTTCAACTACATCGTGACCGCGTACAACACCAACAAGGTCAAGGCCGCCGACATCCCGAAGACCTATGAAGGTTTTGCCGATCCGAAGTGGAAGGATCGCCTGGCGCTGGAAGCCAGCGACTTCATCTGGATGGACACCATGACCAACGTCATGGGCAAGGACAAGGGCACGGCATTCTTCCGCAAGCTCGCCGATCTGCATCCCGACCTGCGCAAGGGCCATCCGCTGCTGGCCAAGCTGATCGGCGCCGGCGAAGTGCAAGTCGGCCTGACCGCTTACCTGGCCAATGTCGAATCCGGCAAATCGCATGGCGAGCCGATCGACTGGGCGCCGGTCAAGCCGGTGATCGCGGTTTCGTTCAGCATCGGCCTGGCCAGCAATGCGCCGCATCCGCATGCCGCGCTGCTGTTCTCGGACTTCATCCTGTCGCCTGAAGGCCAGGGCATGCTCGACACCATGGGCCGTTTCCCGGCCAGCACCAAGATCAAGAACAAGCTGATCAACTTCCCGTTCACCGTGGTCGACGTACCTGGCTCGCTCGATGTCGGCGGCAAGAAGGAAAAAGCCTGGAACGATCTGTTCCTCGATCGTCAATAAATTCCCGAACCAGCCCGAAAGGGCTTTCGGGAAAATTCATCCGGCGGGTTCGCTACAATAACCCGCCGAAAACCAATACCGAATGGCGCTCTCGTGGCGCCATTTATTGCTACACACATACGGAGGCATCATGATCAAAGGAAACACAGTCGAGTTCGGTAAAAAGAGCTTTTACCAGAACTGGGTCGAAAGCCAGGGCATTCCGATCGTCAAGGATTTCTATATCGAAGACCTGCGCAAGGTCGAAGTCGCGCCATGGGCATGGAAGGGCGTGAACGGGGCCTATATGAACCTGATCGGCACCGGCGACGTCAACGATGCCTACGTACTGGAAATTCCGCCGACCGAAAGCGTCAAGCCGCAACGCGTTTTGTTCGAAGAACTGATCTATGTCGTCGAAGGCACCGGCTCCACTTCGATCTGGAACGACGAAAAGCAGAAGATCACGTTCGAATGGCAAGAAGGCAGCCTGTTCTCGCCGCCGGTCAACACCTGGCGCCAGCATTTCAACGGCAGCGGCGAAAAGCCGGCGCGCTTCCTGGTCGTGACATCGGCGCCCCCGCTGTTCAACCTGTTCCGCGATCTCGATTTCATCACCAATAATCCGTTTCCATTCAACGGCCGCTTCGAAGCCGATCCGGACAGCTTCTCCGGCGCCGGCGAATCGTACAAATTCAAGAACAACACCGTCTGGGACACCAATTTCGTGGCCGACGTGCGCAACATGGAATTGTACGAATGGGCCCAGCGCGGCGGCGGCGGCAGCTCGCTGATGATCGAACTGTCGGAAAATTCGATGACCACGCATATCTCCCAGTTTGCCGTCGGCAGCTACAAGAAAGCGCATCGTCACGGCGCCGGCGCGCACGTGGTGATCCTGAGCGGCCAGGGCTACTCGCTGATGTGGCCTGAAGGCGAAGAGCCGCAGCGCTTCGACTGGCGCGAAGGCAGCATGGTGGTGCCGCCCGAAGGCTGGTTCCATCAGCACTTCAACACCGGCACTACGCCGGCGCGCTACCTGGCCCTGCGCTGGGGCAGCAAGAAATATCCGCGGCCTTGGGGCGAGCTCTACAAGATCGAGGAAAACGCCAAGACCGGCGGCGCCCAGATCGAATACGAAGACGAAGATCCGGCCATCCGCAAGCTGTTCAATGAAGAACTGGCCAAGGTCGGCCTGGAGTGCGCGATGGCGCCGATCAACTACAACGCCAAGGCTGCTTGATCAATAAAGCGCAAGCATCGCACGCCGTAGAACAGTAAGAAGCAGTAAAAAACAGTAAGCGTCAGGCAAATACCGGGACGGCCCGCCATCGGCAGTCCCGGTATCCCGCTGGCGAAAAATAATAAATTCCCAGGAGACCCAGCCATGCATTTTTCGAAATTCGCGCGGCGCTGCCTTGCCTCGGCCATCGGCGCGTCCCTGTTGATCGCCGGCGCATGCGCCCATGTCGCCCATGCGGCCGATCCGATCCCGGTGCGCGTCGGCGTGTCCGCCGATGCCGGCGGCGTCGGCTTCTTCATCGCCGACAAGAAAGGCTATTTCAAGGAAGAGGGCCTGGCGGTCAGCTTCGTGAGTTTCGATTCCGCCGCCAAGATGATCGCCCCGCTCGGCGCCGGCCAGCTGGAAGTCGGCGCCGGTTCGCCGTCGGCCGGCCTGTACAACGCGGTCACGCGCGGCATCAACATCAAGATCGTGGCGGACAAGGGCTCGACGCCGCCGGGCTTCGGCTTCCAGCCTTTGCTGGTGCGCAAGGACCTGGTGGAAAGCGGCCGCTACAAGTCGCTCAAGGATTTGAAAGGCATGAAGATCGCCGGCAGCGCGCCGGGCAGCGGCTCGACTTCGACCCTGAATGAAGCGCTGAAAAAAGGCGGCCTGAAGTATTCCGACGTCGAACGCGTCTTCCTGGCCTTCCCGCAACATGTGCTGGCCCTGCAGAACAAGGCGGTCGACGCCGCGCTGACGACCGAGCCGTCGGCTACCAAGGCGGTGCAGAGCGGCGCCGCGGTACGCGTGATGGGCGACGACGAAATCTATCCGAACCATCAATTGTCCGTGGTGTTGTACTCCAACAATTTCATCAAGAACAATCCGGATGCGGCCAAGCGCTTCATGCGCGCCTATCTGCGCGCAACACGCGTGTATAACGACGCCCTGAAAGACGGCCGCCTGGCGGGTCCGAATGCCGAAGACGTGATTTCGATCCTGACCGAATACACCAACGTCAAGGACCCGGCTGTATATCGCGCAATGCACCTGCAATTCTGCAATCCGGACGGCGCGGTGTATGAACCAAGCCTGAAGAACGACCTCGCATTCTTCAAGCAACAAGGCGACGTCAAGGGCGACGTGACCGTGGACGATGTGGTGGATATGTCATTCGCCTCGGCCGCGGTGAAGGAACTCGGCCCCTACAGGAAAAAATAAAGCGGCGATACGCCGTTCGGCAATAAAAACGCCGGGCCGGTCTGGGCGACATTGACAGTCGTTCCGACCGGCCCGGCATTTTTACTTGCAGTGGATTTACGGCTCTGCCGAGCCACCCTGCAACAAACCCAGCAATTGCTCGCCCAGGCATTCCGGCTGTCCGGAAAAGAGGCTGTCCAGCGCGTCATGCCGCGCCAGTTGCCGATACAGCGCCGCGCGCTCCGCGCCGTGGTCGGCCATGCGCACCGCCGCCTCGACATAGGCTTCGACCGTCGCGCCGATCGTCCAGTCCGGCAGGCCGAGCCGGCGGAACAGGCCCTCATCGATGTGCTCGAACACCTCCGGCCCGGTCTTGCATATCCCCGGCACGCCGAGCAACACCGCGTCCACCACGCCATTGGTATTACCGAAGGGGAATGGACTGATAAACATATCGCAGGCATCCAGCGTCGCCATGTACTGCGCATACGGCCGATGCGGATACACGTCGGCGTCCGGCAGATAGCTCCGGATCAGCCGCAGCACCTGCGGCGTAATCAGGCCCTGCGCCTGCCCGACCAGGAAATGAAAACGGATCGCACCCCGCGCTTGCGCCCGGATCTGGCGGCAGGCCTGCAGAAAGCGGGGATTGAGTTTCATGATGGTCGCGGCAACCGCGATATTGACGATCGGCCCGGCGGCCTGTCGATCCACATCGTTCGCACCGTCCACGCCGGGTGCGGCAGCCGGGGCAGCCACATATTCGGCGCGCGCCAGCCGTTGCGCGCGCGCCGCCGCATTGCCATCGTCCTGCGCCTCGCGCAACGGCGGCCAATACGGCTGCCCGTCCTTCGGCAGCCGCAGCAGCGCTTCGCTGAAGCAGGCCGGATCGCCCACGAAATCGTCCTCGACGCTGATGTAGTCGATGCAATCCGAATGGGTCGTCGCCGGATGGCCGAGCGCGGCGACCTGCAGCGGCGCCAGGCGCAGGTTGGCGGCGTACATGGTGATCGGAAACATGCCCACGCTCGGCATATAGAACACCGCCGGCTTGCGCGCAACGGCCAGCGCGCGCAGTTGATGCAGCCCGGCGCGCATATCGTCCGGCGCCTCGAATTCGATCACTTCATCGAATACCGCGCGGCCGGCATCGTCGATATTGGCGGGCGACGCCATCGCCACCAGATGGAAACAGCGCCGCGCCGCCGCCAGGGATTTGGCATGCGTGCGGTAAATGGAATGCGTGCGGCCGAACCATTCCAGCAGCACCAGCATGACCGGCTTCGAGCGATCGCCGGCCACGGCCGCCGGTGCGCCCTTGACCGCGACATCGCGCAAACCGGCCGCCGCCAATTGCTTGCGGATCAGGCGATTGATCGGCCGTTTGACGGCATGGCGCTGCGCCAGGTCGGCGTAGCTGCAATGCATATAGACATCGTGCAGGATGCCCAGCGGCAGCGATTCCAGCGCATCGATCTCATCCAGATGCGCCGGCAGCCATCCCAGCAGCGCTTCGCGCTTGGCATGCGCCACCGGCGTGCCGAGCAGGCGCGGCGACAGCAGCGCCAGGAACAGCGCGGCGGCCATCGTCCTGTTTTGCCGCCACAGCAGGTCCGCATCCAGCGGCAATTCCGATTCCGGCAGATACAAGATGCAGAATTTCGGCAGATCGCGCTCGGCGACTTGAAACGCCGCCGCATCCGGCCCGAGCGCATTCAGCGACTTCAGGATGTGGTCGCAATTGACGAAGGCGCTGGCCGCGAACAACGCCGCCAGCCAACGCTGGAACACGATCAGGCGGCCGAATCCGTCGACCGAAATCTGGAATTCCGGATCCGAAAACAGCGCGGAAATGGCGCCGGCGGCGCGATTGACCAGGTGCTGTTCGCGCAGCGATTCCGGCATCAGCTCCATCGCCGCCGACTGCACCGGCATGAAATTCGCATCGAGCCCGCCGTAATTGGCGTCGATCAGTTTCAACAGCCGCATCAGTTCGCGCGCGGCGGTTTCATGCTGGCGCGAATAACAAAGGAATTCGAATCTTTCCAGGGAAAAGGGCATGTCCTGCATCGATGCCTGCGTCGATGGCTGCGCCGATGCAGGCGCCGGCCCCATCATGCCGCCGGCCTGAGCGGCAAGAAAATATCGATGACCGTGCGGTCTTCCGGCACCTCAGGGAAGAAATGCACGCGCTGCAGGAACAACGGGAAATCGCGCAATGCCTCGCCGCTTTGGGGTAGCCATTCGGTGTACAAAAAGGCGACTGCCGCACCCAGCCCCGCCTCGCTCCCCACATGCCGCAGCACCGCGCAACGGCCGCCCGGAATCGTCTTCTCGATCACGCCGAAGCGGTTGACGCCGATCTCGCCTTCGGTCGCCGCGCAGATATCGAGATAAACCTCGCCCTTCCCGTGCGCCGCATTGAGCATGTCGTGGCAGATATTGAACGTGGCATGGCGCGCCGGCGGCAAGTGGTTCTCCTTGCGCCAGGCAATGAATTGCCCGATCGCATCCGCGATCTTGCATACGTCGCCGCGATAGGTAAAAGCGCCGACCCGGGTTGCCTCGAAATCGGCGATGCGCACTTGCGCCAGAGTGTGAATAGCCATGTTCCGATTTTATTGATGAATTACCGGCAGCGCCAGCAAAGCCTTGACAGCATGATCCACGAACGCGCGCACCTTCGGCGCCATATGCCGTCCGCCGCCTGTCACTACATGCACCGGAATGGGCGGCGCCTCGTATTCCTGCATGATCCGGACCAGCCTGCCGGCGTCGAGATCGTCCGCGACCTGATAGGAAAGCAGCCGGGCAATGCCGCGTCCGGCGCGCACGGCCAGGATCTGCGCTTCGACGTCGTTGACCGTGAATCGCGGCGCCAGGCGCACCACCGACTCCCTGCCGCCCCCGCCCACGCCCTGGAAGCGCCACTCGCGCGGCCCCGACCAGATGGCGCTGAAGATGGTGTCGTGCGCCGCCAACTCTTTCGGCCGCCGCGGCATGCCCCTTGCCGCCAGATACGCGGGACTGGCGACCAGCACCCGGCTCACCGCACCGACCTTCCTGGCCACCAGCGACGAATCGGGCAAATCGCCGATCCGCACCGCGACATCGATGCCTTCATCGATCATGTCCAGATTGCGATCGTTGAGCACCAGTTCCACCTGCATCGTCGGAAAGGCATCGAGAAAACGGTCGACCAGCGGCGCGACATGGCGGCGGCCGAACTGGGTCGGCGCCGTCACCCGCAGCAAACCGCGCAAGGGCTGCATCGCGGCGCTGCCGGCCAGGTCGCCGTAATCGGCCAGCAAGCCGCGCGCCCGCGCCGCCAGTTCCAATCCCAGCCTGGTCGGCGCCAGCCGGCGCGTGGTGCGCTCCACCAGGCGCGCGCCGACCCGGTCCTCCAGCGCCGCCAGGGCGCGGGTGACCGCCGGCCCCGAGCGGTGCAGCTTGCGTCCGGCAGCCGCCATCCCGCCCTCATCGACCACGGCCACAAAAATCGCCAGTTCGTCCAGCCTGTCCATGGCGCATGTCCTCCAATTCTTCCACAAGATGAAATTATTCTTTTCCATTTTGCCAGATTCTCAAGCCTGATTGAAATTATTAGAATTCGATCATCAAATCATTTTCAAGGAGAATTTTCATGACCGCCCAGACCAGCGCCGGCACTACCGCCACCGCAGCCCCCGCCGAATTCCAACTGTACGGCGTCTCGCTTTCCGGGCATTGCCACCGAGTCGAACTGATGCTGCGCCTGCTGGATCTGCCCTATCGCACGATCGACGCACAGGCGGCCTTGCGCAACACGCCGGAATTCCTGCGCCTCAATCCCCTGGGACAGATTCCCGTGCTGCAACAGGGCGATCTGGCGCTGGCCGACAGCAATGCCATCCTGGTCTATCTGACCAAGCAATATGCACCCGGCAGCCACTGGCTGCCGGAAGAGCCGGTCGCCGCCGCGCACGTGCAGCGCTGGCTGTCGATCGCGGCAGGCGAAATAATGCATGGCCCCGGCACCGCGCGCCTGATCGCGCTCGGCTTCATCGAAGGCGAGCCGGCGCCGGCCCTGAAAATTGCCGCGCGCCTGCTGCCGTTCATGGAAACGCATCTGGCAGGACGCCAGTGGCTCGCCACGAATGAGGCCACCATCGCCGACGTTGCCTGCTACGCCTATATCGCGCATGCGCCGGAAGGCGGTATTTCCCTGGCGCCGTATCCATCGATCAAGGCATGGTTGCAGCGCGTCGAGGCATTGCCGCGCTTCAAGGGCATGCCGGCGTCTCCTTTGCCCGCAGCGGCATGAACTGACGCCTTTGCGACTTGATCGCGGCTATTGATTGCACCCGTTTGCCACTTGATCACCACTTGAGGCGAGAACCATGAACACGCATCCCTTCCATGTCGATGAATTGACAGCGCAACGCAACGCCGGCGTCACGATGTCCGGCGCCGGCATCCGGGCCTTCATGCCGGACCAGCACCGCCTGTTCTTTGCGGGATTGCGTTATGTGTTCGCCTCGGCGGTGGCAGCCGACGGCTGGCCGCTGGCGACGGTTTTCACCGGCGAGCCCGGTTTCATCAGCTCGCCCGATCCGCAGACCCTGAAGATCGTCCTGCGGCCGGGCACGCCATACGGCGCAAGCGAAACCGCGGACAGTCTGTTTGCGCCGGGGCGGCAAATCGGCCTGCTCGGTCTCGATCTGTCGAACCGTCGCCGCAATCGGGCCAATGGCCGAGTCAAGGAAATCGCCACGGTCGACGGCGTGCAGGTCGTGACGATCGCCATCGATCAAAGCTTCGGCAATTGTCCGCGATATATACAGCGGCGCAGCGTGCAGCCGGCGACCGCGCGCGACAGCGCCGCCATGCCGATCGCGTCCTTCCCTGGACTGGACGCCGCGGCGCGCGCCGTGATCGCCAACGCCGACACCTTCTTCGTCGCCAGTCGTTCGCGTTCGCAAGGCTCCGGCAGCGGCGTCGATATCTCGCATCGCGGCGGCAAACCCGGCTTTGTGCATATCGAAGAGGACGACTTGTGGGTGCCGGACTTCGACGGCAACAATTTTTTCAATACCCTGGGCAACCTGCTGGGCCAACCGCGCGCGGCGCTGTTGTTTATCGATTTCGAGCGCGGCGACATCCTGCACCTGCGGGGCGAAGCGGAAATCCACTGGCGTCCGGAAGCGATGCGGCATTTCGAAGGCGCCGAACGATTCTGGCGCTTCCGCGTGCACGGCGGATGGCGCCAAGCGGCGGCGCTGCCCTTGCGCTGGTCGTTCGTCGACGCCGCGCCCACCACGCTGCTGACCGGCGCCTGGAATACGGTCGAGGCTGCCTAGCCCGCATCGGCTGCCGCCCGGCGCGGCTTTGCACCGGACCCCATCACGCCATCACCGCCATCCAATAAGTAAAAGCGGGTAAAGGCGGCGTCGCGCCTGCCCTGCCTGCATTGTTTTATTACAACAGATCCAATCCGTCTGGTAGGACTGGCCGGCCCATGTCACGAAGTGGAAATATTTCCTCTTTATCCTCCGTTCCTTCGTTGCCGAGCGAAAAGCGCATCGGCCGCGCAAAGAATTTCAAACGAAGGGGAAATCCATGCAATTCAAGTCATTCGGCATCGCCATCGGCGCTGCCGCCACGTCCTTGCTGCTGGCCGGCAACGCGGCAGCTCAGACCACCAATGTCACTGTCTACGGTATCATCGACGCCGGTCCGGAAATCATCAACAATGCCGGTCCGAACGGCAATTCGCTGCAACGCATCAGCTCGGGCAACCTGACCGGCTCGCGCATCGGCTTCCGCGGCGTGGAAGACCTGGGCGGCGGCCTGTCGGCAATCTTCACATTGGAAAACGGCCTGGACGTCAGCACCGGCATGGCGCTGCAAGGCGGCCGCATGTTCGGCCGCCAGGCTTTCGTCGGCCTGCAAGGCAACTGGGGCAGCTTGCTGGTCGGCCGCCAAAACAGTCTGCAACTGGACTGGATGAGCAAATACAACACCATGGACAACGCCACCTGGTCGTCCAAGGTGCATGACGCATCGTTCTCGGACCGTCTCGACAACGCCGTCAAGTACACAGTCAAGGTCGCCGACCCGGTCGAAATCTCGACCTATTACAGCACCGGCTACGATTCGACCAAGGGCGGCGAAGTGGCAGGCAGCAGCAAGGCCGGCCGCCAATACGGCCTGGGCTCCCAATACAACAACGGCATGCTGCGCCTGGCAGCCGTGTACGATTCGAAAAACGGCCTGACCGCCGCGAAGTCCAACGATACCGACCGTCACCTGACACTCGCCGCGCGCTATCGCATTACCCCAAGCGTCGAAGCCATGGGCGGCTACCTGTTCCGCAAACAGGACACCGCGAACGTCGTGACCCGCACCGACATGTACTGGGTCGGCGCCGCGTGGCAGATCACCGGCCCGTTCCAGTTCAGCGCATCGTACTACCACACCAACCTGAAGCATTCGGACCAGGATCCATCGTCGATCATCACCCTGCTCAAGTACACGCTGTCCAAGCGCACCGACCTGTACCTGATCAATTCCTATGTGATGAACCGCGGCGGCTCGACCCTGGGCGTGAACGGTTTCGATTCCGACATCACCGATGGCCACAATCAGTTCGGTACGATGTTCGGCATCCGCCACACGTTCTGATCGGCAGCGATGACCGACAGTATCGTTCAAAAAAACGCCGGTACTTCGATCACGATCGAAGGTCTGAGTCATCGCTTCGCGCAAAACCTGGTACTTGACGGCATCGATCTCCATCTCGATGCCGGCCAGGTGCTGGCCTTGCTCGGCCCTTCCGGCTGCGGCAAGACCACACTGTTGAAATTACTGGCCGGCCTGTTGCCGGTCGAACCCGGCCAGGGCCGGATCCGCCTCGGGCAGACCTTGGTGGCCGGCGACGGCCGCTTCCTGCCGCCCGAAGCCCGCGGCCTTGGCATGGTGTTCCAGGATTACGCGTTATGGCCGCACATGAGTGTCGGCAAGAATGTTGCGTTCGCGCTGGAAATGCGCGGACTATCGAAAAAGGAATGCGCGCCGCGCGTATCGCAGGCGCTGGAGATCGTCGGCCTGAAGGGTCACGAATCCCGCAATCCATCCAGCCTGTCCGGCGGCCAGCAGCAGCGGGTCGCGCTGGCGCGCGCCATCGTGGCGCGGCCCCAGGTGTTGCTGTTCGACGAACCGCTGTCGAACCTGGACCGCGACCTGCGCGAAAGCCTGTGCCATGAAATCGGCGCCTTGCTGCGCGAGATGGGCACCACCGCGGTCTACGTCACGCACGACCAGGAAGAAGCCTTTACGCTGGCGGACCGCATCGCCGTCATGCAGGGCGGCCGCATCCGCCAACTGGCCTCGCCGGAGTCGCTGATCAGCGAACCGGCCAGCACGCTGGTGGCCGAATTCCTCAAGCTCGGCACCTTGCTGCATGCCGATCATGTGCCGGAAGCCTGGCGCCACAACGGCCGCGCCATCGCCGCCGAACTGGTCGACATGGTCAGCATGCAGCATCTGTTCATCCCGCAATCGGCGATTTCGCTGAGCCACGAATCCCCGCTGGCGGACACGCCCGTCGCCGCCGACGCCATGCGCGGCGAAGTACTGGCGCAGCGCTATCGCCACGGCCGCTTTACCACCGAAGTACGCACCCCCCATTTGCCGCACAGCCTGATGCTGAGCACCGACACCCGCCTGGCTGCCGGCCAACTGGTCGACCTGACGCTGGACTGGCAACGCCTGCGCTGGCTGCCCCAAACGATTTAAGCCGCCGGGATCGGCTTCCGGCAATCGGCTTCCGCCTTACCGACAGAAAGGAAATTTCATGTACAAATTATTGAAACTGAGCGCCGTCTGCGCAGCTCTGGCTGCGACCCTGGCTGCACCCGCCGCGCAGGCCCTGACCGTCTACAGCGCCGGCCCCGGCAAGCTGATCGAAACCCTGGCATCGGACTTCAAGAGCGCCACCGGCATCAAGGTCGACGTATTCCAGGCCGACACCGGCAAGGTCATGGCGCGGCTGCAGGCGGAAGCCACCAATCCGCATGCCGACATCGTGATCTCCGCTTCGTGGGACAGCGCCCAGGACCTGGACAAGCGCGGCTGGCTGCTGCCTTACCAAAGCCCGAACGCAAAACAGGTCGCGGCCAAATACAAGACGCCGAGCTATGTCGCCCAGGGCCTTTCGGCGCTGGCGATCGTCTGGAACACCAAGAGCGGCACGCCGCGTCCGGCCGAATGGATGGACCTGACGCTGCCGCCTTTCAAGAACAAGGTCACCATGCCCGACCCGGCCCAGTCGGGCGCCGCGCTGGACTTGCTGTCCGGCCTGCAAAGCCGTCAGAACGATCGCGCCTGGCAGCTGTTCAGCGCCCTGCAAGCCAACGGCATGGTCATCGCCGGACCGAACGCGCAGGCGATGAATCCGGTGCTGCAAGGCGCCAAGGCAGCGGTATTCGGCGCGGTCGATTATGTCGCGCTGGAAGCGCAGGCCAAGGGCGAAAGCGTGGAAGTGATTTTCCCGAAGAGCGGCACCGTGATCGCGCCGCGCCCGATGATGATCCTGAAGTCCTCCAAGGTGCAGGACGATGCCCGTAAATTCATCGACTTCGTGCTGTCGCCACAAGGCCAGGCGCGCGTCGCCGAAGCGTATCTGGTGCCGGCGCGCCAGGACATCGCCATCAAGCGTCCGGCCCTGAAAGACATCAAGCTGCTACCGGATGCCGAAAGCAACGCGCAATACGCATCGCGCGCGGCCTTGCTGTATCGCTTCTCGACGCTGTTCGGCCGCAAGTAATCGGCGGCAAGCAATCGATAGCAAATCGGCAGCAAGCGTAACGTGTAATTTCTGAAAGCGAAGAGCGGCCAGTGTCCAATCATCAATCGAAAAACAGCTGGTCGCCGCTGGCCATCGGCACCGCCACGGCACTGATCGCCGTGGTCGCGCTGCCGATGGGCTTTGTCCTGTTGCAGGCGATATTCCCCGACCTGGCCAATGGCTCGCTGGCCGCTCCGTTCTCGCATCTGGCGGCCATCTTCGGCAATCCCGACCTGATGGGATTGACCTTCAACACCCTGCGCCTGGGCGCCTGCGTGGTATTGCTCAGCGCCGCCATCGGCATCCCGCTCGGCGCCTTGCGCGGCCTGTTCAAGCTGCCGTTCGCGCCGCTATGGGACCTGATGCTGCTGGTGCCGTTCATGATTCCGCCGTATATCGCAGCGCTGGGCTGGATCATGCTGCTGCAGCCGCATGGCTATGTCGAACAATTGTTCGGCCTGCATGCGGCGGGCTTTCTGTTTTCGTTCGGCGGCGTGGTCTTCGTGATGACGCTGAATGTATTTCCCGTGGTCTATTTCGCGGTCTCGCGCAGTATTTCGACATCGGGATCGCGCCTGGCCGATGTCGGCCGCGTCTGCGGCGGCTCGCCATGGCGCTGTTTCCTGCGCATCACGCTACCGCTGGCCACGCCCGGCATTGCCGCCAGCCTGCTGCTGGTGTTCGCGATGGCGATCGAAGAATACGGTACGCCGGCCGCGCTGGCCGCCAATGCCGGTTTCTTCGTGTTGGTGACCGGCATCGAGCGGCGCTTCTCCGACTGGCCGGTGGATCTGCCGGGCGCCGCCACCTTGTCGGTGATCCTGGTGGTGATGGCGATGGCGGCGTTCCTGCTGCAGCGCCGGATCCAGGGCAAGCATGTATATGAAACATTGAACGGCAAGCCCGGCGATACCGCGCTGCGTCCGCTCGGCGCCTGGCAATGGCCGGTCGCCGCGCTGTTTGCGTTGGCGGCGCTGGTGGCGGCTTGCGCGCCGCTGTTCTCGATTATCGTCACCTCGTTCATGCGCACCTTGTCGGGCGGCCTGCATGCGGACAATCTGTCGACCGTGCATTTTGCGGCCATCCTCGGCAGCGGCAGCGCCGCCTTGCGCGCGCTCGGCACCAGCATGGCGCTGGGCGGCGCGACGGCGCTACTGACCGGCGTACTCGGCGTGCTGGTGGCCTATTGCGTCGTGAAGACCCGGATGCGCGGCCGCGTGCTGCTGGACGCGTTGTCGGTCATGCCGAATACATTGCCCGGCATCGTGGTCGGCGTCGGCCTGATCCTGGCCTGGAATCAGCCGTTCTGGCCGGTCACGCCGTACAACACCTGGATCATCCTGCTGCTGGCGTATTGCTGCCTGCTGCTGCCCTATCCGGTACGCTACGCCAGCGCCGCGCTGGCGCAGATCGGCGACAACATGGAAGCCGCCGCGCGCGTGCACGGCGCCAGCCTGCGCCGCACCTTGCTGAAGATCCTGATGCCGCTGCTGTTCCCGAGCGTATTGGCGTCGATGCTATTGGTGTTCGCGGTGGCCTCGCGCGAACTGGTGGCGTCGCTGTTGCTGGCGCCGACCGGCATCCAGACCGCGTCGCTGTTCATCTGGCGGCAGTTCGAACAGGGTTCGGTTGGACAAGGGATGGCGATGAGCGTGGTGACGATCCTGATGACCACGACCGTGATGGTAGGGGTGACGCTATGGCGCCAGCGCAGCGGCGGGGCGGATCGCGCTTAGCAAAATGCCGTTCAAACCGATGGACTTTACCGGCGGAGGTGATCCTTCGATACGGGCTGCGCCCTACTCAGGATGCTCGGTTCTTTATAAAAACTAAAGAAAACCGTTCGTCCTGAGTAGGCGAAGCCGTATCGAAGGACCTGAGTAGGCCGAAGGCCGTATCGAAGGGTCACCACCAGCGTAAGCCCGGCATCAATTCGCCGAAGCGCTGTCGATCCCCATCTGGCGCACTTCCAGGTCGTCGAAGCGATACCACTTGTAGATCGCCCAGGAAGCCACCCAACTCAGCATGAACAGGGCGATGATCACATAGCCGACCATGCCGAAATGCCCGGCGATGTCGCCGACCATGTCCCAGAACGCGCCCGACAGGTGCAGCTTGTCCCCGATCAGTCCCAGCACTTCGATGCCGCCGATCACCACCGCCACCAGCACCGAAACGAAGGTGATGGTCATGTTGTAATACAGTTTGCGGATCGGCTTGACGAAGGCCCAGCCGTAGGCGCCCAGCATCAGGATGCCGTCGGTGGTGTCGATCAGCGCCATGCCGGCGGTAAACAAGGCCGGGAAAATCAGGATCGACCAGATCGACAGCCCGCGCGTGGCCTCGGTCGCCGACAAGCCCAGCAGGGCGATTTCCGTCGCGGTGTCGAAACCCAGGCCGAACAGCACGCCGAGCGGATACATATGCCAGCTGCGCGTGATGATGCGGAACATCGGACGGAAAATGCGCGCCAGGAAGCCGCGGCCGGCCAGCAGCATATTCATGTCTTCCTCGACATACGGCTCGCCGCGGCAGACGCGGCGGAAAGTCTGGTACACCGAACGCAGCACGACCAGGTTGATCGCCGCGATGATCAGCAGGAAGAAGGCCGAGACCAGCGTGCCGATCAGGCCGCCGATTTCGCGCACCGAATCGATCTGCGTCTGGAACGCGGCGGCCGTCGCGGCAATCGCCACGCAGGCCAGGAACACCACGGTCGAATGCCCCAGCGAAAACATGAAGCCCACCGCCACCGGCTTCTTGCCTTCCTGCATCAGCTTGCGCGTGACGTTGTCGATCGCGGCGATATGGTCGGCGTCGACCGCATGCCGCAGGCCGAAGCTGTACGCCAGGAACGAGGTGCCCATCAGCAGCGGATAATCGCGGAAGGTAATGAAGGCCCACAGCCACGCGCCGACATTCATGGCGATCAGCAAAGTGTACATGCCGATGACTTTGCCCTTCACATCGGCGGAAGCATCGTTGAATAAAGCCTGAATCGAACGGCGCATCGCGCCTCCTCTGTATCGAATCGCAACCGCCGGATGACCAACACCGAGCCATCGAGCCGTTACTACTTTTTCTGAAAAAATCATACGCCGCGGCGGATTATTCCCGCTCGTATGATCATTCAAGGATTGGTCATACCGGAACTGCCGAAGCCGGGGGATGCGGAACGATACCATAAAATCACATTAAAGGAACGTCGGTCCGCATATAGGAACGCAAAAAAACTACCGGCGGCCCGATGCCCGGATGCCCATCCAAGCTCGTTTTTCATTCGGGGAACCGGCGCAATTATGCCGCATTTGCGGTCGTAAATCGTGTGACGAATATTAAATTAATCATACATTTTCGTTGACAGCGAAATATTTCCACCGCTATGATCCGCCCATAAAAACAGAACAGTGTTCCATATATCAGAATTAAGGCGGAGCCGACGGGCGAAACCTCGACAAACCACGGACCATAACGGAAAAACAGCATGCATATCGACAAGACAAAACTGGCGCTGGCAATATCGATCGCACTGATCGGCATGGGCAGCGCCTGGGCCGCGGATAACGCAGCCGCCAAAGCAGCCGCCACCCCAACCGCCGCCGGGAGCGGCGACGCAGCGCCGCAGCTCGACGCCATCACCGTCACCGGCCACTACGACAACGCGGTCGGCACCTCCGACGCCGCCAGCCAGGGCACCGTGACCGCCAAGCTGATCGCCAACCGCCCCGCCCTGCGCACCGGCGAATTGCTGGAATTCGTGCCGGGCATGATCGTCACTCAGCACAGCGGCGACGGCAAGGCCAATCAATATTTCCTGCGCGGCTTCAACCTGGACCACGGCACCGATTTCGCCACCTATGTCGACGATGTCCCGGTCAACATGCGCACCCATGCGCATGGCCAGGGCTATACCGACCTGAATTTCCTGATTCCGGAACTGGTCGGCCGCATCGACTACAAGAAGGGACCGTACTTCGCCGAGGAAGGCGATTTCGCCTCTGCCGGCGCCGCGCACATGGGGCTGGTCAACGAACTGCCGCAAGGCATTGCATCGTTTACCGCCGGCAGCAACGGCTATATGCGCGCCCTGGTCGCCGATTCGTTCAAGGCGCACGACGGCACCCTGCTGTACGGACTGGATTTCGGCCGCAACAACGGGCCCTGGGACAATCCGGAAGAAGCGCGCCGCTACAACGGCGTGCTGCGCTACAGCGGCGGCACCAAGGCCGACGGCTTCAACCTGACCGCGATGGCCTATCACAACACCTGGAATTCCACCGACCAGGTTCCGCTGCGCGCGGTGCAGTCGGGCCTGATCGACCGCTTCGGCGCGATCGATCCCAGCGACGGCGGCAGCACCGCGCGCTACAGCCTGAATTACGCCATGCACAAGCGCGACCAGGATCATCTGTTCGAGATGAACGCCTACGTCGTGCATTCGAACCTGGACCTGTTCAGCAACTTCACCTATTTCCAGGACGATCCCGTCAACGGCGACCAATTCCATCAGAGCGAAAAGCGCAATATGGTTGGCCTGAACGCCGCCCAGACCTGGTTCGGCAAGATGGGCCGCTTCGACGTGCAGAACAAGATCGGCCTGCAAACCCGCTATGACGATATCTCGCCGGTCGGCCTGTACCATACGCAGGATCGCCAATACGTCTCGACCACGCGCCAGGACACCGTCAAGGAAGGCAGCATCGGCTTCTTCGGCGAGAACACCACGCAATGGCTGGACAAATTCCGCACCGTGGCCGGCCTGCGCTACGATGTCTACAACTTCAACGTCGACAGCGATATCGTCGGCAATTCCGGCTCGGCGCGCGATCATGCGTTGTCGCCGAAACTGTCGCTGATCTTCGGCCCGTGGGCCAAGACCGAATACTTCCTCAACTACGGCAAGGGCTTCCACAGCAACGACGGCCGCGGCACCACGCAGACGCAATTGCCGAATGGCGGCGGCCCGTCGGACCCGGTCACGCCGCTGGTCGGCACGCGCGGCATGGAACTCGGCGTGCGCACCGAAATCATTCCCGGCCTGCAAAGCTCATTTGCCTTATGGCGCCTGGACCTGGATTCGGAACTGGTGTTCTCCGGCGACGCCGGCGATACCGAAGCGAGCCGCCCCAGCACGCGCCACGGCATCGAGTGGAACAACCATTACGTCGCCAACCGCTGGCTGAACATCGATCTGGACCTGGCCCTGTCGCATGCCCGCTATACGCAGAACGATCCCGATCCGACCGTCGGCAACTACATTCCGGGTTCGATCAACAAGGTGATGTCGTTCGGCGTCAGCATCGACGATCTCGGCCCATGGTCGGGCGCTTTCCAGCTGCGCTATTTCGGCCCGCGCCCCCTGATTGAAGACAACAGCGTGAATTCGCAGTCGACCACGCTGGCCTATGCCCGCGTCGGCTACAAGTTCACGCCGAAAACCCGGCTGACGCTGGATGTCTTCAACCTGTTCAACCGCCAGGCCAGCGATATCGACTATTACTACCAGTCGCAATTGCCGGGCGAAGCCGCCGCCGTCAACGATATCGCCTTCCATCCGGTCGAACCGCGCACCTTCCGGCTGACGCTGGCGCACAGTTTTTAGGCGGCAAGCGAGGGGAAGCAAGCCGAAACCAGGCAGGCCAGGCGCTAATTTCGGGATTCCGCCCGGGTAGAACGTGACAAGGCTGCCCGGAAAGTGTCATCATCCCGGAATTCATACGAAACCTGGGAATTCCATGCGGCGCTTAACAATTTCCGTCGACGACGACCTTGCCGACGCGTTCGACCGGATGGTCGAGCAAAAGGGCTATCTGAACCGTTCCGAGGCATTCCGGGATCTGGTGCGCAAACAGCTGGGCGAAGCCGAAATGTCGGACGGCAAGGCCAAATGGTGCGTGGCGACCCTGACCTATATCTACGACCACCACGAACGCCAGTTGGCCAACCGCGTTACGCAATTGCAGCACGATCACCATGACGTGGCGGTGGCGGCGCAGCATATCCACCTGGATCACGACAATTGCCTGGAAACCCTGATCCTGCGCGGCAAGATCGCCGATGTGCGCGCCTGCGCGGATGCGCTGGTCTCGCAAACCGGCGTGCGCCACGGCAATATCCATATCGTGCCCATGGATATCAAGTCGGACAAATATGTGCGCGTCGGCCATATGCACGTTCATCCGCATAGTTAAGACAAATCCATCTCACCGAAAAAAGCCGCTGTGTGAATCGATTCACACAGCGGCTTTTTCTTTCTTGGCGCAGTCTTCGCGAGCGTATATCCGGTCAGCCGACATGCAGCGATTATTCAATTTAACTCGGCGAGCTCCCCAGGAAAATAAGGGTGCGCATACCGCCGGCGGTCGAAACCATTTATTGCGGAATATTCCACGATCGCTATACCGCCCTGTGCGAGGGCATACCGGAATCACGTCTTTCCCGGCAATTTGCAGCGTTCTTCGTGCACGACATGGCGCTATCGAAAATCGAAAATCTGATACCGGACCCTTCGCGCGGCGCCCGAAACCCGGATGGCCGGCCGCAGTGGCGGGTATGGGTGACGAACATGCACACGGCGGTTCGCGAATATCTGGCTTTCGACGAAGAAATCGCAAAAGACTACGAGAAACAACTCTTCGGGAAAAGTACCGGGGCAGCCACCGATTTGCGAGACAAGGACAAAGCGGTCTTGCGCCGCGTGCTCGACGAGACGGACATGCAGCGGTTCCAGGAAATGGCCGATACCTATGCGGCGCGGCAAAACGCTCAACATCCCGATGGACATCGAGCCCGATAGCCAGGCTTGCCGGCCGCATGCGCACCCGCATACCGGCCGGCCGCGCCGATCAGCGCATCAATCGAACAGCTTGTTGGCCGTCCTGGCAATCTGCTCGCCCTGGTGGCGCGCGCCGTCCAATTCGATCTTGCTCGGCTGGCGCTGTCCTTGGCCGCCGGCAATCGTGGTAGCGCCGTAAGGGCTGCCGCCGACGATTTCATCCAGCGTCATTTGCCCCTGATGGCTGTACGGCAGGCCGACCACGGTCATGCCGAAATGCAGCAGATTGGTGATGACCGAGAACAAGGTTGCTTCATTGCCGCCGTGCTGCGTCGCCGTCGAGGTAAATGCGCCGCCGACCTTGCCGTTCAGGGCGCCCTTCATCCACAGGCCGCCGGCCTGATCCAGGAACGCCGCCATCTGCGAAGGCATGCGGCCGAAGCGCGTAGGGCAACCCACGATGATCGCATCGTAATCGGCCAGATCGTTGATGGCTGCCACAGGGGCCTGCTGATCCAGCTTGAAGTGCGCGCCTTCCGCGACTTCCTTGGGCGCGGTTTCCGGCACGCGCTTGATATCGACGCTGGCGCCGGCCGCGCGAGCGCCCTCGGCCACGGCGCCGGCCATGGTTTCGATATGGCCATATGACGAGTAATACAGAACGAGCACTTTTGACATGGGTTTCTCCTGTTGGCTAGGGTCGATGACGGCGCGCCCGGATGGCCGCCCGCTCATCGACAACCGACAATATCCCACCAAAACGACATCCATGTGACGCAGAGGCAATTTCGGGCCGGCATCTCGGCTTCTTTTCCTACGCCATCTCAAGCAAATGACCGATCCCCGCTTCCCGGCGGCTGCTCTACTGTCTTCCAATCCGGCATTCGTCATCCGGCCTCGGCCGTGCTTTCCATCCATCGGGAGAATTCCATGCGCGCACTTGTCTATCATTCCGCCCATGACGTCAAAGTCGATACCGTGCCGGATCCGATCATCCAGGAGCCTGACGACGTCATCCTGAAAGTCACCGCCACCGCCATCTGCGGCTCCGACCTGCACCTGTATCGCGGCAAGGTGCCGGGCATGAAGCAGGGCGACATCCTGGGCCATGAATTCATGGGCCTGGTGGTCGAGACCGGGTCCCAGGCGACGTCGCTGAAAAAAGGCGACCGCGTGGTCGTGCCCTTCGTGATCGCCTGCGGCAATTGTTTCTTTTGCGACATGCAGTTGTTCGCGGCATGCGAGACCACCAATCCCGATCGCGGCACCATCATGAACAAGAAGAACCTGCGCTCCGGCGCTGCCCTGTTCGGCTACAGCCATTTCTACGGCGGCATACCCGGCGGCCAGGCTGAATATGTGCGCGTGCCCAAGGCCAATGTCGGCCCGATCAAGATTGCCGACGCGATCCCCAACGAAAAGGTCCTGTTCCTGAGCGACATCCTGCCGACCGGCTATCAGGCGGTATTGAACGCCGAAGTCAAGCCCGGTTCGACCGTGGCGATCTTCGGCGCCGGACCGGTCGGGCAAATGGCGGCCGCCTGCGCCGTGATGCTCGGCGCCGAACGTATTTTCATGATCGACAACGCGCCCTACCGGCTGGCCTTCGCGCAATTGCACTACGGCGCGATTCCGGTCGATTTCGACCAGGTGGATCCGGCCGAATTCATCATCGAGAACACCGGCTTCCGCGGCGTGGACGCGGCGATCGACGCCGTCGGTTTCGAAGCCAAGGGCAGCACGCTGGAAACGGCGCTGACCAACATGAAGCTGGAAGGCAGCAGCGGCAAGGCACTGCGCCAATGCATCGCGGCGGTGCGGCGCGGCGGCGTGGTCAGCGTGCCGGGCGTGTATGCGGGTTTCATCCACGGCTTCCTGTTCGGCGACGCCTTCGAGAAGGGCATCGCCTTCAAGACCGGGCAAACCCATGTGCAGCGTTTCATGCCGGAGTTGCTCGAACATATCGAGGCCGGCCGCTTGAAACCGGAAGCCGTCATCTCGCATCGGCTGTCGCTGGAGGACGCCGCCCGCGGTTATTCACTTTTCGACAAGAAGGAAGAAAACTGCCGCAAGGTGGTATTGACGCCGTAATGCCGCATGCAAGCGGGCGCCGACGCCGATCGATTTCAACTATTCAGTTTAAGTGCACTAAAAAAGCCGCTGCACGGCCTTTTTCTGAAAGGCGGAATTACATAAATTGGACACCTATCAACCCGAGAGGCCCTTTTTATGAGCATGATTCCACGCACAAACAACATCGCGTTATCGCCTCTTAAACAGACTGGCGCCGCACCCGCGCATTCTGTCGTTCACAAAGGCTGGAATCTGGAACCTGCTCAATCCAGCGTAAGGACGGGATCGTTCTTCGCCAGCGTCTGGAACAAGATCACCGAGTTCTTTACGGGCTTTTCGCGTCCGCGATTTTTCGTTTTCGCCGTGGCAGAAAAGGCGCGGCAGCCGGCTTCCTTGCCGTCTTTCCTCATTGCGGGTCCGGCCGTCTCCACAGACGAACTGAAGACGTTTACCCCTGTACCCCGCTTCTATAAGGCGGCTCCCATCATTTCCGCGACAGGTTTGCAATATAAAACCGATTATCTCAATGAGGCGAAAAAGGTATTAAGGGAGGTCCTGACAGAAAACGAGGAATTGTTTCGGCGCGCCGATATTCCTGAAAATCAGATCGATAAACTGCATGATAACTTCGTAAAAAATTATGACATCTATTTCGAAGAATATTTTGACCAGTATCACTCGGAAGAATTGGCCCCCGTCGATCCGGCCGGCACGCTCCCCACTTTGCTGCCCGACCTTCACGATATGATCATGGACGAATTGATCGACGATGACGAACAGGCGCTCGTCGCGCATCGTTATGCAGGCCTTCTCTCCAGCCTGCGCGAAGAAGTCGGCCATCGCCTGCGCACATACAACCTCAAAATGATACCGAGCGGAATACCGAATTATTGAGAAAACCCGGCCGACTTTGTAGGCGGCCAAACTATTCAATTAATTCGCATTAAAAAACCGGATTTCCTATCTTTTTCTGAAGAGATGCAGCCATTAAATTCGGACTAGTCCTATTTACAGTTGCGAGTACGAATAAATCCATAGTAATTACATTTCGACCCGCAGCTTCCTTCAGACGAAATCGAACAAAGGAATGCATATGCTCGGGGTAATCACACGCACGATAACCGGCCACACCCACCGCCCGACAGGCTCTGTTGCCCGCAGCACCGGCGTCCATAACGGCAACAAGCTGACCATCCAGCCGGCAAGGAAAGCGTCATCGTTCTTTCCCTGCCTGAAGCGTTTGCGCGTGGCCGTGCAAAAACGCTTCGATCTGAAAGTCGCCACGCCCACGCATTCGAACCCGCCGACCGCCTGCGCGGCATCCGGCGAAAGTCACGCCAATGCGCGCCAGGCGGCGCGTTCCAGGAACAGGAGCGCAGCGGAAGCGACCGAAAGCGGCCGCTTGAAGAACGAAGCGGGTTCCGTCGCCGAGGATTGCTTTGCGGTGGTCGACGCGGTACTCGCCGGCGAATGTCCGCGCGCGTTCACATTGCAAGAGAAGGCCGAGCTCAAATCGGCTTATCGCGAAAAATTTGTCACGGAATATATGGCCTGCCGTTCCGGGGCCGAAGGCCGACGCACGCTATCGGGGCGGGCCTCCATCCATTCTTCGCACAGATGGGCCCTGGCGCTCATTCAAGGGCGTTTCCCCGCGGAGCAGTTGCCTGAATTGCTGCCGGCCATCGGCGCCGCAGTGCGCAAGACCTACGAGATCGACGGCAAGGAGACACACGAGGCGCAGCTTTGGGTATCGCATCATCACAATGGTTTCGTGAAAGAAAGCGACGCCCCCGACACCTCTCGCAACGGCGGCACAGCCAAGCCATTGGAATCGACCGGCGCGCTGGGCCAGCGCCCCGTATCGTCCCTCAAGGAGCTGAACACGACACAACGCAAGGGCAGGCGCCTGGAAGCAAGCGACGCCGGCCGAACCGCCGCTTCATTCTGTTCTCGCATTCGCTCCAGCGTCGGGAATGCGCTCCATCGCGCCTATCGCCTGGTCGTGGGCGAACGTTCCGGCCAGGCGAGAAGCGAAGCGGACGCTGCCTTGCTGCACGTGGCTCCCGGAGAAGCCCGTGCGAGAGTCAACGAAACGTTGCCGCTCCGGCATTGCAAAGCCCTGCATGGCCTGACCGTCGCCGAAAATCGCCAAGCCCTCAGCGAGAAATTACCGCGCCGATCCGCCAGGCAGTTGGTGCGTCTTGACGGTATCTTCGATAAACAGCATGGCGCGATGCTGTCGGCGGTGTACCGCGTGGATGCCGCTCACGCCGATCGACTCCCCGCTTCGGAACGGCCGTCCGCGGCAACCGCTTTCTGGCTTGCCTGCGAACACACGGATGGCGAGATTTTCGGGTCGGCATCGCCACAGCATCGGGAATCGATGACGGCTGCCTTTCCGAAGGAATATCCACAATGGCAGGCAAAGATTTCCTCGTTGCCGGCGGATTACCTGGACTGGATGAAAGAAGTCTTGCGCGAGAGCCGCGAGAGCCTGCAGGAACGGCTTTGCGTGCCAGTCGCCGTCGTACGAAAACACAATCCGCGGGACGATCGCACCGCGAAATAATCCGTAACGTCCAGGGACAAGGAACTGCTGTTCTTCAATGGATTCCGGATATCGATCCACCGGCGCGGGCATTCCCGCGCCAACTCATTCTTCCGGCAGCTTCAGACGCCCGGTATGGTAATCGTATTCATAGACCTCGCCATACCGTCCCCATTCCACCGCGATCTCCAGCACGCGCTTGGCTTCCTCTTCCTCCAGCGATCCTTCCAGCAGATCGAGGAACGGCTTTTCCGGCAAGGCGCCGGTCGGTTCCTGTTCCAGGCGCTCGCGGATGCGGGTCGCCAACGGCACGTGCGCCAGCAATTGCTGGCCGAAGATGGCCTTGCGCGCCGTGTGGTCGGCTTCCGTATAGCGCGCGCCCAGCGTGGTCAGGATGATGTCGCCCTTTTCCACATGCGCCAGCCCCAGCAGGTTCAATGCTTCGTAGGTCGGGAACAGATCGTCGTCCGACAACTCCGATTCTTCGGCCAGATGCGGGAGGTCGGCGCGGCCATGGAAAGGCGCGGCCGCCAGCAGGTCCAGCACGCCTTCGATACGCGCGACATCGGTATCCGGCAGGCGATAGTAAGGCGCGGCTTCCTCGGTGGTGTCCTGGGTTGCTTCGTGCACCGGGCGCAGCGTCATCAATCCGTACACTTCATCGATCAGCGCGCGCACTTCCTTCGAATCGACATCGCGCGGGCGCGGCAGGCCGATCTTGATTTCGCTGCGGATCTTGCCGGGATCGCTCGACAGGATGATGATGCGGTCGGCCATCATCACCGCTTCCTCGATGTTGTGCGAGACGATCAGGATGCCCTTGGTGGGAATGCGGTCGGTGTCCCATAACTCCAGGATGTCGTTGCGCAGCGTTTCGCCGGTCAGCACATCCAGCGCCGAGAATGCTTCGTCCATCAGCAAGACGTCAGGGCCGATCACCAGCGCGCGCGCAATGCCGACGCGTTGCCGCATGCCGCCCGACAATTCGCGCGGCAGCGCGCCGCCAAAGCCGGACAGGCCGATCATTTCCAGCATCGCATCGGCGCGCTTTTCGCGTTCGCTGCGATCGATGCCCTGCGCTTCCAGGCCGAGTTCGACATTCTGCTGCACCGTCAGCCACGGGAACAGCGCGAACGACTGGAACACCATCGCAATGCCGGTGGCCGGGCCGTAGATTTCATGGCCGCGATAGGTCGCCTTGCCTTCATCGGCGGTAATCAGGCCGGCGATGATGCGCAGCATGGTCGATTTGCCCGAACCCGATTTGCCGAGCAACGCCACGATCTCGCCCGTCTCCAGGCCGAAATTGACGTCTTCCAGAATCTTGCGCGGCGCGCCGTCGGCGCTGTTGAACGATTTCGCGACGCCTTCCAGTTCGATCAGTTTGATACGGTCCATATTGCTTCCTCAGATGCTGCGATCGGGTTCTTCGATGATATTCGGCTACGGGGCTGCGTTGCCCGATTCCTGCAATTCCTACGCTTCGTCGGCGGCGCTGCGTTCGCCGGCCAGCAGATACAGCTTGCGCCAGAAAAAGCGGTTCAGCAGCATCACGAACACGCACATGACGCCGATGCCGAGCGCGATGCGATGAAAGTCGCCGGCGTCGGTCATCTGCTTGATGTAGCTGCCCAGGCCGTCGGCCACCAGGGTGGTCTTGCCCCACGTGACGTACTCGGCCACGATGCTGGCGTTCCACGATCCGCCGCTGGCGGTGATGGCGCCGGTGACAAAGCTCGGGAATACCGCCGGCAGGTAAAACCGCTTCCATTTCAGCCAGCCCTTGATGCCCAGATTATCCGCCGCCAGCCGCAATTCATTCGGAATCGCCGCGGCGCCCGCCACCACGTTGAACAGGATGTACCACTGCGTGCCGAACACCATCAGCGGGCTCAGCCAGATATTCGGCGACAGCTTGAACGTCACCATTGCGAACACCACCATCGGGAACATCAGGTTGACCGGAAACGCCGCCAGGAATTGCGCGAATGCCTGCACGCGCTGCGAATACTGCGGCCGCAGGCCGATCCAGACCGCTACCGGCACCCAGAAGCAGGACGCCAGGCCGATCAGCAGCATCACTCGCACCAGCGTAATCAGGCCCAGTCCGGCCACGTGCACGAATTCGTCCCAGCCAACCACCGAATGCACGAACTCGACCAGCCGGTACGCCGCGGTCAGCGCGATCAACAGGATCAGGGCGTCCCAGATGCGCGACCAGGCCCGGGCCGCGGCGCTGGATTGGCCGCGCGGCGTCACGCTGTCGCGGCCGGTGTTGAACCAGCTCAGCGTACGGTTCAGGGTGGCCCAGACGCGATCGGTCAGGGCCCGCATCACATTGCTGCGGCGGCCCCAGTCCAGCAGCCAGGAGCCTTGGGCGTTTTCGCCCTGCGATTCCTCGAAGCGGAATTTGTCGGCCCAGGCCAGCAGCGGGCGGAAGAACAACTGGTCGTACAGCACGATGCCGGCCAGCATGGTGGCGGTGGCCCAGGCGATGGCGCGGCCGTTCTCCTGCTCGATGGCCACCGCGATATACGCGCCGATGCCCGGCAGCTTGATATCCTGGCCGGCAACGAAGATCGCTTCGGCCGCCACCAGGAAGAACCAGCCGCCCGACATCGACATCATCATATTCCACAGCAAACCGGGAATCGCAAACGGCAGGTCCAGCCGCCAGAAGCGCTGCCAGCCGGACAGGCGGAACACGCGCGCGGCTTCGTTGAGTTCGGGCGGCACGGTGCGCATCGACTGATACAGGCTGAAGGCCATGTTCCAGGCCTGCGAAGTGAAGATCGCGAAAATCGCCGCGCATTCCACGCCCAGCAGATTGCCGGGAAACAACAGGATGAACGGCGCGATCGCGATGGCCTGGAAGCCCAGGATCGGCACCGACTGCAGCACGTCCAGCAGCGGCACCATGATTTTTTCGGCGGCGCGGTATTTGGCCGCGACCGCGGCGAAGACGAAACTGAAGATCAGCGAACAGGCCAGCGCCGCGAACATGCGCAGGATGGTGCGCAGGAGGTAATACGGCAGATAGACCAGGTCGAGCGAAATCGGGGTCACCTGGCCGGCCACGAAAGGCCGGCTCATCTGCATCGCGCCGAATGCCACCGCAACGAAAATCGTCAGGACCACGGGCAGCAGGGCCCAGTCCCAGCGGTTCGGCGACGCAGCCAGCAAGGGCGCGTCCGACCTGCGCGGCGTAAAGAGTTCAAACATCGGCTATCCCTTGCTTGATGGTGTTGCTTGAATAGTCAGGCGATTGCGCGGGCCGGTCAGGCATCCGGCGTAATCCTTGATTGGCGACCTGATGACTGGATAAATCCTGCCGCCCGCTTACGCAGGCGAGTCCGGACGTTCGAACGGCTCGGACCGGCGAAGGGATGCGGCTCTATAGGCCGAGTTCGGGGGGAGTCTAAAGAGTTTATTTTTCATGGCGATGACATCCGATTTATGCGCGCCGGCAATTTTCCTATATATACGGCGTTTGCGCCTCAGGGAATTGCTGTTTTGCACAAAAATAATACGGGCCGGATACATACTTGGTCCTTTATGAATAATTCTTCCCGCCTATTGACACATGTGCATATGCACAAACATAATCCGCACATGGAGAATTCCGAAAAATCCTTGGGCCCGCTGGCCTGCCATTGCTTTGCCGCCAGACAACTGGCGCGCCATGTCACCAAGCTGTACGAGCGGCATATGGCGCCGGCAGGCATTACGGGAACGCAACTGTCGATGCTGGGCTTTCTGCAGGAAGCCGGCGACATTGCCATCGGCGACCTGGCCGGCAAGATGGGAATGGACCGCACCACCTTGCTGCGCGGCTTGAAGCCCTTGCAGGCCGCGGGCCTGGTGCTCAGCGGCGCGGCGTCCGAAAGCGGCCGGCAGTTGCGCTATTCGCTCAGCGCCGCCGGCGTGCGCAAGATCAAGGAGGCGATGCCGTTATGGATTGCCGCCCAGCAGGAATACGAGGCCGAAATCGGCCAGCAGCCGGCCCGCCAGTTGCGGCAGAAGCTGCTGACCATGACCGCGCAGCCCTGAATCCGTATCCGGCGTAGATTCGGCGTGGATTCGGCAGGCCGCGCGTTTTTTTGTTTATCAATGTGCATATGCACAGAAAGGCTACATCATGAAAATCAAGGGATCCATCGCGCTGGTCACCGGCGCCAATCGCGGCATCGGCCTGACCTTCGCGGAAGAACTGCTCAGGCGCGGCGCGGCCAAGGTGTATGTAGCGGCGCGCGACGTCTCTTCCCTGTCCGCATTGGTGCGAAGCGATCCGCGCCTGGCGCCGGTCAAGCTCGACGTGACCGACGCCGCCCAGGTCGCAGCCGCCGCGGCCGCCTTGCCGGATGTCAACCTGCTGATCAACAATGCCGGTTTTGCCGGCGGCGCCAGCGCCCATGCCACCTTCGATATCGCCATCGCGCGCCAGGAAATGGATGTCAATTATTTCGGCATGCTATCGCTGACGAATGCGTTCGCGCCCGCACTGAAGGCTGCCGGCGGCGGCGCCATTGTCAATATGCTGACGTTCCTGTCGCTGGCGGCGCTGCCGGCGGTGGCCACCTATTCCGGTTCGAAGGCGGCGGCGCTATCCGTCACCAACAGCCTGCGCGCCGAACTGGCGGCGCAGAAAACCGCAGTGATTGCCGTGATGCCGGTGCAGGTCGATACCGATATGGGCCGCACGCTGCCGCCGCCGCACCTGAGCACGATGGATGTTGTTGGCGATGCGCTGGATGCGGTCGAAAGCGGCCAGGAAGAAGTCTTCCCCGGCGAATTGACGCGCAATATCGCCAAGGCATTCGCCGCCGATCCCAAGGCCGTACAGGCGCATTTGCTGCGGATGCTGCCGACGACGCCTGCCTGATGACCTGAAGGGTCGTCGCAGCGATCCTTTAGCCCGCCATGGCCGTATTTGCCGCCCGTGCGCTTCTGCCGATGACCTTGGCGGCGATCATCTCGCCGATCGGGATGGCCGAAGTCGCGGCCGGCGACGGTGCATTACAGACGTGCGGCATGCGCGGGACTGGCTATCTTGATTTTGCAACACGCTTTAGTCCTTCTGTTTTTTCGGCCGCCCGCCCAGCTTGCCGTTTTTTCGTGCGGCGGCAGTCTTGGCTTCGGACGATGCCTTGCCGCCCAGCTTGCCGATTTCCGCCGCCATCCAGCGGCGCGATCCGAGAAAGCCTTCCAGCATCGACGGAATGTACAGATCCACATCCAGCCGGGGGAAACGGATGCCCAGTCCGGATGGGGAAATTTCCGCATTCGACAGATCGATCGGGCGCGCCGTTTCCAGTCCTTGCGCATGCTTCGGCGAAAATCCGAGTTCCAGGCCGGATGCCAGCACAATGACGATACGCGCCACGCGCCTGTCGTAGCGCACCGAAACGGCGACGGGAGATGCCGCCTTCGGCGTCGCGCCGGCCGGATCGGCGCCTTCAGTGCAGTCGTGTATCGCATCCATGTATTTGCCTCCATTTGCAACAGTAGGCCGGCGGCTTGCCGGCCAGCTTGTCGATCATCCTGACGATGTCCCGACATGAAAATCCGTAATTCTTCCGAAGGTCGAAGGGACCGTCCGGGCATTGCAGATCGAAGACTGCTTCGCGGCCATTGCCGATGATATGAATATGCGGCGGACGGTGATCGTTGGAATAGATCACGACCCGCCACCCAAAAAATGTGTCAATGGTTGCCATGGTATACAAACCTAATCAGCTTGGGTTATTTATTTTTCAAAAGCTGGCTGAATTGACATGCTGGCGCTCTCGCCGCGCTTGCCCGCGCATCCTATGGCGCGCAGTGCAAATGGGCCTCGCTATATTTACCCAAAAATAATTCCGCATTTTTATGAATTTTCCACAACATCCGCCACTCACAGTGCATACCGGCGGTATCGCCGGGGCAATGGTCAATCGTCGCGAAATAATGGAAAATCCGACCGAAATAGAAGCCGCGAACATTGGGGAAAGCGATAAACCGGCCCAGGAATCCTGGCTGAAAAAACTCGGCCCCGGCCTGATCACCGGCGCGGCGGACGATGACCCGAGCGGCATCGCCACTTATTCGCAGGCCGGCGCGCAGTTCGGTTTCAATATGCTGTGGACGCTGCTGCTGACCTACCCGCTGATGGTCGGCATCCAGACCATCGCAGCCGAAATCGGCCGGGTCAGCGGCCATGGCCTGGCGACCAATGTCCGGCGCCATTATCCGGGCTGGCTGCTGTACGGCATTGTCATGCTGCTGCTGATCGCCAACACCATCAATATCGCGGCCGATGTCGCGGCGATGGGCGATGCCGTCAAATTGCTGATCGGCGGATCGGCCCATCTGTATGCGCTGGCCTTCGGCCTGTTGTCGCTGGCACTGCAGATATTCGTTCCCTACAAGCGTTATGTGAAAGTATTGAAATGGCTGACGCTGGCGCTGCTGGCCTATGTCGGCGTGGTCTTCGCGGTGCAGATGCCGTGGTCGCAGATCGCGCGGAAGATGCTGCTGCCGCAGTTGTCGTGGCAGGCGGAATACATCACCACCATCGTCGCGATTTTCGGCACTACCATCAGCCCGTACCTGTTTTTCTGGCAGGCTTCGCAGGAAGTGGAAGAGCAAAGCGCCGATCCGCGGGCCAAGCCGCTGGTCGATGCGCCGGAACAGGCCGCCGCCAATTTGCGCCGCATCCGCATCGATACCTGCAGCGGCATGGGATTTTCCAACCTGGTCGCCTTCTTCATCGTGCTGACCACCGCGGCCACGCTGAATGCGCATGGCCTGACCGATATCCAGACCACGGCCCAGGCCGCATCGGCGCTGCGCCCGATCGCGGGCGAATTCGGCTTCCTGCTGTTCGCGCTCGGCATCATCGGCACCGGCCTGCTGGCGGTGCCGGTGCTGGCAGGTTCGGCCGCCTATGCCATGGCCGGCACCTTCCGCTGGAAGAACAGCCTGGAAGCCAAGCCGGCGGCGGCCAAGCGGTTCTACGGCATCATCGCCGTCTCGACCCTGCTCGGCGTCGCATTGTGCTTCACGCCGATCGATCCGATCAAGGCCCTGTACTGGAGCGCGGTGATCAACGGCGTGATGTCGGTGCCGATCATGGCGATCATGATGCTGATGGCGGTACACCCGGACATCATGGGACGCTTCGTCATCGGCCGCGGCCTGAAGACGCTGGGCTGGCTATGCACCGGCGTCATGGCGGCGGCGGCCGTCGCCATGCTGTGGACTTCCTGGATGTAGCCGGCCGCTGTGCCTATTGCTGCGGCGCCCGCGCCGCGACGGCCGGCGCCGGCTCGATCGCGCGGGCCAGCCGATAGCAGAGCAGCAAGGCCAGCGCCAGCGCCGCGCAGACCATCGCCACCACGCCCGGCCAGCCGCCGTGCGACCAGATGTTGCCGCCGACCGATCCCAGCACGCTCGACCCAAGGTAATACGACAATAGATAAAGCGAAGCCGCTTGCGCCTTGGCGCCGCGCGCCAGCTTGCCGACCGTGCCGCTGGCGATCGAATGCGCGGCGAAGAAGCCGAAGGTCAGCACCGCCACGCCCAGCACGATCCAGAACACCGACTGCGCCAGCGTCAGCAGCACGCCGGCCACCATCAGCAGGATGCCCAGGGTCATCATCCTGATGCGGCTGTAGCGATCGGCCAGCCGTCCGAACCAGGCCGAAGCCACGATGCCGACCAGATAGACCGTGAAAATCGCGCCAACCAGCGATTGGTTCATATTGTAGGGCGGCGCCAGCAGGCGAAAGCCGGCGTAGTTGTACACCGTCACGAAGCCGCCCATGAGCAGGAACCCGAGCGCGAACAGGCCCAGCAGCGCGCCATGCCGCAGATGGCGCATCAGATCGTCGCGCGCCGAACGCCACGTTCCCGTCCTGCTGGGAACAAAGCGCACCGACTTCGGCAGCAGCACGGTGAACAGGGCCGCCGAGATCAACCCGGTCACGCCGATGAAGCCGATTGCGACGTGCCATGAGAAGGCGTCGGCGACCAGCCCGGTCATCACGCGTCCGGCCATGCCGCCGAAAGCCGAACCGGCGATATACAAACCCATCGCCAGTCCCAGGCTGTTGGTGTGGACTTCCTCGGCCAGATAGGCCATCGCCACCGCCGGCACGCCGCCCAGCGCGATGCCTACCAGCGCCCGCAACACCAGCAGATGGCTCCAGTCCGGCATCACCGACGCCAGCAAGGTCAGCACGGCCGAGGCGAACAGCGAAATAGCCATCAACGGCTTGCGCGGCAGGCGTTGCGCATTGACGCCGACCACGATGATCGACAGCGCCAGCATGCCGGTCGTCAGCGACAGCGCCAGGCTGCTTTGCGCCGGCGAGACATCGAAATAGGTGGAAAAAATCGGCAGCAGCGGCTGTGCGCAATACATCAGCGAAAAGGTGGAGAACCCGGCGCAGAACAAGGCCCAGTTGGCGCGCCGATACGCGCTGGTGCCGGCCATTAAACCCGATGACATGATGAAAACTCCTTGGACGTCGGCAATCGAAGCATTGCCGGACCTTAGTATGAGCCGCCTGCGGCCAACCAAAAAGCGGGCATTGGCTAAGCGAGCGTTCGTCAAATACGAAGGCTCGGCGATAGAGGCATAATACGCCGCAACGGCGCGCTCCGTTCGGGACGGGCCGCTGCACGGCGAGTGCACGACGAATGCACGGCCATGACACGATCCACGTCCAAGCCACACACGACCAATGCAATCTTCGCGGAGCGCACCATGCACTACGACCTGACCGACCTCAAGGTATTCCTGGCCGTGGCCGAGGAAGGCAATTTATCGCGCGGCGCCGAGCGTTGCCACCTGGCAGCCTCTTCGGTCAGCCTGCGCATCAAGGACCTGGAAAGCGCCGTCGGCGCCGCCCTGCTGGTGCGCCAGCCGCGCGGGGTGAAGCCGACGCCGGCCGGCCGCGTGGTCATGGAGCATGCGCAGCGCTGCATCGCCCAGCTTGAGCAAATGCATGCCGACCTGCTGCCGTTCTCGCAGGGCCTGGCCGGCCATGTGACCTTTTTCGCCAACAACAATGCGATCGGCACCTATCTGCCGGACGATCTGGCGCGCTTCTTCGCGCTGTATCCGAATGTGCGCATCACGCTCGAAGAACGCGCCAGCCACGATATCGTGGCGGCGGTGGCGGCCGGCCGCGCCGACCTCGGCATGGTGGCGCTGGAAAGCGACTATCGCCATCCCGACCTGGATTTCCTGCCTTACAAGGAAGACCAGATGGTGCTGCTGGCGCCGCTGGACAGCCCGTTCGCGCGCCAGGCCGGCGCTACCTTCGCGCAATGCCTGAGCGCGCCCTTCATCAGCCAGCAGCAGGGCTCGGCACTGCATACTTTCCTGATGAACCGCGCCGCCGCGCTGGGCGGACGGCTGGACGTTCGGGTGCAGGTGTCGGGTTATCGCGCCATTGTGCGACTGGTCTCTTCGGGCGCAGGCATCGGCATCGTGCCGCGCTCGGCGCTGGAAGCCGGCGACGACACCCAACTGGCCGTCGTCGCGCTGGCCGAAAGCTGGGCGCGGCGCGATCTGCATGTCTGCGTGCGGCGCCAGCCCGGAGAGAAGAATCACTTCCGGGAAAAGCTGGTGGAACTGCTGTGCCCGGCGCTGCTCAGGCAATAATCCCTTGCTGCCGGAAGCGCGCGATATCTTCGGCGCTCAAGCCGAGCTCGCCCAACACGGTATCGGTATGCTCGCCCAGCGCCGGCGCATTGCTGCCGATGCGGCCCGGCGTGGCGCTCAGTTTCGGCACGATGCCGGGCACTTTCAGCTTGTCGCCGTTGCCGAATTCGATCTCGCTGATCATTTCCCGCGCCCGATAGTGCGGATCCTGCATGATGTCCGCGGCCGAATAGATCTTGCCGGCCGGCACGCCCGCGCCTTCCAGCACCGCCAGCACCGCGTCCTGCGTTCGCACCGAGGTCCAGGCCTCGATCGCGGCGTCGATTTCCTCGACGCCCGAGACTCGCCCGTCGTTGTGCGCAAACCGCGGATCGGCCGCCAGGTCGTCGCGTCCGATGGCCTGCATCAGCCGCCGGAAAATACCGTCGCCGTTGCCGGCCACGAGTACGTGATTGCCGTCGCTGCAGCCGTAGGCATTGGTCGGCGCGATGCCGGGCATGGCACTGCCGGTGCGCTCGCGGGTATAGCCCATGAAATCCTGCTCCGGCACCAGGCTTTCCATCATGTTGAACACCGATTCGTACAGCGCCACGTCGACGAACTGGCCGCCGCCGCCGTTCTGCTCGCGATGCCGCAGCGCGAACATGATGCCCATGACGCCATGCAGCGACGACAGGGAATCGCCGATGCTGACGCCGACCCGCACCGGCGGACGATCCGGATAACCGGTCACGTAGCGCAGGCCGCCCATGGCTTCGCCGATCACGCCGAAACCGGGCCGGTCGCGATACGGGCCGCTCTGGCCGTAACCGGAAATGCGCAGCATGATCAAGCCGGGATTGAGCGCCGACAGCGCTTCCCATCCCAGGCCCCATTCCTCCAGCATGCCGGGCCGGAAGTTTTCGATCACCACGTCGCAGCTCTGCGCCAATTGCCGCACCAGGGCCTGTCCGCCTTCGGTCTTGAGGTCGATCGCCACCGACTTCTTGTTGCGCGACTGCACCTGCCACCAGAGCGACGTGCCTTCATGCAGCTTGCGCCATTTGCGCAGCGGATCGCCATTGGCCGGCGACTCGATCTTGATCACTTCGGCGCCGAAATCGCCGAGCACCCGGGCCGCGAACGGCCCCGCGATCAGCGATCCGAGCTCCAGTACGCGGATGCCGTGCAGCGGCAACTTATCGGATGTCTTCTGATTTTCCATCTGTCATTCAGTCTTGTGTTTTGTCGTGGGAAATGCGTTCTATAATCTTCGCATCATAAACCGTCCGGGTGCGCCGCAATGAGCAATTCCTCCGCTTTGTCCGCTTACTGGATGCCCTATACCGCCAACCGCGGCTTCAAGTCCGACCCGCGCATGCTGGTCTCGGCGCAGGGCATGTATTACCGGGACGACAAGGGCAATGCAATCCTGGACGGCGCCGCCGGCCTTTGGTGCGTGCCGCTCGGCCACGGCCAGCCCAGAATCGTCTCGGCCGTGCAGAACGCGGTCGCCAGGCTGGACTATGCGCCGTCCTTCCAGCTCGGCCATCCCGACGCATTCCGCCTCGCCGAGCGATTGAAGCAATACACCGGCAACCGTTTCAGCCAGGTGTTTTTCACCAATTCCGGCTCGGAAGCCGTCGATACCGCCCTGAAGATGGCGCTGGCCTACCACCGCGCGCGCGGCGACGCCACGCGCACCCGCCTGATCGGGCGCGAACGCGGCTATCACGGCGTCGGCTTCGGCGGCACCTCGGTCGGCGGCATCGGCGGCAATCGCAAGGCCTTTCATTCCGCCCTGCTGCCCGGCGTCGATCATCTGCCGCACACCCACAACCTGGAAAAGAACGGCTTCTCGCGCGGCGAACCGGCCCATGGCGCCGAACTGGCCGACGAACTGGAACGCCTGGTGGCGCTGCACGACGCTGCAAATATCGCCGCCGTGATCGTCGAACCGGTGGCCGGCTCGACCGGGGTGCTGCCGCCGCCCCGGCAGTACCTGAAGCGCTTGCGCGACATCTGCACCCGGCACGGCATCCTGCTGATTTTCGACGAAGTGATCACCGGCTTCGGCCGCCTGGGCACACCGTTCGCGTTCGATTATTTCGGCGTCGAGCCGGATATCGTCACCGTCGCCAAGGGCCTGACCAACGGCGTGGTGCCGATGGGCGCGGTGCTGGTCAAGCCTGCCATCCACGATGCCTTCATGCACGGCCCCGACGGCATCGAGTTCGCCCACGGCTACACCTATTCCGCGCATCCGCTGGCATGCGCGGCCGGCCTGGCGGTGCAGGACATCTTCGAGCAGGACGGCATCCTGGAACATGTGCAGGGCATCGCCGCCCATTGGCAGGATGCGGCGCATGCGCTGCGCGGCTTGCCGCACGTGATCGACATCCGCACCATCGGCATGATGGCCGGCATCGAACTGGCGCCGCTGCCCGGCAAACCCGGCGCCCGCGCATTCGCGGCGTTTCATCGCGCCTTCGACGCCGGCCTGCTGATCCGCGTCACCGGCGACATCATTGCGTTGTCGCCGCCGCTGATCATCGACAAGGCGCAGATCGAGGAACTGTTCGGCAAGCTGGCAACGATCCTGAAAAACCTGGATTGAATTCCCGGTTTTCCTACAGGCGGTCCAGCTTCGGCATCCATACCCGCAGCAGCGAATACAGGCGATCCAGGTCGATCGGCTTGGCCAGGTAATCGCTGGCGCCGGCCTTGATGCATTGCTCCTGGTCGTCCTTCATCGCCTTGGCAGTGATCGCAATGATCGGCAGCTTGCGGAAGCGCGCATCCTGGCGTATCTGCGCCATCGCTTCCAGGCCGTTCATGCCCGGCATCATGACATCCATCAACACCAGGTCGATATCGGGCAAGGCGTCGAGCTGGCTGATCGCCTCGAAGCCGTTGCGGCCGATTTCGACACCGAGGCCTTTCTGCTCCAGGGCATTGGTCAGCGCGAAAATATTGCGCACGTCGTCGTCGACCAGCAACACCTTGCGGCCCTCGAAAATGCGGTCGCGGCTGCGCACCTTGCGCAGCATGCCCTGCCGCTCCGCCGAAAGTTCCGATTCCACCTTGTGCAGGAACAGCGTGACTTCGTCCAGCAGGCGCTCCGGCGAGCGCGCGCCCTTGATGATGATGGTGCGCGAATACTTCAGCAGGTCGTTCTCTTCGGCGCGGGTCAGGTTGCGGCCGGTGTAGATGATCACGGGCGGGAACGAGACGATGTTTTCCTGCGACATGCGTTCCAGCAGCTCGTTGCCCTGGATGTCCGGCAGCTTCAGGTCGATGATCATGCAATCGAAGATCGAAGTGCGCAGCAGCGCCAGCGCTTCTTCGCCGAAGGCCACGGCAGTGATCTCGATATCCGGATCGCCGATCAGCTGGATCACGCTGTCGCGCTGGCGGACGTCGTCCTCGACCAGCAGGATGCGCTTGACCTTCTGCGTGAATTTATCCTCCAGCTTGCAGAACACGCTCTTCAGGTCTTCCACTGAAGTCGGCTTGATTGCGTAGCCGACCGCACCCAGGTGCAGCGCAGCTTCGTTGGACTCCATCGCCGAGACCACATGCACCGGAATATGGCGGGTCTGCGGGTTCTGCTTGAAGCGCTGCAGCACATCCAGCCCGGAGCCGTCCGGCAGGCGTAGGTCCAGCAGGATGGCGTCGGGCAGGAAGGTATTGGCCAGCGTCAGGCCGCCCACGGCGCTGTGCGCCACGATGCAGCGGTAATGCATTTCATGCGCCAGCTCGTACAGGATGCGCGCGAACTCGACATCGTCTTCGATGACCAGCACGCAGCGCCCGACCGACGCCTGATCGCGGTCGTCGGCGAAGGCCGGCTCGCAACTCTCCGGGAAAGGCGCGGCATCGGATGACGCCGCTTGCGCTGCGGCTGCCGGATGAGGATGCACGGAATGGGGCAAGCCCAGGCCGGCGGCCGCTGCCGCGGAAGCCACTGCCGCGACATCCGGCGGCGCCGCCGGCAATGCCTGCTGCGGCAACTGCCGGCCGATTTGCAAGGGCAGCAGCAGCGTGAACGTGCTGCCCTGTCCCGGCGCGCTGCGGACGCCGATCGAACCGCCCAGCAGGCCGCTGAGATCGCGCGAAATCGACAGCCCCAGGCCGGTGCCGCCGAAGCGCCGGCTGGTGGTGCCGTCGGCCTGCTGGAACGCTTCGAAAATGCGCTCCTGCTGATGCAGCGGAATGCCGATGCCGGAATCGCGCACCGCGAAACTGATGCCGCCGCCGTCCACGCCTTGCGCGCGCGACACGGTCAAGGTGATGTCGCCCTGCTCCGTAAACTTGATCGCATTCGACATCAGATTGCGCAGTATCTGTTCCAGCCGCTGCCGGTCGGTATACAGCGAAGCCGGCGCGTCCTCGTCGATCACGATCCGGAAGTTCAGCTGCTTCTGCGCAGCCTGCGGCGCGAACGTCATGCGCAAGGCGTCCAGCATGCGCGGCACCGGCACGCTTTCGGGAACCAGATCCAGCTTGCCGGCTTCGACCTTGGAAATATCGAGAATGTCGTTGATCAGGTTGAGCAGGTCGTTGCCGGCGGAATAAATGGTCTGCGCGAACTTGACCTGTTCTTCGCTCAGGTTGCCGGGCTGGTTGTCGCCCAGCAGCTTGGCCAGGATCAGGGCGCTGTTGAGCGGCGTGCGCAGTTCGTGCGACATGTTCGCCAGGAACTCGGACTTGTAGCGGCTGGCTTCCTGCAGATCGGCGGCGCGCTCTTCCAGCAAGGCCTGCGATTGCTCCAGCACGCGCGATTGCTGCTCCAGTTCTTCGTTGGACACCCGCAGTTCTTCCTGCTGCTGCATCATTTCTTCATTCAATTGCTGGGTTTCGGCCAGCATGTCCTGCAGCCGCAGCCGATAGCGCGCGGCCTCGATCGAGGTGCCGATACTGTTGGCGACCAGCTCCAGGAAGGCCACATCGCGCGCCGACAGATCGCGCAGGAAGCCCATTTCGATGACGCCGTTGACATTGCCGTCGTTATCCACCGGCGCCAAGGTGACATTGCGCGGCTTGCCGCTGCCCAGGCCGCTGGTGACTTTCAGGTAATCGTCCGGAATATCGTTGAGGGTGAGTACTCGGCGCTGCTTGGCGGCCTGCCCAAGCAGGCCTTCGGCGGCATAGAACGATCGATTCAGCTGCGCGTCTTCGCCGGCAAAGCCGTAGGACGCGATACGGGTCAGCGCACCGTCTTCCTCGCGGATATAAAAGGCGGCCACCACCGCATCCAGGTGACGCGCCAGGAATTCCAGCGTCTTTTCGGCCAGCTTGCCGGGCGCGTTCTGGCCCACCATTTCCTCGGCCAGTTGGGCATGTCCGGAACGCAGCCAGGATTGCTGGTGCACCAGCTCGGCCTGTTCGATCTGCCGCTGCAATGCCTCCTGGTAAGTCTGCGACAACTTCATCAGGTCGCGCCGTCCGAAATACGACAGGAAGCCGCTGACCAGCAGCGAAAACAGCAGGAAGGAACCGACCGTCCATGCCGTCACCACCCGCGCCTTCTCATTGCGCTCCTGCAGGAAGCCCTGCTCCATCGCCAGCGCCGCGTTGAATTCCTTGCGCATCTGTTCGAACACCTGGCTGTCGCGCCCGCTGCGCATCAGGCCGACAAAATCGCCATGTCCATCGCGGGTGGCCATCAGGCGCTCCGCGAATCCGCTCCACTGCCCCAGCAGAACGCGAACGCGGCGGAAACGGTCGATCTGTGTCGGATTGTCCTGCACCAGCTCGATCAGGCCGTCAAGCTGTTGCGACATCTGCTCGTTGGAGGCTTTCAGCGCCGTCTGGTAACCGGCGTCGCCAGTCAGCAGGTAACCGCGCATGCTGGTCTGCATATCCAGCGAAACCTTGGCCGCGTCGTTGGTGTTGGCGATCACCCGCTCGGTGTGTTCGACCCAGCCGATAATCGACAGCAGATAGAAAATCAGTGCGATAAAGACCGCGGCGGTCAGGACGCCGACGGCCAGCGGGAGTTTGATGTTGCGTGCGAGGATGCGGCGAAAGCTGGTCTGATCGATCAGTGAGGGAGCGTTCATTATTTTCTTGAAATCTTGAATGGACGTTGAATAAGCGTTGAACAAGGTTTGAACAAGCGAATCGAAAAACACAAGCCGGAACGAAATTTACCGCCAGGCAATACCCCCTGCCCGGCGGGCGATTAGACCAGGTGAAACCAGCCTAGTGCCGCGCCGCCCAACAAAATCCATAAAATATGCAGCCGCGTGAGCCAGACCAGTAGCGCCGTGACCACGGTCACCAGCCAGAGCCGCCAGTCCGCCACTGGATTGTCGTACACGCTGGCCAGCACCCAGCCCGTGGCCAGCAGCAGGCCGACCACGATCGGCGCCATGCCCTGCTTGAAGGCCCGCACCGAACGCAGTCCGCGGTTGTGATGCAGCCAGCGCGTGGCGAAATAGGTCAGCACCGAACTCGGCAGCATCATGGCGGCCATGATCACGACCAGGCCGAGCACGGCCTGCCAGATGCCGCCGGCATTCATCCCGATGTTCCATCCCATCAGCGCCACGAACAGGATATTCGGCCCCGGCGCCGACTGCGCGATCGCAAGCGCGCCGGAAAATTGCGGGTCGGTCAGCCAGCGCTGCTGGTCGACCAGGTAGCGGTGCATGTCAGGAATGGTGGCCACCGCGCCGCCCACGGCCAGCAGCGACAGCATGAGGAAATGCATGAACAAGCCGAGCCAGTCGGCCAAGTTCAGGTTCAGCAGCAGCGGCGCGCTCACGGCTTGAGCCTGCGGTACGTCAGCATGCAGGAAATCGCGCCCAGGCCGAGCATTGCGTACAGTAGCGGCCAGCGCATGATCGCGATCATCAGGAAACAGATCGTGCAGATACTCACCAGCACCGGCCGTTGCAGAGGATGGTTCTTCAGCGAACGGATCAGGCGCAAGCCGGTCGCCGCGATCAGCCCCGCCACCACCGCGCCCATGCTGCGCAAGGCGCCGACCACGCCCGGATTGTCGGCAAAGTGCGAATACACCAGCGCCAGCCCCACCACCAGGAAAGTCGGCGCGATCATCATCCCGGCCAGCGCAGTCACCGCGCCGCGCAAGCCGAAATACCGATTGCCCAGCACCATGGCCAGGTTGATGATGTTGGCGCCCGGCAGCAACTGCGCCACCGACCAGTCCTCGACGAATTCCTCGTCGGTCAGCCAGCCCTTCTTCTCGACCAGCTCGCGGTGCACGATCGCCATCACGCCGCCAAAGCCCTGCAGCGCCATCCAGTTGAATGCCATGAACAGGTCCATCAGTCCGGCCGGCATCGGATGCGACGGCGGCGTCGGTTCCTGCAATTCCGGCAGTTGCGGCAATTCCCGGGCTTGGCCGGACGTGGTCGCCGGGGTCAAGCCCGGCGGCGTTTCGATGGGGCTATTCATGATGCATGTCTTTGCTGTTCGTCCTGATCTGTGCCAATTTGCCGGTCGCCACGCAAAAGCGCCGCCGGCCCGGACACAAGATCCAGGCAAAGCGGTTATTTATTGCAAATGCGAAATACTGAATTCACAGCATATTAATTGTTTTTTATGATTTACGCGGTGGCGGCGCAGCAAAAAGCGCCGTAAACATGCTTTCATGCATAATGATGCCGCCGGCAAAACAATAGGGCCCTTGCCATGACCATGAAAAATGAAGCGCCAGAGCCAGACAAGAACAACGGCAGGCCGCCCCTGTCTGCATCGTCCAACGGCCGCCGCGGCGGCAAATTCAAGGCGCGTTTCGTCGCCATCTCCTGGCGCGACGTCGCGGTCAGCTTCGGGCCGATCGTGCTGGTGGTGCTGATCGGACTATGGCTGGCGGTCTACCTGATCCGCCCCGCGCCGCCGAAGACGCTGACCATCGTGTCCGGCCCCAGGAATACCAACTTCTGGAATGTCGCCGAAAAGTACCGCAAGATCCTGGCGCGCGACGGCGTGACGCTGATCAATCTGGAGTCCGACGGTTCGCTGGATAACTTGAACAAGCTGATGGACGACAAGGTGAATGTCGACGTCGGCTTCGTCCAGGGCGGCCTGGCCACCGAGGCCGCCACCGCCAGCCTGGTATCGCTGGGCAGCGTGGCGTATGTGCCGGTCTCGGTGTTCTATCACGCCACCGAGACCGTCGACAGCCTGGATGACCTGCGCGGCAAGCGCGTGGCCGTCGGCCTGCCCGGCAGCGGCGCGCGCGTGCTGGCTCTCGCGCTGCTGAAATCGAACGGCATCGTGCCGGGCGGTTCCACCCAGCTGCTCGACATGGGCGGCGACCAGGCCGCGCAGGCGCTGATCGGCGGCAAGATCGACGTCGCCTTCCTGATGGGCGATTCGGCCTCGCCGCCGACCATGGGCAAGCTGCTGCGCACACCGAATATCCGGCTGGTGGATTTTTCGCAGGCCGACGCCTATTCGCGCCGCTTCGAATATCTGAACGAACTCAAGCTGCCGATGGGCGTCTTCGACTTCGGCCGCAATATCCCGCCGCACGATATCCATCTGATCGCGCCGACGGCCGAGCTGCTGGCGCGCGACGACCTGCATCCGGCCTTGTCCGATCTCTTGATCGAGGCCGCCAAGGAAGTTCACGGCAAGGCCAGCGTGCTGCAGAAGGCCGGCGAATTCCCGGCGCCGCTGGAACACGAATACCGCATCAGCGACGACGCCACGCGCTATTACAAATCGGGAAAAAGTTTCGTCTACCGCATCATGCCGTTCTGGCTGGCCAGCCTGGTCGACCGCACGCTGGTGCTGTTGCTGCCGATCGTGCTGTTGCTGATTCCGGGCTTCAAGCTGGTGCCGCTGCTGTACGGCTGGCGCATCAAGTCGCGCATCTACAAATGGTATGGCGTATTGATTGCGCTGGAGCGCGGCATTTCAACCTCGAGCGGCAATGAGGAAGAGGACCGCGCGCACATGCTGCAGCAGTTGGATCGGATCGAGGAATCGGTCAACCGGCTCAAGATGCCGCTGGCGTTCGCGGACCAGTTTTATGTGCTGCGGGAGCATATCGGGTTTGTGAGGAATCGCTTGTTGCAGAGGCAGGGGTGATGCGGGTTGCTGGGAAGTTTGTTAGAGGTTTTCCCGAAAAAAATTTAACGGCGGCGGTAACCCTTCGACACGGCCTGCGGCCTACTCAGGTCCTTCGGTACGGGCTGCGCCCTACTCAGGATGCTCGGTTCTTTATAAAAACTAAAGAAAACCGTTCGCACTGAGTAGGCAGCAGGCCGTATCGAAGGGTCGCCTCCATCCTCAAATACTAGAACCCGCTCACATCCAGCGGCGCTCCTGTCTGTTTCACAATCTCGTCCTTGCTCACGCCACTGGCCAGTTCCACCAGTTTCAGGCCCTTGTCGGTGACATCGATCACGCCCAGGTCGGTGATGATGCGGTCCACCACCGCCACGCCGGTCAACGGCAAGGTGCAGGCGTCGAGAATCTTGTGCGAGGTGCTGCCGTCCTTGGCCTTGGCCACGTGCTCCATCAGCACCACTACATGCTTCACGCCCGCCACCAGGTCCATCGCGCCGCCCATGCCCTTGACCATCTTGCCCGGAATCATCCAGTTGGCCAGGTCGCCCTGCGCTGAAACCTGCATCGCGCCCAGGATCGCAATATTGATCTTGCCGCCGCGGATCATGCCGAACGAATCGGCCGAGCTGAAGAAGGATGAGCCCGGCAGCGTCGTCACCGTCTGCTTGCCGGCGTTGATCAGGTCCGGGTCGACCTTGTCGTCGGCCGGGAACGGACCGATGCCCAGCAAGCCGTTTTCCGATTGCAGCCAGACCTCGATATCGGCCGGCACATGGTTGGCCACCAGGGTCGGCAAGCCGATGCCCAGGTTGCAATAAAAACCGTCCTGCAGTTCCTTGGCCGCGCGGGCAGCCATTTCATCTCGGGTCCATGCCATGCTTATGCTCCCTGCCTTGCGTTGGTTGCTGGAGTGACCGTGCGCTGCTCGATCCGCTTTTCCGGCGTGGCGTTGACCACGATGCGGTGCACGAAGATGCCCGCCAGGTGGATCTGGTCCGGATCCAGCGCGCCGGTCTCGACCAGTTCTTCCACTTCCACGATCGTGATCTTGCCGGCCATGGCCGCGTTCGGATTGAAGTTGCGCGCGGTCTTGTTGAAGACCAGGTTGCCGGAACGGTCCGCCTTCTGCGCCTTGACCAAGGCGATGTCGGCCACCAGCGAGCGTTCCATCACATATTTCTCGCCGTCGAATTCACGGATTTCCTTGCCTTCGGCCACCATGGTGCCGACGCCGGTCCGGGTGAAGAACGCGGGGATGCCGGCGCCGCCGGCGCGCAGCTTCTCGGCCAGCGTGCCCTGGGGCGTGAATTCCAGTTCCAGTTCGCCGGCCAGGTATTGCCGTTCGAATTCCTTGTTTTCGCCTACATACGACGAAATCATCTTCTTGATCTGGCGGGTGTTGAGCAGCATGCCCAGGCCGAAGCCGTCGATCCCTGCATTGTTCGAAATCGCGGTCAGGTTCTTCACGCCGCTGTCGCGCAAGGCCGCGATCAGCGCTTCGGGAATGCCGCACAGGCCAAAGCCGCCGACGGCGATGGTCTGGCCGTCCTTGACGATATCGGCCAGTGCGGCGCCGGCGTCGGGAAACACTTTATTCATGGGTGTCCTTCGGGTTGGTCGAGAGTCATGGAATGGTCACAAAAGCCTGGATACAGGCCACAGGACCATACTATACAGCCCCTTTGCCGACAACATCCGAAGGCGCTTCCTGACAACACTTGCCGCCGATGCCGCATGGCGCGGCGGCCGACGACAAGACGCCTACAACCCGCCCATGCACAGGTATTTGATAACGAGGTAATCGTCGATGCCGTAGTGCGAACCTTCGCGTCCCAGGCCCGACTGCTTGACGCCGCCGAAGGGCGCCACTTCGTTCGAGATCAGGCCGGTGTTGATGCCGACCATGCCGCTCTCCAGGCCTTCCGCGACCCGCCACACACGTCCGATGTCGCGCGAATAGAAATAGCTGGCCAGGCCGAATTCGGTGTCGTTGGCCATGGCCAGCACGTCGGCTTCGGTGTCGAAGCGAAACAGCGGCGCCAGCGGCCCGAAGGTTTCCTCGGACGCGACCTGCATCTCATGGGTGACGTCGACCATCACGGTCGGCTCGAAAAAATTGCCGCCCAATTCGTGGCGCCGGCCCCCGGCCAACACGCGCGCGCCCTTGCCGAGCGCGTCGGCGATGTGCTGCTCGATTTTCTCGACCGCCTTGGCATCGATCAACGGCCCCTGCATGACACCGGCTTCGCGGCCGTCTCCGACCTTGATCCGGCGCACCCGCACCGCCAGCTTTTCGGCAAAAGCGTCGTACACGCCGTCCTGCACATACAGGCGATTGGCGCAGACGCAGGTCTGGCCGCCATTGCGGTATTTCGAAATCAGCGCGCCCTCGACCGCGGCGTCCAGATCGGCGTCGTCGAATACGATGAATGGCGCATTGCCGCCCAATTCCAGCGAGAGTTTCTTGATAGTCGGCGCGCATTGCTGCATCAGCAAGCGGCCGACTTCGGTCGAGCCGGTAAAGCTCAGTTTGCGTACGATCGGACTGGCGGTCAGCTCGGCCCCGATTTCACGCGACGACCCCGTGACCACGCTGAACACACCCGCCGGCATACCGGCCTGCTCGGCCAGCGCCGCCAGCGCCACTGCCGAAAACGGCGTGCTTTCGGCCGGCTTGAGCACCATCGTGCAGCCGGCCGCCAATGCAGGGCCGGCCTTGCGCGTAATCATCGCCGCCGGAAAATTCCACGGCGTGATGGCGGCGCACACGCCGATCGGCTCCTTGATCACCACCAGCCGGCTGGCCGAAGACGGCGAAGGAATGGTATCGCCGTAGACGCGCTTGCCTTCTTCGGCAAACCAGTCGATGAACGAGGCGGCGTAAACGATTTCGGCGCGCGACTCGGCCAACGGCTTGCCCTGTTCGACCGTCATGATCAGCGCCAGGTCATCGGCAGCGGCCAGGATCAGATCGCTCCATTTGCGCATGATCGCGCCGCGCTCGCCGGCTGTCTTCTTGCGCCATGGCTGCCATGCGGCTTCGGCCGCGTGAATTGCGCGGCGCGTCTCGATCCGTCCCATGCGCGGAATGCAACCGATGCGCCGGCCCGTGGCGGGATTGACGACTTCGGTGGTCAATCCCGAATCGGCATCGCACCAGAGGCCGTTGATATAAGCCTGCTGACGGAACAGGGAAGACTTGTCGAGATCAGGGTTCAGGTCACTCATTTCACCACTCGATACAGAATTCGTCACGCTTTTCGACTCCTTTGATTGTTCGAGACGTGAAGACGCCGGATCCGGATGGATGGCCGGCATCCTGTCGGGACGCCGCCCGGGGCGTCCTTTTTTTACGGCGTTTACTCCTGCTTGGTCAGCTCTTCATGCCATGGCGCGATCTTGCGTTCCAGCCATGCCAGCGCAGCGGTGACCGCTACCGCGAACACCATGATGACCACGATCGGCGCCAGCATCTGCGCGGTCTCGAAAGCATTGGCGGCGTTCATGATGATGCCGCCGAGGCCGCTGATGGCAGTGAAGAATTCAGCCACGATCATGCCGATGATCGCCTTGCCCACGCCAAGCCGCAGCCCGGCCATGATGTACGGCACCGAGGCCGGCAGCACGATCTTGTACAGGATGTCGCGGCGCGACCCGACGAACGACTGGCCGACTTCGATCAGCGTGCGCGGCACCATCTTGACCCCGAGCCAGGAATTGATGCAGATCGGGAAGAACGTCAGCGTGGCGATGATCGCCACCTTGACCGCGAAGCCGAGGCCGAACCACATGATGTACAGCGGCACCAGCGCCACCAGTGGCATGGCGTAGCCGGCGGTGACGTAGATGCCGATTGCGGCTTCGAGACTGCGAAAGCGGCCGATCAGCACACCAAGCGGAACGCCCAGCGCCACCGCAATGAAGAAGCCCAGCGCCAGCGGCTCCAGGCTATCGATGAAGGCCCAGACCAGGCGGCCGCTGATGGTCATATTGAACAGTTCGACGGCGATTGCCGACGGATAGGACATGAACAGCGGATTGATGCGACGGCCGACCACTTCCAGCAGACAGACCACTACAATGATCGACAACATGGTGATCGTGCGATAGGACAAGTGCGGAAAGCGCCAATGTCGTCCGCTCTTTCCGTGCTGAATCGATGTCTGATTTTCCATGTCTACGCTGCCTCGCTCGATATTGCCGATGTTGCCATCGTTGATGCTGCCGGTCCGGTCGCGTGCAGCCGCTCCCACAGCGCCAGCCGCTTGCGTCCGAATTCCGCGTTGCCGCGCAGGCCGGCCAGCTGTCCGCGCGGACGCGGAATGTCGACCGTCAAGATGGTGTCGACGCGACCGGCCTTCATGACAATAACCCTGTCGGCCAGCAGCACCGCCTCGTCCATGTCATGCGTGATGATGAGAATCGTCTTCTGCGTCTTGGCATGAATTTCCATCAACTCGTTTTGCAGATCTTCCCGCGTCTGCGCGTCGAGCGCGCCGAACGGTTCGTCCATCAGCAAGATGTCGGGTTCGGTCGCCAGCGCACGCGCAATGCCGACGCGCTGCTTCATGCCGCCCGACAGTTGATGGGGCAGGCGATCGGCCGCGTGCGACAGGCCCACCAGTTCCAGATAACGGTCGGCGATCGCTTCGCGCACACCCGGCGCCGTGCCCTTGAGTTCCAGGCCGAACATCACGTTGGAGCGCGCGTTGCGCCAGGGCAGCAATTCGGCATGCTGGAACACCAGACTGCGGTCGTAGCCGCAGCCGGTGACGCGCATCTCGCGCGAAATCACCTCGCCGGCCGATGCGGTTTCCAATCCCATGATGATGCGCAGGATGGTCGACTTGCCGCAGCCGCTTGGGCCGGTGATGGCGACGATCTCGCCGCGCTCGACACTGAAACTCACGTCGTCTAGCGCGCGCACCGTCCTCGCCTTCGGGCCGGTGCCCAAGCTGAACGTCTTGGTCACGTTACGTACCTCTAGCTGCGCCATGATGAAACCGCCTTCCTGATAATGATGAAATGCACCGCGCCGTCCTGTTGCAGACGACCCTCACGACTACTTCACTCCCGCTTTTTTGGCCGCATCCGCACGCACGGACGGATCCAATATGGTCGATGGATCAAAGGTGCGCGACAGCAATCCGCCGTCGGCCAGCAGGTCGCGCAGATAGATGAACTTCTTGGGATCCACCGCCAGTGTCGGATCGACCATATTGGCGCTCTTGGCTTCGCGGAAAATTTCCTTGGCGCTCAAATCGTCCGGCTTGGCGCTGGTGATCTTGTTCGACAGCGCGATGGTTTCGTTTTCATGCTCCAGCGCATACGACAGCCCGGTCATCTGCGCGGCCATGAACGCCACCGCCGCCGCGCGCTTGGTGCTGAGCACCTTGCTGGTGGTGATGATGCAGGTGCGCAGATAATCGGGCGTGACGTCCTTGGCCTGCACCAGCATCTTCAGGCCCAGCTCCTTCGCCTTGGGCGCGAATTCGATCGAGCTCGGCGCAGCGGCCACCACGCCGACGGCCAGCGCCTTGACGCGATCGGCATCGCTGCCGGAGCGCACATATTGCACATCCTTGTTCGGATCCAGGCCGGCGGAGCGCAACGCGGCGCGGGCGAACAGGTCCGGCAGCGCGCCCGGATCGGACACGGCGATCGCCTTGCCTTTGAGATCCTTCATGCTCTTGACGTCGTCCTTGGTATACAACGCATAAGGCAGGCCCGGCCATGGACAGCCGAGGATCTTGATGTCGGCGCCCTTGCTGGCGGCAATCATCGGCCCCCCCGGATTGCCTTCGTACGAATCGATCTCACCGGCCAGCAAGGCTTTGGTGAGCAGCGCGTCGCCCTTCAGCGACACCATGGTGATATCCACGCCGGCCAGCTTCTGGATGCTTTTTTCGGCGCCCATGTAAAGAAAGCCGGCGTCGCCTTTCGGCGCCACCGTACCGTGCTTCCAGGTCAATTCCTGGGCGAACGATGCCTGCGCGGCCAACGCGAGGGAAATCAGGCCGACTGCAAATCTGGATACGGAAGCCATGGTGTCGTTCTCTTTCGTCGATAAGTGGTTCAGGGATGAAAAAATCAGTCGTCGGCGTCGGACAATGGCGTATTCATCGCCACGTCGTTGCGACGTTGCCTGGCGAACTCTTCGCCGGTCAGGAAATAGTCTCCATCGGTGGCGCGCTTGGCCTGTTTCGCCAACGCTTCGGGCCAATGCCCGAGGTCGTAGCCGTGCCATGGCGCTTGCGGGTGCAGCGGCGGCAGGCCGATGTCTTCCCACAACGCGCGCGCGCCTTCCATGAATTCTTTTTTTGGCAGCGCAACAGGCGCATAGATGCCTTTGAGCGTGGCGTCGATCAGCACCGCCGCGCTGGCGCCGTCGTCGCGCGGACCGCGCGGGCCGTGGCCGGGATCCTTGTTGTCCAGAACGCGCAGATCGTATTGCGGCTGGGTGCGATAGGACATCGCCCAGAACAGCGCATCGCTGTTGTCCGGGTCGATATCCTCGTCGATGGCGACGATCCACTTTCCCGCATAACGATGCAAGTTCGCCGCCGAATACAGCGCACGCCAGATTTCACTGTGCGGCGAATTGCGTTCGAACTGAATCGCGATCAAGGCGATCACGCTGGTCAGCGGCTCATGCATGCAGACCCGCTTGACCTGGCGTATGCCGAGCACGTTCTTCAGATGATTGGTGAACAGCGGCTCCATCGCCACCTTGCGGATCACCGACGATTCGCTCGGCGTGACCTGGCTGATGAACGAGGTCAGGATAGGCTGCTTGCGGCGCGTGATCGCGGTGACCGTCATGAACGCGTTGTATTCCTGCAGATTGACGTAGCCGTGGCTTTCGCCGAACGGCGCTTCCGGTTCCAGCCATTCGGTATCGATGAAGCCTTCGATGACGATTTCGGCTTCGGCCGGCACCATCAGGTCGACGGTGCGCGCCTTGACCACATTCAATGCCGAACCGACCAGTCCGCCGGCCACCGCCAGTTCATCCAGGGTTTCAGGCAGCTTGTTGACGGCCGCATACGATACCGACGGCGGACAACCGAGCACGATGGCGCACGGCAGCGGCTTGCCCATCGCCTTGTATTTCTCCCAATGCACATAGATGCCCGGGCGGATCTCGATCGACGGGTTCATGCCGACGCGCAATGGGCCTTTGATCTGACCGCGGTAATTGCCCACGTTCTGGATGCCGGTGTCGGGATCCTTGGTAATGTAATGGCCCGAAGTCAGATAGGGGCCATTGTCCCAGCCCGGCGTCGAGATCGGCACCGGCAGCGCGTCCAGCGCATTGCCCGGCTTTTTCAGATCCTCGCCCTCAATCACGATTTGCTGGCAAGGCGCATTTGCCACCACGACCGGCTCGATCGGCTTGGCCACGGCATCGACCCATGCCTTGCCGATCTGATCCAACGGACGGCCGAAGCCGATGCGATAGATTTCCTTGGAACCGGCCAGTCCCGCAACCAGCACCGGATGTTCGTAACGCTTGCCCTTGCTGTCGGTCGGTTGCAAGAACAGGAAGGCTTTGCGGTCTTTCTCTTCGATGCCGCCGCGGAATTGCCAACGCACCAGCGGGTGCATCTCGGTGTCCTTGTTGACGGGCCGGTCGATGATCCACAGCCGGCCTTGCTCGGCCAGGCTGCGCACATGATCGTGCAGATCGGGATAGGCGCGCGCCGGCTCGCCTTCGGTCTTGAAGATATCCAGTGCATCGATATCGGCTACGTTTGCTTGTCTACCATTGGTTGCCATTTACTGCCTTTCGCTGATTGATCATCGTCGGATTGAGCCGTCCCTCATTGGCCAGGCCTCGACAGATTGTATTACAATACTACATGCATTTATTGTGCCAGCATGCGGTCGCAAATCGAACGGGCGCAAGCGTGCCCAAAAGCCGCTTGAATCTCCTTTTCCAGGACCAAACCGTCCCGACGCGAAGGATCTCGCGCATTTCTTGAGGTTTTTTGCAGTTCTACTGCCGTTCTTATCGGACGGTCGCCCAGGGCGCCGCTGTCTCGGTATTTTTTTGCACCTTGCTGCACCGGCGTTGCACCATGTTGTGCAACGCTTCGGTGCATTTGCTTCAGGCCATGCTTTTCGATTTACGAACACTTTCGATGAGCGAGCTGCGCATCAGGAATTGCTTGTGCTTGGCCGGATCATCGGCCGTGATTCTGAGTTCATCCAACGCCACCTTGCGCTTGTCCGGGTCCTGCTCTTCCAGGCGCTTCTTGTTGGCGATGGTTTGCTGCTGAACGAACTCGATGTTGAGTTCGCGGCGGCGGCGTTGATAGCGATCGAGCAAAGCCGGATCCGCACCTTCGAACGCGACGTCGAACAATGTCTCGCTGAGTTCCATGGCGTCGTGAATGCCGGAATTCAGGCCGAGTCCGCCGATGGGATTATTCAGATGCGCAGAGTCGCCCGCCAGGAACACGCGACCGCTTCGGAATGAAGCCGCCACGCGCTGATGCACGCGATAGACATTGCGATGCGCGATGTCGTAGCCGCCCGGCAGCGGATGGATTTTTTGCAGGCGGCGGAACACCGCTTCGTCGCCGAGCGCTTCTTCTTCGGATTCGTCCTCGCGCGACGGAAACACCGCACGCCAGCGCGCTTTGCCGTCTTCGCCGGAAACCTTGAACAGATTGCCCCACTCCTTCGGATCGGCCAGATAGTTGCGGAAGCAGCAATCCATCATTTTTTCGAAATCGTCGAACACAGTGATCACGACGAATTTTTCCGGGAAGGTAATGCCTTCGAAGGCGATGTCGAGCAGTTTGCGCACGGTGCTGCGGCCGCCGTCGGAAGCGATGACATAATCGGCCCGAATGCACTCTTCGCCGTTCGGTCCCTGCACGGTCACGGTGACGCTGCTATGGTCCTGCTCGATTGCGGTAAGGCGCGTGGAAAAGCGCATTTCCGCATCCGGATATTCGGCCAGCTTGTCGATGCCCATGCGCGCCAGCTTGTGCTGCTCGGTCTGCACGACGTAAGGAAATTCGGTTTCGTCCTTCAGGATGTCATGATCGAAACGCGCGATGCGCGAACGCGAAGGCTGATCCCAGAAATCGAAATAGCGCGCCACCAGGCCTTCCTTGGTAAAGCGCTCGATAAGACCGACCTGCGCGATCATTTCCAGCGTCGAGCTATGCGTCGTCGCCGCGCGCGGGCTGGTATCGATGCGCTCTTCCGCTTCCAGCAAAGTCACTTTGAAACCGCGCTGCGCGCAAGCCAGCGCCGATACCACGCCGACCGGGCCGGCGCCGACAATCACAATATGTTTTTTCTGCATCAATGCGCTCCAGGGGCGAAATCCTGCACAATCCTGCTTTGCGTCACGCGCACGCGGCGATTCGGCGCGGGCGTATTGCGGCCCTTGCCGACAAAGCGCGGCACGCCGTCCGTGATCACCGCGGCCACGGCCACGATATCGCCGTTGCGCAAGCCGTCGATCGCTTCTTTTTTTGTGCCTCCGACGCAAGCGTCGAGGATGACGATGTCGGCGTCCTTGCCGGCTGCGAGGAAACCGTTATTCAGGCCGTACACGCGGGCATTATTGCCGGTAGCCGCGGCGATCGCCGACTCGACCGGCATATCGGTCAGGCTGGCCAGATGCGTGATGGTGTACATCATGCCGAGCGGCATGATGCCGCTGCCGGTCGGCGTGTCGGTGGCGATCAGGAAGCGGTCGAACTGGTCGGCCGCGCGCACCATGTCGCCCAGCATCAAGGTGGTGCGCAGATTGCCGGCGGTGCAGACTTGCAGCGCGATCCGGCTTTCGTGCACCATGCGCGGAAAATCTTCATCGGGCATGGCGACGGGGCCGCCGTTGACGTGGAACGAAACGTGCGGCGCCATCGCGATCAGGTGATCGGCCCAGATGCCGGACGAGCCGGGAATCGACGAGCCGCCGGTATGCACCGTGGTGATCATGCCGTGCTTTTTGGCCCAGCCGATCGGTTCGACGTAGTCGTAAGGTGTTTTTACCGCGCCGAAGCCGGCCTTGGCCAGCCATACGCCCTTGGCCGCGATTTCCTCGAAATCCGATTCCTTCAGGCCCGGTTCGATGATGATCGAGCCGGCATGCACGCGCATGCCTCCCGGACGATAATCCTGGAAGCAGCGCTGTGCGGCAATCGCCAGCGCCTTGACGCCTTCGGGATCCTTCGGCCGGCCCGGCACATGCACTTCGGAAGCGCCGATGCCCGTGGTCACGCCGCCATGCACATAGCTTTCCAGGAAGCCCACGGTTTTCTGGCGCGGCGTGTAATCGCCGAAGGTGTTATGGATTTGCGAGTCGATGAAGCCCGGAATCGCCGTGGCGCCGTCGGCGTCGATCACGACGTCGCACGCCTCCACTTCGGCGCCGGAAGCAGTGCCGACCGAGGCGATACGGCCATTCTCGGTGATGATGGTGTCGCCCGCGGCGTATGGTTCGCGCCAGTCGCCCGTAACGATTTTTCCCAGATTAACGATTGCGACTTTCATGTCTATCCTCGGTTGATGGCTCAGTTGGTGACTACGATGGGAAGCGGTCGAACGATGGCCCGCGAATCAGACCAGACCGTCGACTCCCTTCAGCTCTTCGAATTTCAGGCCGCCGACGCGCGCATTGATGCGGCCGCGATTGGCGATGGTGAAAATCAGCGCGACTTCGTCGGCCATCGGGCCGTCCGGAATACACAATGTCATTGCATCATAGTGGGAACGCACGTACAAGGCGTCCTTGGCCGCCAACGGCACATCGATCAGTGTGCCCGGCGCGGCGACCTTGGTGACCGAAGGAATCCACGATTTGCCGCCGCCGATGACGGCGCGAATCGGATCGGCGAACAGGCTCGACAGCAATGCGTTGGCGTGTTCCTGCTCGCCGCCCATGCCGACTATACCGGCCTTGCCGTAGCTTTGTATTTCGTAGTCGCCGCATTGCTCGACCAGGCGCTGGCCGAACATGATGCCCAACTCTTCACTGGCGGCGATGCCTTCGGACAGATCCGCGTGGTAGCCGCCCAGGAATGGGTTCCTGGCGATGGCCACGATGGACAGCTTGCGCAAGGGAACGTCCGCCTGCTGGCCGGCGTCCTCCAGCTTGTGTTCGATAAAGGTGAGCCATTTGCGAATAGTCAGTTTCATGAAAGTGCATCCTCTAGAGTGTTGATTAATGTGCGCCGAGGCTGACTGGCCGAACCCGCCGCGCGGGTCCGGCGAACCCGTCCTGATGTTCGTATGATTATATTATTGTCATACAATATAAATCAACAAAATTCTGAAGAAGTTGAAAATTGAGCACGGCCGCGATGATTTTTCCGCGGCGCTTCATAGGGGAAAACGCAGATTCGTAAAATTTTTGCTGTGTGTGATTGTCTGATAATGTGCAATTTGGAAAATTATTATCGTACAATCGCCGACGGGTAAAACGATTGACTTACGATGTTGCCGGGACTGGTTTCGCGGATGAAACGGGTTCCGATAAGGAGCGATGCCATGCAAGGTTCTGCGATTCTGTTTTCGGAAATGACACCGGCCCCCGAATGGGAAGGCGAATTCAACAAGTGGTACGACGAGGAACATATTCCGGTGCGCATGGGCGCGGAAGGCTTCCTGAGCGGCCAGCGGTATCGCGTGGCGCCGGCGCCTGACAAGGCGCCCGGCTATCTGGCGGTCTATGAAATGACCGGCCCCGACGCTTTGAGCACGCCGGCCTATCAGAAAATCAAGCAGCAGCCGAGCGAGACTACGGCGTGGATGCTAAAGAATGTTGCGGGCTTTACCCGCTATACCTGTGAGGAAATCGCCTGCTTTACCAAGGACGGCACCATGGGCGTCGATTCACCCATCCTGTATGCAGTCTGGTTCAACGTCCCGCAAGATCGCCTGGCGGCGTTCGACGAGTGGTACAACGAAGATCACGCGCCGCTGCTGATGGCATGCAAGGACTGGCAAATGGTGCGCCGTTTCAATATCATTTCCGGCGAACCGGGGCCGTTCAACCGGTTGGCACTGCATTACCTGTCGGACATGAGCGCGATGGATTCGCCGGAACGGAAAAAAGCGCGCGAGACGCCGTGGCGTGCGAAAATCTCCGCCGAGAGCTGGTTCAGCGGTACATACACCATCTTCGAGAAACATGGTGCACGCCAGACCAAAACCTATTAAATTGCTTCCCACACCGAGGACGAACCAAGTGGACCTGACAATCACGCCGAGAACGGTACAGCTCGAAACCGTCAAGAAGTTGCGCGAGGCCATCATCAGCGGCTACTTCAAGGCCGGGGCGAGACTGGTTGAAACCGATCTGTGCAAGCAGCTCGGCGTCAGCCGCACGTCGGTCCGGGAAGCCATCCGGGTACTGTCGAGCGAGAAACTGCTGATCCTGGTGCCCAACAAAGGCCCGTCGGTAGCCGACATTTCGGCGGAAGAGGCCATGCAGATATATCACGTGCGCAAGATGCTTGAAGGCGAAGCGGCGGCGCTGGCGGCCAAGAACGGCACGGATGACGATATCGCCGAGATGCAGCGCGCGCTGGAAAATTTCGAACAGGCCGTCAAGGACGACGATGCGGCCTTGCGGATCAGCGCCACGTCCGAGTTCTACGAGGCGATCATCCGCCGCAGCGGCAACCAGGTGATCGGCGATCTGATCCACGGCTTGCTGGCGCGCGTCAATCTGTTGCGTGTGCGCACCATGTCGATCCCGGGCCGGGCCAAGCGCAGCGCCAGCGAATTGCGCAAAATCTATGAGGCGATTGCGGCGCACGACGTACGCGGCGCGCGCGCCGCCGCGGTCGAGCATGTGGCCGCGGCATACAAGGAAGTGAAAGAGAATCTGGAATTGCCGCGCTAGTTGCGACGTGTTAAGTTTTTGGAATAAAAATCCGGGAGAACAAGATGCGGCGTGCGGTTGAAGCGATGATCCCGGCGTCGTCTTTTGCCGTTGCCGCCATGGCAACAATCGTCGCTGTTGCCGCTGCGGCAACTCCCTGCGTCGTCCTGGCGCAGGACATCGTCAATATCGGTTTCAGCAGTCCGCTGAGCGGACCGCAGGCCGCCGCCGGCAAGGACAATCAGGTCGGCGCCGTCATGGCCATCGACGAACTCAATCAAAAGAAGCCGGTCATCGGCGGCAAGCCGGTGGTGTTCCATCTGATCGCCGAAGACGACCAGGCCAATCCCAGGATCGGCGCCGCCGCTGCCGCCAGGCTGATCGAAGCCAAGGTGAAGGCGCTGGTCGGCCCCTACAATTCGGACGTGGCCATCGATACCGCGCGCCTGTTCAACGACGCCGGCATCGTCATGGCAACGGTCGGCTCCCACCCGCGCATCACGCAACAGGGCTTCCGCTATGTGTTCCGGCTCAGTCCCAACGACAACCAGCTCGGCGGCGAAATGGCGATCTATGCGGCACGGCAATTGAGTCTGAAGAAGGTGCTGGTGATCGAGGACGGCACCGCCTATGGCAAGGGCATCGCGGATGCTTTTGTCGCCGCCGCCAGGGGCAATCGGATCGATATCGCGGGCCGCAAATCCGGCAGCCAGCTCAACGCCATCCTGATGCAGTTCAAGGGCCGCCATGTCGACGGCATCTTCTACGGCGGTTATTACGCGCAGGCCGCCGCGCTGAAAATCCAGATGAAGAAAATCGGCATCGACGCGGCACTGATGGGCGGCGACGCCGTCTGCAACACGGAAATGGGCCGGCTCGCCGGACCGGCCGTCAACGACAGTGTGTATTGCATTCGCGGCGGCGTGCGCCTGGGCGTACGGCCGGCCGAGAAGACCTTCCTGGCCGAATATCGCAAGCGCTACGGCAAGATGCCCTCGACCTTCGGACCTTATTTCTATGACGGCGTCAAGATGATCGCCGCCGCCATGCAGAAAGCCGATTCGACCGATCCGGCCAGGTACGCATCGGTGCTGGCCGGCATGCGCTATGCCGGCGTGGTCGGCGACTATGAATTCGACGGCGCGCATGACATGAAGAATTCACCCGTCACCATCTATCAATTCAAGAACGGCGAACTGGCGGTGGCTCCGGGCAATTGAATTACTCCCTGCAATTATTCCCTGCGATGGATGACAGTTGTTTTTCCACTCAACAGACCTATAAAAATTTAAGAATATTCACTGCCAAATTTGAGAGCGCCCTCGCGTTCCGGCAGCGATCGCGATGATATCTTCCACAAGCTAACCGTTAGCTTGTCCTCCACCGATATCATTCCTCTATACATGTCCCTCCAATTGCACGTCCGCTGGTCGACCGTATTCCGCATCATGCTGGTGGTTTTATCGGCGGCTTTCCTTCCGGCGACACCCGCATGGGCCGTCGACGCCCTCATCACTTCCGGCGGCTCGGCCAACAAGAACAGCCCGACGCCGATCGCCATCGGGCAGACGCTGAACATCACCGGCTCCTGCAGAAAGCGCGACTTCCTCGATAGCCGGGAGAGGTCCAATCTCTATATATATCGACTGGGTTCCCTGGAGCGCCATGAACTCGGCAGCTATTACTCGGCGGACGAACTCGATCATGTCCAGGCGTCGGTAACCGTGGGAACGACACCCTATACGCAGACTGTCGGGGAAATTTTCGATATCGAGCTTTTTTGCCGCGGCGGCTCCAATGGCTTCGCTCATCGCTACTACCGCGTCATCCCCGAAGACAAACCCCCGCTCATCAAACCGTTCGGCATCTGGATGGACGTGGGCACGAAAGCGGCCGCCGTCGACATCACCGCCAATATCGAAGACGCCGGCAGCGGCATCGGCAAGGTATGGGTCAAATGGACCGGTGAAGCCGCGGACAATATAGAAATGACCGATATGGGCCGTTACTATAAACACACCATCGATTTGACGGGCATGCCGGAAGGCGTCAAGGAAGTTCAAATGTGGGCGGAGACGCCCTCCCATGCCAACACCGGTTGGCAAGCCGCCGGCAGTTTCATCCTGGACAGATCGCCGCCCGCGCTTTCGAACAGTGAGGTCGAGGACCACAGGAGTGCCGCCTTCGTGCGAACCAACGCAGTCGATACTCTGTCAGGTATCCGGTCTGTGAAAGTGCGATGGGAGGAGAACGCCGGAGGTTGGTGGCGACAAGAAGACATGCAATACAACAGTGCCACCAAGAAATACAGCTATACGATTGATAAGGATACCCTGCGTTCAGGGGAAATCGCCGTTGAGATCAATGCACGGGACTGGACAGACAATGACACCGGTTGGGTACGGGTCGGGAGCATGCAGGTGGACCATCCTCGTCCGGCCATTACCTGGGATGAACGCAATGCGAAATTCGCCGGGGAGTCGATGCATGTGCGCGCGCATGTCGCGGCGGGAAGCGGCTACAGGATTGCGGAAACCTGGATACGCTGGAAGGGCGCCCCCTCAAGCGGCTTCCAGATGAAAAAGGAAATGGACGGTTTCTTCAGCTACGATATTCCGACCGAGGGAATGGCGGAATATGCGCAACAGGACGTCGAATTCTGGTCCAAGGACAACGTCGGCATGACAACCTCCTGGATGACGCCGGACGGCGCCAGCTTCACCGTGGACAAAAGCGCGCCGGTCATAAAATGGGACAATACCAACGCCGCCTATGCCAAGGGCAGCACGACGATCAAGGCGGACATCGACGATATCGCTTCCGGCGTGAAGGATGTCTGGATCACCTGGACCGGCGAAACCAGCAAGACCATCAAGATGGTTCATGGCAGCGGTTCCCACTATTCCTATGCGATTCCCGCGCTGCCGGACGGCGCCAAGGAAGTGCGGATATGGGCGGCCGACAACATCGGCAACGCAACCGGCTGGAGCGTCCAGGGCAAGTTCATCGTGGACAACACCGCGCCGGCGATCGATTGGCTCACGCCGCTGGATCAGGCCGTTCTCACCGGCGACGGCATCCGCATCACCGGCAATCTGGTGGAAGCAAACCCCGACTATGTCGAGATCGAATGGCAGGCCGTAGGCGAAACCGCATGGCTGAGCCATATCGAAAAGATACAAGCCGGCAGCAACGACTTTGCCTACGAGCTGCCCGCCCTGCAACCAGGCTCGAATTACCGCCTGCGCATGCATGCCGTCGACAAGGCCGGCAACGCCTCCATCGCGATCCCGGCCAGGACCGTGATCGGACAGCTTGCGGCAAACGTTCTGTTCGAGAACTCGCTGTTTGCCGTGGTCGAGCATTCTCTGGTCGACAAGGACGGCTCCGGCGGCTTCAGCCGGGGCGACGATTTGATCTATGCCATCGAATTGCAGGCCGGCAACATCGCCGCGCAGGGCGTATCGCTGCGCTACACATTGCCGGACGGCCTGGCCTTGACGCCCGGCACACGGCCCTACTTCGCGCCGGAAAGCGCGACGACCGATGGCTCACGATTGAATGCGCACTGGGACGGCGCCGGCGATCCGCAGTTGCTGGGCGACAGCCTCGACCTGGCGCCAAACGGCAAGCTGATCCTGCACATTCCCGTGACGGTCACCGGCTTCCCCGCCGCGTCGCCGCTGCGCAGCACCGTCCTGGCCGGCGCCAGGAACGCCAAGGATACGTTGCCGTTGGAACAGCAACTGGCCCTGCAAGACAAATTCCCCGCCAACCGGGCATTGGACCTGGAATTCACCTCCCTGCACCCGGACTGGAAATACCGGCGCGGCATGGCATTCGATTACCGTATCGCGCTGCGGGTCCGCGCATGGGATCTGTCCGACGTCGAATTGCGCTATGCGTTGCCGCCGGGCCTGGAGAGAAACGGCGAGGCGCGTCTTGAAGGCGATGGCGCAAGTGCGATGCAATTGAATCCGGCATGGGGAAAAAACGGCGCGGCGCTGCTGCTGTCGTCCGTGCCCGGCGCAAAGCTGGCTGCCCTGCATTCGTTCAATGTGATGATTCCGGTCAAGATCGCTGTCGACGCCGCCCCAGGCAGCGCCTTGCAAAGCGAGATCGAAGCCCAGGCAAGCAACATGAACGGCGCGGCGATAGCCAGGCACCGCATCGTTCTCAGCGATGTCACGGACCCGGAAGACCAACTGCTGCTGACAAAAACCGTCGATCAAAAAACCGCCCTGCCGGGCCAGACCCTGCGCTACACCATCACCTATGCCAACGTCGGCCTCGACGATCTGCACGACCTGGTGATCAGGGATGCATTTCAAAGCGAATACCTGACATTGGGCAAGGTGCAGTGCGGCCCGCTCGAACCGCGGACCCTGCATTGCGCTCCGATCGCCGGGTCGACACCCGGCCAACTCGAATGGCGTCTGGACGGCAAGCTGGAATTCGGCGATTCCGGCAGTGTCAGCTATGAGGTCAAGGTGAATTCGCGCTAAGGGTGCCGCAGCGCCTCAGCCGCGCTGCATCTGAAACTGCGCCAACAACTGATATTCCTGCTCCAGCTTGCGCGGTATCGCCATGAAGATCGGGCGCAGCCGCGCATACACGGCGGCATTTTTTGGATTCGGCACATGGCGATGCGTGGCGCCGACCATGTCCGCCACCGCATCCAGGGATGCCGCCATTTTCAAGGCCCGCAAACCCAACACCGCCGCGCCAAGGCAGGACGACTCCACGCTTTGCGGCACTACCACTTCACGATTGAAGATATCGGCCATGATCTGCCGCCACAACGCCGAATGCGCAAACCCGCCGGTGGCGACGATATGCTCGGCCGGTCCGGTCATGGCTTCCACCGCCGGCAGAATGCTGTGCAGATTGAAGATCACGCCCTCCAGCACTGCGCGGATCATGTGCGCTTTGGTGTGATGCAGCGCCAGGCCGAAAAAAGAGCCGCGCAAGTCCGCGTTCCACAACGGCGCGCGCTCCCCCGCCAGATACGGATGAAACAACAGCCCTTCCGCGCCAGCCGGAATGCGGGACGCCGATTCGGTCAGCGCATCGTAGGGATCGACCCCGAGCTCGCGCGCGACGCCGGCTTCCGCGCCCGCCAATTCGTCGCGTACCCATTGCAGCACATTGCCGCCATTGTTGACCGGCCCGCCTATCACCCAATGATCCTGGTCCAGCACATAGCAGAAAGTGCGGCCGGAGGGATCGGTATACGGCCGCCCGACCGCCGCGCGCATGGCGCCGGACGTGCCGATCGTCACCGCAATCTGACCGCGATGAATGGCGTTGACGCCGAGATTGGACAGCACGCCGTCGTTGGCGCCGATCACGAACGGCGTATCGGACGCCAGTCCAAGCTGCCGCGCCAGCGGCGGCGTTAGCCCTCGCAGGCAATACGTGGTGGGCACCGGTTCAGACAATTTCACCGCTGCGACGCCGGCCAGTTTCAGTGCTTCCGCATCCCATTCCCTCAGCCGCAGATTGAACATGCCCATGGCCGAGGCGATCGAATGGTCAACCAGCCAGCGGCCGAACAATTTAAAGAAAACATATTCCTTGATGCCGGCAAAGCGCGCGGCGCGGGCGAACAGGCCGGCATGGTCGTGACGCAGCCACATCAGCTTGCACAGCGGCGACATCGGATGCACCGGCGTGCCGGTGCGGCGATAGATGGCGTGGCCGTCGAATTCCTGGCGCAGCCGTCTGGCCCAGCCGGCTGCGCGGTTGTCGGCCCAGGTAATGCTGTTGGTCAACAGTTCGTCATGCGCGTCGAGCGCGATCACGCTGTGCATTGCGGCGCTGAATGAGACCAGCGCGATCTCCTCCGGCGCCGCGGCCGCCGCGCGCACCGCCGCGCCGATGCTGTCCAGCACCGCCTGGAAAATTTCCCGAGGCGCCTGCTCCGCCATGCCCGGCAGCGTACTGATCAGCGGATAGCAGACCGCATGCCGTGCCACGATTTCGCCGCGCAGCGTAAATACCACCGCCTTGGTGCTGGTGGTGCCGATATCGACGCCGATCATGTACTTCGTCATCGAAAACTCCTCGCATGCCATCGGCAAATGATGGCCCAGGGACGGCTCATGAAACCATGCCGAGCAGCATGATGATGACGATGGCCGTCACCGAAATAATAGTTTCCATGGCGCTCCAGGTCTTGAAGGTCTGGCCGATGCTCATGTTGAAATATTCCTTCACCATCCAGAAGCCGGCATCGTTGACGTGCGAAAAAATCAGCGAACCGGCGCCGGTCGCCAGCACCAGCAATTCTCGGCTCACGCCGGGCGTCATTGCCGCCAGCGGCGCGACGATGCCGGCGCCGGTGATGGTGGCGACGGTCGCCGAACCGGTCGCCACGCGGATCAGTCCGGCCACGAGCCAGGCCAGCAGCAAGGGACTGATCCGCGCCTGTACCGCAAGCTGGCCGATGGCGTCGCCGACGCCGCTGTTGACGAGCATCTGCTTGAAGCCGCCGCCGGCGCCGATGATCAGCACGATCGCGGCCGTCGGCGCCAGGCTTTGATCGACGAACTTGAGCAACTGTTCCCGGCCGAAGCCGCGCGCCAGGCCGAAGGTATACAGCGCCAGCAGCAACGCCGCCAGCAATGCGGCGATCGGGTTGCCGACGAAATCGATCAGTTGGCGCGGCGCGGCGTCCTCGGGCAGCAGGATGTCGCCCAGGGTCTTCATCAGCATCAGCAGCACCGGCAGCAAGACCGTGAGCAGCGTGACGCCGAAGCCGGGGCGGCCGCGGCCGGACGGCTCATGCGCCAGTTGCGACAGCAGCGCGTCCGACGGCGCCGGCGCCACATGCCTGGCCATGAACGATCCGAACAGCGGTCCCGCCAGGATCATGCAGGGGATGCCGACGATCAGGCCGAAGAAGATGGTCTTGCCGATATCGGCCCCGAAGGCGTCGATCGCCAGCATCGGCCCCGGATGCGGCGGCACCAGGCCGTGCATCACCGACAGGCTGGCCAGCATCGGCATGCCGATCTTGAACAGCGACATGCCGCTGCGCCGCGCCACGATGAAGACCAGCGGGATCAGCAGCACAAAGCCGATCTCGAAGAACAGCGGAATGCCGACCAGGAATGCGGCCAGCGTCATGGCCCAATGCACGCGCGATTTGCCGAAGGCGTCGATCAGGGTCTGCGCAATGCAGTCGGCGCCGCCGGACTCGGCCATCAGGCGGCCCAGCATGGTGCCGAGGCCGAGCACGATGCCGACGAAACCCATCACGCCGCCAAAACCATCCTGGAACGCGCCGACGATGCGCGGCAAGGGCATGCCGGCCAGCAGTCCGAGCAGGCCGGACGCCACGATCAGCGCGATGAAAGGATGCAGCCGCAGTTGCGTGATCATCAGGATCAGCGCCGCGATGGCGATGAACGCATCGAACAGCAAGACGGCGTCGCTACTCAGGCCGGGTGACATGTCTCTTCTCCTTTTGATTGATGGAGAGATAGTGCCCGCAAGCGCCATGCCGGTTCCCAAAGCGTGCCGCTTCCCCGCAGATCAACTAGGGAAGCGAAACACCGGCAACACAAACCCCGGGGCGGGGGTAATTACATTGGTGTCAATCGACCGCCGCCATGCGCATCTCGTCGTGATGATGGCGTTGTTGTTCTTCCATCACCATTTCACCGAGTTCGCGCTTGAGCGCATTGAATTCCGGCGTCGACGGATCGCGCGTGCGCGGCAATTGCACCAACAGATCGCGCTTGACCGTGCCGGGACGATACGTCATCACCACGATGCGGTCGGCCAGGTAGATCGCTTCCTCGATGCTGTGCGTGACGAACAGGATGGTCTTCTTCAGCTCGGCCCAGATGCGCAGCAATTCGTCCTGCAGATTGCGGCGTGTCAACGCATCGAGCGCGCCGAAGGGCTCGTCCATCAGCATGATCGGCGAATCCAGCGCCAGCACGCGCGCGATCGCCACGCGCTGACGCATGCCGCCCGACAAATCCTTCGGAAAGCGGTTGCCGAAGTCGCTCATGCCGAGCATCTCCAGCAAGGCCGCCACACGCACGCTGCGCTGCTCGCCCGGCATGCCCTTGATCTGCAGGCCGAAGGCGATGTTCTGCTCGACGGTCATCCACGGAAACAATGCGTATTCCTGGAACACCATCCCGCGCTCCGGCCCGGGTCCGCTCACGGTCTTGCCGTCGGCCTGGACCGCGCCGCTGGACGGCAGCGAGAAACCCGCTACCGCATTGAGCAGCGTCGACTTGCCGCAGCCGGAAGGCCCCAGCAGGCAGACGAACTGGCCGGCTTCGATTTCCAGGTTGATGTCCTTCAAGGCCACCACTTCGCGCCGGTCGCTGGAAAACACCTTGTTGACGCCGGCGATCACGATTTGCGCCATCTCAGCTCTCCAGGCCGCGGTGCCAGCGCAGCAGATAGTTGTTCAGCCGGTTCATGCCGATATCCAGCGCCAGCCCGATCATGCCGATGGTGAACATGCCGGCCATCACCTTGTCGGTCCAGGAATATTCCCGCGCTTCGTTGATGCGAAAGCCCAGCCCGTTCGGCACCGCGATCAGTTCCGAGACGATCACGATCATGAACGCCGCGCCGATGGCGATGCGCACGCCGGCCAGGATATAGGGCGCGGCCGCGGGCAGCATCACGCGCATGAGGATGGTGCGCTGGTCGGCGCCGAGATTCTGCGCCGCGCGCAGATAGATGCTGTCGACCTGGCGCACGCCGGCGATGGTGTTGACCAGCACCGGAAAGAAAGCCGCGATGCTGATCATGAACACCGCCGGCGGATTGCCGAGGCCGAACCAGAGCATGGCCAGCGGCGTATAGGCGCTGGGCGGAATCGGCCGCAGGATCTGGATCAGGATATACATGCGCTCGTACACCCGCTGGCTGGCGCCCATCAGGAAGCCGACCGCGACCCGGTACATGCTGCCGAGCGTATCCTGGATCAATTCGCCCGACACCGCCCACAGCCACCAACTGCCGGCCTCGGCGGTATACGGCTCCGAGGGCAGCAGGTACTGCACCCAGCGCTGCGCCACCGCCAGCGGCGACGGCAGCTTGAGCGGACTGACCATGCCCATGCTGCAGGCCGCCTGCCACAACGCGATGACCACGACCGGCACCAGCAGGCCCGCCGTCACGCTACGCCATTTCGACTGCGCCATCTGCCGCTCCTTACTTGACGTTCAGGCTTTTCTTGGCTTCGTCCAGCAAGTCGGTCTTGACCCAGTCCTTGGCCGGCGCCGGCTTGGCCATCTTGCCGACGCCGTACTTCACCATCACATCCGTGGTGATCTGGATATGCTCGGGCGTGACGTCGAAGGAATATGGCGAATTGGCGATGGCGTCGTTGAAATCCTGCGAGGTGATCTGGCCCTTGAAGATGGTTTCGCGCACGTATTTCTCGGCCAGCGCCTTGTCGTCGATAAAGGCCTTGGTCGACTGCACGAAGCAACGCATGAATTTTTCCGCCAGCGGCCGGCGTTCCTTGTAGAACTTTTCGGTCATCACCAGCGTGCGCACGGGGGCGCCGATCGGGGTGTCGTACGGCTTCATCACTTCGACGCCGAAGCCCTTGTTGATCGCCTGCGAGGACTGCGGCTCGCTCTGCATCATGGCGTCCAGGTCCTTGCCCAGCAGCGCCTGGTTCAGGTCGGCGAAGGCCAGGTAGACCACCAGTACGTCCTTGCCGGGCTTGTCGGACATGGTCAGCTTGTTCTGCGCCAGTTCGGCCGCCAGCAGCACTTCCTGGATGCCGCCGCGCGTGACGCCGACGCGCTTGCCTTTCAGGTCGGCCACAGTCTTGATATTGGCGTCGGGACGCGCCACCAGCCGCGCGCCGCCCTTGGCGAAACCGGCCACCAGGAAGATCGGCGCGCCATTGGCGCGCGCGGTGATGGCGCCTTCGGAAGCGGTGGCGCCGACGTCGAGCTCACCGGCCAGGATGGCCTGCATCACGTCGGGGCCCTTGGCGAAGACATGCTCTTCCACCTTGATGCCGCATTTCGGCGCGATTTCCTTGATGTACGAGATTGCGCCGTAGTGCGCGAATTTCAGGTTGCCCAAGCGGACCAGTTCCTGCGCCTGGGCGGCCATGGATACAGTGGCTGCTACGACGAATGCCCCCAATGCCGCGGCCAGCGCGATGCGATTTGCTCTCATGCCCGTCTCCTCTGTGTCGTTTGATTTTTTTACTTCCGAACACAGTATTGCAGACTTCGGGCCGTGTGTGCCGTCTTGTGGCGACTTGAATAAATTTCATGTTCAAGTCCGTCCGCGGCGGCTTTTCACGGCTTTTATCAGTGCAGCGGCCGGGCCTTCACGTTTTGCCGCCATTCCATGAAGGTCTTGAGCACCAGCGTCACCAGCGCCATGCAGGCCAGCAGCGCCGCCGCTGTGAATGCAGCAGCGGTCTTGTAATCGTTGTTCAGTTGCTCCACCAGCAGCGGCAAGGTCAGGGTCTGGTTCATGATGGTGCCGGACACCACCGCCACCGCGCCGAATTCGCCGACCGCGCGCGCATTGGTGATGACCGAGCCGTATAACAGCGCCCATTTGATGTTCGGCAACGACACCCGCAGGAAAATCTGCAGGCCCGACGCGCCCAGCGACAGCGCCGCGATTTCCTCTTCGCTGCCCTGCGCCTGCATCAGCGGAATCAGGATGCGCGCGACGTAAGGCGAGGTCACGAAGACAGTCACCATGATGATGCCGGGCCAGGCAAACACCACCTGGATATCGTGCGCCGAGAGCCAGCGTCCGAACAGTCCTTCCGAGCCGTATACCACCAGGTAGCAGAAGCCCGCCACCACCGGCGACATCGCATACGGAATATCGACCAGCGTCGTCAGCAGGCGGCGGCCGGTGAAATCGTAGCGCGTGACGCACCAGGCCAGCAGGATCCCGAAAACCAGGTTGATCGGCACCGTCAACGCGGTTGCCGCCAGCGTCAACACGATCGCACTGATCATGTAATCCTGTTGCAGATTCTGCACCAGCATTTGCCAGCCTTCGCCGAAGGCCTTGGCGAAAATCAGCGCCAGCGGCGCGACCAGGAAGATCAATGCGGCGGCGATGCCGAGCGCGATCAGCAGCCATTGCTGCCATTCCGTCGGCCGTTTTTGCAGTTTTGCCATCGTCTATGACCTCAGGAAACGGGTCTGCACCAGTTGCAGCAGGAACAGCAGCGCCAGTGAGGCCGCCAGCACCACCGAGGCGATCGCCGCGGCCGCCGGATAATTGAATTCCTGCATGCGCACGAAGATCATCAGCGAGGTGATTTCGGTTTCGAACGGAATATTGCCGGCGATCATGATGACCGCGCCGAATTCGCCCAGGCTGCGGATGAAGGCCTGCGAGGCGCCGGTGATCAGCGCCGGCGCCAGCGTGGGCAGCAGCACGCGCCAGAAAATCTGCCATTTGTGCGCGCCCAGCATCAGCGCGGCTTCCTCGATTTCGTTCTCCAGGTCTTCCAGCACCGGCTGCACCGGCCGCACGATGAACGGCAGGCTGGTAAACAGCATGGCCAGCACCATGCCCGGAAACGCATACGAGATCTTGATGCCCAGCGGCGCGAACCACTGGCCCAGCCAGCCGTTCGGAATGAACAGCGCCGACAGGGTAATCCCCGCGACTGCCGTCGGCAGCGCGAACGGCAGGTCGACCAGCGCATCGATCAGCCGGCGGCCGGGGAAATCGTAGCGCGAGATGATCCAGGCCAGCAGAAAGCCGATCAAGGTGACGGCGATCGTGGAATACAACGCCGCCAGCAGCGTGACCTTATAGCTCTGCACCACGCGCGCATCGCTGATGGCGAACCAGTACTGCTGCCACGTCATGCCGCTGACATACAGCAGCAGGCCGGACAGCGGCAGCAGCGTCACCAGGCTGATGAACAGGACCGACAGGCCGAAGCTGGTGCCGAAGCCCGGCAATACCGGGGTGCGGCGGAAGAAGGATGGAATCAAGATGGCTACTGTTGGCATCAGAGGGATTGGAAGGGCATTGACGATTCAAGCCGGCTGTGACTCTTCGATACGCCGCATTGCGGCTACTCGGAGCGAACGGACTTCTTCTAAATTTTCACAAAAACCGTTCATACGAGCAGCTCTTAAGCGAAACGGAACGGGTTTTCCTCAAATTTTCACAAACCCCCGTTCGCCCTGAGTAGCTGCAACGCGGCATATCGAAGGGTCGCCGCCGACGCCGGCATGGAACGGGTTTTCCTCGAATTTTCACAAAACCCCCGTTCGCCCTGAGTAGCCGCAACGCGGCGTATCGAAGGGTCACCGCCGACATCAGCGCAGCCGTGGCTTATCTACGCACCGAAAGCAACTGGTCGAGTACGCCGCCGGACGCGAAATGGGTCTTCTCGATCTTGTCCCAAGGACCCAGCACCTTGGTCGGATCGATCAGGCGCACTTTCGGATAACGGTCCGCCACCACCTTGGCGATATCAGGATGGTTCACGCGGAAATAATACGTGGTCAGCAGCAACTGGATTTCGCGCGAGTATTCGTAGTTCAGATAAGCCGTCGCCAGCTTGCGGGTGCCCTTTTCGTCGACCACCTTGTCGACCACGGCCACCGGAAACTCGGCCAGCACGGACACCGGCGGCACCACCACCTCAAAACCGCCCGACTTGAACTCGTCGCCCTTGGCGATGCCCAGCACTTCGGATTCGAACGACAACAGCACGTCGCCCTGGCCGTTCTGTGCGAATGCGACAGTCGCGCCGCGCCCGCCGGTGGCGAAATTGACCACGTTATGCAGGAATTTGCCGACGAACTGTTTCGATTGCGCATCGTCGCCCTTGAACTTCTCGTTGGCATACAGCCAGGCACCCAGATAGGAATAGCGGGCGTTGCCGGAGGTCTTCGGATTCGGGAACACCAGCTTCACGTCGTCGCGCACCAGGTCGTCCCAGCCCTTGATGTTTTTCGGATTGCCCTTGCGCACCAGGAAAGCGATGGTGCTGTAGTAAGGCGAGGCATTGTTCGGAAACGCCTTCTGCCAGTCGGCGCGCAACAGGCCGCGCTGCGCCAGCACGTTGATGTCGGTAGCCTGGTTGAAGGTCACGGTATCGACCTTCTTGCCCTGGATGATGTCCTGCGCCTGGCGCGAGGTGCCGGCAAAGGACTGGTCGATCTTCAGGTCCTGGCCGGTCTGGGCTTTCCAGTAGGCGATGAATTTGGGATTGATGGCGGCAAACACCTCGCGCGCAACGTCATAGGACGCGTTGAGCAGCGGCTTTTCCTGCGCCTGGGCCTGCCCGGCGGCAATGGTGAGGACGGCGGACAGCGCCAGCGCGCCTGCCAAAAACGGTTTTCTGAACATGTTTGCCCCTTGAGAATGAATCGCCGATTAACGAGTGACGCAAAATGTAACAAACATTAATCAGCGCTCAAACGACAGTTTCGAGGTTTGCTTATGCGTTTTTCAACTATAGGCCTTGTCTTTGTGCAAACTGGTTTCGTACAAGGCCGCAATCATGTCCGATTGCGTGAGCATGCCGACCAATCGATTATCGTCGTCCACCACCGGCAACTGATGCAGGCCGGCGTCCGACATCAGCGGCACCAGCTCCACCGCCGGCCGGTCGGCCGCGGCCACCTTGACATCGGTGCTCATGATCTGGCCCACCACCTCCGGCTTCTCGGTATGCATGAGCCGGGTGCGGCGCAGGAAGGTCGCCAGCTTGCTGCCGATATGCATGTGATGATCGAGATCGGCATGCAGCAGGAAATCCGTCTTGGTGACGATGCCGATGACGCGCCGGCCGCGGTTGATGACCGGCAGCGCGGTCAGGCGATGCTCGCGCATCAGCGACCAGGCCTCATTGAGCTCGGTGCCGAATTCGACGCTGACGACGTCCTGCGACATGATGCTGCCGCAGGTCACCGCGCCGAAACGGCGCTGGTAGCCCAGCATTTCGGTCTGGGTCAGGATGGTCTGCAAGTCCTCGCGGCTGATATCGATCACCTGGTTGTAGGTCTTGAGCACGGCGTCCAGGTCGTCCGCGCTGAAGCCGAGTCGCGAGGTCGGCACCGCATCCAGGGTTTCGTGGCGATTGGCGCGTTCCGGCTGCGCGCTGTGCGGATAACGGCGGCCGGTGGCGTTGTTGTAAAACAGCGCCGCCACCAGCAACAGGAACGAATTGATCGCCACCGGCATCAGGACGAAGTGATAACCCATGGCATGGACCGCCGGGCCGCCCAGCACCGCGGTCAGCGCCACCGCCCCGCTGGGCGGATGCAGGCAGCGCAACAGGAACATGGCGCCGATCGCCAGCGCGCCGGCCAGCGCCGCCGCCATCAGCGTATCGCCCACCAGGATGCCGCAAGTCACGCCGATGATGGCCGAACACAGATTGCCGCCGATGATCGACCAGGGCTGCGCCAGCGGACTCGCCGGCACCGCGAACAACAGCACAGCCGAAGCCCCCATCGGCGCGATCAGGAACGCCGCGCCGAGCGTATCGCCGAGCGTCAAACGCGTCAGCAGCCCGGCCAGCATCAGGCCGAACAAGGCGCCCGCGCAACTGCGCATCCGCTCAAATCGATCGACCGTTCCGCGTGGCGGTACAAATCCCTGCAGCCAATTTATCAATTCTTCTCGCATGCTGTCCCTCCAGGAAAAGCGGGAGAATACATGACAAAAGGCCAGTTTGCGTTGACTTCGATCAGCTATTCGGAAAGCGCCGGCCGCGAGGCGCGCATTCGGCGCTGAACTTGTCCTACCGCGCAAACTCGAATCGAAAGCGCACAACAAGGCCCATGGCAATCGCCGACGGCACGCCGGTACATTTATCGAACGCAATCGGCGTGCCGGAGTCATCCTTTTGCGCCCCGTTGCGTTATAGACCATTCACCAGGGAATTTCACCGTACGCATGTCATCGCAACTCGCCGACCAACCCCAACCTGTGGCAGCGCCCCCGCTTGCGACGCCGGCCCATCCGTTCACGGAACGCTGGCTGGCGGCGAAACCCTGGCTGATCGGCGTCGGCCTGCTGCTGATCGGCGCGCTGGTATTCGATGCGCTGCACCATGTGCTGCGCGAAGTGCAATACCAGGACATCCTGCACACCATGCGCCACATCCCCAAGCCGAATCTGGCGATGTCGCTGCTGTGCGCGGCGGTCAGCTACTTCGCGCTGACCGGCTATGACGCCTCCAGCCTGCGCTACGTCGGCGCGCGGGTGAAGGGCTCCACCATCGCGCTGACCTCGTTCATCGCCTATGCGCTGGGCAACACCATCGGCCTCGGCGTCCTGACCGGCGGCACGGTGCGCATGCGCCTGTTTACCGCGGCCGGGGTCGATGCCGGCAAGGTGGCGCAAGCGATCGCCTTCAACGCCAGCGCCTTCGGGCTGGGCATGAGCACCTTCGGCGCGGCCGGCCTGTTGTGGGGCGCGCGGGACGTGGCCGGCATGCTGCATATCGATCCGATCCTGCTGCAGATACTGTCCGGCGCCACGCTGCTGGCGGTGGCGGGCCTGGTCGTGCTGTGCATGCGCCGCCGCAGCCTGCTGCTGTTCGGACGCTGGACGCTGCAACTGCCGGACGGCTGGCTGGCAATCCGCCAATTGCTCATTTCCGGGGCCGACCTCGGCGCCGCCGCCGCCGCGCTGTGGTTCCTGCTGCCGGCCGGCGTGCCCTTGTCGACTTTCGCGGCGTTCTATGCGATTGCGGTGGCGCTGGGCGTGATCAGCCATGTGCCGGGCGGACTCGGCGTATTCGAGGCGGTGATCATGCTGGCCTGGGGGCCGCATGCGCCGGCCGGCGAGATCGCGGGTGCGCTGGTGATGTATCGCCTCATCTATTTCCTGCTGCCGCTGCTGATCGCCGCCGCGCTGCTGGCCGGCCTGGAGATGCGCTCCAGCGTCCTGGCGCCGATCTCGCGCGCGGCGGTGCGGCTGTCGCCGGGCATCATGGCGGCGCTGGTGCTGGTGACCGGCATCATGCTGCTGGTCTCCGGCGTGACGCCGGCCACCCATTCCGCCGAACGCCTGCTGCGCACCACGGTGCCGCTGTTCGCCGTGGAAATGTCGCACCTGATCGGCAGCGTGGCCGGGCTGGCCATGCTGTTCGTGGCGCGCGGCCTGCTGCACAAGCTGGATGCGGCATGGTGGGCCGCTCTGGCGCTGACCGTGGTGGCTGCCGTGCTGGCGCTGCCGAAGGGCATCGCGGTGTCGGAACTGATGGTGCTGAGCCTGCTGACGCTGTTGCTGCTGAGTTCGCGCAAGCAGTTCAACCGCCGCTCGTCGCTGTTCTCGCAGACCTTCGAAGCCGGCTGGCTGCTGGCGGTGGCCAGCGTGATCGCGGGTTGCGCCGGGATTCTGTTTTTCGTCTACCAGGACGTCAAGTACGCCGACCACATGTGGTGGCAATTCGCGTTCGACGACTACGCGCCGCGCGCCATGCGCACCTTGCTGGTGGTGGCCATCCTGGGCCTGGCGGTGGGTTTGCGGCAACTGCTGCGCAAGCCGGACATCAAGGCCGTCAAGCCGAGCGCGCAGGAAATGCAACGCGCGCGGCAGGTGGTGCAGGGACAGCAGGCCGCGGAGGCCTGCCTGGCCCTGATGGGCGACAAGAGCCTGCTGTTTTCGGGCTCGGGCCAGTCGTTCATCATGTACGCCAAGCATGGCCGCTCCTGGATCGCCCTGTCGGATCCGATCGGCGCGCAGCAGGAATGGCCGGAACTGATCTGGCGCTTTATCGAGATGGTCGACGCGCACGGCGGACGCGCGGCGTTCTACAAGGTGCGGCCGCAGACCCTGCCGCTGTATCTGGACGCCGGCTTGCGCGCCTACAAGCTGGGCGAGGAAGCCTATGTCAATCTGCACGACTTCAGCCTGCAGGGCCCGCGCCGCGCCAATCTGCGCCACGGCGTCAAGCGCGGCGAACGCGAGGGCCTGGCGTTCGAGGTAATGCCGGTGCCGCGCATTCCTGAAATCCTGGAAAGGATGCGCGCCATTTCGGACGCCTGGCTGCAATCGCACAACACGCGCGAGAAGGGCTTTTCGCTGGGCGCGTTCAAGGAACCGTATATATTGCAGCAGCCGGTCGCGGTGGTCAGGAAGGGCGATCGCATCGTCGCATTCGCCACGCTCATGGCGCCGGACGTGCTGCGCATCGAAGCCGCGATCGACCTGATGCGGCAGCAGCCCGATGCGCCGCCCGGCACCATGGATTTCCTGTTCGCCAATATGATGCTGTATTGCCAGGCGCAGGGTTACCAGCGCTTCGGCCTGGGCATGGCGCCGATGTCGGGCATGGAACAGCATCAGCTGGCGTCGCGCTGGCATCGCTTCGGCCGCATGATGTTCCGGCACGGCGAACGCTTCTACAACTTCCGCGGCCTGCGCAGCTTCAAGGACAAGTTCGACCCGGAATGGGAAGCGCGCTACCTGATCGCGGAAGGCGGCCTGGCGCCGGTATTCACATTTTCGGATGTCGCCGCGCTTATCAACGGCGGACTCAAAGGAGCCATCGGCAAATGAAGCAAACCATCGACATCAAGGGATGCAGGCGGAAGACATTCCGCGGCGCGGCCGTCGGAATGGCGGCATGGGTCGCGGCAGGCATGATGCTGAGCCTGCTGGCGTGCATCGGCGCGGCGAATGCGCAAGACGGCGCGCCGGCGCAGGCGGCCGCGCATCCGGCAACGCGCGCCGATGCACGCACCGACATTAGTATCGGCAAGCGCACCGACAAAGTCTCCCACGGCAAATTCCATAACGTCAGGGTGTACAAACCCAAGGGCGGCGTCGAGGGCGTGGTGCTGCTGCTGTCCGACGGCAACGGCTGGGACAAGCGCGCCGAGCAGATGGCGCTGGCGCTGACCGCGCAGGGCGCCATGGTGGCCGGCATCAATACCCGGCAACTGATCGCGAAACTGGATGCCGACGCCGGCAGCTGCGTATTCCCCGACGGCGACCTGGAAAACCTGAGCCGCTTCGTCCAGGCCTACGAGAAGCTGCCCGGCTATACGCCGCCGGTGCTGGCCGGCGACGGCGCCGGCGCGGCGCTGGCTTATGCCGTGGTGGCAGGCAGCACCGCCGATATTTTTTCCGGCCTGCTGACTTTCGATTTGTGTCCCGAACTGGCCTTGCGCAAGCCGCTGTGCAAGGGCGCCGGCGCCAGCTTCCGGCAGCGCATGCCGAATACCGGCGTCGACCTGCTGCCTGCGTCCAAGCTGCGCCTGCCATGGATCGCGCTGCAGCATCGCGCCGATAGCGAACTGCCCGGCGCCGCCATCGAATTCCCTGCCTGCCATGCGCGCGTGGCGCAGGCCTTCGTGTCCGGCGTGCCGGGTTCGCAATTGCAATTGCTGCCGCGGCCATCGGAAAATCCGCTGGCCGGCCACGGCGTCTTCCCGCAATGGCAGGCGGCCTATCAACGCCTGAGCCTGCGCCGCGGGCCGGCTGCCGCACCGGTGCCGGCGGCAGTGCACGACTTGCCGATCGTCGAGCTGCCGGCCACCGGCCGCAACGACAGCATGGGCGACCAGACCATGGCCGTTTTCCTGAGCGGCGACGGCGGCTGGGCCGGCATCGATCGCGAGGTCGCCAATACGTTCGCCAAGAACGGCGTGCCGGTGGTCGGCCTCGATTCGCTGCGTTATTTCTGGGATGCGCGCACACCGGCATCGACCGCGGCCGACATCGCGCGCCTGATGCGCTTCTATCTGGCGCATTGGCACAAAAGCCGGGTGATCCTGGTCGGCTATTCGCAAGGCGCGGATGTGTTGCCGTTCATCGTCAACCGCCTGCCGCCCGAGGCGCGCCAACAGATCGGGCTGACCGCGATGCTGGCGCTGGGGCAGAAGGCCGACTTCCAGTTCCGGCTCAGCAACTGGATCAAGAACAGCAACGACGGCCTGGCGATCAAGCCGGAAGTGGATCGGCTCGGCGCCGGCAAATTCCTGTGCGTCTACGGTTCGGAAGAAACCGACTCGGGCTGCCCGCCGGCCGATGTGGGCGGCATCAAGGCCGTCAAGCTGAACGGCGGCCATCATTTCGATGGCGACAACGCCGGCCTGGCCAGGCGCATCCTGAACGCGGCGCGCTAGCCGGGCCGGGATTCGCGGCGCGCCTGCATCCAGGCGGTCGCGCCCTCGGCCGGCAGCGGCCGCGACAAATAATAGCCCTGCGCCACATCGCACTTGAGCGCCGCCAGCCGCTGCATGGTGGCCTGGTCCTCGATGCCTTCGGCGGTCACTTTCAATCCCACGGTATGCGCCAGCGCGATGATGGCGCTGACGATGGCGCGCGCGTCTTCGCTGTCGGCCATGTCGGCGACGAACGAACGATCGATCTTCAGGCTGTCGACCGGCAGTTTTTGCAGATACGCCAGCGATGAATAGCCGGTCCCGAAATCGTCGATCGATACCGTCACGCCGTATTCGTGCAGGCGCGTGAGCACATCCAGCGAACGCGCCGGATCGGCCATGATCGAGCTCTCGGTCAACTCCAGTTCCAGGTAGAACGCCGGCAGTTCGTAGCGTTCGAGAATCTGCTGCACGCGCTCGACCAGGCCGGCGTCGAGCAGGTTGCGCATCGAAATATTGACCGCGATGGTGACGTGGTTGCCCTGGTCGTGCCATTTCTTGCATTGCGCCACCGCAGTCTCGACCACCCAGATGGTCAGCGAATGGATCAGTTCGCTGATTTCGACGATCGGCACAAAATCGATCGGATACAACAGGCCGCGTTCCGGATGCTGCCAGCGTATCAGCGCTTCGAAGCCGATCACAGCGCCGTCGACCATGTCGGTCTTGGGCTGGTAGTGCAGGACGAATTGCTCGCGGTTGAAGGCATTGCGCAGTTCCGTCATCAGCAGCAGCCTGCTCGGCGTCTGGTCGGTATCGGTCTGGTGATAGAACACGAAGCCGGTGCCTTCGCGCTTGGCCTGGTACATCGCGGCGTCGGCATTACGCATCAGATGCATGGTATCGGCGCCGTCTTGCGGGTACATGGCGATGCCGATGCTGGCATTGATCTGGATCTGGATGCCGTTGAGCTGGAACGGCTGCTGCAGCTTGGTCAGGACGCTGTGGGCGATGTCGGCGGCGATCTCGCCGCGGTCCAGCTTGCCGGCCAGCACCGCGAATTCATCGCCGCCCAGCCGGGTCAGGATGCTGGCGGCCGGCATCGCGCCGCGCAGGCGCTGCGCGACCTGCTGCAGCAACAGATCGCCGGACTGATGGCCGAGCGCGTCGTTGACTTCCTTGAAACCGTCCAGGTCGATGATCATCACGCCGAATTGCTGCTGTTGCCGCGCCAGGTCCTGGCCGTAGTCGGCAATCGCCAGGTCGATCGAGGAAATCAGCACGGCGCGGTTGTACAGGCCTGTCAGCGAGTCGTGCCGCGCCTGGTAAGCCAGCGCCTCGCTGTGCCGGCGGCGCTCGGTATCGTCCAGGAACGTCACCATGGCGCCACTGACCTTGCCGTTGCGGCGGATCGGATACGACCAGTACTCGACCGGCAGCGCGCTGCCGTCCTTGCGCCACAGCACCTCGCCTTCGACATGCCGGTTTTCGCCGAAGCGCACCGAGTGCTGCACCGGGCATTCGTGCTGCGGATAGGCGTTGCCGTTCTCATGCTTGTAATGGACCATGTCGTGCACCGGATGGCCGAGCAGTTCGGCCGCGCTGTCGTAGCCGAGCAGGCGCACGCAGGCATTGTTGGCGAACATGCAGCGGCCGTCCAGGTCGATGCCGTAAATCGCCTCGGCGGTGGAGTCCATCAGCAGCGACAGCATCTGGTCCCGATCGCTGATGTTGCGCGCCATCGCTTCGCGCTCGGTGACGTCGTTGATCAGCGCCAACTGCGCCGGACTGCCGCCGAAGCTGGTCGGGAACACCACCACGTCGACCAGGATTTCGCTGCCGTCCTTGCGCCGATGCCGAACATGGCGCACGTCGTCGCAGGCGGGCGCGGCCGCCTGTTCCAGGTCGCCGACTTTCATCAGCAGGAATTGCGCGCGGCTATAGCCGTAGTGCGCGATGGCCGGATCGTTGACCGCCAGGATGCGCAAGGTGCGGTCGTCATAGACCCACATCGGATAGGGATTGCGTTCGAACAACAGCCGGTATTCGGCCTCGGAATGGGTCAGCGCGTCTTCGATGCGGCTGCGCTCGATCGCCACGGCCGCCAGTTCCGCCGCAATCTGGCTCAGCAACAATTGCTCTTCGCCGACCGGATGCAGCGCGCGATAGTAAAGCGCGAAGGAACCGAACACGCGGCCGCTGGAAGAGATGATCGGATAGGACCAGCAGACTCTCAGGTCGCCCACCAGGTCTTTGAAATCGGCCCAGGCCGGATCGGTGGTGATGTCTTCCGTGATCACGAGCTGCTTTTCGAACATCGCGGTGCCGCAGGCGCCGATGCCGGGGCCGATGGCGGCGCCGAGCAGCGCGGCGCAGTACGATCGGGGCAGGTCGGGCGCGACGCATTGGCCGACGGTTTTGCTGTCGCTGTCGAGCAGCAGGATCGAACCCACGGAATGATCGATCTGGCGCTGCGCGAACAACACCAATTCGGCCAGCGTTTCCGGCAACGGCCGGCCGGCGGTAATCAGTTGCAGTATCTTGTATTGGCCGAGCTGGCGCGCCATCACGCGCCGCGTCGCCTGTTCGTGTTCGTTCAATTCCTGCGCCATCTGGTCGAATTGATGGGCGATCTCGACGAATTCCTGGCCGCTGACGTTGCCGCCGATGCGCGCCTTGAAATCGCGCCGGCGCAGGCGTTGCGCGGCAGCGGTCAGATAGCGCAGATTGCGGCCCATGATGGCCTGCGTGCCGAACCAGCCTGCGCCCAGCGCCATGCCCAGCAACAGCACGATGACGCCGATGGCAATCCAGAAATCGTGGCTGGCGGCGGCCGGCAGGGCCTGCATCGGCTGTTCATAGACCACGGTCAGCGCGCGCCGGTCCTGGGGCGGACCGCTGCGTACATAGCTGACCAGCCACTGGCTGCCGTCGCCCGCGCGCAGTTCGCCGGACCCGCGCTCACCCGTGCCGGCCAAGCTCATCTTGGCCACGCGCGACAGTTCCAGGCGGCCATTGACAGGCGATGCCCGCAGCATCGGCGTCGACGCCTGCAGCAGGTCGCCGTTGCGATCCAGCACCATGAAACGGGCGCCGTCGGCAATGTGCATGTCGGCCACGGTAACTGTCATCGAGGCCAGGTTCAGGCTGGCGAACAGAACCGCGTACGGCCGATTCCCGGCGTCGCGCAATGCAGTGGCGACAACGATGGTGGATTTGCCCGTGATGCGCCCGATCTGGAATTCGCCGACGACGAAACCGGAGGACCGCAGCGCATTGGAAAAATACGGCCGGTCTTTCATGTTCATGCCGGGAACCAGGGATTTTGCGCCGCTTGCCTTCAGGCTGCCGTCCAGGGCGATCACGCCGATGTTGACATACCGGCTCTGCTGTTTGAGCAAATCGGCGAAGTAGTTCGAGCAGCGTTCCCAATCGCCGTTCTGGACCATCTGGGTGGCCGAGATCGCGCGCAGGGTTTCGTCGGAACTGGCGATCAGCCAGTTCTGGTAGCGTGCCGCGAGATCGACATAGCTTTGCGCATTGTCGTGCGCCAGCCGTTCGAAATCCATGCGCTGCTGATAGACGTAGAAACACAGGCCGACAAAAGTAGGCACTGCCGCCGCGCAAATAACCAAAAACATGCGGGCGTAGACACTCCGAAGCATAGACCCGCGGAATTTCATGTAAGCGATCCCCACCGCCGGCCTGGCATACGATTATTTCCCCCAATATGTGCGCGCCGGAACAGGCGCGTCTCTTTTTATATCCGGCTATTAGAACCCATTTCACAAACCGGCAAAGCGCGAATAAGCGGTGAATAAGCAGCGAATAAATGGCGAATAGCCGTTTACAAAATGCGTCCCGGAACAATACTGCTTCCATGGAAAGGCATTGCCATACTTGCCACAAAAAAAATGCCACTCGGACGGTGGCATTTTTAACGGCAATCTTCAGCGCTTATTTAGCGTGTTATACCAAGCAAATATTGCAGGATCATGACTGCATCGCCATCAGGCTGGCATTGCCGCCGGCAGCCGTGGTATTCACGCACACCGCGCGTTCGGCCACCAGCCGCCACAAGGCAATGGCGTGGCCGGCGCGGGTCGCGACACCGGCCACGATCGCCCCTTCGCGTTCGGCCAGCGACGGCAGCATTCGCAGGCAATGCGTATCGTCGGCGTCGTACAACGCCAGCGTCAGCTTCGCGCAATCCTCGTGCCGCGCCACCATGTCCAGCCGTTGCATGACCTGGGCCGGCATGCTGGCCGGCAGATACGCGGCGCTCGCCGGCGTCAGCACAGCCCGGTTGCCGGTCGCCAATACCGCCGCCAGTTGATTCAGCAACCCCGGGGTGCTGCCCGCCGCGCACAAGACCGCGCCGCGCCGGGCGAAACGCAGGGTGTTGGTCTCGCCGGTCGGCCCCGGCAGGCGCAGGGTGCGGCCGTTCAGGTTGTCCTGCGCATAACCGCGCCCCAGCGCCAGCAGCGCCTGATGGCCGTGGGCCGCGCTCCAGTCCAGCAAGGCGTCCAGCGCGGCATCGGTGGCGCACGCCGCATCGGTCCCCGCCTGGCCTGGTTGAAAGGCCAATGCGTCCGGCGAATTCGAACCGTGCGCCGGCCCGGCCGGATCGCCCTGTTCCTGCTCCTGCAAGCGTTTCAGGCACAGCGGACCGCCGGCCTTGGGACCGGTGCCGGACAGGCCTTCGCCGCCGAACGGCTGTACCCCGACCACCGCGCCGACGATATTCCGGTTGACATAGATATTGCCGACATGCGCCT
>DASYEK010000032.1:0-35919 GCA_036499085.1 Herbaspirillum sp. | reverse complement strand
GTACGACGGCGCCTTGCCGCCGGCAGCCGATGTCGAAAAGAACAGCGGCTCGATTTCATTGAAATCGCCCTCTTCCTGCATGCGCTGCATCAGGACCGAACCCACCATGCCGCGCCAACCAACCAGGCCAACCAGTTTCATCATCGTTTCCCGTCAAAAATTCAACATGTGTTCAACATATACCAGAGAAGAAGCCGTGCGTTGCGCATGCACATGGCGATTGTCCGAAATGCATGACAACTTGGCCGTAAACCATGACCGAAACCGCACGCCCGGCCGACACTAGAACTTCTCGACGGTCGCCAGCATGTCTTCGCTGCCCCGGTCCATGAAGCGCCGAATCGACTCCAGTATCCCCGCCGCATTCAGGCCATGCAAATCCAGCAGCTTGAGGCGATCGCCATGCGGGATGAACACATCCGGCAGTCCCAGCCGCAGCATTTCCACCGGAATGCCTTCCGCGGCCATGCGTTCCGCGCATGCGGAACCGGCGCCGCCGATAATCGTCGCCTCTTCCAGCGTGACCAGCACATCGTGGTCTTCGGCGATCTCCAGCAACAACGCTTCGTCCAGGGGCTTTACAAAGCGCATGTTGGCGACGGTCGCATCGATTCTTTCGCCGACTTCCATGGCGACTGCAAGCAAGGGGCCGAATACCAATATCGCCACGCGCCGGCTGCGGCTGCACTTGTTCGAGGTGCGGCAGATCTTGCCCTTGCCGATCGGCATCATCTCGGTGGTGCGGATCAGCAGGTCGGCGTGGCCGGTGGCGCGCGGATAGCGCACCGCCGACGGTCCTGGATATTCGATGCCCGTGGACAGCATCTGGTAACACTCCTGCTCATCCGACGGCGTCATGATGACCAGGTTGGGAATGCATCTCAAGGCGGCAAGATCGAAGGCGCCCAGATGCGTGGCGCCGTCGCCGCCGGCAATGCCGGCGCGATCGATCGCGAACAGCACCGGCAGGTTTTGCAATGCGACATCATGGATCAGTTGATCGTAGCCGCGTTGCAGGAATGTGGAATAAATCGCGACGACCGGACGCATGCCGGCGGCGGCCAGCCCGGCCGCCAGCGTGACGGCGTGCTGCTCGGCGATGCCGACATCGAAATAGCGATCCGGAAATTTCCTTTCGAATTCGCCCAGGCAGGATCCCTCGCGCATGGCGGGCGTGATGGCGACGATGCGTTCGTCGCCGTCGGCCACGTTGCAGATCCAGTCGGAAAAGACCTGGCTGAACGTCCGCCTCTTATTTTCCGTCACCGGCACGCCCAGTTCGATGCTGAACGGCCCCGGGCCATGGTAGGTGGTCGGGTCCAGTTCGGCCAGACGATAGCCCCGCCCCTTTTGCGTTACCACATGGATCACCTGGGGCAGCTTCGATTTTTTCGCCTTGGCAAAGACCGCCATCAATTGTTCAAGGTCGTGCCCATCCACGGGACCGACGTATTCCAGTCCCAATATTTCAAACAGCGTGGTCACCTTCTTTTTGTTCGATGTCGAAAATTCGCGGCCATTCCGATCATTCTCGCCATCCGGCCCCGCGGCGGATCGTTTCGCCTGCGTTTCCTTCCACTCGGCGGAAAGTTGCTGCAGGTGCCGATGCAATCCGCCCACGGCGGGCGAAATGGACATGCCGTTGTCGTTCAACACGATCGTGAGCGGAAGTTCCTTGTAAGTCCCGGCATGGTTCAAGGCCTCGAACGCCATGCCCGCCGACAAAGCGCCGTCGCCGACCACCGCCACCACATGCGCCCCGCTGCCGCGCAAGCCCAGCGCGATGCCCAGCGCCGCCGAAATCGATGTCCCGGCATGGCCGGCGCCGAATGTGTCGTAGGGCGATTCATCCATCGAAGGGAAACCGGAAATTCCGCCGATCTTCCTGACCTTGGCCATGTCCTTCCGGCGCCCGGTCAATATCTTGTGCGCATAGCTTTGATGGCCCACGTCCCATACCACCCTGTCGGTCGGCATATCGAAGACATAGTGCAGCGCCACCGACAGCTCGACCGCGCCGAGGTTCGAGGCCAGGTGGCCGCCGGTCCTGGCGACGCTCTCCAGGATGAACGAGCGCAGTTCGTTGGCAACCTGGCGCAGCTTCGGCATATTCAGGCTCTTCAGTTTGGTGGGAGAATCAATACTGTTCAGTAGGTACATTTGCCGCCGGCCTAAATATTGTTTTGAACGTCCTGCCCGTCTTGCAAGCAGGGGCTTTCCGCATTCGGGTCAAGGAAATCGGTGTCGTCGTTTTTATTTAGCCGATTCCCGCATATGCTTTCCAACAAGTCCCAGGTGCGATCCATGGGACATCAGGTGGCGCAGGGGCATTATCGATCCGTCCGACGGGAATAAACAACGATCCGATACCCAAATGGCCCAAATTCGAAACTAATTGGCCGCCGGCGCGAACATCCATTCGTTTCCATTTGCGCCATGAAATTTAAACTATGGAAAGTGAGCAGCAAGCGAGTCGCAAGCAATAACAAGCAAGCTGCTGCAGGTAATGGCGTTATCGCCCCATCGCCTGCTACAGGTTCGCAACGAACCGGCGGGAAGACATTCCCGCTATCCAGCGAGGCCCGCTACGGCGCCATAGGCGTACCGGACCATTTCGGCTCCACGAACAGCCGAGAGCATGGATTGCCACAATAAATCATAAACAGATCCAGGCCGGCCACAAGCTCGCTGATCGAGGGCCCGATATCCGGACGGCCCAGACGGTCGAAGCCCGCTATCCGATCGCAAGGCAGTCCCCGCAAGGGCCGCCATGCGTCCATGGCAAACGTCCAATGAATAATTCTTAAACAGCGAGCAACCATATGAACACTTCCACGCATTCCGACGAACACCTGACCGGCGCCGATATCATTCTCAGGGTACTCAGCGACGAAGGCGTCGACACGGTCTTCGGCTATAGCGGCGGCGCGATATTGCCGACCTATGACGCCGTCTTTCGTTTCAACGAACAGCAGGAGGATATTTCCCGCCAGATCCGGCTGGTGGTGCCTGCCAATGAACAGGCCGCCGGCTTCATGGCAGCCGGCTATGCCCGCGCCAGCGGCCGGGTCGGCGTCTTCATGGTCACTTCCGGGCCTGGCGCCACCAATGCCGTCACGCCGATCGCCGATTGCAATGGCGACTCGATACCCGTCGTCCTCATCTGCGGCCAGGTGCCGCGCGCCTCGATCGGATCGGACGCTTTCCAGGAAGCGCCGGTGTTCAACATCATGGCGGCTTGCGCCAAACAGGTCTTCCTGGTCACCGATCCGAACAAGCTCGAACGCACGCTGCGGGCCGCATTCGAGATCGCCCGCTCGGGCCGCCCGGGACCGGTCGTGGTCGACATTCCGAAGGACATCCAGAACTGGAAAGGACCGTACAAGGGACATGGCTCGCTGCATTTCCGCGGCTATTCGGAGCGGCTCAAGGCAGTTGCGCGCGGCAGCGAACTGGACAATGCAAAACGCCGGCGTTTTTTCGCGTTGCTCAACGCGAGCAAGAAACCGCTGTTGTATGTCGGCGGCGGCGTCATCTCCGGCGGCGCCTCGGCGGAATTGCTGAAGTTCGCCGAGCTTTACCGCATTCCGGTGGTGACGACCCTGATGGGAATCGGCGCCATGCCGATAAAGCATGATTTGGCGCTGGGGATGCTCGGCATGCACGGCACGGCCTATGCCAATTATGCGGTGGAAGACTGCGATTTCCTGATCGCGGTCGGCGCCCGCTTCGACGACCGGGTTGCCGGCGGACGGCCCCACGCTTTCGCGCCTCGCGCCAAGCATGTCGCGCATATCGATATCGACGAGGCCGAGATCGGCAAGGTCAAAAAGGCCGACTGGAGCCATATCGGCGATGCCGGCAATGCGCTGCAATCGCTGATGCAGGCCGGGGAATTGCAATACGACAACAGCGCGTGGCTCGAACATATTGCAAAATCGAAACGTTTGCACGCGATGAATTACGACCAGGCCAGCGTGGTGATACAGCCGCAGCACGTCATCGAGAAATTGAGCGAGATTACCGGCGGCCGCGCGATCATCACGACCGGCGTCGGCCAGCACCAGATGTGGGCGGCGCAATATTTTCAATTCGTGCTGCCGCGCAGTTTCCTGACCTCCGGCAGCATGGGAACCATGGGCTTCGGGCTGCCGGCGGCAATCGGGGCGCAGATCGCGCGTCCCGATGCGCTGGTCATCGATATCGACGGCGACGGCAGCATCCGCATGAATATCGGCGACCTTGAAACCGCCACCACATACAACGTTCCCGTGAAGGTGCTGGTATTGAACAACCTGGGAGACGGCATGATACGGCAGTGGCAACGCATGTATTTCGAAGACCGCTTCTGCGTGAGCGATAAATCGTTGCACCGCAAGGATTTCGTGATGGCCGCGCAGGCCGATGGATTCGAATTCTCCCGCAGGGTCAGCGAAAAAGCGGAGCTGGAAAGTGTTCTCAGGGAATTCCTGGAATATCAAGGCCCGGCATTCCTGGAAGTGCGGGTCGACCAGAATGCCGATGTCTTTCCGATGGTGGGACCCGGACAAAGTTATGCGGGCATGCTGACCGGCCCCTATATTGCATCGCGCAACGAGGGCCATGCAATCGCCGCGGCGGTTCCGGAAAAGCAGGACATGCCGGATCTGTTTTGATTCAAGGCCAGTGCAACCACGATGATCCACGCCGCGAGGATTTCCCTCGCGGTTCGGCGGCACTCCCGCCAGGATCGGATTCGTTTGCGTAAACCCGCACGGCATGCATTTCAATTTCCGGGTTTCCGCATGCTTGACGGCCCGATTTCCGGGGCTGTTTTTGAATATCGCGTGATCGGTAGTGGCGTAGAGCAGTTTCTCGATGGTTTCTCCCATGGTCTTCCTTGCTGGCACGAAGTGTGCAATGTCCGGGGCAGGCAAAAACATAAGGAGATTTTTTCGTACAGGTCTTACATATCCATCGCTCTAGCCTTTATTAAAAACAGTCACAGGAGATACTTCATGACAACCGTATCAATTTCAAGCAAAGTCGAAAAGAAAGCGGATGACAGGCGCCGCATTTTTGCCATCCTCGGCGCCTCCTCAGGCAATCTGGTCGAATGGTTCGATTTCTATGTTTATTCGTTTTCCGCAATTTATTTCGCGCATACCTTTTTTCCAAAAGGAAACAGCACGACGCAATTGCTGAACACCGCCGGGATTTTTGCCGTCGGCTTTCTGATGCGTCCGATCGGCGGCTGGCTGTTCGGCAAGATCGCGGACAAGAGCGGGCGCCGCCGCGCCATGATGATTTCGGTCGCGATGATGTGCGGCGGCTCGCTGCTGATCGCCTGCCTGCCGGGCTACGAAACCATCGGCGCCGCCGCTCCCGCATTGCTGTTGCTCGCGCGCCTGTTCCAGGGCCTGTCGGTCGGCGGCGAATACGGCACCAGCGCCACCTACATGAGCGAAGTCGCGATCGCCGGCCGGCGCGGCTTCTTCTCCTCGTTCCAGTACGTGACCCTGATCGGCGGCCAGTTGCTGGCGGTGCTGGTCCTGGTCTGCCTGCAACAGACGCTCACCACCGAACAGTTGTACGCATGGGGCTGGCGCATTCCGTTCGTTCTCGGCGCCCTGGCGGCGCTGGTCGCGGTATTCCTTCGCAAATCGTTGAGCGAGACCCTGTCCCTCGATCCGAACACCAAGCGCGAGGCGGGAACACTGGCGGCATTGATGAAACATAAACGCGCCTTCATTACCGTGGTCGGCTTCACCGCCGGCGGCTCGCTGATCTTCTATACGTTTACAACGTACATGCAAAAGTACCTGGTCAATACCACCGGCCTGGATCCCAAGCTGGCAAGCAGGGTCATGACCTGCGCGCTGTTTGTCTACATGATCATGCAACCGGTGTTCGGCGCCCTTTCCGACCGCATCGGACGGCGCACCTCGATGCTGATCTTCGGCGTCCTGACGACATTGGCCACGGTGCCGATCCTGCATCTGCTGAAGGATGCCGCCAGCCCCTACGCAGCTTTCAGCCTGGTGGTCATTGCCTTGATCATGATCAGCTTCTACACTTCGGTCGGCGGATTGATCAAGGCGGAAATGTTCCCGACCGAGGTGCGCGCGCTGGGTGTGGGATTGTCGTACGCCGTCGGCAACGCCATCTTCGGCGGATCGGCGGAGTTCGTCGCCTTGACGCTGAAATCGATCGGCATGGAATCGGCGTTCTATTGGTATGTTTGCGCGATGTGCGCCATCGGCCTGATTTTCACGTTCTTCATGCCGGATCCCTCAAAAGAGGGTTATCTGATCGATCCGAAACCGGCGCCGAAGGCGGCTGCCTCGGGCATGAGCGATTCCGTGTCCAATCCGGCTTGAGGCGATCGATATAAGCGGTCAATATAATGAGCGACTAAAAAGAGCGATTGAAAGTTTGCTTTTATAGGCGAGACGATGCCGCTATGATGCGGCATCGATCTCACTTATCGTTTGGGATGTCACGGCCTGTTGAAATATGCGCTTATTCAAAAATCGGACATTCTTTTCCGTTATCCTCGTCTGTTTCCTGCTGGCCCTGCCGGCAACGTACCTGATCGCCAAACGGGCGGCCATCGCCGATACCCGCGCCAACGGCGAGAGGCAATTGAAGATCGTCGCGTTGGACCTCGGATCGATCCTGGACAAATTCGAAATCCTCCCCTACGCACTCGGCTTCCAGGAGAACGTGCGCGGCGTATTGATGGAGAAAAACCCGGACCGGGCCTCCATCCTGCACCTGAACCAAAACCTGCTTGCGATACAACAGCAATCGCGCGTGGTTGCCATCTACATGATGGACCGCCTGGGCAATACGCTGGCTGCCAGCAATTGGCAGGAACCCTTTAGCTATGTCGGCTGGAATTTCCGTTTCCGCCCCTATTTTTCCGAAGCGATGCAAGGCAATGTGGGACGGTTCTACGGCATCGGCAACGCCACCGGCGAGCCGGGCTATTTCATCGCGCAGCCGGTATATGCCAGGGACAACGACACCGGCGGCAAACCGATCGGCGTCATGGCCGTCAAGATCAATCTCGCGGAACTCGAACACGCCTGGAGCAGCAGCGAAGACGCCATCGCGCTGGCCGACTCGCGCGGCGTGATCTTCCTCAGCAATCGACCCGGCTGGCGATACCATAGCCTGCAGCCGCTGGGGCCGCATGTTCAAAGCGACCTGGCGGGCACGCATCAATACGGCGATCAACTGATCACCCCGGTCGGCCGCTTGACCGAAATGGCGCGGCATGACCAGAGTTTGCGGATCGGCCTGCCGATCCCGCATGTCGGCTGGAACCTGATGCTGTTTCCTTCCCGCGCCAGGATCGAAAGAACCGCATCGCTCTGGACCTTGGCAATGGCATTGGCGCTGTGCATCGTTTTCATTTCGGCCTGGGCATGGCAGCAAAGGCATCGCCGCCTGTTCGAACAACGGGAATCGCGCAAGGCTCTGTTGCGCGCCGCCGAGGAACTGGAAGAAAAGATCAAGGACCGCACGCAACAACTCATGCATGCCAACGAATCGCTGGCATCCAGGTATGCCAAACTGGAGCAGACGCAGGAACTGCTCGGCTCGACACAGAACGAACTGGTCCAGGCGGGCAAACTGACCATGCTGGGCCAGATGGCGGCCGGCATGACGCACGAACTGAGCCAGCCGCTGGCGGCAATCCGCGCATTCGCGGAAAACGCCGTGAAATACCTGGGGCGGGAACAATATCCCCAGGCCAGGCAGAACCTGGAACATATCAGCGATGCCTCCGCGCGCATGGGAAACATCATCGCGCAATTGAAAGGTTTCGCCAGGAAGAGCGGCAATGTGCCGCTGCCGGTCGACCTTGCGCAATCGCTGGAAACGGCGGCGCTGCTGCTGAGCAACGAATGCGAAGTCCATAACGTCGACGTCCGCATGCATGTGAAGCAGCGGGCCTGGATCGCGGCGGATTCGGTGCGCATCGAACAGGTGCTGGTCAATCTGCTGCGCAATGCGCTGGATGCGGTGCGCGATGCGCCCGTCAGGGAAATCCATGCGACCCTCGATGTCGTCGGCGAACTGGCCGTGATGCGTATCCGCGACTCCGGCAGCGGCATTACCGAGCAGGCTGCCTTGCGGCTCTTCGAGCCTTTTTTCACCACCAAGGAAACCGGCGGCGGCCTTGGACTGGGCCTCACGATATCGTCTTCGATCGTGCAGGCGATGAACGGACAACTGAGCGCAAGCAATCATCCCGACGGCGGCGCCGAATTCATACTGACCTTACCGGCCTTATCGCATCGGGAGACGCAATGACACCGGAAAAATGTGACGTTATCCTGATCGAGGACGACAAATCCCTGTCCCTGGCGACCATGCAGACCCTGGAACTGGACGGCCTGGCGGCCCAGGCATTCGGCACCGCCGAAGAAGCCGAGCGCTGGATAACGCGGGATTTTGCCGGGATCGTGATCACCGATGTCAAATTGCCGGCCCGCTCGGGCCTGGAATTCATGCAGGCCGCATTGCGTCTCGACCCGGATATTCCCGTCATTGTGGTGACGGGACACGGCGACGTCGAGATGGCGGTCGAAGCCATGCGCGCCGGCGCCTACGATTTTATCGAGAAGCCGTTCAATACCGAAAACCTGCTTGCCGTTGTCAATCGCGCCCGCGAAAAGCGCCGCCTGGTTCTGGAAAACCGGCACCTGAGGGAGCTATGGAGTACCGACCCCGCCACGCCGGCGCTGATCGGCCGCTCCGACGCCATGGAGCGATTGCGCACGCTGATCCGCGGCATCGGGCCGACGTCCGCCGATGTCCTGATCAACGGCGCGACAGGGTCCGGCAAGGAAGTCGTGGCGCGCCAGTTGCACATGGCCAGCGGCCGCAAGGGTCCGTTTGTCGCCATCAACTGCGGCGCGTTGCCGGAATCGATGTTCGAAACGGAAATGTTCGGCCACGAGCCGGGCTCCTTTACCGGCGCGCAGAAGCGGCGCATCGGCAAAATCGAATATGCCAATGAGGGCACGCTTTTTCTCGATGAAATCGAAAGCATGCCGATGCAATTGCAGATCAAATTGCTGCGCGTGCTGCAGGAAAGAAGGCTGGAGCGCCTCGGCAGCAATCAATCGATCGAGATCGATTGCCGTGTCATCGCCGCCAGCAAGGCCGACTTGCTGGCGCAAAGCGCGGAAGGACGCTTTCGCGAAGACCTGTATTACCGCATCAGCGTGGCGACCATCGAACTCCCGGCCCTCGGCGCCAGGCGCGAGGACATTCCGGAACTGCTGGCATATTTCATGAACGCGGCATCGGTGCGTTATCAACGCCCGATACGGCAGTGGACCCCGCAGCAGATGGAGACGTGGCGGCAGGCGAAATGGCCGGGCAACGTTCGCGAGCTGCGCAATGCGGCGGACAGATGGGTGCTGGATATCGATCCGGCGGCGGACCGGATCGACGGCGCCGCAACCGCCGCCACGCTTCCGCAATTGATGGATCGATACGAACGGGAACTGATCGAAAACATACTGGCCGAAACGGACGGCAATGTCTCGCAAGCCGCGGAACGCCTGGGCATTCCCAAAAAGACGCTGTACGACAAGTTGAAAAAACATGCGCTGGGCAATCCGCGGATGCCTTCCGGGCCGGCCGACTGAAAATTTGAAAGCAATGCAAGCCGCGCGGATTCATTTTGCACCGGCCTCCGGTGGCCCGGAATAGATCATATTTGGCCCTCAACGAGAACAAGTCCGGCCCCTGTCGACAATGCAATCCCTATAATGAATGCAGGCCAATCAGGCCCTTATGGACGCGGTAATTCCACACGTTATCGACCTCCATATTCACGTTACCGCGCAGAGGCAATATGGACTCGATCAACATCCACAACATCAACAAGCTGGTAGGCGATTTTATTTATCTGCAGGAACAATGGGAAGATAATCCTTCCGCTTTTCCCTGGGACGAATTGGAGGCGCTGGCCAAGGCCGGCGCGCTTGCCTATAACGAAGGATCGGGTCCTTCATTTCATATTCTTGCCCTCGACGGCCTGGAGCATGGCGAATTCCACGAGAAATTTCTGGCCTTTTCGCTGCTTGCGGGATTCGATCCTTTCAAGATCGTCCACATGGGCGCCGACGCAAGACCCGCCACGGTCATCAATCACGACGGCCTGGCCGAATGCAGCGAGTGCAACGAATATTCAGCCCGCATGCGGACCATGCTGGTGGAAGCCGCGCGCCGGCGTTTCGGCCCAGGCGTGGTGACGCAGTTCAAGACCCCCGCGGAAAACGCCGCCGCGATGATTCTTTGCTCCGCGTCCATTCCGCCGGATCTTCGACGTTAGGCAGGCCGGCGCCTGACCACGGCGCCATGGTCAGGCGCCATCGACAAAGAAATCGCGATGGCCCAAAACGTACATCGATTGGCCTGGACCGGAACAATCTTGCGCGCCCTTTTTCTCGCCCGGTATTTACACTTGGGCATGGCAAGACTAATCGAGAGAAAGCTATGTGGAACGAGACGCCGGCATCAAAACTGTTGAATATCGCTTATCCGATCGTGCAAGGTCCGTTTGGCGGCGGCGCCTCATCGGTGAAGTTGGCGGCGGCGGTTTCGAATGCCGGCGGGCTGGGTTCTTTCGGCATGCAGATGGCCTCGCCCGAACAGATGACGCAACTGGTGGCCGATTTGCGCACCCATACCGAGCGTCCTTTCGCCCTCAATTTGTGGATGTCGAAATCCGATGCGCAAACCGAGGAAGAGGAAGCCGAGTCGTTTGCGACGGCATCGCTATTGACCAAGTACTATCGCGAATTGGGGGTCGAGATTCCGCCGCCGCCGCAACGCTTCATACCCGACCTGGACGAACAGATCGCCACCGTGCTGGCGCTCGCGCCGCCAGTATTCAGCTTTGTATTCGGCATTCCCTCGGCCGACATACTGGAAGCCTGCCGCGCGCGCGGCATCCTGACCATGGGAACCGCCACCACGCCCAAGGAGGCGGAAGCGCTGGAAGCGGCCGGCGTCGATTGCATCGTTGCATCGAGTTTCGAGGCCGGCGGCCATAAAGGCTCCTTTCTTGGCGCCGCGGAGGAATCGCTGACCGGAATGTTTGCTTTGTTGCCGCAGATAGCGGACCGCGTCGGGCTGCCCATCGTCGCCGCGGGCGGCGTGGCGGACGCCAGGGGCATCGCCGCCGCCTTCGCGTTGGGCGCGCATGGCGTGCAGATCGGCTCCGCCTTCCTTGCATGCGAAGAGTCGGGCGCCATCGGGCATCATCGCCTGGCCCTGCGCACAAGCCGGCAATCGGGCACCGTGCTTTCCAGGGCGGTTACCGGCCGCCTCTCCAGAAACATTCCGAATCGCTTCATCAGTGAAATGAAGGGATTGGACGATTACCTGTTTCCTTATCCGGCCCAGGCCTGGTTCGTGAGTCAATTGAAAGAGACCGCCATCAAACAGCAGCGCTACGATCTGGTCTCCTTTGCGGCAGGCCAGGCGTCGCCTTTGATTCGCCATAAAAATGCCCACGGCCTCATGCAGGAGCTTATTCGCGAAACGCCGCTCTTGCTGAATCGCCTGAGGGCCGCCTGATTTCTCGATCTTCTCGCCGGCTTTGAGCCGGCACGGCAGTGCAGCTAAGGCATGGAGGCTTAAGTGCAAACTTAAGCCTCCATGCCGTTTCTATGGCAATGCTGCCGATTTCGCCTCAGGATCGATCCCGTAACGCGCAATGGCTTCGGCCGCTTTCTCAAGGGGCACGGTTCCGGCATCGGCCAATGCCTTCAAGGCCGCCAATACGATGTAATGGCGATTGACTTCGAAGAACGAACGCAATGCCTGGCGCGTATCGGAGCGGCCGAACCCGTCGGTGCCGAGGACGATGTAATTGCGATCCCGCACAAACGGGCGAATCTGGTCGGCGACGATTTTCATATAGTCGGTCGCCGCCACTACCGGCCCGGTCCGATCGGACAGGCAGGCCTCGACGAAACTTTCCCTTGGCTTGTCGGTTGGATGCAATCGATTCCAGCGTTCGACCTCCAGGCCGTCGCGGCGCAATTCCGTGAAGCTGGTAACGCTCCACACATCCGCATTGATGCCGAAATCCTGCTTCAACAGATCCGCCGCCGCCACGACCTCGTTCAGGATGGCGCCGCTGCCCATCAATTGCAGATGCGGTGTTCCGGCTTCGGCCGCGCCGTCGCGCAGACGATACATGCCCTTGACGATGCCCGCTTCGGCGCCGGCCGGCATGGCCGGATGCGCGGTCTTTTCGTTGACCAGGGTCAGGTAATAAAAGATGTCTTCCTGCTCCTGGTACATGCGGCGCAGGCCGTCCTGCACGATGACGGCGATCTCGTAGGCATAGGCGGGATCGTAAGCAACGCAGGACGGGACCACCGACGCCAATACATGGCTGTGGCCGTCGTCATGCTGCAGCCCTTCGCCTTCCAGCGTCGTGCGGCCGGAGGTGGCGCCCAGCAGGAATCCGCGCGCGCGGATATCGCCGGCGGCCCAGGCCAGGTCGCCCACGCGCTGGAAGCCGAACATCGAATAAAAGATATAGAACGGTATGGTGGCCAAGCCGTGCGTGCTGTGCGACGTGCCGGCCGCAATCCAGGATGAGATGGCGCCGGATTCATTGATGCCTTCCTGGAGGATCTGGCCTTTGCGGTCTTCCTTGTAGACGCTGAGCTGATCGGCATCCTGCGGCGTGTACAACTGCCCGACATGGGAATAGATGCCGACCTGGCGGAACATGCCGTCCATGCCGAATGTACGCGATTCGTCGGGCACGATCGGCACCACGCGCGCGCCGATCACGGGATCTTTCAACAACTGGCTCAGCACGCGCACGAATGCCATCGTGCTCGAAAACTCGCGGCCGTCGCTGCCCTTGAGGTGGCTGGCAAAGGCTTCCAGCGGCGGCGTTTGCAGCGGCGCGCCGGCATTGTTGCGCAAGGGAAGAAAGCCGCCGGCGCGTTTTACGCCGGCCTGGAAATAGGCATGCTCCGGGCTGCCTTCCGCCGGCTTGATGTAGGGGATTTCTTCCAGGCGGTCGTCGGCGACGGGGATGGAGAAGCGGTCTCGATAGGTTCGCACCGCGGGGTCGCCCAGCTTCTTCAATTGATGATTGGTATTGGCCGCCTCGCCCGCCGCGCCCATGCCATAGCCCTTGACGGTCTTGGCCAGGATAACAGTCGGCCGCCCGGTGGTTTTCATGGCGGCGGCATAGGCGGCATAGATCTTCGAGGGATCGTGCCCGCCGCGATTGAGCGCGCCGATCTGCTCGTCGCTCAGATGCGCGACGCGTTCCAGCAATACCGGATCGGCGCCGAAGAAGTGTTCGCGCACATACGCGCCGTCCTTGGCCTTGAACACTTGGTATTCGCCGTCCACGCATTGCATCATCCTGCGCTTGAGGCGGCCGTCGGCGTCCTTCGACAGCAGCGCATCCCAGCCCGCGCCCCAAATCACCTTGATCACATTCCAGCCGGCGCCGCGATAGACGCTTTCCAGTTCCTGGATGATCTTGGCGTTGCCCCGCACCGGGCCGTCCAGCCGCTGCAGATTGCAGTTGACGACAAAGATCAGGTTGTCCAGTTTTTCCCGGCCGGCCATGGCGAGCGCCGCCAGCGTTTCCGGCTGATCCTGTTCGCCGTCGCCGAGAAAGCCCCACACTTTCCTGCCTTGCGCCGGGATCAGTTCACGGTCTTCGAGATAGCGCATATAGCGCGCCTGATACGAGGCCATCAGCGGTCCCAGTCCCATCGACACCGTCGGAAACTGCCAGAATTCCGGCATCGTCCGGGGATGCGGATAGGACGCCAATCCGCCATCCACTTCGCGGCGGAAGCGGTCCATCTCGGCTTCGGAGAAGCGCCCTTCCATATAGGCGCGCGCGTAGATGCCGGGCGAGGAATGTCCCTGGATATACACCATGTCGCCGAGGAATTCCGGCGTCGCCGCGCGGAAGAAATGGCGGAAACCGGTTTCGTACAAAGTCGTCGCGGAAGCGTAGGTCGCGATATGGCCGCCCACGCCGGAGTGCTTGCCTGCGCGCAGCACCAGCGCCATTGCATTCCACCGAAGGTAGGCATCGAGCCGCAACTCGATGCCCTGGTCGCCGGGAAATCTTTCCTGCAGCGAGACATCGATGCTGTTGACGTAAGGCGTGGTGATCGACGACCGGTAGTCGCCACTGTCTTGCCGATCCTGTTCGATCAAGCCGTCGATCAGGAAATGCGTGCGTTCCCGTCCTTCGTGGGCAAGCACGGCCTGCATCGATTCGAGCCATTCCCGGGTTTCTTGCGGATCGGCATCGTCGCCGAGGATAAGGTTTTGCATAGTGCGTCCTTCGATTGGTATGGAAGCTTCGCAGCGGCAAGTTCGTCGCCGGCGCGTCATTGTTTCGTCGCATTGTGTGCCTTGAAACTGTAGGCCGCATTGATTTGCAATACAACGAATATCACCTCGCTGCACAGGCCAATCTTCAGCGGAATCCGGCCAGTCCGCGCTGTGTTTCGGCGGTGGCGGATTTGGTTTGCATAGCTGGAATCGTGCAGGAAAAATACGCAATGTGCATGTCCCTGGACAATCGATATCCATTTCCGGCCATGGCGATCCCGAGCCGTTGCAAATTCAAGCCAGGCGACTAATCTGGGGTCTCGCGCCACCCTCGAGTTCACCACGACACGCCCCCGTCTCAAACGGCTCCCGGCGTGGCGCGTCCAGATTAAAACGTATCCGGCGTCGAAAGACAGGGACGGACAAAGGAGATATTGATGATTTCAGCATCTTTCCTTGCCTCTGAGAGAGAGGGGCGATACGAAACGATATTGACGCCATCACCACTCATCCTCACTGCTGACGCCGGGACAACAATACTATTCTTTGCTGAGTAAGCAACCACATTCAGTTAAGCACTCATTCCAAGCCGCACGGTTATCCGAGACTTAAAACCTCATATCCCATCCATTTCGTTATTTGTTCGACTAGCGAACATAATGGTCGGATTTATTGACTGAGTTTGGTGGCGGCCTCTACACTTTGTTTCGTAATTTCCGATAGTGGCGACAAATCATGTCAGTTCGGAATAACGCAAATACAAGGTGATATCGATATGAATACAAACACATTGCACGATATGCGTTCAGCGTCCGTTCCTGTCTGGTCGGAGGATGTCACACGCATTCCGTACTGGATATATAAAAACCAGACGGTCTATAAAAAAGAACAGGAGAAAATTTTCGAAGGCCCGGTCTGGAATTATTTATGTCTGGAGGCGGAGATCCCGAACGCAGGAGATTTCCGGACCACCTTGGTCGGGGAAATGCCCGTAATCGTGGTGCGCGGCACGGACGATGAGATCTACACATTTGAAAACCGCTGCGCCCATCGCGGTGCATTGATCGCGCTGGAAGATGGCGGTAATGCCGAGGAATTCACCTGCGTCTATCATGCCTGGCGCTACGATCTGGAAGGCAATTTAAAAGGCGTGGCGTTCCAGAACGGTGTCAATGGCCAGGGCGGCATGGCGGACTCATTTTGCATGGAAGCGCATGGACCGAGGAAGCTGCGCACCGCAGTCGTGTGCGGCTTGATTTTCGGCAGCCTGGATGAGGATGTGCCGACGATCGAGGAATATCTGGGCGACGAAATCCTGAGTCGAATCGAACGGGTATTGTGCAAACCGGTGGAGGTCATTGGGCGCTTCAAGCAAGTGTTGCCTAATAACTGGAAATTGTATTTCGAAAACGTCAAGGATTCGTATCATGCGAGTTTGTTGCATGTGTTCTTTACGACGTTCCGGATAAACCGGCTTTCCCAGCGCGGCGGCGTGATCGTTAGCGAAACCGGCGCGCACCACGTCAGTTATTCGATTATCGATCAGACCGAAGCGGCCAGCGCGGAATACGACACCGAGAAACTGCGGGCCGACAAAGATGGCTATGTTCTCGCCGATCCCAGCATGCTGGACGGTAAAGATGAATTTAACGATGGCGTGACGCTGCAGATTTTATCGGTATTCCCAGGCTTCGTATTGCAGCAGATCCAGAACAGTCTTGCGATACGACAAGTGCTGCCGAAAGGAATGGAAAGCACGGAACTGAACTGGACCTATATAGGATTTTCCGACGACACCTCGGAACTGCGAAAGATGCGTCTCAAGCAGTCGAATCTGATCGGCTCCGCCGGATTCGTGTCAATGGAAGACGGCGCAGTGGGTGGCTTCGTACAACGCGGTGTAGCGCGCGCGTCCGATGAGAAGGCCATTGTGGAAATGGGTGGGGCCGGTATCGAAAGCGTGAATTACAGGGCCACCGAGACGTCGGTCCGAGGCTTTTGGAAAGCCTACCGCACATATATGGGGTTTTGATGATGAACACGGAAATTACATACGAACAATTGAGCGTGCTGAACGCCGCCTATGCAAAGTGCATCGACGAAGACCGACTGGAGTTCTGGCCGGAATTTTTCCTCGACGATTGTCAGTATAAAATCACGACCGCGGAAAACGTTCAGCAAGGCATGGCGGCCGGTCTGGTCTACGCCGATAGCAAACGCATGCTGCAAGATCGGGTGACTGCGTTGCGAGAAGCAAATATTTATGAGCGGCATTGGTATCGCCATATCGTCAGCATGCCGACCATTATCGGGCGCGTGCCGAACGGTCTGTCGGTAGAGAGCCCTTTTCTGCTGGCCCGGATCACGCGCGGCGGAAAAATGGATCTGTTCGCTACCGGAAAATACCTGGACCTGATTGCACCGGATACCGACGGAAACCTGAAGTTCGCCGAACGTATCGTAGTGTGCGACAGCTGCAGCATCGATACGCTGCTCGCGATTCCAATCTAGGGTTCTGATCCATGAAAAAGTGCGACAGAATTGCCATCGCCATAGGTGATCCAAACGGTATAGGTCCGGAATTGGCAATCAAGGCGGCGGCCAGCTTTATCGGCAGTGACTTGCAAGCGGTCATCGTCGGCGACGCATTCGTGATTCAGGAATATGCGCGACGTCATGCCTCCGGGAGCGCCTTGCGCACATTGGCGCAGACGGGCGACGACGCCGACATCGAAAATGAGATCGTTTATTTTCCGGTTGAAGCGTTAGCTTCCGCCGCCTTCAATCCGGGGCAGGTCGACCCGGCCGCTGGCCGCGCCACTGTGGCTTATGTACGCGAGGCGGTTCGACTGGCGCAAGCGGGTAAGGTCAAGGCGATTGTCGGTTGTCCGCATTCGGAAACAGCGATCAATAGCGCCGGCATTCCCTTTTCGGGGTATCCGCAATTGATCGCGCAGTTGACCGGGACACCGGAAAACAAAGTATTTTTGATGCTGGCGGCTGCCGGCCTTCGCATCGCGCATGTCACGCTGCACGAAAGCGTGCAACACGCGCTAAACCGCATGACCGTCGATCTAGTAGTTGAGGCAGGCGTTGCTGCGATCCAGGCATGCCAGCGGCTGGGGTTAGAAAACGTGACACTGGGTGTGTTCGGCATCAATCCGCATGCTGGCGAAAACGGGCTATTCGGCGATGAAGACGAACGCATCACCAGACCTGCTGTACAGCGCCTGCGTGCATTGGGCATTGCGGCTGATGGTCCGGTCGGCGCGGACCTGCTCCTTGGACAGCGGCGGCATGATGTCTATCTCGCCATGTTTCACGATCAGGGGCACATTCCGATCAAGTTGCTTAGCCCCTTGCGCGCCAGCGCACTGACGATAGGGGCCGACATATTATTCAGCAGCGTCGGACACGGCAGCGCATTCGATATAGCGGGGCGCGGCATTGCGGACCCGGTTGCTGTGATCGAAACCGTTGCCTTGTTACACGCCGCCAAAAACCGAGAGATCCAATGACTTACACAGTGTATGTGCCGGCATCGGACATTAAGTTCGATTGTCCGGCGGGAACGACGATACTCGAAGCGGCAAAAGCTGCAGGATACGAACTGCCATACTCTTGCCGCACAGGTGCTTGCGGCAGTTGCAAGGGAAAGATATTAAGCGGCAGCGTAGATATGCCTGATGCGTCGGAGGGGCTGGCAAAGGAAGAACGCGCCGCCGGCATGGCGCTTTTTTGCCAGGCAAGACCTCGTTCCGATGTCGAAATCGGCGCGCGTTCGATTACGCGATTCGATCCGAATGCACAGAAGATAGTAGACGCAAAAATATACCGCGTGACACGCGTTACGGATGACATCTCACTATTGCAACTGCGCTTCCCGGCCGGAACACGGGTTAAATTCAAAGCAGGGCAATATCTGCAGGTGTTGCTGGAAGATGGGGCGCGGCGCAGCTTTTCGATGGCCAATCCGCCGCATCAAAACGATGGCGTGCAATTGCACGTCCGTCATCTGGCCGGCGGAAAATTTTCGGCCTATCTAGAGGCGGGTCCCGCAACGGGCGACATCATCAAACTGGAATTGGCGTTCGGCGATTTTTATCTGCGCGAAGAAACCGGTAAACCGATTATTTTCGTGGTTAGTGGAACCGGGTTTGCACCGATCAAGGCGATGCTGGAGGATGCCTTTAAACGTAAGCAGCATTCCAGGCCGATGACGCTATATTGGGGCGGTAGAGGCAGCAAGGATCTATATCTCGCCGATCAGGCACTGAAATGGGCGCAGCAATATCAGCATTTCAAATTCGTCCCAGTCCTGTCGGAACCGGAAGATAGTTGGCAGGGAAGAACAGGATTTGTGCATCGCGCGGTCATGGACGATTTTTCTTCCCTTGCCGAATATGAAGTATATGCCTGCGGCGTGCCGGTAATGATCAAGGCCGCGCGCGAAGATTTTGTCAATCAACGCGACTTGCCGTCCGAGGCGTTTTTCTGTGACGTGTTCGTTCCAGAGGGGGGCGGGAAGTGAAAGCTATTCGTTTCGGCGCCGCGCACTCACAGCATCATGCTGAGCGTGCGGCGTGCGCGTTCGAGCTGCGGCAAGAAGGTGTCTATCATATTTTCCAAAGAGTGTCGTGATGTCGATCCCACCAGGCTCATCGATGCAATGACCCGGCCCGTGGCGTCGCGCACCGGGACGGCGATCGAGCGGATGCCCAGTTCCAATTCCTCATTGCATACTGCATAACCCTGGCGCCGCACCTCGTCCAGCAACTCCAGCAAGTCTGGAATCTGGGTGCGGGTATGGGGCGTCAACGGGAGGCATTTCATTCGTTTGAGCAGCAGCTCAGCCTCGTCTTCCGGTAGGGCCGCCAGCAGCACGCGGCCGGTTGCGGCGCAGAAGGCCGGCAGGCGCGATCCCAAGCCGAGTGCATTCGACAAGCTGCGACGGGTGGACGTGCGCGCCACAAAGACCGCATCGGAACCATCCAATACCGCCAGCGAGCTAGATTCGTGGGTGTGTTCGCTGAGCGCCTCGAGAACCGGCTGTACGATCTTGGACAGGGCCGTGGAAGTCACATAGGCATGCCCCAAACGCAGCACTCTCGGCGCCAAGTGGAAATACTTCCCATCCCATTCCACGTAACCCAGCCGTTGCAGGGTCAATAGCGAGCGGCGTGCCGAAGCGCGCGAGTGCCCGGTGATCGCGGCGGCCTCGCTCAACGTCAGCGCTTTATTCTGGATACCGAATGCTTCGATGATGGCGAGACCTTTTTCCAGACCGGCGACGTACTCTTTCTCTTCGCTGGTGCGCCGCACTGCAATAGTTTCCATGGTGAATCCCGTAATGTTCGATTTGCGAACATTGTAGTCGATTTTCTTGACGCCCATGGTCTCCGGAACTAACGTTCTCCGGGGCTCTTGATGTCGCTGTTTATTCGGTGCGGCGCAGACATGGCGAACTCGCTTAACAGAGTCAGCCCATTAACAATCATATGGAGACAACATAGTGAATATCGACTCAATAAGGGTCTCGGATCTTATTGAAAAGCGCAAAGTCGGCGCCTTTCAATATCGAATTTTGATTTTGTGCGGGCTGGTCCTGTTCATTGACGGCTTCGACACCCAAGCGCTCAGTTACGTCATGCCCTTGCTTGCCAAGGAATGGCATCTCCTGCCCGGCGTCTTGGGCTCGGTTTTTTCGTCAACCCTGATCGGCTTGATGGTGGGCTACCTCTTCCTCTCCTCATGGTCCGACAAAATCGGTCATAAGCGCATGATGGTGCTTTTCACCTTCCTGTTCGGCCTGTTCACTGTAGCGACCGTTCTGGTCACCAATGTGCAGGAACTGATTGCCTTGCGCTTTCTGACCGGATTGGGGCTGGGAGCCGTCACACCTGGCGCGGTTGCACTGACGGGAGAGTACAGTCCACGCCGCTTGCGCGCCAGCTTTGTGCTGGCTATCTACTGCGGATTCTCGCTCGGTTTCGTCGCAGCCAGCTTCGCGGCCGGTGAGTTGCTGCCGCGCTTCGGCTGGACTTCTCTGTTCTGGGTCGGCGGCTTGGCGCCTATTGCGTTGTCCGTGCTGCTTTGGTTCGCGCTGCCGGAGTCGATCGCCTTTCTGGTGCGGAGCAAAACGCGATTCAGGCAATTGGCAGCGGTATTGCGCCGCATCGCTCCGGATCTGACGGTGGATAATCATATCGTATTCACAGACTGCGAGGTCAGTGCAGAACGTGGTTCGATTTCAAGTCTGTTCAAAGAGGGTCGTACTAGAGGCACCTTGCTTTTATGGTTGATATTCTTTATCAATCTGGCGGTATTTTATTTTATGCAAAGCTGGTTGCCGACGATGCTGGCCACACTTAAATACCCAATGCATACCATCGTCTGGCTGACAGCTTTGCCTACGATAGGCGGCATTCTCGCCGCCTTCGTGGTCGGTCCGTCAATGGATCGCATCGGTCCTTACATTACGGTAGGCGTGCTTTATCTATGTGGAGTCGTATTCGTCGCGTTCGCCGGTATCGCGTTTTCATCTACGCTGTGGGTATTAATGACTGCGATCTTCCTGGCGGGGTTTTGCGTAAGCGGCGGGCAAAAAAGCTCAATCGCGTTGGCTGCAGTTTTTTATCCCGCAGAAATCCGCTCGACCGGTGTAGGTTGGGCGCTCGGCATCGGGCGACTGGGTGGCATTGCGGGTCCATCCGTAGTAGGGCTTTTGTTCAATGCGCATTGGCGGCCAGAACAGATTTTCTACGGTTCCGCCTTGATGACCCTATGTGCAGCCGTGGGCGTCTTTACGATGGGTCGCATATATGGTTCGCCGAAGCAGCACCGACAGCTACTTATGGCGACACCGAATTGACCCAAAATGGGACCTTCGCTTTTGCGTCAGAGATTTAGTTGATTCCGTTTAAGCCAGGTAGATAGTTTGAAAGCATACTTGTCGAGTGAGCTCGATGATTGCCTGCCTGCGTAGACGGGCTCAATGATTCCAGGGCGCATATAGCTCTAACGGTGTTGCGCGAGATGCCCAAGCGTCTTGAAATTGCTCGCAGTGAAAGTTGGTCAGGAATGTGTCCGTGTCGAAGAAGACCAATAATTGTCACTTCGATCACTCCACTTGGAGCCTTGATCTGGGGTATAGGTGACGCACTTGGTGGCGCACTACCCGTAAAGCAAAAAACCGCTACAAGCCTAGGCTGGTAACGGTTTTTCGGTATTTGGTTGCGGGGGCAGGATTTGAACCTACGACCTTCGGGTTATGAGGCCAAAATTCCGGTCCGACCTTTTTATAAATCAATGACTTAGCAACGCCAGTTGCTTTGAATGTGTTGATGGATGTTGGGGAGTGCTTTTAAAACTCGCGCAGAAGTCGCGCAACTTCGAAATGACAAGTCGCGCAGAGACAAGAAGTAATTTTTTGATTGCCGGTGCAATCGGGTCATCCCCGCGCTTCTTCTTCATCTACGGTCATTCTCAAGTGCACCGAGAGCAGCTGCCCGCCACTCTCATGCGCCAATTGCGCCAGCAATGCATGGTGCTCTTCGGCCGGCATCCAGCCTCGGCTCTTTGATGAAATTCCCTACGATCGGCAGCGAACTATAAGGAGCAAACTGAGGCTCTTCACTTCCAGTGACACGAATACGAAGAAGAAAGCCTTCATGCGCAAACTCTCCCGCGCGTTCTTTGGGTACTAGGCAACGTAATGCTGCACGACGCACCTCATCAACAATGTCATGGTGAATCTGAGTTTTTTGATGAGTTGCAAAGTCTTTCCTTTATTTCAACTGGGACAAGGCAACCAGAGTGAGCGTTACGACAATTGCACCGCCAATACGTGTCGCAATCTGTGCAAACGGCATCATTTGCATACGGTTCGCTGCCGTCAAAATCGCCACGTCTCCAGTCCCGCCCTGGCCGCTATGACATGCATTTACAATCGCGGTTTCAATTGGGTACATATTCAGCCATCGTCCGACCACGAAACCTGTTGCTATCAAGGTAGCAACCGTCGATACAATGGTAATCAGATTGAGTACATTAAATGCGGACACCAATTTGTCCCAAGGCGTCATCGATACGCCGATGGCAAAGAGCAATGGATACGTCACGGCCATGGAGAAAAATTTGTAAACGACAAACGAGCCTTGCTGCAATTGCGGCGATACTGCACGCGACAGCTTGAAAATTACGGCGATAAGCAACATAGCGACCGGTGCCGGGAAATCAAACAGCTTGTAGCACATCAGTCCAAACATATAAAGCGAGATCGCCGTAATACTCGCAGCCGCAATGTGACCAACATCCAAATGACCAAAAATTTCTTCTTGCGTCGGATGCAATTCGCCTTGCCCTCCCGGTTGCAAACGACCTTCTCCAGTGAGATGCGGGCACCTCTTGCCTACAAAGTTCAGCATGCCGGCGAGCATGATAGCGGTCAGGCTCCCAAGCATTACCGGCGGCAGCACCTGCGCGAAGATATCGCCCTGCGCCTGATGCAAGATCCCGGAATATCCAATGGCTAACGGAATCGCACCTTCGCCGACTCCGCCGGCCATGATCGGAACTACAATGTAAAAAAAAGTATGATAAGCGCCCAAGCCCAGCATGGCACCAAGGCCTGTACCGACGATGCCCGCCGCAACAGTACCGGCGGCAAGCGGCACAAAAACCTTGATAAAGCCTTTGATGAGCACCGTTCTATCCATGCTCAGAATGCTACCGACAATGATTGAAGCAATGAATAAGTATAGAAAATTTGTCGAGTTAGTGAAATCGGCCACATTCTTTAAAATGGCGGCGGGCAACAAATGTTTGAATGCTAGATAGGATGGAATGAACGTCGCAAAAATGGCCGGAGCACCTATATGGCGAATTACCGGAAGTCGTTTGCCCAATTCCGCGCAAGAAAATCCACCCACGGCCAGAAGCGCGATCGATACCGAGATATCGGTCGGCACTTTACCTGTGGCGACAAAACCGGCTATCAATGCCAGCAACAGAAAATATACCGGCAATGGCACGACCCCGATGCGCATTTCCATCAACGTCCACCAGCCATACGGCCAGAATTTACTGCATACGTCTTTCTTGGACGGCAAAATCTGCTCAACGATTATCGATTTCATCTTTTTTCCATTTCTTTTTTTGCTAATCCCGAATCAACATCGGACCAAGTGCACGTGAGCAACATCGCGCAACGGTGCCTAGCGTACGGTCTGGTCGCCCGGCGATATTTTTTTCTTGAGATGGTCGGGTTCATCCAGTTCCTGTTGCCATTTTTTTGCTCGGGCGCAGATCACTGCCCATTACGCCTAGCAAAAAGATAATCGGAATGACCATGTTTGGCGGCACCATAAAATGGTTTCGCGTTGCGCGCTGGCCACCAGCGTCAGGAAAACCTCGCCCATCATGGGGCCGCCGACGCTTTGCGTCATGGTTTTGATGATGTCGCTGTCTTCCATTATTTTGGGTACCGGTGTCTTTTAGTTCATCGAACGCCCTCTTTCGATTTGTCGCGCATCCGTCCGATGCCACGGGATGGAGCCATTCGACCCGAGAACAAGAAAAAATAAGCGGGTGTGGTTTACATCACTCGGAGATGTGCATCGTTATTTAGAAGGGGGAATCGCCGGCATGATGAACAACAGAAGCAAGAAAACTGTCGATCTTTACTAAAAATCACCACCCTCGGAAGGGGAATTTTCTAATTTTGGCGATGGCTTCACAAGATTCGGCAGGGCAATTGCACTAAGGCTTAACTAAGGTTGGATTACCACATCTCTGCCTGCTAAACCTTGGAAACTCCAGAATGCCCATCAAACACTTTACTATAATAATATAGCTATTCTAAGATAGCAAAATGAGTGGTCACGCCGTATTCGTTTCAATTCATATTCTACAATGACCTCTGCCCATGACCATTCTGAGAGTCGTCAATGGGTAATGGGAAAAGAGTCGCGCAAAAGTCGCGCAGCGCAATTTTTAAAAGGCGCGCAAAAAATAAAGCCCTTGGCGCAGGAACGCTAAGGGCTTGAATTTACAGCACTAATATCAAGTAACTGGTTGCGGGGGCAGGATTTGAACCTACGACCTTCGGGTTATGAGCCCGACGAGCTGCCAGACTGCTCCACCCCGCGTCTGAGGCCCGGAGTATCCCACAACGTTCCGCGCGCCACAAGCAAATACCGCCCTTTTGCGGAATTTTTACCGGAAATCGTGCGCAAAAATGCATCCTTGCCTCGTTTCTCTTCGAACGCCCCCTGCTTAACAGGGTAAACTTGCGGCATCTTTCGCATATTGCGATTCGAGCGACCTTGCGAGTACATCATGTCCGACACCCCTATCCCCTCATTCGCCGATCTGAACCTGAGCGAGCCGCTGCTGCGCGTGCTCAAGGAACTCGGCTACGAATCGCCGTCGCCGATCCAGGCCGCGACCATTCCTACCTTGCTGGAACACCGCGACGTGCTCGGCCAGGCCCAGACCGGCACCGGCAAGACCGCCGCGTTCGCGCTGCCGATCCTGTCGCGCATCGACCTGAAACAAAAGACGCCGCAAGCCCTGGTGCTGGCGCCGACGCGCGAACTGGCGATCCAGGTGGCCGAGGCGTTCCAGCGCTATGCCACGCATATCCCCGGCTTTCACGTGCTGCCGATCTACGGCGGCCAGAGCTACAGCGCGCAGTTGAGCGCGCTGCGCCGCGGCGTGCATGTCGTGGTCGGCACGCCGGGCCGCGTCATCGATCACCTGGACAAGCAATCGCTGGACCTCTCCCAACTGAAAACGCTGGTGCTGGACGAGGCCGACGAAATGCTGCGCATGGGCTTTATCGACGACGTCGAACATATCCTGCAACAAACCCCCGAGGCGCGCCAGACCGCGCTGTTCTCCGCCACCATGCCGTCGGCGATCCGGCGCATCGCGCAAACCTATCTGCGGGATCCGGCCGAACTCACCGTGGCCGCCAAGACCGGCACCGCCGACAATATCCGCCAGCGCTACTGGCTGGTCAGCGGCATGCACAAGCTCGACGCGCTGACCCGCATCCTCGAAGCCGAGGATTTCGACGGCATGATCATCTTTTCGCGCACCAAGCTCGGCACCGAAGAACTGGCCGGCAAACTGCAGGCGCGCGGCTTTTCGGCGGCGGCGATCAACGGCGACATCGTGCAGCAGCAGCGCGAACGCACCATCCAGCAATTGAAGGACGGCAAGATCGATATCCTGGTCGCCACCGATGTCGCCGCGCGCGGCCTGGACGTGGAGCGCATCAGCCATGTCGTCAATTACGATGTGCCGCACGATCCGGAAAGCTATACCCATCGCATCGGCCGCACCGGCCGCGCCGGCCGCAGCGGCGAAGCGATCCTGTTCATCACGCCGCGCGAACGGAACCTGCTGAAGGCCATCGAACGCGCCACGCGCCAGCCGATTTCGGTGCTTGAATTGCCGAGCGTGCAAGTGGTCAACGATGTGCGCATCGGCAAGTTCAAGGACGAAATCAGCGCCACGCTGGCGGCCGGCGGGCTGTCGGACTTCCAGTCGCTGATCGAGGATTACGAACGCGAAAACAATGTGCCGGCGCGCGACATCGCGGCCGCACTGGCGAAGATGGCGCGCGGCGACGTGCCCTTGCTGCTGGACAAGAACAAGCGCGAACCGGCCGCCGCTTTTGCCGACAAGCCGGCGCGCCCGAACAAATTCGAAGGCAAGGCCGACGGCAAATTCCAGCGCGAGGAACGTCCCGAAAGATTCGAACGCAGCGAGCGTGCCGAGCGCGCCCCGCGCGCCGCGGCGCCGGCCTTCCCCGCCCGCGAACGCACGCACGCCGGCGACGCCGGCAAGGCATCGTTCCGTATCGAAGTCGGGCATGCGCATGGCGTCAAGCCGGGCAATATCGTCGGCGCCATCGCCAATGAAGCCGGCATGGACGCCAAGCACATCGGCCGCATCCAGATCCACGACGATCACAGCACCCTGGACCTGCCCGACGACATGCCGCCGGACCTGATCGACCATCTGAAAACGGTCTGGGTCGCGGGCCAGCAATTGCGCATCACGCGCGCCGGAGAAGAACCGCCGGAGGCATCCGCGCCGGGCAGCCAGGCGCCGGGCAAGGGCAAATCGCCGTTCGCGAAAAAGACCGGCGGCGATCGCCGCTTCGAAGAAAAAAACGCGGGCAAGCCGGGCGGCGCGCCGTTCAGGAACAAGGCCGATTTCAGCCGCGCCGAAACGCGCAAGGCGCCCGCCAAGCCGCATCGCAAGGGACCGAAGCCGGCCTAGATCTTGTTTTTCAATACGCATAGCTAACCGACAATGAGCGGCGGCCTCGCAGACGACAGCACGCAATTTCGCCCGCGCATGACCTTGCGCACGCTCACCCGCGGCGACGGCCTGCTCGGCATGAAGCCGGCCGGCCCGTTCGGCCCGCGCGGCGGACAGGTCACCGTGGCGCGGATCGACTGGACCTATTTCTCGAACGGCGTCCTGCGCTGGGAAACGCCGGCGCCTGCCGGTTTGCTGAATCGGCGGCCGCCGTCCGAACGGCAAGTCGAGGATTTCCACGGCCGGACTCTCACCCGCGACTTCGATGCCGAAGCCGATGCGCTCGACAGCATCCTGGACGCCGGACTGCATCCGGTGCCGCCGGAAAATCTGCAATGGCGCAACGAACAGGCCGCCGAAGCGCTTGCCGCCGACGGCAGCCGCAGCAGTCTATGGACGCTGGCGCAGGAAAGTTTTTTCGGCGATTTCTGGGCCGAACGCCTGCCGCAACTGCAGGCGCAAGGCTGGAATGTGATCGTCTATCCCGGCTTCGCGCACGAGAGCGTGCCGGTGGAAGCCTGGCGCCTGATCGTCAGCCCCGCCAGCGGCGAAGTGGTCGGCAAGGCGCCCGCGGCGCCGCTGCAGGCCCGCGCACGCAGCGTGAAAGGCCTGGGATTGCCGGCCGACGAAGGATCGTGGCTGCTGAGCCTCGGCATCGAGATCGACGGCGAGCCGCTCGACCTGGTGCCGCTGCTGGCGCATCTCCTGCAAACGGACAAGCGCTGGATCGACGCGGAAAAAGTCGCGCGGATCGACGATGCGGCCATCATCCGCCTGCGCGCGCCGGGCGGCAGACGCATCGACACGCCGGCCGCGCCGCTGAAGGCAATTGTCGGCAGCATGCTGGATCTGTTGAGCGATCCGCAACGCGGCGAAGGGCCGCTGGCCTTGTCGTCCTGGGACGCTCATCGCCTGGAAGCGCTGCGCGACAGCCTGATGGACACGCAACGGCAGCGCGCCGGCCCGCACGGCGCCTGGCAGTTGCAGGGCGCGGCCGGCCTGCGCAGCCTGGCGCAGCGCCTGCGCGACCACGGCGGGCCGCGCCGGATCGACGCGCCGGCCGGGCTCGGCGTGACCTTGCGGCCGTATCAGTTGCACGGCGTGGCCTGGCTGCAATATCTGCGCGAGCAACGCCTGGCCGGCATCCTGGCCGACGACATGGGGCTCGGCAAGACCGCGCAGGCGCTGGCGCATCTGCTGATCGAACAGCAATCCGGCCGGCTCGACTTGCCGGCGCTGGTGGTGCTGCCGACTTCGCTGATCTTCAACTGGCAGGCCGAAGCCCGGCGCATGGCGCCCGCCTTGCGCGTATTGACGCTGCAAGGCCCCGAACGCAAAAAATGCTTCGGCAAGATGGGCGATTACGATGTGGTGCTGACCACTTATCCGCTGCTGTGGCGCGACCGCGCCGCGTTGCAGGCGCAATCGTTCCACCTGCTGATCCTGGACGAAGCGCAGACCGTCAAGAATGCCGCCAGCCGCAGCGCGGATGCGGTGCGGCGCCTGCAGGCCCGGCATCGCCTGTGCCTGACAGGCACGCCGCTGGAAAATCATCTCGGCGAGCTGTGGACGCAATTCGATTTCCTGATGCCGGGCTTTCTCGGCGACGCGCGCAGCTTTGCGCGGCAATGGCGCAAGCCGATCGAAATCGGCGGCGAAACCCTGCGTGCGCAATTGCTGGCGCAGCGCGTGCGGCCCTTCATCCTGCGCCGGCGCAAGGAAGACGTGGCCGCCGAGCTGCCGCCGCGCACCGAAGTCATCAAGCGCCTGCAATTGCAGGGCCGGCAGCGCGAGTTGTACGAAAGCGTGCGCGTGGCGTCGGACGAGCTGGTGCGGCGCGTCCTCAAGCGCAAGGGCTTCGCCGGCGCGCAAATCACGATTCTCGACGCCCTGTTGAAGCTGCGCCAGGTCTGCTGCGATCCGTATCTGCTGAAAGGCGCCGCGCCGGCCAAGACGATGGAACGCGCCAAGCTCGCCATGCTGCGCGATATGCTGCCGGCGCTGGTGGCGGAAGGGCGGCGGATCCTGGTGTTCTCGCAATTCACCGAACTGCTCGATATCATCGCCGCCGAACTGGAATCGCTGGGATTGCCCTGGCTGGCGTTGACCGGCAAGACGCCGCCTTCGAAACGCGGGGCGCTGATCGCGCAATTCCAGCAAAAGGCCGTGCCGATTTTCCTGATCAGTTTGAAGGCCGGCGGCGTCGGGCTCAATCTCACTGCCGCCGATACCGTGATTCACATGGATCCGTGGTGGAATCCGGCGGTCGAACAGCAGGCGACCGCGCGCGCGCATCGCATCGGCCAGGATCAGGCAGTGTTCGTCTATAAACTGGTGATCGAGGGAAGCATCGAGGAGCGCATGCTGGAATTGCAGGCGCGCAAGCAGGCGCTGGCCGAAGGCGTGCTCGGCAACGATGCCGCAACGGCGCCCAAATTCAGCGACGCGGACTTGCAGGCGCTGCTGGCGCCGCTGCCGGCCTACATCGCCTAGAGCCTGTTGCAAAATCGAGCTGGCGTTGTTGCTTCTCCTAGCCGTGCGCCCGCACTGTCTTCGTCGGCGCGCCTGGCCAGCTCGATTTTGCAACAGGCTCCGGGAGGCTGTCAGGCGGCCTTGTGTCCGGTCAGTGAAGCGCCTGCATTGCGCGGCAGGCGCCGTGTCAGCGGGATCGACGAAATCGAAAACAGGCCCACGACAATATAGGCCGGCCAGAAATCGCCGGCGACGATCGTATGGTGATCCTGCAAGCGGCTCGCGTAGGTGACCGCCAGCGCGCTGACGGTCACGCCGATGCCCAGCGATATCTGCTGCACCACGCTGGCGATGCTGGTCGCGTTGCTGACGTCGTCCTTGTCGAGGTCGGCATATGCCAGCGTATTGAAGCAGGTAAATTGCAGCGACGGCAGGAATCCGCCGATCAGCACCACGACCAGCATCACCAGATACGGCGTGGACGGCGTGAACAGGCCGTAGGTCGCCAATGCCAGTCCGGACAATACCGAATTCCACAGCAACGCGGTGCGGAAGCCGAAGCGGCGCAGGATATGCGTGACAATGGTTTTCATGAACATCGCGCCGACCGCCGAGGCGCAGGTAATGGTGCCGGCGTGAAACGCGCTCATGCCGAAACCGACCTGCAAGGTCATCGGCAGCAGGAACGGCAGCGCGCCGAAACCCATGCGGAACAGCGATCCGCCGTACACGGCCACGCGGAAGGTCATGATTTTCAGCAGGCCCAGTTCCAGCAGTGGATGTTCGATCTTGCGCGCATGGCGCACGTACATATACAGCATGAATCCGCCCACCGCCATCATGAGCAGCGCCAGCGACGGCGCCAGCAATTCGCCGTCCAGCAGCGACAGGCCGAGCATGGTCAGCGTGCTGCCGACCGCCGACAGGCCGAAGCCCTTGAGGTCGAGCGGTTTCCTGTCGTCGGAACGCCAGTTCTCGAAGAAGCGGCCGGCCAGGTAGATGCCGAGCAGGTTGGCCGGCACATTGATCAGGAAAATCCAGCGCCAGTGGAAATAGGTGGTGATGAAGCCGCCCAGCGGCGGGCCGATGATCGGTCCCAGCAGGGCCGGCAGCGTCAGCATGCTGACCGCCTTGACCAGGTCTTCGCGCGGCACCGAGCGGAACACCACGATGCGCCCGACCGGCACCGTCATCGCGCCGCCGATGCCTTGCAGGAAGCGCGCCGCGACAAACGCCAGCAAGGAATTCGACACCGCGCACAGCAGCGATCCGACCAGGAATACGCCCATCGCCGTGCGGAACACGGTGCGCGCGCCGAAACGGTCGGCCACCCAGCCGCTGATTGGAATGAATACGCCGAGTCCGACGACATAAGAGGTCATTGCCAGTTTCAGCGTCAGCGGGTCCTGCCCGAGATCGTGCGCCAGCACCGGCAGCGAGGTTGCGATGACCGTCGCGTCCATGTTTTCCATGAACAGCGCGCAGGCGACAACAAGCGGAATAAGAAAGGTACGAGACATGCGGGGCCGGGAGGCAAAAAAATACGACTAGGAATACAACAAGGAATACGACAGGAACGACACGAGGGAAGAATCGGCAAAAAAGGGCAGACACTTGCTTGGTCTGTTCGGCCCCAGATTATAATCGAATCTTTCATCTCCCACGCCCGCCATGCCATTTTCCTCCCTGGGCCTGCGCCCTTCCCTGGTCCGCGCCGCCGGCGATAGCGGCTATCTCGCGCCGACGCCGATCCAGGCCGCCGCCATTCCGGCGATCCTGCGCGGCGTCGATGTGCTGGCTTCGGCCCAGACCGGATCCGGCAAGACTGCCGCGTTCGCGTTGCCCTTGCTGCAGGTGCTGTGGCAGGCCAAACGGGAAGGCGCGCACGAACCGCAACCCCGGCAACGCCGGCTCCGCGCGCTGATCCTGACGCCGACGCGCGAACTCGCAGCGCAGGTGGGCGCCAGCCTGGAACAGCTTCAGCAATATGCGCCGCATCCATTGAAAATCGCCGTGCTGTTCGGCGGCGTTTCGATCAATCCGCAAATGCTGGCCTTGCGCGGCGGCGCCGATATTGCCGTGGCGACGCCGGGCCGCTTGCTGGACCTGATCGATCGCAATGCGCTGGCCGTTTCGTCGGCCGCCATGCTGGTGCTGGATGAAGCCGATCGCCTGCTCGACATGGGCTTCGCCGACGAAATCGGCCGCGTGCTGGCGTTGCTGCCGGCGCAACGCCAGACGCTGCTGTTTTCCGCGACGTATCCGCCGGCGGTGGAAAAGCTGGCGCAGGGCGTCCTGCGCGATCCCGTGCGCATCGACGTGGCGGCCGCGGCGGTCGATCGCCCTGCCATTGTCGAACGCGCGATCGCTGTCGATACCGGGCGCCGCACCCAGTTGCTGCGCCATCTGATCGAACAGGAGCAATGGGGGCGCGCGCTGGTGTTCGTCGCCAGCAAGTACGCGGCCGACCTGGTGGCGGTAAAGCTGCAACGCGCCGGCATCGACGCCGGCGCATTCCACGGCGACCTGAGCCAGGGCGCGCGCACGCAATTGCTGGCCGAATTCAAGAATACAAAACTGCGGGTGCTGGTGGCGACCGACGTGGCCGCGCGCGGCATCGATATCGCGCAATTGCCCGCCGTCGTCAATTACGACCTGCCGCGTTCCACCGTCGAATACACGCACCGCATCGGCCGCACCGGGCGTGCCGGCGCCAGCGGCGTCGCGATCAGTTTCATCAGCGCCGATACCGAAGCGCATTTCCGGCTGATCGAGAATCGCCGCAAAACCCAGCTGCCGCGCGAGAGACTGGCCGGCTTCGAGCCGCTGGACCAGCCGCGCCCCGACCTGAGCGGACTATCCGCCGAAGAGAAAGCCAAGGGCGGCGTCAAGGGCAAACGCATGAGCAAGAAGGACAAGCTGCGCGCCGCCGCGCAACAATTGCAACCGTCGCAATCGCCGCAACTGTCGCCGCATCCCGCCGACGAGCGCGAAGACTGTTAAGCGGCGCCTGGCGATCATGCCCCCATCAACGCCCATGTCCATGCCAAGCCTCGACGAACTGGCGCATGCCGCCTATAAAACCGAATTGGTGCTGTGCCGCCGCCTGATGCGCCACAGCGGACTGGCGCAACGCGAAGCCTTGGTCCAGGTGCTGGAGCGTCGCGGCATGCCGATCGCGCAATTGCTGGCCGAACGCGCCCGGATCAAGGCGGATGAAGCCGACAGGAAGGCATTGCACAGACAGCAAAAGGCGGACGCGCTGGCGCAAAAGCGAGCGCGCGAACAGATAGGAGGTCTGGAGTCTGCGGCCGCCGAGGTCTGGCTGGCCTGGTTCGACGGTTCGGCGCGGCCCAATCCCGGCCGCATCGGCATCGGCGGGCTATTGCGCAATCCCGCCGGCGAACTATTCGAACATTGCGCCGCCGCCGGCCATGGCGACAGCAACCAGGCCGAATACCTGGCCTTGATTGCGATATTGGAAAAAGCCCTGGCGTTGAAGGCGGCGCCGTTGATTGTCTGCGGCGACAGCCGCGTGGTGATCGACAGCCTGCGCAGCGCCAGCCATGCGGGACCGCTGTCGGCATATCATGCCAGCGCCTGGGCGCTGCTGGCGCAATTGCCGGATGTGACGCTGCGCTGGATCCCGCGCCATCGGAATACGGCGGCCGATGCCTTGTCGCAACGCGCTTTCGGCACGCTCGGCCAGGAAATCCAGGCGCCTCGCCTCAGCCCTTGAATTTGCGGATCAAGGCATCGAGCTGCGTGCCCGATGCCGCATCGACCGCGCCGTCGGCCAGATCGTCCTCGTCGTCGTCGAATTCCTCGGCCAGGTTGCGCCAGCCCTTGCGCGCGGCGAATGCGTTGAATTCTTCCGGCGCTTCCAGCACGATCACCTTCTCATCCTGCAAGCCGAGATCGCCGTGGCCGAAATCGGGGCCTTGATAACCCAGGCCGCGCAGTTTCGCCAGCACCTGGCGAATCACGGCCGCATCTTCGTATAAATTCAGCTCGCCGATCTTGCGGACGAAATCGACATACACATCGATGATGCCGTAGCCCTCATCGAATATGCGAATGCCGGCAACGTCGTGCGCGCTGCCCGATGCGTCCGTGACTTTAAAGGGTCCGCTAAGCTGGATGTCGGTGTCGTTGGTCATGGCTCACCTCTTGATGGCTTCGATGGGGGCTGGAGGACAGGTTTAATAATGCAGTTTCAGGATTTCGTTGAACGCCTCTTCCGCCGACTTGCCGTCTTTCATCAGATCGGTAATCTGCAGGGAATGCTCGCCGATGGTGGCGGGCAGCATTTCGCGGTTGTTCTTGAAATAGTTGTATTTCTCGACGTCGATCAGGTCCTTGGCCTTGACCACCGCCGCCGTATTGCGCGTGCCGCGCGCCGCGCCGCTGCCGGCCCGGGCCACGCGGCCGGTGGCGGTACGCACGGCGCCGCCGGCGGCTATCGTCCTGACCTGCTCCAGCGTGAATATGTCGGTCACATTACCCGGCGTGAAGACCTCTTCCGCGCCGCCGAGCAGATGGTGATTGCTGTCGAACGCCATTTTCTTGCCGGCCGGATTGATGACCTGGTAATTGGGGCGCTGGCCCGGCCCGCTTAACGCGAGCTGCACGCGATCGCCATAGGCATCCATTTGCCCCATGACTTCCTTGAGGTAATCCGATTTCAGTGTTTCGATGTGGCCGTTCCAGCGCTTGGTTCTAGTGGTAGTCAAACTGTTTCCGATCGTGATGGCGGTTGCATGAGGCGCTGCCGTCGTGCAATGGCCGCCGTTGGTGAATGCCTTGGGTAGCGAATGCGCAATGAATGCGTGATAAATGCATCGATAAATGCGCGGCAAGCCACATTATCGCCGATGTCGGACGTTTAGCGTCTTCCGCGTGAAAGATGCCACGGCTGGAAGACGAAAACTGTTCGCGCACCTGCCGCGCAATTCGATATCGCCGCGATCCGCGACCGGCGTTCAGTCCTCGGCGGTTGGCGTTGCCGGCGTCACCTGCGTCACGATGCGGATCTGGCCCAGCAAGGTTTTATGCACCGGACACTTATCGGCAATTTCCGTGAGGCGGGTGCGCTCGGCCTCGCTCAAATTGCCGAAATACTGCAATTGCCGCGTAAACACATAGGCATCGCCATCCTGGACGTGCGCGACCCGTACGTCGATGTCCTGCAGGTCCATCTGCTTGCGCTGGGCGTACATCCTCAACGTGATCGCAGTGCAGGCGCCAAGGGCGGCCGCCAGCAGGTCATGCGGTTCGGGGCCGGTGTCGTCGCCGCCGTGCGCGTCGGAAACATCGGTCAGCAAACGGTGTTTGCCGATCGTAATGACGTGCTGCATCCTGCCCTGACCTCTAACAAGTTTCACTTCCATGGCGTTCCCCTGAGATTGATTCATCGTCGAAAGCTGCAATGCCGCTTACTGTAAACCAAATACGGCACTGTGCTCGGGGAATCGTCTTTCCGAAGGCGGCCAGGACAGTTTGTTGTCTATATCGGGCCTATTGCCGGCGCGGATCGACGTTGTCGTCGCCGCGCCGATCGTCATAACGGTGATCATAGTCGTTGTGATAACCGTCGTCGCGCCGATCGCGCCTGTCGTCATCGTGGCGCTGCTCTTCCCTGCCATTGTGCTGATCCATGTAGACCCCGCTGTGATCGGGGTAAGCGCAACCGCTCAATGTCATCGTCGCGATAGCGCTGGCCAGGGTTGCCAGAAATAGTATGGTTTTTTTCATTTTCTTCACCTGAAACAGAAATACGCTGCGGAGTGCTGCGTGTATTGCCAGTATCCGGAAAAGAAAAAGCCTTGCCAGTGGAGCGTGGCTGATAATCGCGTAGGACAAATTGGGGGCGGAAGGGCCTAAAAATACTGGGGTTTATACACGCCGCTTACGCCGCCCACCGGTCTTTTTAGAAATTTTTTATAGGTGAAACGCTATTCTGATTTCGTCGAAACTACCTATGGTGCCCCGAAATGAGTCGCTTACTTTTGCAGCAGGCAATATCTTCAAGCGCTTCCCTGATACAGCCGATTGAAAAGCCTGCGCCGGTACCCCGGCGAAAGATGAAACAACGCGAACCCGCCGCCAATAGCAATGAAATACTCGCTCCCGCTACCCACCTTCCTATAGCGCAACATGTCAAGCCATGTCCTCGCCAAGTCACCATGGAACTCGATGTAAAGGCCGTCGATGCCCCCGAAATGCGTCGATTGGCTGCCTCCGTTTGTGGCGACAATTTGTCATCCATCCGCGTTCTGCCAATCTCGCGTACCAAAAGCGTGCATTTTTGGCTGTCCCTCAAATATGACGCATCCCTGGTGGATGTTGTCATGACCGCAATCATGCGGCGCTTGCCCAGCGCGCAGTTCGGCCATTTCCAGGTGGTCTGAGTCGAGTCGAATCATTCAGCGCCGCAGCAACAGCAATAATCGAAATCGCAACATTTCCAATGAAAGAGAAGTCATGAAAAAACCGATCCTGGCCAGCGCCATCGCATTCACATTCACACTGGCCGGCAATCTCGCTTGTGCGCAAGAAGCCGCCCCGGTGCCTGACAACGCATTGAGTTTCAATCTCGGCGTGGTCAACGATTACCGTTTCCGCGGCATCTCGCAAACCCGGTTCGACCCGGCAGTCCAAGGCGGCGTGGATTACGTTTATAACCCGCTGGGCCTGTATGCCGGCGCCTGGGCCTCGAACATCAAGTGGATCAAGGACGGCGTGAACGCCAGCCCGGCCAAGACC
>DASYEK010000031.1:0-37183 GCA_036499085.1 Herbaspirillum sp. | reverse complement strand
TCCGGCGCCTGGCCCAGGATGTGCAGGCCGTCGCGGATCTGCGCGGCGCCGAGCTCGCACAGATAGCCGTCCAGGTCCTCGATCAGATGGGCCACGTCGGCGCCGCCCATGGCGCGCAGTTCGGGCGGCAGCGCTTCGTCGTGCGGATGGGGGTGGTCGTGATCGTCGTGATCGTCGTGATCGTGGTGATCGTGGTGATCGTGGTGATCGTGGTGCGAATGATGATCGCCGCCGTGCTCATGTTCGTGCTCATGATCGTGATGCAGCAGCCTGGCCTGCAGGTCGGTATCGAGATTGGTCTGCTTCACCAGTTCCCAGATCTGCTGCTGCAGCAGCGGCAGCTTGCTCGGATCCAGCACTTCGACCTGGTAATACTCATCCACCAACTGCGTCAACTGCGCCAGCGCGCCATAGGTGTCGGCGGTGGTCATCGGCGGCGTCAGATGGTCGACCACCACCGCGTGCGCGCGCCGCTTGGCCTGCGCGCCCTCGCCCGGGTCGTTGATGATGAACGGATAGAACAGCGGCATGTCGGCCAGCAGCGCGTCCGGGAAGCATTGCTCCGACAGGCCGACGCCCTTGCCCGGCAGCCATTCCAGCGTGCCGTGCTTGCCGACGTGCACGATGGCGTCGGCGCGCCAGGTGTCGCGCAGCCAGCGGTATAGGGCGTAATAATGATGCGTCGGCGGCAGGTCCGGCTGATGATAGATCGCATCGGGGTCCATGCCGTAGCCGCGCGGCGGCTGCAATGCCACGAAGGCGTTGCCCAGTTCGATCCCGGCCAGCGCCAGATGGCCGTCGTGGACGTAGGCCGCGCCCGGAGCCGCCCCCCATTGGGCGGTCATCCTGGCCTGCATGTCGGGCGGCAGTTCGGCCAGCCATCCGGCATATTGCGCCGCGGGCACGCGGCCGACGGCGCGCGCCAGTTGCTGTTCGCTCAGATGGGCTTCGTCGTAGGAGCAACGATCGATCAGTTCGTGAATCAGCGCGGTGCCGCTGTCGGGCAGCTCGCCGATGCGATAGCCGGCGTCCTGCATCGCGCGCAGGATGTGCATCAGCGAAGCCGGCGCGTCGAGGCCGACCGCATTGCCGATCTGGGACGCCTTGCTGTTGGAATTGGTGAAAATGAAGGCGACGCGCTTGTCGCGGTTGGCGCTGGACTTGAGGCGGGCGAAACGCGCCGCCAGGCCGGCGATGCGCCGCACGCGGTCCGGCAGCGGCCGGTATTCGATCAATTGGTATTCGCTCGACTGCGCCGTGCCGACGCCGGGCGCTGTCAGCGGCTCCTTGAACGAGAGCGGCACGGTGATGATGCGGCCGTCGAATTCGGGCAGCACCACATTCATCGCCGCATCCAGCGGATTCATGCCGCGCGGCGACTGCTGCCAATGTTCGCGCTGCATGCCGCTGGTCATGGCCTGCAATACCGGCATGTCCAGGCGCTTCAGCGCATCCACCGACCAGCCGGCCGGGGTGGCGCCGCCGGCATTGATTTCGCCCATTGCAAATGCAGTGGTGTTGATCAGCACGCTGACTTGCGCGGCGCGGAAGAACGCCAGGGCGGTCGGCAGACCTTCATCGCCGGTATCCGCGCCGGCGCGCAACGACGATGTGAAGACCGGCAGCACATTCATGCCTTGCCGCTCCAGCGCATCGACCAGGGCGTCGATGAAGCCGGTATTGCCGCTGATCCAATGCGCGCGGTAGAACACGATGCCGGCTCCCGGCCGCGCCGGATCGCGCCGCGCCAGCCATTCCGGCACGCCTTCGCCCTGCGCCAGGTCGGGGTGATAGATGCCGTGTTCCGGCAAGGCCTGCGCCGGTTCGTAGCCGAAGCCGGTCAGCAGCAGGCGGTCGGACAGATAGCGCAGCAGTTGCGCCAGGTTGATGCCGCCGCCGGCCTGGAAATAGGCCATGACCTGTTGCAGCACATCGGCCGGCGCCGTGGACACGGCCGCCAGTTCGGGATCGGGTTCGCCGGCGCCGCTCACGGCAATCAGGTATACGCCGCTGCGCTGGGCCGCGCGCAGCAGTTCGCCCACGCCGGGCACGCTGCCCAGACGGCCCAGCACCCGCAGGATGACGATGCGGGCGCCCTGCAGTTCGCCGGCCAGCAGCGCGGCCATGTCGGCATCGCTTTGCAAGGCCTGCAGGTTGATGCCGGCGATGCGTGCGAAATCGCCGGGCAATCGGGTGCGCGCTTGGTGCAGTACGGTCAGGTCGTTGGGGGCGTGGGTCAGGATGGCGATGGCGGCGGATGCGGATGCTGCATCGGCGGCGTCGCTGCCAACTGGCGTAATGGTGTCGGGCATGGCGGTGTCAGATGTCCTGGCTTTCGAGAGGCAGCACGTCGCCGCTGCCGAGCCGGTGGAATACCAGGTCTTCGACTTCGCGGCCCTGCTCCAGGTGTTCGCAGACGATGCGATCCAGCGCCGCTTCGTCCAGGCAGCGATACCAGGTGCCCTCGGGATACACCACCAGGATCGGCCCCATGTTCTTGCACGCGACCATGCAATGGGTGCGGGTGCGCTTGACGCGCAATTGGGGCCGGGCGTCGATTTTGCTGCCCATCAGTTCGAACATGGCCTGCGACCGTTCGCCATTTTCGGTGCAGCGCGGACCGGTGCACATGAGGACGTGCCGGGTGTGGGTTCTCATAGAAATTCTCTGGGAATGGATCCAGAGCCTGCCAAGAGGGGACGAGACGGGTGCGCAGCAAGGCAATCCGTCTGGATCGCCCTCCGCGATGCAAACTCACCAAATACACGACAGGCCGGTATCCGGGCTCACGAATCAAGCGGCGTATGAAGCATGCCGCTTCCCGGTTCGCGCCTTCCCGTGCATTGCACAGTGGCATTTCGCGAACAAGGCTATTCGATGACCGTTGCGGGGGCAGCGCCGGCCTTGCCGCTTATGCGGCGCACCGGCTTCCCGTTTAATTTCAACAACGACTGTTGTTGAAACACCTGAAGTTTTGCTACCCGCGAAGTATAGGGGGCGGCCTTTGAAGTTGCAAGCGGGAGTATGGGGGCTTGGCAATGCGGTTTAAATGCTTGATTGATGCGTCGTAAGTTGGCGATGTGCTCCGTTGAATGCATTTTGATTCAGGGTGGCGTTCCGCTCATGCGGCGTCCGTTCAGCCAGTAACAATGTTCCATTAGTGCATCGTAAGTTCGCGAGGGGCCTTTCCTTTAATTCCGCATAGGCCAGGGACGCCGTTCCGTCAATGCGACGTCGGGCGCGGCAGGCCCGGCTATTGTGCTCCGTTCATGTCCCCCGGCCTTCGGCCTCCTCCTTGACTTCACTGCGCACAACAGCCGGGCCTGCCGCGCCCGACGGCGCATTGACTGCGCTTCCGGTTTTACTAGCTTCCTTTTTCCTTTTTTTTATGTTCCTGGGTTTTTATTGCTTTATTTTTTTTGTTTTTGCCTTTTTTGGCTGCCAGATCACGACTTCGCCATATTTCGGACTTGGCGTGTCCTTGAGCCTGGCCGCGATCTGCTCGACGCTGCTATCCGACGCGCAGGCCGCCAGCACGCGCATGCTGCCCGAATGGGCGACCACGATCAGTTGCGGATCGTCGCGTTCCAGCAGCGACAGATAGAAATCGTGCACGCGCCGCGTCAGTTGCAATACGTTTTCGCCGTCGCCGGGCCGGTAATGCAGCAGATTGGCAGCCCAGGCGTCGACTTCCTCGCGCGCGATGGCGTCCCAGCGCCGCATTTCCCACGCGCCGAAATGCATTTCCTTGAGACGCGCATCGAAAGTCACTTCGGCCTCGGGCAGCGCCAGCGCCAGGTCGGCGCAGCGGCGCAATGGGCTGGAAATGACCGGGATGCCGGCCAGCGATGGCGGCAGCAACGGCAAGGCGTCGCGCAGGGTCGCGGCCTGCTGTTCGGGCGCGCAGGCCAGATCGGTATGGCCGTAGCAAATGCCGGCTTCAACCAGGGGCAAAGGATGGCGAATCAGGTAAACGTGCATGGCCGGAGCGGTGACGGTTTGATGGATCGAAAGCGTAAGTCAGATGCGCAACGCGGCAGCCAGGCCGAGATACAGCGCCGCCTCGGAAACCTGCTGCACCGCGCCCAGGCAGTCGCCGGTATAGCCGCCGATGCGCTTGACGAACAGGCGCGCCAGCCACCATACGCTCAACAGGACCAGCAACAGGCCGAACGCCAGGCTGGGCCATGTGAACAGGCCGCCCAGGCCGAGCAGCAACAGCAGCGGCAAGACGGTGGCGACGCCTATCCAGCATTCGGCGACGGTAATCTGCTCGGCCAGCGCCTTGGCCTTGCCTTCCGTGCGCAGGTATTGCAACTTGCGGATCAACGGGAAACAGGCCAGCCGCGACAAGGGATGCGCCAGCACCAGCGCCACGCAAGCCTGGTGCGGCGGCAGCGCAGCCAATGCCGCGCATTTCAAGGCCAGCGTCAGGCCCGCGCCCAGCATGCCGAAAACGCCGGTGCGCGAATCGCGCATGATCGCCAGGATGCGTTCCACCGCGCCGCCCGCGCCCAGGCCGTCGCAAGTGTCGGCCATGCCGTCCTCATGCATGGCGCCGGTGAGCCATATGCCGGCGCAGACCGATAGCAGCACCGCCGGCAACGGCGGCCAGATCAGCATGGCCAGCGCGTACACGGCGCTGCAAAGACTACCCACCAACAGGCCGACGGCCGGGAAATAGCGGATGGCATGGCGCTGCCAGGACGGGTCGAAACCCACCCAGCGCGGAATCCGCAACCGCGTAAAGAATTGCAGCGCCAGGAAGAACAGCCGCAACTCGTGCAGCGCCTTTTGGCGCATGCCGGCGGCCGCGCCGGGCTCAGGCAGCGACGCCATCCGTCGCCTCGTTCCTGCCGCTGACGCCGGCGCCGTCGAAGGTCGCCATCTCGCGCAGGAAATTGACGGCCGCATGCAGCAACGGCAAGGCCAGCGCGGCGCCGGTGCCCTCGCCCAGGCGCAGATCGAGCTGCAGCAAAGGCTGGGCATCGAATTCCCGCAACAAGCGGCGGTGGCCATGCTCGTCCGAACAATGCGAAAAAATGCAGTAATCCAGGATCGCCGGCCGCAAGCGCGCAGCCACCAGCAGCGCGCTGCTGACGATGAAGCCGTCGATCAGCAAGACCTTGCGCATGGCCGCGGCCTGCAGCATGGCGCCGGCCATCATGGCGATCTCGAATCCGCCGAAGGTGCGCAGCACCGCCAGCGGATCGGCCGCATCGACGCCATGCAGCATGGCCGCGTCCGCGACTACGCGGGCCTTGTGCGCCACGCCGGCGGCATCCAGGCCGGTGCCGGCGCCGACGCAATCGGCCGCGGCGATGCCGGTCAGCGCATGCATCAACGCGGCAGCCGAGGTCGTATTGCCAATGCCCATTTCGCCGAAGCCGATCACATTGCCTTCGACTTGCGCCGCCAGCGCCATGCCGTGTTCCAACGCCAGCCGGCACTGCTCGGCGCTCATCGCCGGCTGCCGCGCGAAATTGGCGGTGCCGGGGCCGATCTTGCGATCCAGCAAACCCGGCAGCGCCCCGAAATCGTGATTGACGCCGGCGTCGACGACTTTCAACGCGCATCCGTTCTGGCGCGCAAAAACATTGATCGCGGCGCCCTGCCCCAGGAAGTTATGCACCATCTGCCAGGTTACGCTTTGCGGAAACGCGGATATGTTCTCGGCCACCACGCCGTGGTCAGCCGCAAACACCAGGATTTCCGGAGCCGAAAGGCATGGCGCCAGCGTGCCCTGGATCAGGCCGATGCGGGCCGCGATGGTCTCCAGCAGGCCGAGGCTGCCCGGCGGCTTGGTCTTGTTGGCGATGGCGGCGGCGAGCGCGGCGGCCAGTGCGGCGTCGTGCGTGGCGGCGATCGCCGGAAGAGTGTTTGAAGTAGGCATAATCGATTCATGGGAGCGACGAGCTGGGAAGATACACCGCCGCGGCGAATTCGTCATGTTTTGTTGCGGCGGCGAAAAAATCCGGCAAGCGTTGCGACCATCCAAAGGAAATAGGAAGAGCAGTAATGTTACCAACCATCAGCAGTACCCCAGCATATCCCATGCCGCCGGCAGGGAGCCGGAACAACCGCCCGGATACGCCGCGCATCACCCCGCTGGACTGTATCGACGCATTGAGCGCGCATCTCGGCAGCCAGTTGCTGATCCACGGCTTGCGCAGTATCGACGAAACGCAAAACGACGAAAATACGCAGGCGCTCACGCATTTGAGCTTTCGCCACAATCTGTCCAATGGCCAGGACAGCGTGCAAATCTACCTGGTCCGAAACGGCGATCCCCTGACGGTGAACGAAGTCGCCTTGCCGTACGAGCGCGATCCCCTGGACATGCTGTTCCGGGCGGTCGCCACAGCGGCCCGGGCGGCCCGCGACTGGAGCGCGGACACGCCGGCCGCCAACGATCCCGACACACGGGCGCTGCGCGACATGGTCCTGGGCGGGAACCAGCGCATCACGATTCAACCGGGCATGCAAACCGGCTGGGATGCCGGCAACAACAACGTCAGCAGCACCAGCGACGCCGGTGGCGCCGGCCGGCCGGCCAACGCGCACGATGCGCTGTCCCGCGAGATCGAATTGGCCGTGTCAAGGCATGACGACGGAAGATCGGCACAGCCGGGCGTGCCGGCCGCCGCGCACATCGCGGTGCGCCGGCCGCACGCCATTCCACCGGTTGCGCCCCCGACATCGCCCAGCGGGCAAGCCGGCGCGGCGCAGACAGGACAACGCAGCGCGGCGCCATCGAGTACCTCCAGGGGAATCAAGCGACGCCTTTCAAGCGAGACTACAGAGGCAGTTCCAACTGCGGCGGCGGCGCCGGTTTCCGGGAAGAGGCCGGCTGTTGCACCGGCTGTTGCACCGGCTTTTCCGCCTGCTGCGCCGCCAAGCTACGCAACAGCGACTGCACATCGGGGCAGGCCAGCCTGACGCCCAATTCCGCCTTGATGCGCCTGTTCGACAAGCGGCGCGATTCCGACATGAACGACAACAGCATGGGCGATACCTGCCGCTGCAATTCGGCGCGCGGCAGCCGCGCCGGACGCGGCAGGTCGAATGCGTCGGCCACCGCATCGAAATAATCGCCCATGGCGATGTCGGTATCGTCGACCGCGTTATACACCCGCGACGGCCGCGCCCTGAACAGCGCCAGCGCCGCCAGCCGCGCCAGGTCGTCGGCATGGATATGATTGGTAAACACATCCTCGGCCGCCGCCAGCGCCGGCGTGCCGCTGCGCAGGCGTTCCAAGGGCAGGCGCTCGGCCGCGTAGATGCCGGGCGCGCGCAGGATCGCCAGGCGTCCCCTGGCGCGCCGCGCCCAGGCCCGCAGGGCCTGCTCCGCATCGACCCGCCGCATGGCCCGTGCGTTGCGCGGCGCGACCGCCCGGGTTTCGTCGATCATGGCCCCGCCGCAGTCGCCGTAGACGCCGGTGGTGCTGATATAAACCAACGTCGCACGGTCGGGTAAAATAGCGGCCAGATTACGGCTGCGGCGGTCGCGCTGGCCCTCGGATTGCGGCGGCGCCAGGTGCACCACGAAGCGGGCCAGCCGCGCCAGGCGCGCCAGGCTGGCCGGCCGGTCCAGGTCGGCCACGATCGGCACCGCGCCGGCGGCGCGCAGTTCTGCGCAGCGTTCGGCGCTGCTGGTCACGGCGAACACCCGGAAACGATCGCGCACCAGCGGCAGCAGCCGCATGCCGACGTCGCCGCATCCGATAATCAACAAACGCGGCAAGCCGATTTTTTTAGAGATGGATAGATTTTTCATTACCGGGATTGTATGAGTTTCCAAGTCACTGTCCAACCGAGCGGCCATCAATTTGAATGCGATGCGGACGAAACCATCCTCAATGCGGCGATTCGGGCCGGCGTCGGCCTGCCCTACGGCTGCAAGAACGGCGCCTGCAGTTCCTGCAAGGGCAAGCTGCTGGAAGGCGGCGTCACCCATGGCGCGCACCAGGACAAGGCGCTCAGCGCGGCCGACGAAGCGCGCGGCTGGTCGCTGTTCTGCGTGGCCAGGCCGCATTCGGATGTCGTCATCGAGGCGCGCGAAGTGGCCGGCGTCGGCGATTTCCCGATCCGCAAGATGCCGGCGCGCATCGCCAGCCTGGAAAAAGTGGCCGACGACGTCATCGTGATGTCGCTGCAACTGCCCGCCTCCGACCGCCTGCAATACCGGGCCGGCCAATATATCGAATTCATGCTGCGCGACGGCCAGCGCCGCAGCTACAGCCTGGCCAACGCGCCGTTCAAGGACGAACTGATGACGCTGCATATCCGGCACATGCCGGGCGGCCTGTTCACCGACGCCGTGTTCACTACCGCCAAGGAGCGCGACATCCTGCGCCTGGAAGGGCCGATGGGCACTTTCTTCCTGCGCGAGGACTCGGCCAAGCCGATGATCCTGCTGGCCTCGGGCACCGGTTACGCGCCATTGAAGGCGCTGGTCGAGCAGGCTGCGCACAACAAGTCCGACCGCAAAATGACCTTATACTGGGGCGGCCGCCGTCCGGGCGACCTGTACATGGATGCGCTGTGCCGCGAATGGGCCGCGACGCTGCCGAACTTCCGCTACGTGCCGGTGGTGTCGAACGCCACCGCGGAAGACGACTGGCAGGGCCGCACCGGCTTCGTGCACCGCGCCGTGGTGGACGACCATCCCGACCTGTCCGGCCATCAGGTTTACGCCTGCGGCGCGCCGATCGTGGTGGAGTCGGCCCAGCGCGATTTCGTGGCGCAGTGCAACTTGCCGGAAACCGAGTTTTTTGCGGATGCGTTTACGTCGGCGGCCGATTTGCTGGGATAGGACCCCATGGGTTAGGACGCCGACGGATTCACTGCAACGAATTCCAAACCGTTTTAAGCCGTTTCCAAGCAGCATCCAGGTGCTTTCCGGTCATGATTTCGTCATCGGAACGGGTTACAGTAATACCCATATGCCGTTACCATGGCAGTCATTCATATAAAGTCATTCATTTAATTTTCCTGCGCAGGAGTCTCAATGGAATTCAAGCAGTTCGATACCGACAAGCTGATGTACATCACCAACCGGCCGCCCCTGGTATTCACCGAAGGCAGCGGCATGTTCATGACCGACAACAACGGCAAGCGCTATCTGGATTTCCTGCAGGGTTGGGCGGTCAATGCGCTGGGCCATTCGCCGCAATGCATCACCGACGCGCTGGTAGCGCAGTCCAGGAAAATCCTGAATCCTTCGCCGGCGTTCTTCAACCAGCCGTCGGCCGAACTGGCCAACCTGCTTGTCGAACACTCCTGCTTCGACCGGGTCTTCTTCGCCAACAGCGGCGCGGAAGCCAACGAAGGCGCGATCAAGCTGGCGCGCAAATGGGGCAAGAAGCATCCGAACGGCGCCAACGAGAACCGCAGCGAAATCATTACCTTCAACCACAGCTTCCACGGCCGTACGCTGGCCACCATGTCGGCCAGCGGCAAGCCGGGCTGGGACACCCTGTTCGCGCCGCAGGTGCCGGGCTTCCCGAAGGCCGAGCTGAACGACCTGCGCAGCGTCGAGGCGCTGATCAACAGCCGCACCGTTGCCGTCATGCTGGAGCCGATTCAGGGCGAAGGCGGCGTGCTGCCGGCCACGCGCGAATTCATGCAGGCGCTGCGCAAGCTGACCAGGGAACAGGGCCTGCTGCTGATCGTCGACGAAGTCCAGACCGGCTTCGGCCGCACCGGCGCAATGTTCGCCTATGAGTTGGCGGGCATCGAGCCGGACATCATGACGCTGGGCAAGGGCATCGGAGGCGGCGTGCCGCTGGCGGCCTTGCTGGCGCGCGAGGAAATCGCCTGCTTCGAAGCCGGCGATCAGGGCGGTACATATAACGGCAATCCGCTGATGACGGCGGTCGGCACGGCGGTCATGCGCGAATTGCTGAAGCCGGGCTTCCTGGACTCGGTCAAGGAGAAAGGCGCCTACCTGAGCGCCGAACTGCTCAAGCTGTGCGCCAAGCATGGCCTCGAAGGCGAACGCGGCGAAGGCCTGTTGCGCGCCTTGAAGCTCGGCAGCGACATCGGTCCCAAGATCGTCGATATCGCACGCGAACGCAATCCGATCGGCCTGCTGCTCAATTCGCCGCGGCCGAACCTGCTGCGTTTCATGCCGGCCTTGAACGTCAGCAAGGATGAGATCGACCAGATGATCTCGGGACTGTCCGAGATCATCGCCGAACTCAAGAAGACGGCCTAGCCGAATCCGAAATGCAAACCGGCCCGGCAGACCGCACACGCTCGCCCTTGGGGCAGTCGCGGCCTGCCGCCTGTCTTGCGCTGCTGGCTTCGATAAGCATGGCATTGTTGTTGACGGCATGCGGCAGCCTTCCCGCGCATCGTGCGGCGGCGAACTTTTCCACGCCGCCGCTGCCGCAACCGATCAGCCAGACCGGCGACGAAGTTGCCATCTATGCGCTCGACCTGATCGGCACCGGCTACCGTTTCGGCGGCAAGAATCCGCAGGCCGGCCTTGATTGCAGCGGCATGGTCAGCTACATCTATCGCGAAGCCGCCGGCATCAAGGTGCTTGGCAGCGCTGCCGATATCGCCAAGCGCGGCCGCGAAATCGATCCCAGTACACTGCGCCCCGGCGACCTGGTTTTTTTCAATACGGAACACAAGCCGTTTTCGCACGTCGCCATTTATATTGGCGACAACCGCTTCGTGCATGCGCCTTCGACCAATGGCCATGTGCGCATCGACCGGCTGGATAATCGCTATTACGCGGAACGCTATGAGATGGCGCGGCGTTATTTCGATTGAAGCGGCTTCAATTGGATGCGAACCGGGTTCGCATCGCTCATAACGGCGCCAAATTCCACTTCCCTTCGCCCAGCAATTCCAGCTCTTCTGAATGAAACGCCAGCAAGCTGCTGCGATGTCCGACGCTGATCATGATCACTTCCGGCAGGCGCGTCCGCACCAGGGTATACATCGCATGCTCCAGCGATTCGTCCATGGCCGAACTGGCCTCGTCCAGGAACACCATCTGCGGCTGCGCCAGGAGCACGCGGCCGATCGCCAGCCGCTGCTGCTCGCCCGGCGACAGGATGCGGCTCCAGTCGTCTTCGTCGTCCAGGCGCGGAATCAGTTTGGCCAGCAGGCAGTCTTCCAGCACCCGCGCCGCTTCCTCGCCGTCCAGCGGCGCTGCCGGGTAATACAGCGCGGCACGCAAGGTGCCCAGCGGCAGATACGGTTCCTGCGGCAGGAAAATGGCGCGTCCGCCCTCGGGACGCACCACCGTGCCCTTGACGAACGGCCACAGGCCGGCGACGGCGCGCAGCAGCGTGGTCTTGCCGACACCGGAACGGCCGCGCACCAGCAACGAACTGCCCGGCGCCAATTGCAGGTTCAAGTCCTTCAGCAGCACTTCGCCGGACGGTACCGTCACGTCGAGCGCACGCACGCCGAAGTCTCGCGGCTGATGGGCGATTTGCGGTCCCGGCAGCGCTTCGGTCGTTTCGATCAGGTCCAGGAAACCGTTCAGCCGCAGCAGCACCGCCCGATAGCCGGCAAAATCGTCATAGGAACTGCGGAAGAACGACAGCGCGCCTTCCACCTGGCCGAAAGCCTGCGAGGTCTGCATCACGTCGCCCAGCGTAATCTGCTTGCTGAACAGGCGCGGCGCCTGCACGATGAACGGAAACACCACGCTGGCCTGCGAGATGACCAGGTTGAAACCGCTGAACTTCAGCGTCCGGTACATGATCGCCCAGGAATTGCCGATGACTTGCGCGAAACGCCGGCCCAGGCCGTCGCGCTCAACCGCCTCGCCGTTGAAAAACGCAATGCTTTCGCTGTATTCGCGCAACCGGATCAATGCATAACGGAAATTCGCATTGAATTTTTCGGCCAGGAAACTCAGCCGGATCAAGGGATGGCCCAGCTTGACGGCGAACGCCGTGGCGATCAGCACATACACATACACCACGAACACCATCCCGTGCGAAAGCGCCATGCCGGCTATCGTCATCGGGCCGGACAGGCCCCAGAGGATGATGCTGAAGGCGATCAGCGACACCACTGCGCTGAGCAGTCCCATCAGCAGCGACAATGACGTGGTGACGAAACTCTGGATATCCTGCTGGATCCGCTGGTCCGGGTTATCGGTCACTTCGTCGACATAGCTGCTGCGGTAATACACTTGCCGGCCGAGCCAGCGGTCCATCATGGCATCGGTCATCCAGGCGCGCCAGCGGATCAGCAGCGACTGGTTCAGCCAGAAGGCAAGCAGCGCGCGCCCGACATGAATCGCGGCGAGTACCGCGAATACGCCCAGCATGAACCAGAACGTTCCCATATCGAGTTGTTGCAACGCGCTGTAGAAACCGTTGTACCAGAACGAAAACAGCACATCCATGCGCACCGCGAACAGCGTCAGCAAGACGATCAGGCTCAGCCACAGCAAAGGTTTTTTGCTGCGCCGCGGAGAAAAATATTCCCAAGTAAGCCGACGAAACTGCCGTCCCCACACGGTAAAACGCGCAATCAGCAAGATGCCGACCGTCATTCCAATGATGCTGATCACAAACGCTTGCGCCAGCCAGGCCAGGCTGGCCACCAGTTCACGACTCCAATCCATCCGGCATCCTTCCGCTTGCAACAGGTTGAAAACAGGACAAGGCGATAAAAGTGCACTTCGCCTTATAATTTTATAAACACGAATTATGCGTCAGAAAGTATGTAATCGTATTAACAATACCTGTCAGAAATTGTTAAACCCGCGTTAAACTGGCGTTCGTTCGATGCCGTCGAAATGGCGTCCTTATTGACGTGCCATCGGCATCGGCAAGGCCTCGATAATGCCGCCACTGTCAATACTCCTATGCCTCAAAATAACAAACCCCCCATGGAACAGCCGGTGAAACCGGTGCAGCCCGATCTCGACGATTGCTGCAATCGCGGTTGCTATCCCTGCGTGTTCGATACCTATGACGACGCGATGGATCGCTATCGCGCCGCCATGAAATTGTGGGAAAAACAAAAAGCGGGCAAGACTTAAGACTTGTTGCAAAATCAAGATGGCCAGGCGCCCGACGCAGTCAGTGCGACTGCACGGCCAGGAGAAACAGCAACGCCGACTGATTTTGCAACAGCCTCTTGGAATCGCCGCTCGCGCAAAGGCCAAAATCCGGCGTATTTACGCTATGCTGTGCGCCGCGGCCTTCCCGCTTGAGCAAGCCACCCAAGGAGCCAGCATGCGGTTCATCGACAATTTCAATCTGCTGGCGCTCGCCAATACGCTGATCAGCGTCTTCACCGCCTTCGTGCTCGGCAGCATCATCGGTTTCGAACGCCAGTACCGGCAGCGCACCGCGGGCCTGCGCACCAATGCCCTGGTGGCCGTCGCCGCGACCGTATTCGTCGACCTGGCGGGCCGCATCAACGGCAATGCCGGCACGACGCAAGTGATCGCCTATGTGGTTTCCGGGGTCGGTTTCCTGGGCGCGGGCGCGATCATGAAGGACGGCATGAATATCCAGGGTCTCAACACCGCCGCCACCCTGTGGGGTTCGGCCGCGGTCGGCGCCTGCGCCGGGGCGGGACTAGGCGCGGAAGCCTTGCTGGCGGCAATATTCGTGCTGAGCGCCAACACGCTGCTGCGGCCGGTCGCCAATATCCTCAGCCGGATGCCGATCGACGAAATGTCGAGCGAAATGACTTATCAGATGTGCATCATTACCTCGATGGAAGAACAGAAACATGCGCTGACGTCGATGGAGCAATTGCTCGATGTCGCCAAATATCCGATCGGCGATATCGAGGTCGAGGCCTTCGGCGACGAGGATGTCGAGATCAAGGTCACGCTGATGTCGACGTCGGTCGACGCCGAGGACCTCGATCGCATCATCGCCCACCTCAGCGCCAAGCCGTATGTATCGCAGGCATTCTGGAATCCTGTCACTTCGGAGTGATTCGGCTACACTTACCGAAACTTTACGGAAAATTACATTTCAATGACAGACCGCCACGACCATCCGGAGCACGCCGCGCACGCGGACCATGCCGGCCACGATCACAGCCACGACCATCCGCGCCACAACCATGCCGCACCCAAGGGGCACGACCATGCACATGGCCACGGTCATTCGCACGGCCACGGCGGCCATCATCACGGCATGCCGGCCGATCACAACACCGCCTTCACGGTCGCGGTCACGCTCAACACGATATTTGTCGCCATTGAATTCGCCTACGGCTACCTGGCCAATTCGACCGCGCTGATGGCCGACGCCGGCCACAATCTGTCCGATGTGCTGGGGCTGCTGCTGGCCTGGGGCGCCGCCGTGCTGGCCAAGCGCGCGCCTAGCGCCCGCTATACCTACGGCTTGCGCAGCACCTCGATCCTGGCCGCGCTGGGCAATGCCATGCTGCTGTTGCTGGCCTCGGGCGCGATCGCCTGGGAATCGATTCATCGCTTCATGGCGCCGCCGCCGGTGGCCGGCATGACCGTTACGCTGGTGGCCTTGGCCGGCATTGCCGTCAACGGCATTTCGGCCTGGCTGTTCGTCAAGGGCAGCAAGGGCGATCTGAATATCCGCGGCGCATACCTGCACCTGATGGCGGATGCGGCGGTTTCGCTGGGGGTGGTGGTGGCCGGCGTGGCGATGCTGTTGACGGGCTGGTATTGGCTCGATCCCGTGATCAGCATCGTGATTGTCGGCGTGATCGTGATCGGCACCTGGGGCCTGCTGCGCGAATCGGTGCAACTGGCGCTGAACGCAGTGCCGGCCCATATCGAAAGCGAAGCGATCGGCGTCTACCTGCGCCGCCTGCCGGGCGTGAGCGATATCCACGATCTTCACATCTGGGGCATGAGCACCACCGAATGCGCGCTGACCGTGCACCTGGTGATGCCGGACGGCTATCCGGGCGATGCCTTCATGGACAAGGTCATGCAGGAATTGAAGGCGCAATTTTCCATTCATCACAGCACCCTCCAGATCGAACAGGGCACCACGGATCACGCCTGCGTGCTGCATCCGGCGACGGCTTGAATCAATCGGCGCGCTGGCGCCATTCCGTCAAATAGTGCTGCGGCGTCTTGCCGAGAATGCGGCGGAACATGGTGGTGAAGGCGCTCGGACTGGCATAGCCCAGCGCGCGCGCAATTTCGCCGATGCTCTCGCCGCGCGCCAGGCGGCAGAAGGCGTCGGCCAGATGCACCTGCTGCACCCATTGGCGATAGCGCAAGCCGGTTTCCTTCGGGAACAGCCGCATTAGCGTGCGGCCGCTGGCGCCGGCATCGCCGGCCCATTCTTCGATAGTGCGCTGCGCGCCGGGCTGGCGCATGATGGCGCGGCAAACGCCGATCAGGCGCCGGTCGCGCGGCCATGGAATGGCGATCGGCACGGTCGCGGCGGCTGCGATTTCGGACAGGATCAATGCCGCCAGATGTTCGCCGCGGCCCGGCAACGGATATTCGACCGGCTCCGCCACCAGCGCCAGGATCAGTTCGCGCAGCAGACGGCTGACTTCGATCACGCGGCAGCCGGGACCGAACCCTTGCGCCGCACCGGCATCGATATAGAGCGTGCGCATGCTGACCTTGCCCAGCATGCTCAGTTCGTGCTCCACGCCGGGCGGGATCAGCAGGCCGCGCTGGGGCGGAATCAGCCAGACGCCGGCCTCGCTGCTGACCTGCATCACCCCTTCGCTGGCGTATAGAAACTGGGCGCGCGCATGCGAGTGCGGCGCGATGGTCACGCCATGCGCTTCCTCTTTCGCCAGCGCGGTGACGATGCGCGGAACGTGCTGGAGGTCGATCGCACTCCTGCTGCGGATAAGTTTGTCAGTCATCTTTGTCACATAATCGACGATTATTGGCACATACGTTTGAAAGAACAATATTACACTGGTGGCCGGTAAATTATCGTTTGATCATATTCAACATGTCTTCCACCGCAACCTCCCCCGCAGCTTCCCCCGCCACCTCAGCCGCCGCCGCGCCTGCCGCCCAACATCTCGGACATGGGCAGGAGATCGTGCTGCGCATGCTCGGCGCCGTTGCCTTCGTGCACTTGCTGAACGATCTGATCCAGTCCGTGCTGCCGTCGATCTATCCGATGCTGAAAACCGAATTCGGGCTGAGCTTCACGCAGATCGGCCTGATCACGCTGACGTTCCAGTGCACGGCCTCGCTGCTGCAGCCGTGGATCGGGCTGTATACCGACCGTCGTCCGAAACCCTACCTGCTGCCGATAGGCATGTGCTTCACGCTGCTCGGCATCGGCATGCTGGCGATCGTGCACAGTTTTCCGATGCTGCTGCTGTCGGCCGGCCTGATCGGCGTCGGCTCCTCGACCTTCCATCCCGAAGCGTCGCGCGTGGCGCGCATGGCGTCCGGCGGGCGTTACGGCCTGGCGCAGGCGATGTTCCAGGTCGGCGGCAACGCCGGCAGCGCGCTCGGTCCATTGATGGCGGCGCTGATCATCATCGGCCACGGCCGCAGCCATATCGGCTGGTTCATGCTGTTCGCGCTGCTGGCGATCTGCGTGCTGTACACGGTCAGCCGCTGGTATGCGGGGCACCTGGCGCTGTTCAAGCTGAAAACCGGCCATCACCACGGACCGCAGCTGTCGCGCGCCCGCGTGATCGGCGCGCTGGCGGTGCTGGCGACGCTGGTGTTTTCCAAGTTCATCTACATGTCCAGCCTGACCAGTTATTACACCTTCTACCTGATCGATAAATTCGGCCTGCAGGTATCGACCGCGCAGATGTATCTGTTCCTGTTCCTGGCCGCCGTGACCGCCGGCACCTTCTTCGGCGGCCCGATCGGCGACCGCATCGGCCGCAAGCGCGTGATCTGGATCTCCATCCTCGGCGTGGCGCCGTTCACGCTGATGATGCCGTATGTCGATCTGTTCTGGACCGGCGTACTGACGGTGGTGATCGGCTTTGTGCTGGCCTCGGCGTTCTCGGCGATCGTGGTGTATGCGCAGGAACTGGTGCCGGGCAACGTCGGCATGATCGCCGGCATCTTCTTCGGCCTGATGTTCGGCGTCAGCGGCCTGGGCGCCGCCGGCATGGGGCATATCGCCGATATCGCCGGCATCGCCTATGTCTACAAGCTCACGTCGTTCCTGCCGCTGCTGGGCATGCTGACGGTCTTGCTGCCGGATATCGAAGCCAGGAAATAAGGCTCATACGCCGATTCAATAAGGCCGCGTCTCCGACGCATGGCCTCTTTCATCGAAGCCGCCGGCAATCGACAGCGACGTCACGCCGATGGTCCCCAGCGCATCGTAGACGTCGTCGATTTCATTCTGCAGATCCTGGTCGCTGCCGATGCCGGCGCTGAACGGCTTCTCGGCGGTGACCACCAGCGCATCGTCGCTTTCGCGATATAGATTCACGCGCAGGAAAATATCGTTATTGAACGTCACCGGCCCGATCACCGCATGCGTGGCTTCCGGCGCGATGCCGGTGTCGGCCAGGCCCTGGTTCAATGCCGACATCATCTGCAGCATGAAATATTCGCCGATGCCGCGCTCCTTGCCGCCGTGGAACAGATCCTGGTACAGGAAATTGATGTCGATCGCGGCGCCGTCGGTGACAAGCAGGCGCTGCAACAGCGGCGCGGCCGTTGCCGTCCATTGCCGGAAACGTTCGGTGCGCCGATCGAAATAGGCGTCCATGCCGGCCTCGTCCTCAGGCACCCGGTAGAACGCATCGTCCACCCGCTTCAATGCAAATCCCAGCAGGAAACGCAATTCGATTGCCTGGTCGCCGGGCTGGAACAGATTGTCCGGCCAGCCGCCGAAGCTGCGGTCGATGGCCGGCGCCGCGACCGCCTTTTTATCGGTCATCGAGGCATAGGCATCGCGGATCATGTCGCTCAGGTGCGAGTAGGTAATGCTGTCGATTTCGTCCAGGTGATACGCGTGATTGATCAGCACCACCTGGGCGTCGGGGCTTTCCAGCCCGGCTTGCTGCATGCTCTTGCCGAGTTCCTCGAAGGCATCCTGGTCGGTGAAGCACTGATCCGCATGCAGGCCGCCGTCGGTGCGCGCGAATACCGGAATGATGAAGGCGTTGATCTCAACATCGCCGCCCTGCTCGCGCCGGATCACGGCGACTTCGGAAGCTTCGGCGATCGTGTCCTTCAACAGGCGCCAGGCGCCGAGGTCCAGGTCCTTGCTGCGTTCCAGCGCTTCATACAGGACATCGTCTTCCTTGCGGTGCAGGCATTTGCGGACGATCTTGAGCAATTCGGCCTGGTCGTCGCCTTCCGCGACCTGCATGTCTTCCGGCATCTCTTCCTGCTCGGCCAGCGCCAGCGCCAAATCGCCTATGCGCCGGATCAAGGCATCTTCTTTTTCTTCCGGCGACGGGGCGGATTTTCTGGGCGTAGGATGTTTATTCTTTGGCATGTTTTTATCTATGACTGGTGGATATACGGCTTTGGGAATTCTGAAACCGTGAATGCTATCGGACAGCGGTCAGCGTCTGCGAACCGGTCCAGCTCTGGCCGGGCGCCAGGCGCACCGGGATATTGACGCAGGCGGCTTCGACGCACAGCATGTGCAGCCAGCCGTCATCCGGGAAGTCGCCCAGTGCGGCGGCGTTGACCGGCCCCGGATTCCAGATCACGCTGTCTTCGAATCCATGCTGCTCGATCAGCAGCGGCGCCGCGTCGAGTTCGTGCAGCGTCAATTGCTTCGGCGGCGACAGGTAGACGCGATCCGTCTCCTGCGACACGCTCAGTTCTGGCTCGGCCTGCACCACCAGGATGTTGTCCGCGGTGGCATCCTGGTAGGTCACGCCCTGCAAGCCTTGCAGCCGCACGTTGCGGATATCGCCGACCCGCAGATAGGTATGCAGGGCAACAGTGAATTCGCAAGGCGCGTCGCCGCTATTGACGACCGTCAATGCGATGTGCAGGCGATCCGCAGCGGTTTGCACGTCCACGCGAGCGGCGAAGGCATGCGGCCATAGAGCCCGGGTGGCGGCGCTATCGCTGCAGGCCAGTGCCAACGCGCCATCGGCCGCGCCGGTCGCGGCAGCCGGCGCCGAACCGAGCGGCACCGAATGCCAGCGCATGTTCCTGATAAAGCCGTGCTTCGGCAATGCGCCGCGCCCGGAGAATTGCGGGAAACTGATCGGCGACCCGCCTCGAATGGCCTTCGCTTTCAGGTCGCTGTCGTCGTCGCCGCTTTTCAAGCCGCCGGTCAGCGGCGACAGATACAGCCTTTCACGGCCGTCGCCGTCGCGCCAGGACAAGACCTGCGCGCCCTGCGCGGCCACGAATGCATTGCCGACGATCACGCCGGGCAAGTCGTTGACGGTGTCCTGGAACGGCGTATTTTTGGTATCGGCGTCGTTAAAGTCGCTCATCGTTGATTCCGTGCAAGATTGGTCTGGAGCGCCATTATCCATCAGCCGGCCATCGAATAGGAAACTGCCGGATAAAGCATAAACAAAGCATAAAAAAACACCCGCGGGCCTGTCGGTCGCGGGTGTTTGCCGGATGCCGCCGAAAGCCGCCGGCTGCCTCAGACCTTGGGCGGCGTGGTCTCGCGGGCAAAGACGCGGTGCGCGCTCAAGGCTTTCTGGAAGCGGCTCAGGCCGTTGCCCGAATCGCCGGCGCCGACCACGATCATGCCGTTGTCGGGACTGCCATCCGGCAATACAGTCCCCAGGCCCGCCTTGTCGAACAGCGCCTTGGCGGCGCCGACGGCCAGCATCGGTTTGCAATGGCGATATTGATCGCGCAGGAATTCCAGCGCCGGCCCCACCGCTCCCCAGCTGTCGATCGCCGCTTGCCCGTCCGGCACGATGACGGCGTCGTACAGCACGGATGGCAAGGCTTCCAGCGAGACGTCGATATTCAGCGCCTCCTCACCATTGCCGCCATTGCCGCCGCTGACCTGCCCCAGTTGCAGGCCGACGAAGCGCGGCACCGCGCCGTCCGCCAGCAGCGCTGCATACATACGGCGCGCGGAGGCGATATCGACGCCATCGGCTGCCAGGATGGCGATGCGACGGGCCTTGATGGAACCGTCGCCGGGATGGCCGAACAGGGACAATGCCGGCGACGGCGGGAATTGCGGCGGCTCCAGTTTGCCTGCCAGCGGCGCGGCCGGCGGTACCGGAAAGCCGAGGCCGCCCGCCACGCCCGCGGCCAGCGTCGCATCGACATTGACCAGCAGCGACACCACGCGCTCCCGGATGGCCTGGGTCTGGACCCGGCTCAATTCGAAGCGGAAGGCATTGATGATGTGCTGCTGCTCAAGCGGCGTCTGGCTGATCCAGAACAGTTTCGCCTGCGAATAATGATCCGCGAACAGTTCGGCCTTGCCGCGCACCTTGTCTTCGGCGATATGCTCCGGAAAACTGGTGAAGCCGTTGGTCATGCCCGCCTGGAACGGACAGCCGCCGCCCAGCGAATTCGGTTCGTAGGAAACCCGGCCGCGATTGATGGCCTGGCGATGCATGCCGTCGCGCTGGTTGTTGTGGATTTTATTGACCGGGGTATTGATCGGAATCTCATGGAAGTTCGGCCCGCCCAGGCGTGAAATCTGGGTATCCACATAGGAATGGATACGGCCCTGCAACAAGGGATCGTTGGTGAAATCGATGCCGGGCACGATGTGCGCCGTGCAGAATGCGACCTGTTCGGTCTCGGCAAAGAAGTTGTCCGGATTGCGGTCCAGCACCATCTTGCCGACCGCCACCACCGGCACCATTTCTTCCGGCACCAGCTTGGTCGGGTCCAGGATATCGAAGCCGAATTGTTCGGCTTGTTCCTCGCTGAATACCTGCAGGCCCAATTCCCATTCCGGAAAGGCGCCGCCTTCAATCGCTTCCCACAAGTCGCGCCGATGGAAATCGGCATCGGCGCCGGAGATCTTGACCGCTTCGTCCCAGGCCAGCGAATGCGTGCCGGCCAGCGGCGTCCAGTGGAATTTGCAGAATACCGATTCGCCTTGCGCGTTGACCAGGCGGAAGGTGTGCACGCCGAAGCCCTGCATCATGCGGTAGCTGCGCGGGATGGCGCGATCGGACATCTGCCAGAGCAGCATGTGCGTCGATTCCGGCATCAGCGAAACGAAATCCCAGAAGGTATCGTGCGCGCTGGACGCTTGCGGCATGGCGAAATGCGGCTCCGGTTTCAGCGCATGCACCAGGTCCGGGAATTTCATGGCGTCCTGGATGAAGAAGATGGGGATGTTATTGCCGACCAGATCCCAGTTGCCGGCATCCGTATAGAACTTGACTGCGAAGCCGCGCACATCGCGCACGGTATCGGCCGAACCGCGTTCGCCGGCCACGGTGGAAAAGCGGACGAACACCGGGGTGCGCTTGCCGGCCTCGGCAAACGGCGCCGCCTTGGTCAACTCGCTCAAGTCCTTGTAGCACTCGAAATAGCCGTGCGCGGCCGAACCACGGGCATGCACCACGCGCTCGGGAATCCGTTCATGATCGAAATGCGTGATTTTTTCGCGCAGGATAAAGTCTTCCAGCGCCGTCGGGCCGCGCAGGCCGATCTTCAGCGAGTTCTGGTTATCGGCGATCGCCACGCCTTGATTGGTGGTCAGCATCTGGTCGCCGGAATCGACGCGCACGCGATCGAGCGGCCCGACGGTGCGGTTTTCGCCCGATGGCGCAACGCCGTCGCCAACCTTGGCGGAGGCCATTTTTTCGGTGATCGTGCCGGCGCCGGCCAATGGCGAGTCCGGCGTCGCGACCTCGCCCGCCTGCGGGGCGCGCGCGGCCTCGCCGTACTCGCCGGCCTTGTTCGCATTGAACCGCATCTGCGTCGACAAGGCCGACGACGACACGATTTTTTGCAGCAGATCGCTGGGCGCGGGACCGCCCTTCTTGGGCTGGCTCGGCGGCAAACCGGTGGATGGGCCGGACACGGTGCTCAGGACGGAACCGAGGCCGTCCGGGGCCTTGGCATTGGGGGCTTTGGTGACGGGGGTGCGGGAAACCATCGGATACCTCTTGAGAAAACAGGATTCGTTTGCGCGATTCCTTCGAGGAAGCGACGCATCGGGAAAAAAGATTGGTGAAACGAAAGGAATGCTTCGATTGCGAACCGGGCGCCTGCCAATGCAGGAAACGCGCCCGGCTTTATCTGCTGCAAATGCTTGTAGAGGGGCTTATCGCGCCCTGCCGCGGCGGAACAGATTCACAATCGCCAACAGAATCAGCGCGCCGACGAAAGACACGATCAACGACGCCAGGCTGAAATCATTCTGATTGATGGTGCCGGCGCCGACCAATGGCGAAATCAGCCAACCGCCAAGCAGCGCGCCGACAATGCCGACGATGATGTTGAGGAACAGGCCCTGTTGGGCGTCCGTGCGCATGACCAGACTGGCAAGCCAACCGATGATGCCGCCGATGATGATCCAGATGATGAAATTCATAATGTCCCCGCTGAGTAGGTATTTGTCGATTAACGCATTGCGCCCCGGTTCGGGCGCGATTAATCATAGGCGGGGACAGACGCGGCACTAATAGGACAAGTGCGGATTCCCTTGTAAGAAAAAGGGATAGATCTGACAAGCGCCGGCCCAAGCGCCGGGCGTCATCATTCAGGCGTCGTAATTGTGTTCCGAGATATAACGCGAAGCGTAGGCGTGCGCCTCTTCCAGCGCTTCCCTTTCGGTGCCGCTGATGCAGACGTCGTAGATTTTTTCACGGTCGGGCGGTGCGCCCTCGATCTTGTGGGAAACGTGGCCCGAATAGGTGCCGTCCGGCAAGCGTCTGGCGAAGACGCTGAAAATATTGACGCGCTCGGGGGAAATGAATTTATTCATTGCATGCTCCAGGAGTCGATACTTAGAGGGAGTTGCAAAATCAACCTGGCGTTGTTGCTTCTCCTTGCCGTGCAATCGCCCTGTCTGCGCCGGCGCGCCTGGCCATCTTGATTTTGCGACAAGCTCTTATTCGGCAATGCCGATACCACGCTCGATGATGCCTTCCAGATAGCCGATGATGTATTGCCGCAGCGCCTCGTCCTTGAGAACGTTATCGACAATGGTGCCGCTGGGTTCGCCTTTCAGGTCGCCGTTTTCGAACACGCGCGCCGACCATTCGACCGTGCCGCCGGGGATATAACTGACCCGATAGGAAAACTGTTCGCCGCCGACGCGACGTGTGTAGTTATCGTTGATGACGATTTCACGCATGACGGCATGCCCTTGAATGCTGAATGGAAAATGAAGGTCGACGAACGGCCAAGACAGTTTATACCGTCTTGGGGCGGTCGAGTATCTGATCGCAGATTCGCAACGATTCCACGAAAGCGGACGCGTAGATTCCTTCCGGCGTATCGCCGGCGCTGAATGGGTAAATCGTCTTGACGACAATGTCGTGTTCCCGCGCCTCGGCGTTCAAACTGATAATGCGCAACTCGCACCGCCATTTTCTTTTGAACGGCTGCTGCCCCACCCTGTGCGGATCGCTCAGCCAGAATTCAAAACTCTTGTAGCGTTCTACCGTCCATTGCTGTGTCGCCGACATGCCAAGCCTCATTGAAATCTCCGCAGCCGAATTGCACAAGCACATTATTTGTATTGGCCGCGATGCAATGATTATGCCTTGCGACCCGCTTCCGCTGCTCCGCATTTCCTTGTAGGTGCTTGCCGCATAGATAGATTTTGTAGGACGCTCCTACAAAAATATCGGCAGTAGTCCTACTGTCCATCCTGTTGAGCAAGTCTATAGTTTGTTCAAACCCTCCCCTTAACAAGAAAAGGACTCACTATGTATATCGGCATCGGCACCATTATCCTCATCATCGTCTTGGTCCTGCTGTTCCGCTAAGACGTTGCACGTTTCCCTTCCCTTACGCGGGCAATGAAAAAAGCAGCGGCGCATTCGTGCGGCCGCTGCTTTTTCGTTGTATTTCGCCATGTTTGCTGCAAGTTCTCAGCAGGCAATAAAAAAACCCGCAAAGCATGCGCTTTGCGGGTTTCGCGTCTCCTACTTATCCCCTCTAGGAACAGGATTATTTGAGATCGATTGTGTGCCAATAAAACAAGGAAGTCATTCCGCAATGCAGCATTTTGAGACTTTTATTAAGATTTAATTAAATTTTTCTCAAAAAACGACAAAAAAAAGCCCGCTAACCTTTCGGAGCGGGCTGAATCCAATTTCTTGAAGAAGATTGGAGGAGACAGGTGTAACTATATAGAGAAGGAGATATATCCGATAGTTTATTTATTGGATACCAGATATACAAAATAACCATATCTTCTGACGATCAGTAGAAATTCAAATATTTGTAAATTGCCATCGATATGTTGAAGAAAAAACGCGCGGCGTCGATATCGATTACGGGAAATAAAAAACCCGCGAACCTTGCGGATCGCGGGCTAAAATCCAGTTCTAGGGGGAGAACTGGAAAGGGGAAGCACAACTATAAAACAAATATTATTTAGGTGCCTCGCTTTTACAATGTGTTACGGGTTGGCTTAATGAATAAATAATTTGGCAGAAATGAACAGGCAAGAACAGATGAAATTCAACGCTTGCGTTTGTCCAGCCATATCAAAACCGCAGCGATAAATAGAAACATCGCCAGCACGCCGATGGCATTGAGAAAAACCTGTCCATATCCAAGCTGTCCGGCGTCGATAAAGGGATAGGCATAGAAACCATCGACCGCGCCTCGCAATAAAGCGAACAATAGATAGGCTGCCGGAAACAGGGCCCAGCGCAAGGCCGAGCGCCAATTCGCGCGGGCCGGTGCAACGAACAGCCACCAGAAAATAAGAAACAGCGCGGGCACGGCAGAATGCAATAAATTGTCTGCCAGCAATTGCGTGCCGGCCGGATCCCACAAACGGCGCAGCAGCGAATGATAAGTGATGCCGACCATCGCGACACAGGCCGCGATAGCGGTCAGCGTCCCCGGCCTGTTCACCGCCAAGGCCGAACGCGAGCGCGGCCGCAATGCCTCGCAGCTCAGCGCAACGGCCCCCAACAGATTGGTCCAAATCGTGAAATAGGCAAGGAAATTAATCACGCCGCCCATTGCATCCAGACCGGCCGCCTGGCGCGTCTGCAATACAACCGACAATTGCAGGCCGAGGCCCAGCCAGCCCAGCAATGCAGTGCTGGCGGCGAACAGGCGTTGCCGCCCCGCATGTCGTTGAAGTACGTCTTCGCTCATTGCATGCCGGCCGTGGTAAAGAAACGCATCATTTCAGCCGACGCATCCGGTCCGCCGGCCGCGGTGTAACTGCCTTCGCTGCTGCCGCCCGACCAGGCATGCGCCGTGCCGTGCACGGTCCACAGTTCGGCCATCGGACGCTGCTCGCCGTCTTCGTAGATAGCACGTGTATATTGCGGCACGCCGTCACTGACGATAGCGCCTTGCTCCTTGCGTTCGGTGCTGGCGATATGCGCCAGCGCCTGTTCGATAATCTGCTCGCCATTGCGCGGGTGCACCGTCTTGTCGATATCGCCATGGAAAACGATGATCGGCAAAGGCTTGCCGCCGGCGTCGGCGCCATGAGCGCGATCGATCTCCAGGTCGACCGCGCCCCTGCGCATGGCAGCCATGGCCGAGCTCAGATCGCGCGCGGCGGCATACGGCAGGCCGGAATGCACACCGACGGCGGTATACAGTTCAGGATAGCGATTGCCCATGATGACGGCCATCGCGCCGCCGGCCGACAGCCCCGCCACGAAGATACGGCGCCGGTCGCAGCCGTAAGCCTCGATCACGGTACGTGTGATATCGGCAATGATCGAGGCTTCGCCGCTATCGCGCTGCTGGTCGATGGCGCTGAACCAGTTCCAGCATTTATGCCCGTTGGCCTTTTTGCTTTGCGCCGGATAGGCGACGAAGCAGCCGGCCTCTTCGGCGATGCGGTTCATGCGCGTGCCGGCGGCGAAATCGTCCGGGTCCTGCGTGCAGCCGTGCAGCATCACCAGCAGCGGCATCGGCTGGCCGGTGTAGGTCTTGGGAATATAAAGCTTATAAGCGCGCGTGCCGGCGGCATTGCCCAGCGAACGGCTGACGAATTGTCCGGCCTGAACCTGCTCCAGGACGTGGGCACCTACATCCGCATGATCGCCGTCCGCCTGCCGCGCGGATGCCGGCCGGTCCATCGCAGCCTGGGCATCGCCTGTGCCTGCCGCTGTTTTGCTGCTTGCGGCCGGCCCCCGTTTCTTAGGCCTGTTCGCCAATCCGTCCACGGGCCAGCCATGTTTGAATGCATTCTGCAGCGCCGTCGCGGTCGCCTTCATCGCATTCTTTTGCATCGCGCGGGTGGTTCTGCGTGTCGCCGTCCGCGTCGCTTTCAGGACTGCGCTGATAAACGGATTGCGAAATCTCATCTGGCTTCCATCCTTATCCGGTATCCATTGTCGTATGCCAACCGTCGCCGGTTCCCCGTTGCAATACCTCGTCGTCCACCAGCAGCGCCTCCGCGCCGATGTCCGCGGCCTGCTCCAGCTTGCGGTAGATCGGCGCAAAATCGATCGCCGTGGCGTCGAACAGATCCTTGAAGCTGTCGATCACAAAATAGGTTTTCTGAAAGCTGTCGATGCGGTACCTGGTCGACATCACGCGCTGCAAATCGAAGCGGACCCGATTCGGCGTGGCGCTTTCCAGGCTGTAGATCGACTCGCCTTTCGACGATAGGATACCCGATCCATAGATTCGCAAACCCCGGGCCGTATTTATCAGGCCGAATTCCACCGTGTACCAGTATAGCCGCGCCAGTTTTCCCAATGCATTGAAGCAATTCGAACGCAACCCGCCCTCGCCGTAGGCCTGCATGTAATCGGCGAAGACCGGATTCATCAGCAGCGGCACGTGGCCGTAGATGTCGTGAAAGACATCCGGTTCCTGAAGATAATCCATTTGATCTGCCTTGCGTATCCACCAGGAGGCCGGAAAGCATCGGTTCGCCAACAAGCCGAAAAAGACATCGTCCGGCACCAGGCCCGGCACCGCGACGATGCGCCAGCCAGTGGCGGCCTGCAACAGCGCGTTGAGCGCGTCGAAGCGAGGGATGCCGTCGGCTGCCATGTCCAGGCCATGCAGGCCTGCAATGAATTCATCGCAGGCCCGCCCCGGCAAAATGCCGGCCTGGGTAGCGAACAGCGAACGCCAGACCGCATGATCGGCGGCTGTGTAATCCTGCCAGGGCTGTTTCATTACGTGATCGAGATATCGCTGCTGCATGCCACGGCCCTCCGATTCAAGGTGATTACGGGATCGCAACAGTGCCCGGCTTCGTGCCCGGCCTGGGCTGGTGTTTGGGTCTAAGCCGACTGCAGCACCCCGCGCCGGATCTGATCGCGCTCCAGCGATTCGAACAGGGCCTTGAAATTGCCTTCGCCGAATCCCTGATCGCCCTTGCGCTGGATGAACTCGAAAAATACCGGGCCCAGCGTCGCCGCCGAAAATATCTGCAGCAGCAGGCGCCGCTCCCCATTCATCGAAACGCCGTCCAGCAGAATGCCGCGGCTTTGCAGTTCAGCGGTCGGTTCGCCGTGATCCGGCAGGCGCCCTTCCAGCATTTCATAATAAGTCGCCGGCGGCGCGGCCATGAACGGCGTTCCCATTTTTTTCAAGGCATCGACAGTTCCCAGCAGGTCATCGGTCTGCAGTGCAATGTGCTGGATGCCTTCGCCGTTGAACTGCATCAGGAATTCCTCGATCTGTCCGGCGCCGCGCGAGGCCTCCTCGTTCAGAGGAATTCGCACCTTGGCGTCCGGCGCGCTCATCGCCTTCGACGTCAGGCCGGTGTATTCGCCCTTGATATCGAAATAACGCACTTCGCGGAAATTGAAGAGCCGCTCGTAAAACGCGGCCCAATGCGCCATCCTGCCGCGATAGACGTTGTGCGTCAGATGGTCGATGGTGGTCAGGCCGGCGCCGCGCGGATTGCGGTCGGCGCCATCGAAGAATTCGAAATCGATGTCGTAGATCGACTTGCCGGGCCCGAAACGATCGATCAGATACAGCGGCGTGCCGCCGATGCCCTTGATCGCCGGCAGCCGCAATTCCATGACGCCGGTCGGAATTTCCATCGGTTCGGCGCCCAGTTCCAGCGCACGCCGGTAAGCCTTGTGCGAATCATCGACGCGGAATGCCATGCCGCAGGCCGAAGGGCCGTGTTCCTGCGCGAAATAATAAGCTGCGCTGCGCGGCTCGCGATTGACGATGAAATTGATTTCGCCCTGGCGATACAGCACCACGTCCTTGGAACGGTGCCGCGCAATCGCGGTGAAGCCCATGGCTTCGAACGCCGGCTCCAGCACATTCGGGGTCGGCGACGCGAATTCGACGAATTCGAAGCCGTTCAGGCCCATCGGATTTTCAAGGATATCGGGCATGGCATTCTCCTTCAGGTCAGCAGTGCCGGCGGACATCAGCGAATCACCGTCTTGGCGGATTTGATCACGTCTTCGGACAACGTCAACCCCTGCTTGCGCGCCGCCTCCGGATTGACGAACAGTTCCAGCTTGTTGCTGGTCTGGGTAGCGATGGCACCCGGCGCTTCGCCTTGCAGGATCCGCACCACGATCTTGCCGGTCTGGCGGCCGAGGTCGTAATAGTTCAGGCCGATCGCAATCGCCGCGCCGCGTTTCGCCGCGCTGGTGTCGGCTGCAATCACAGGCAACCTGGTCTGTTCGGCGACCTTGACGATGCCTTCGAATGCGGACATCACATTGTTATCGGTCGGCGCATAAATCACATCGGCCTTGCCGACCAGGCTGCGCGCCGCGCTGGCGACATCGACCGAACGCGGCGCCGCCGCTTCCACCAGGCGCATGCCGCGATCGTTCAGCAGCTTTTTCAATTCAGTGACGATGACAACTGAATTCGCCTCCCCCGGATTGTAGATAATGCCGATGCGCCTGGCCTGCGGCATGATCCTGGCCAGCAGGTCGACCTGCGCTTTCAGCGGAGACAGATCCGACACGCCGGTGACATTGGTGCCGGAGGCATTCCAGCTCGGCACCAGCCTGGCCGCGACCGGATCGGTGACCGCCGAGAAAACGATCGGAATGGTTTTGGTCGCCGCAATCAGCGCCTGGGCCGAAGGCGTGGCGATCGCCACCGCGACATCCGGCGCATCGCCGACAAATTTGCGCGCGATCTGTGCGGCGGTGCCGGTATTGCCTTGCGCACTTTGATATTCGAACCTGAGATTCTTGCCGGTTTCGTAGCCGTCGGCTTTCAACTGGTCGCGCACGCCCTCGCGCACGGCGTCGAGCGCGGGATGTTCGACAATCGCGGTGAGTTCCACTGTGCGCATGGCGCTGCCGGCGGCAGCCGCGGCGGCGTTGGCGTTGGCGTGGATGGCAAAGGCGCCGGCCGCGACCAGCGCGGCAGCGGCGGTGAACAGGATGGCAGGTGCGGCAGCAGCGCGCGCGAAAGAAAATTGCATATTTTTGCCTCCGATTGAGTTGTATTTAAAAGCGAATACACGCTTTTATATTACAGCACGGAAACTCTTTGACCTGTACCCAATCTCATTGCCGAAACCATAAACACAGACCGTAAAAATCGAGCAATGCGGTCCCCGTTCATATTGCTCGCATCGAGCATATTTTGGGAAATTTAATTTCCCACAACTGCGTCCAGAGGAGATAAACATTGCATAAAACCGACATCGATACCATCGATCGAAAACTTCTCGACCATCTTCAACAGCACGGCCGCGCATCGAATCTCGAACTGGCGGCAATTACGCGCCTGTCGCCTGCGCAATGCCACCGCCGCCATCGCCGACTGGAATCCGAAGGCTTTATCGTCCGCTATGAAACCAGGCTCAATCCGGAAACGCTGGGCTTGTCCGTGATTGCCTTCGTCAATGTAACGATGGAGAAAACCCATAGCCATGATTTGGGAAAATTCCGAGAGGCGATCTCTGAACTGCCGCATATCCTGGAATGCTATTCGGTGACCGGCGATTTCGACTATGTCTTGAAGGTCGCCGCCGACGATCTGCGATCGCTGTCGCACTTCCTGATGGAAAAACTGATGCGGGTGGATGGCGTGGGCAGCGTGCGTTCCAGCGTTTGCCTGGACGAAATCAAATCGAGCGGCATCCTGCCGCTGCCCTGAACCGCCGCCAAATGACAACGCCCGCGAATGCGGGCGCTGCATTGTCGATTCATTGAGATCGATGGCTGATTCATTGCCGGCCGCGGGCCGGCGCCCGGCTTCACGATCCCAACCTGCCCCGCGCCGCCAACGCGCATTCGCTGGTCAACTTGAAATAACGCTGCACCAGTCCTTGCCCCAGATCGTAAGGATGCGCTTCGCCCGGCTGGCGGCCGGCCAGCAGGCGTCCCTTGATATAGGCGCCGTCGAATTCCGTATGATTCGACATCAGCACGCCGGCCTTGGCATCGGCAGCGGCCTTGCCCATATGCACTTGCGAGTCGATATAGGTATTCAGGCCCGCCACGCTCTTGTAGACATCGTAGATCGCCGTGCCGCCGGAATACGCCACGGTCAGCGGCTTGCCATGGTCTTTCACATCGAACAGCATCGACAGCGTGCCGGGAGTATGGCCGGGTGTGGCGACCAGGGTGACGCTGGCATCGCCGAGCGTGATCTTCTGGCCATCGACGCCCGCGATATCGCGCTTCGGTTTGCCGCCCGGCATGTCGGGACCCTTTTCGATCAGGTCCCAGTCCGGGCCGCCCATCACGATATGCGCGCCGTAGCGTTCCTGGAACATCCGCGCGCCTTCGTCGTGATCGCTGTGGCCGTGGCTGACGATGACATATTTCACGTTGGCCGGGTCGAGCCCGACTTTCTTCAGCCCATCGACGATCTCGTCTTCCACCGCATAGTTGTATAGCGTATCGATCAGGATAATGCCCTGGCTGCCGGTCAGCGCCCATGAGGAATGTTTTTGGGTACCGACGAAATACAGGTTGTCGAACATCTTGACCGGCTCGGCATGCCACTGCGCGCGATCGGGGATCGGCCGCACTTTTTCCTTCTTGGTGCCGCCCGATCCGAGTCCGGGCGCGATGCACAGGCGCGCCAGCGTGCCGGTCAGGTCAAAACCCGCGGCCTGCTTGGCGGCCGACAGATGGGCTTCCACCGCGTCGGCCTGCGCTTGCGTCAATACCGGGGAGTTTGTCTGGGCCTGCGCAACCCCGGTGCCGGCGGTGGCGAGGATAAAAGCGAATGCAATGCCGAATTTCATGGTCATGTCGTCTCCGTTTCTTGTTGTGTATGCGCCGACGTGCCGCCGGTCTGGCCCTATGGTAGCCGAAAGCCGGGCCGGCCACTTGCAGTCATTTTCGAAGCCGGAAAAATGTAAATTCCCGCGGTCGCGTTAAAGTTCAGCGGGCGCCCGCCGTAAAAGAATCATGTTCATCAAGACGGGCTACGCAAAATGTATAAAACCTCTACCGCACAAATGGCTGTCGTCCTGGCCCGCGGAGACGCCCGTCGCCTGAAGAAAAACACCAATCCGCTGCGCAACATCGTCGAGAAGATCGTCCATGGCGCCGCCGGTCCACAGCGCAGCCATTCGGCCGCCATGCTGCTGGCCGATCATCGTCGGCTGCGCGAGAGCGCCGACCGCGCGCAGCGCGAGCTGGAACTGGCGCGGGCGCGCATTCGCGTGCTCGAATCGCAATTGCAGCAGATGGATGAATTGGTGCACGAAGACCAGTTGACCGGCGCCCTTAACCGGCGCGGCCTGGACGATGCGTTCGAACGCGAATTCGCGCGCGCCGCACGGGGCGGCGCCACCTTATGCGTTGCGCTGCTGGACCTGGACAATTTCAAGCATATCAACGACAGCCATGGCCACGCCGCCGGCGACGCCGTCTTGATGCATTTCGCCAAGATCGTCAATGCCACCCTGCGCAGCATGGATGTGCTGGCGCGCTTCGGCGGCGAAGAATTCGTGATCCTGCTGCCGGCGACCACGCCGGTCGAAGCGATGATCACGCTTGCGCGCATCCAGGCCGAACTGGCCGCAAACCCTTGCCAACACGAAGGCCGCTCGCTGCCGGTGACATTCAGCGCGGGCGCCACCGCTTATCAGGTCGAGGAAGAAAAATACACTTTGATGAAGCGCGCCGACGCCGCGGTTTACAAAGCCAAGCACGCCGGCAAGGACCAGGCGATTTTCAGCGGCTGGAAGCCGCACCTGGTGCAGGACGCCATCGCAGCCTGATCGTTTTTGATTATTTTTCCAGCCAGGGGTCGATATTCGGCTTCGGAAACTGCTGCATCATGAAATCGACAAAACTGCGTACCGTGGCCGACAGCAGGCGCCGGCTGGGATAAACCAGTGCGACCTTGAATACCTTCGCATGATAGCGCGGCAATACCCGCACCAGCCGGCCGCTCTTCAGATCGTCGCCCAATGTAAACGTGGGACGCAGCACAATCCCCATTCCCGCCTGCCCGCAATGGCTCAGCAGATCCGAATTGTTCGACACCATCTTGCTCTTCACTTCGATTTCCACATCGCCTTCCGGTCCGCACAGAGTCCAGTGATCGCGCAGATATTCAAAGGCATAGCTGAGGCAGGCATGGCGGGATAAATCCGTGGGCGTTTGCGGCAGTCCGAAGCGTTGTATGTAGTCGGGCGAGGCGCACAGGATCACATGCGTGATTGCCAACTGGCGCACGATCATGCCATTGCCGAAGGTCTGCATCAGATTATAGATGCCGACATCGAAGCCCTCCTCGACCAAATCCACGCCCCGATCCGACAGGGTCACATCCAGCGTCACATCCGGAAACGCCGTGCCATACGACGGCAGGAAACGCGGCAACTGAAACTGGCCGAAACTCATCTGCGAATACAATTTCAGCACGCCGCTCGGACTGCGCGCCAGCGAGGTCGCGACCGCATCGGCGTCTTCCACCTCGGCCAGTATCTGGCGCAGGCGTTGCAGATATTCCTGGCCGATCTCCGTCAACGACAGCTTGCGCGTACTGCGGTGCAGCAACCGCACCCCCAGGTGATTCTCCAGGTCCGCGACATAGCGCGTCACCGCCGCATTCGAGAGTTCGAGCTGGATCGCGGCCCGCGCAAAGCTGCCCTGTTCCGCCACCTTCACAAACACGCGCATCGATTGCAGCCTATCCATTCAGGCACCTTTTGTTATTTCATATTTCGCAATAGTACATTGTTTATTTCGCTATTTTTTTCATTCTACATAAACAATACACTCAAGCCATCAAAGAGCAATCGTGAACCCGGAAGCTGAAATCGCGGGATCAGGATAAAGACTCCACCGAGCGTCAATGGCAGACAAGCGCGAGGATCAATTTATTGCATCGTCAACAACTAACTTTAGAGGTCCGAAAATGAAAACCAAGAATATGCTTGTCGCCGCCATGCTGGTCTCCGCCACCGGATTGTCCGCCTTCAGCATCAACGCTTCCGCCAATACCGATACAGCCTCCGGCAAGACCCGCGCCCAGGTGAAGGCGGAATTGATCCAGGCCCGCGCCGACGGCTTCCAGCCAAGCAGCGAAGCACCGGAATTGTTCTACAGGGAACCTGCGCAAAGCAGCAAGACCCGCGCCCAGGTGAGGGCGGAATTGATCCAGGCCCGCGCCGACGGCTTCCAGCCGAACAGCGAAGCGCCGGAACTGTTCTACAAGGAACCTGCGCAAAGCGGCAAGACCCGCGCGCAGGTGAAGGCGGAATTACTGCAGGCTCAGGCGGAAGATGCCGCCCTGAAACACCACCCTTCGCCCGAAGAATAAGTTCCAGGTTCTACGCTCCCCTGCGTGAATTTTTGGCCGCCTGTCCGGGCGGCTTTTTTTATGCAAAAAAATGCCCGCGGACAAAGCCGCGGGCATTTTCAAAAACCATCTTCCTTGCCGCCTTCGCAGCCGCTTTCCCGCTGCTGCCTGGCCTCGTTTCTTCGAACTTATCGCGCGGCAACGGGCGCCGACGTGCGGCGATTATCCAGGCTGAACGCGCCTGCGCCGAAGGCAACCACCTGCAGCAAACCGCCGGCCATCGAGATATTCTTGAGAAAGTGCACCATCTGATTCTGGTCGCCGAATGCACGATGGAAATATAGCGCGGCAACCACCGTGAAAATCGCCATGATCGCCGCCACCAGCCGCGCCCGGTAGCCGAGAATCAGCAGGATGCCGCCGCCCAGCTCCACGATCACCGCCCCGATATAGGCCAGCAACGGCGCCGGCATGCCGACTGAAGCGATATAGCCTTGCGTGGCTTCCGGCGCGCCGATCTTGCCGAAACCGCTCATGATGAAAATGACCGCGATCAGGACGCGGCCGACCGTGGCCAGCATGGCCTGGTTGTTGCTCGATGTTGCACTCATGATGTTTCCCCCGGATGAAATGATAAAAATGGAATGATAAAAATGTGCAGCGTCAAATCCTGCCCTGCTCACGCAATTGCTGGCCGATGCGCCGGATCTCCGCTTCGCCCCGCGCCAGCGCTTGCGGCGAGGTATGCACCGAATAATTGCCCAGCGCCAGCGCATGCGGATGCTTGATCGCGGAACCCAGAATAAATTCCGCATCGCCCAGCGCGACGAATTCGAGCGCCTGTTCCGATTCGCCGAATACCGCCAGCTCGTTCTCCAGCGTCTGTCCCGCTACCAGCAGGCGGCCCCGGCGCACATGCGTCCACGCCACGGCATGGCCGACCGGCGGCTGATAGCGCCAGGCCTGTCCATCGGCCAGGCGGACGTGCAGAAGATTCATGCCGGCCGGCGCCAGCACCTTGCTGTGCATGCCGCCATGGCTGCCGAGTATGACGCGCGCCGCGCCGGTATCCGGCACATCCTCGGGCGCCACATACTGGCTTTGCGCCGGGCCGTTTTCGCGCTCTTGCGGCAAGGCTACCCAGACCTGATAGCCGGTCAGCGTCTCGCTGCCGACCGGATCGCCGACATGCCATACGCCATTGCCGGCCTGCATCCATTCGACCCCGCCCGGGCCGAGCGTGCCCGACGCGCCGGTGGTGTCTTCATAGGAGAACGCGCCGCTCAACAGCACACTGACGGTCGCAATGCCCGAGTGCGGATGCATCGGGAAGCCGGACGCGCCTGGCACCAAATCGAAATGATCGAGGAAAACGAAGGGCTTGATCAGCCCGCCGATATCGCCGGGACTGAACAGGCGCGTCACCGGTCCGTGCCGATGGCCAGGCGAGCGCAAGACAATATCGCGCCCGGGGAGCGCCGGAGCAACCGGAGCCGCTTGCGAAGCCGCGTCGACAAGGGAAGTGGTATCGAAAGGTGTATTCATGGCACACAGCATAAGGGCTGGACATCCATCATGGAAGCCTATATCTTTCGATGGAACCTATCTATAGGAACGATACATGCTTGATGGCGTCTCCACCGATCAATTGCGGACATTCATTGCCGCCGCCGACGAAGGCAGTTTTTCCGCGGCCGGACGCAGGCTGCGCCGCGCGCAGTCGGTGGTCAGCCAGACCTTGGCGGCGCTCGAACATCAGCTGGGCGTCACCCTGTTCGACCGCTCGCGGCGCTACCCGCAATTGACCGAGGAAGGCATCGCCCTGCTCGGCGAAGCCAGGATGGTGATCGGCAGCATGGACGCCTTCAAGGCCAAGGCGCGCACCATCGCCGAGGGGCTGGAGCCGGAATTGTCGGTGGCGGTGGATGTCATGTATCCGATGGGGTCTCTGACCGCGGCGGTGGGCGCCTTCCGGCTGGCCTTTCCGCATACCCCATTGCGGCTGTATGTGGAAGCGCTGGGCGCTGTGGTGCAGCCGGTGATGGACGGCGTATGCCAGCTCGGCATCATCGGCTCCATGCCCAGCGCCCCGGATGACCTGGAAACGGAAAAACTGCGCGACGTGCCGATGATCGTGGTGGCCGCGCCCTCTTATCCGCTGGCCGCGCTGCAACGGGTGATCCGCCTGCGCGAGCTGAAACAGCATGTGCAACTGATCCTGACCGATCGCTCCACCCTGACCGAAGGCAAGAATTTTTCGGTATTCTCGACGCAAACCTGGCGCCTGGCGGACCTTGGCGCGAAACATGCATTCCTGCGGGCCGGCTTCGGCTGGGGCATCATGCCGCTGGCAATGGTGAAGGCGGATCTGCAATCCGGCGTACTGGTGGAAATCCGGCTGGAAATGTTTCAACCGGCGATGCCCTTGATGCCGATGTCGGCGGTATACCGGAAGGCTGCCCCGCCCGGGCCGGCCGGACGCTGGTTCCTGGAACAGTTGAAGGCGCCGGAGGCAAGCGATTCGGCCTGATGCGGCCATCGCACAAACGCGCCCGCATGAGCTTTCCTAAAGTTTAGGACATTTCTGCCGATCTATTAGCATACTAATAACTTCGGGGAATTTTTCATGTCGATATCGGGTGTCATGTCGGGTGGAATATCGGCTGCAATATCGGCTGCAAATAACAATGCAGCGTTCTATCAGGCCCCGGCCGAGAATAGCCCGAGCCCGGCATCGGTTCCGGCGGTTCCGTTCAGCGCAGTGTCCGCGGCGGCAGTCCCTGACGCCGATGCTGGCGCAGCGGCGGCATCCAGCATCGTCATATTGAGCGGAGGCCAGAGCAGCAATGTGACGCCGTTGTCGACCGCCTCCCTTTCCTCCAAGTCGCTGAGCGAAGCCTGGGCGCCGCAGATGCATGTTCAGGCCGATGCCGATCACGACAACCTGCTCAGCGCCAGCGAATTCGAAGACCAGATGCAGCGCGTCGGCATTGCGGTGGCGCAGGCGCAGGAAATGTTCCGGACCTTCGACAAATCCGGCGACGGCCGCATTTCGGTGGAAGAATATGTGGCGGGCGTGAAAGCCAGCAACAGCAGCGGCAGCACGCTGTTCAACCGCTTGCTGGACAGCTACGTGCGTAATCCCGACGGCAAGATCAATGACCAGGCCGAAACGGATTTCCTGAGCAAGGGATCGGCGGCCGCGGAGAAATACTGGGCCGGCAAGCGCTGATATCGAAGACTCGCTTCATTTCCGTTCGGCGCGTGAGCGTTTTTCGATGGATCGCGACATCATGTGCTTGTCCACGGCCCAGCAACTCCAAATCAACAGCGCATCGAGAAGTATGAGCGCGACACTTGTGAAATTGACTGCCTGATACATGATTTGCCCCTTTCGATAAGCCATTGAAGTACGTTGAACATCGAGTTCACGCGCTTCATCATAGGGTGCATCGAATGCGGTTGGTATCGGGGAATTCCCGAGGTCTGCCGGGGTTG
>DASYEK010000030.1:0-30945 GCA_036499085.1 Herbaspirillum sp. | reverse complement strand
ATCAGCCGATTTCGAACTTTCTTTAAATCCATAAAAGACGTTCATTTGGGTGAGGGGTACGGCCCAGGGCGCGTTAAAAAAAAGGCCACCCATGGCACTAAAAAAAAGCCGCCCATGGCACTTAATCAGCCTTGCCTTAACGCATTAATTACATATCTGTACACATGTAACACCGCGGCAAGAGCAATCGGCAACAGATAGAATATGCCATCCGCGTTTCACCGCGGGCGGCATATTTTTTTGCCGCTGCGGCTATTTCGTTTCTATTTCGCTTTTATTTCTATTCTGCGTCCGTCCGAAAGTCGTTATGAAAATTCTGGCCTGGTTCGTCGCCCTTATCGGCTCCGGATTACTGATCGGGCATCTGGCAAGCCGTTACGTCAGCCAAGAGGCGAGCAATCCACCGCTGTCGGTTGCCGCCCAAACCACCAATACCGCGAATACTGCACCCGATACCGCACCCGGCGCTGCGTCCTACAAAGTGGGCGATCGCCTGGCGCAGCCCGAGGCCGCCGGCAAAGCTGCCGCGCCCGCCAAATCACCTTACCGCGAAATCATGTGGGATGCGTTGATGCCGTCCAACTGGGATCCGATGAAGCCGTTCAAAGGCATGAAACTCGACACGTTGAGCGATGACGATCCGCGCGCCAACGATGCCCTGGAGAAAGCCAAGAAGTACTGGAGCACGGCGCCGATGAATCCCAAGATCGATAATGTTGCGGTCAAGATTCCGGGCTTCGTGGTCTCGCTGGAACGCGAAGGCGATGCATTGACGGAGTTCCTGGTGGTGCCTTATTACGGCGGCTGCATTCACGTGCCGCCACCGCCGGCCAACCAGATCATTCATGTGCACAGCAATAAACCGATCGAGGGCATCCGCACCATGGATGCGGTATGGATCAGCGGCACGATCAAGGTCGGCACCACCGAAACCATGATGGGCGTGGCAGGCTACAACATGCTGGCGCAAAATGTCGAGCTGTATAAAGATACGCCGGTCGCCCAATAGAACCGGAACAAGAAGCAAAAGAATCGATGGAACAATTACCGGACGATCCCGTTACTGCGGATACAGCGCACCTGCTGGAAGCACACCTGGCGCTGATCCAGCGCTATCTCGATGCCGGCACACCGGCCGATCGCGCCGTTCTGGAAGGCGATATTCAGGCCATGCCGGCTTTCGCCGCGCTCGAAAATCAACTGCATCCCGACCTGCATCTGTTCATTGCGCCATCGCCATCGGCACTGCTGAAAAAAATCAAATCATTGCCACCGGTATTTCATCTGCGCTGCGTGCTGCGTTCGGCGGTGGATGCCGAACACGGACGGCATCATTTTTATGCCGATATCGACCGCAAGGCCGACGGCCTGCTTTCGCTGCTGATCGTCGAACCGGCGGATCTGCGGGACAACGTGAATGGACTGGCGATTCTGTTGCAGCTATTCATATTGATGCTGCCGGATGAATCGTTCACCTACCGCCGCATCACGTGTTTCAGCACGGCGGTGCAAAAGAGCGGTTCCGACTGCCTGCTGTTCTGCGTCGATTTTGCGTTGAAAGCGTATCGCCATGCCGCGCAATTCGAAGCACTGCATGCGATACATCAAAGCGGGCGCGCCGTCGGCAACGAGGCCGGCGATCCAATCATCGAGCGCAATAATCAGGACAACTTGATTGTCGCGCAGGCCAATCTACTGCCGTTTGCGTTCTTCGAACATGCGCAATCGGCTACGGCGTTGCGCGATGTTTGGGGAGACGATGCGCGCGCCGTGGAGAAGATACGGGAAATCGCGGCAAAGCGAACGGCCGGCGCCGACAGGAAAACCTATGCGCCGTCATCGATAGAACATTGCCGCCGCCAGTTCCTGCTTCAGGCACTGCGGTCTTGCAAGCAATCCGGAGAGAACGCAGGGCGTTAACCCGGCAAAATTGGCTCAGGCCGGCGTTGCCGCAAACCGCACAATGCCATCCGCGCCGATATGCCGGGTCAGCGTTCCCTCCAGCCACAGCTTATGCAAATGCGCCAGCGCCTCGCCCAGCGCAAAGGTCATCTGATGGGTATCCAGCGGCCGTTTGAACATGATCGGCACGATGTCGGCCGCGCATTGCGGCATCGCACAGGCTTCCAGCACTTCGGCCAGACGCGCGCTGTGGTGATCGGTCAGTTGAAGAATGCGGGTATGCAGGCCGCGAAACGGCTTGCCGTGCGAGGGCAGCACCAGCGTGTCTGATGGCAAGTCTGCGTATTTCTGCAGCGATTCCACATATTGCCGTACCGGATCGGCTTCCGGCTCGATCGCCATGACCGAGACGTTGGTTGAAATGCGCGGCAATACCATGTCGCCGGAAATCAGGATATTCAGATCGGTGCTGTACAGCGCCGCATGTTCCGGCGAATGACCGAAACCGGTGATGATTTGCCAGGCGCGGCCGCCGATGTCGACCGCATGGCCCTCCTGCAGGCGGTTATAGGCGGCGGGCACGGCCGGCACCATGCTGCTGTAATACCCTTTGCGGCCGGCCACCTTTTCCAGCATATCGGCATCGCGCATGCCGTGCCGCTGGAAATGCGGTACCGCAGCGCTGCCGTCGGCGCCCGGCAAACCGGCAGACATCAGCCGCGCAAAAGCATATTCGCCGGCCGTCATCCATAACGGCGCGTCCCAGCGCCGGCACAGCCAATCGGCCAGGCCGACATGATCCGGATGGCAATGCGTCACGAGCACGCGCACGATCGGCAAACCGCGCAGGCCATTCTTGAAAATACTTTCCCAGGCGGCGCGCATATCGTCGGAGGCGATGCCGCAATCGATTGCGGTCCAGCCGCGCACCTTGCCGTGGCCGCTGTCGAATTCGTCTTCCAGCAACCACAAATTGATGTGATTGAGCGCAAACGGCAACGCCATGCGCAGCCACAGCACGCCCGGCGCAAGTTCGATGGTGCTGCCGATTTCCGGCAGAAGATCGCCGAGCGGGTAATCGAGTTGGGATTCCAGTGGATTCATTAGAGTAGCTTCTTTAATTTAAAAACAAACGGCTTGTGTTTTACCGGCACGACTGCCTACAATGCAAGCTACTTTACGTTAACGTCAATCTGCAGCCGCCATTCTAACCAGATTCCCGTTTTCTTTTCTGACCAAGATTTACGTCACATAATTACGCCGCACATTATGCCTATTTAATATGCCTACCTATACGATCTCCGAACTGGCGCAGGAATTCGATATCACGCCGCGTGCCATCCGCTTCTATGAAGACCACGGCTTGCTCAATCCCTTGCGCGAAGGCGTGGGCGGGCGCAACCGGGTCTATCCGGCACGCGAACGCACCCGCCTCAAACTGGCGCTGCGCGGCAAGCGGCTCGGCCTGACGCTGGCGGCGATCAAAGATCTGCTCGACATGTACGATTCCCCCAAAGATACCGAAGCGCAACTCAGGCATTTCCTGGCGGTATTGGCGCGGCATCGCAGCAAGCTGGAACAGCAGCAGGAAGACCTGGAATTGACACTGTCTGAAATTGCCACGCATGAGCGCGAATGCACGCAGTTATTGAAGCAAGGCACAGGCAAAGGCCGCAGCGCCTGAGCTGCCGGCCGCTTCCACTCCACCTGAACAACCACACGGGAGCTTTCATCATGCTGCATCTGCCCGGACTACGTTTCGACCACGGCGACGATATCGACGCACTGCGCGCCAGCGTCGCCGCATTTGCCGCAGCCGAAATTGCGCCGCGCGCGGCTGAAATCGATCGCAACGATCAATTCCCGATGGATCTATGGAAGAAAATGGGCGATCTCGGCCTGCTCGGCGTAACCGCCGACGAACAATACGGCGGCGCCGGCATGGGTTATCTGGCCCACATCGTGGCGATGGAAGAAATTTCACGGGCCTCGGCATCGGTCGGCTTATCGTACGGCGCGCATTCCAATTTATGCGTGAATCAAATCAGCCGCAACGGCAGCGCAGCGCAAAAAGAGCGCTACCTGCCGCGACTGATTTCGGGCGATGCCATCGGTGCATTGGCGATGTCGGAACCGGATGCCGGGTCCGATGTGGTCGGCATGAAACTGCGCGCCGATCTGCAGGGCGATCACTGGGTGCTCAACGGCAACAAGATGTGGATTACCAATGGCCCCGACGCGGACGTGCTGGTGGTCTACGCCAAAACCGATCTCGCTGCCGGCGCCCGTGGCATGACGGCATTCCTGGTCGAAAAAAACTTCCCCGGCTTCAGCGTTGCGCAAAAACTCGACAAGCTCGGCATGCGCGGCTCGCATACCGGCGAGCTGGTGTTTCGCGACTGCCGCGTGCCGGCGGAAAACATATTGGGCGCGCTCGGCAAAGGGGTCAATGTGTTGATGTCCGGTCTCGATTACGAACGCGCGGTCTTGTCCGGCGGGCCATTGGGCATCATGCAGGCTTGCCTGGATGTGGTGCTGCCGTATGTGCATGAGCGCAAGCAGTTCGGCCAGGCCATCGGCGAATTCCAACTGATGCAGGGCAAGCTGGCCGATATGTATTCGACCATGATGGCCTGCAAAGCCTATGTCTACGCGGTCGGCCAGGCCTGCGACCGCGCCGTTACGGCAGATGAGGTGCGGGCTTTGCGCAAGGACGCCGCCGGCGCCATTTTGTATGCCGCCGAAAAAGCCACATGGATGGCCGGCGAAACCATCCAGGCGCTGGGCGGCAACGGCTATATCAACGACTATCCGGCCGGCCGCCTGTGGCGCGATGCCAAACTCTACGAAATCGGCGCCGGCACCAGTGAAATCCGCAGGATGCTGATCGGCCGCGAGCTGTTTGCCGAAACACTGTAAAGCCGCTCATGGATTCCCTCATGCATCCGCCCTTGCAGCCGCTTTCGCATCCTTTTCCCAAGCTGCTCTCTTCGCAGATCGCCTTCGATACTGCGCGGACCATCCTGGACGGCTTCGATAAGCATTACCGTCTGTTTCGCGCCGCCAGCCAGGCAGCGCGGGAATATTTCGAACGGGCCGACTGGGTTACGGCGCAAGCCGCGGCACGCGCACGCATCGCGTTCTACGACACCCGTGTCGGCGAATGCGTGCACCAGCTTGAAGATGAATACGAACCGCAGGATCTGAGCGACGCGGTCTGGCGGGAAGTCAAACTGCACTATATCGGTTTGCTGATTGCCCACAAGCAACCCGAACTGGCGGAAATCTTCTTCAATTCCGTCTGCTGCAAAATCCTGCATCGGCACTATTTTCACAACGATTTCATTTTCGTGCGCCCTGCCGTATCCACCGAATATCTGGAGACCGACGAACCGTTGCCGGCCTATCGCACCTATCATCCGGGCGCGGACGGCTTGCGCTTTACCATCAAGCGCATCGTCACCAATTTTCAATTGGTCCGCCCGTTCGCCGATCTGAACCGCGACGTGGCGCTGGTCGAACAACGCCTCCAGCAATTGCTGGCCGCCGACGGCATGCAAACGGATTTCCAGATTCAAATCCTGGCGAACCTGTTTTTTCGCAACAAGGGCGCGTACATCGTCGGAAAAATCATCAACGGCACGCACCGGACACCGCTGGTGCTGCCGATCCTGCATAACCGCAAAGGCCAGTTGTATCTGGATACCGTGCTGGCCGACAACGATCTGCTGGCCGTGCTGTTTTCATTCACCCGCGCCTACTTCATGGTCGATATGGAAGTACCGTCGGCCTATGTGCAATTCCTGCGTTCGCTGCTGCCGAACAAACCCCGCAACGAGATCTATACGATCCTGGGCCTGCAAAAGATCGGCAAGGCACTGTTCTATCGCGATTTCCTGCGGCATCTGCGGCACTCTTCCGACCGTATCGAGAGCGCGCCGGGCATCCGCGGCATGGTGATGATCGTGTTCGGGCTGCCGTCGTTCCCGTATGTGTTCAAGGTCATCAGAGACAGCTTTCCGCCGCCGAAGGAAACCACCAAGGCCCTGGTCGAGAAAAAATACCTGCTGGTCAAATATCACGATCGCGTCGGCCGCATGGCCGATACGCTGGAATACTCCAGCGTGGCTTTTCCGCGCGCCCGCTTTGCGGACGATCTGCTGGCCGAGCTGAAACAGTTCGCACCGTCGGAGATCGAAGAAGACGGCGATGAAATCGTCATCCGTCATTTATATATCGAACGCCGCATGGTGCCGCTTAATCTTTATCTGAAAAATGCCGAAGACACCGGTAACCGGGCGGCGCTGGCGCATGGCGTGATCGAATACGGCCACGCGATCAAGGACTTGATCCGCGCCAATATTTTTCCCGGCGACATGCTGTACAAGAACTTCGGCGTCACCCGCCATGGCCGTGTCGTGTTCTACGATTACGACGAAATCGAATACATCGAAGATCGCTGCTTCAGGGCGATTCCCAAACCGCGCAACGAAGAAGACGAAATGGCCGCCGAACCCTGGTATCCGATCGCCGGAAACGATGTCTTCCCGGAGCAGTTCGGCAGCTTCCTGCTCGGCAATCCGGCCATCAAGGAAGTCTTCATGCAGCATCACGCCGATCTGCTCGATTACCGTTACTGGCAGCAGCACCAGCAACGCATCCGGGATGGGTATCTGGACGATGTCTTCCCTTATCCCCAACAACTGCGCTTTGATCATGGAGATCCGCAATGAACACTTCTTCCCTCGCAAGCAACCCTGCAACCCGCCTCGATGCCGATCCGATCGTCATCGTCGGCGCCGCACGCACGCCGATGGGCGCTTTCCAGGGCGACTTCGCGGCGCTGAGCGCCAGCGATCTCGGCGCGGTGGCAATCCGCGCCGCCATTGAACGCGCCGGCATCGGCGCCGACCGGGTACAGGATGTCTGGTTCGGCAATTGCCTGATGGCCGGCCAGGGGCAGGCGCCGGCGCGTCAAGCCGCGATCAAGGCCGGCGTGCCGGTTTCGGCGGGCGCGGTTACCCTGTCCAAGATGTGCGGCTCGGCAATGCAGGCGGTCCGATTCGCCTGCGATTCCCTGGCTGCCGGCAGCAATGACGTGATCGTCGCCGGCGGCATGGAATCGATGACCAATGCGCCGTATCTGGTGCCGAAGGCGCGCGGCGGTTTTCGCATCGGCCACGGCATGATTTTCGATCACATGATGCTGGACGGCCTGGAAGACGCCTATGCCCGCGACGATAAAGGCGGCGGCCGCGCCATGGGCACCTTTGCCGAAGACTGCGCCGCCAAATACGGCTTCACGCGCGAAGCGCAGGACGCCTTTGCGATCGCATCGGTACAGCGCGCCATGGCCGCTGCCGCCAGCGGCGCATTCAAATGGGAGATCGCTCCGGTGACGGTTGCAGGGCGCAGCGGCGACACCGTCGTCGATGCAGATGAAGGCCCGAAAAAAGCCCGGCTGGAAAAAATCCCCACACTCAAACCCGCATTCAAGAAAGACGGCACCATCACCGCCGCGTCCTCGTCGTCGATCAACGACGGTGCTGCGGCGCTGGTCTTGATGCGCGCATCGACCGCGCGCGAACTGGGTTGCACGCCGCTGGCTAAAATCGTCGGCCACAGCAGCTATTCACAGGAGCCGGAATGGTTTACGACTGCACCGGTCGGCGCCATTGCCAAGTTATATGCGAAGACCGGCTGGCAGACGGAGGATGTCGATCTGTTCGAAATCAATGAAGCCTTTGCCGCAGTGCCGATGGCCGCCATGGCCGAACTCGGCATCACGCACGACAAGGTCAATGTGCATGGCGGCGCCTGCACGCTGGGCCATCCGATCGGCGCATCGGGCGCGCGTATCATCGTCACCCTGATCGGCGCACTGCGGCAACGCGGCGGCAAGCGCGGCATTGCGGCGCTGTGCATCGGCGGCGGCGAAGCCACGGCGCTGGCTTTGGAATTAATCTAAGAGACTGTTTCAAAATACGGAGAACGCATGTCCAAACCCATCGACTTTTATTTCGATTTCAGCTCGCCCTACGGTTATCTGGGATCGACCCGGATCGACGCGCTGGCCGCCGAATACGACCGCAGCGTGCACTGGCATCCGATCCTGCTGGGCGCAGTGTTCAAGGTGGCCGGCAATACGCCGATGATGGAAATTCCGCTGAAAGCCAGTTATTCCTGGCACGATCTGGCGCGCACGGCCCGCTTTCACGGCATCCCGTTCAAACGGCCGCCGCAATTCCCGCTGGCCACGCAAGCGGCGGCGCGTTCCATGTTGTGGATAGAAGAACACTACGGCCACCCCTTGTCGGTTCGTTTCGCCCATGCCATCTTCGCCGCCATGTTTGTCGAAGGCGCCGATGTCAGCGCGGTGCCGAAAGTCCTGGATATTGCGGCTGCGCTGACGGTTGATCGGGCGGCTTTATCGGCGGCGCTGGAAACACTGGCGATCAAGGAGCGGCTCAAGAATGAAGTGACGGATGCGATCAAACGCGGCGTTTTCGGCGCACCGTTCGTGATCGCCGACGGTGAAGCGTTCTGGGGTTTCGACCGCTTCACGCAATTGACGGCCTTTCTGAAAGACGGCCGTATTTAAAGACTATAAGAATAGAAACATGAATCAGAAAACCAAAAGCATTGAATGCCCTTGCGGCGGCAGTAACAGTAACAAGGCCTACGACAAATGTTGTGGCCGGTTCATCGACGGCGGCCACGTGCCGGCCAATGCTGCCGATCTGATGCGCTCGCGCTACACCGCGTTTGCGCTGCGCAACGAAGCCTGGCTGCGCGCCACCTGGTGGCCCGAAACACTGCCTGAAGAAGCGATTGCCGGCGAAGACGATGTCAAATGGATAGGCCTGAAAATCGTTGCACAGTCGCAGCCGGCAAAAACAGCGGATACCAATGCCGATACCGACCAGGCAACGGTGGAATTCATCGCCCGCTTCAAAGTTGGCGGGCGCGCTCACAAGCTGCATGAAATCAGTAATTTCGTGCGGCAGGCAGATACGGCAGGAATAGCGCGCTGGTATTACGTGGACGGGGTTTTTCCCGAAGACAATTAAAGAATACGGAGATTACATGCCTGCCATCGAAAGCAAGATCAAGCCGCGCAGTACGCAAGCGCAGGCCAATGCGGCAGCAATGCAATTGCTGGTCGACGATCTGCGCGACAAAGTCGCTGCCATTACGCTGGGTGGCGGCGAAGCGGCGCGCAGCAAACACACCGCGCGCGGCAAGCTGTTGCCACGTGAGCGGGTGCAATTGCTGCTGGACCCCGGCACGCCGTTTCTGGAACTGTCGCAGATGGCCGCCTTCGGCATGTACCCGGATCGCGACGGCAGCGATGCCGCGCCGTCGGCCGGTATCATCACCGGCATCGGCCGCGTCGCCGGCCTGGAATGCGTGATCATCTGCAACGATGCCACGGTCAAAGGCGGCACCTACTATCCGATGACAGTCAAAAAGCATCTGCGCGCGCAAGAAATCGCCGATCAGAATCACCTGCCCTGCATTTATCTGGTCGACAGCGGCGGTGCCAATCTGCCGAATCAGGATGAAGTATTTCCCGATCGCGACCATTTCGGCCGCATCTTTTTCAATCAGGCCAACTTGTCGGCCAAAGGCATTCCGCAGATCGCGGTCGTCATGGGTTCCTGCACCGCCGGCGGCGCTTATGTACCGGCGATGAGCGACGAATCGATCATCGTCGACGGACAGGGCACGATCTTTCTGGCCGGCCCGCCGCTGGTCAAGGCCGCCACCGGCGAAGTGGTCAGCGCCGAAGAGCTCGGCGGCGGCGATGTGCATACGCGGCTGTCCGGCGTGGCCGATCATCTGGCGCAAAACGATGCGCACGCATTGACCATCACGCGCAGCATCGTCGGCAATCTGAATCGGCGCATGCCGCAGCAAGCCGTGCTGCGCGAAAGCGTCGAACCGCTCTACCCGGCCAATGAGATGTACAACATCATTCCGACCGATACCCGCCATCCGTTCGATGTGCGCGAAGTGATTGCGCGCCTGGCCGACGGCAGTTGCTTCGATGAATTCAAGGCGCGCTACGGCGCCACGCTGGTATGCGGCTTCGCGCATCTGTACGGCATGCCGGTCGGCATCATCGCCAACAACGGCATTCTGTTTTCCGAATCGGCGCTCAAGGGCACGCATTTCATCGAGCTGTGCTGCCAGCGCAAGATCGCCTTGGTGTTCCTGCAAAATATCACCGGCTTCATGGTCGGCAAAAAAGTCGAGAACGAAGGCATCGCCCGCAACGGCGCCAAGATGGTCGCGGCGGTGGCCACCGCCGCGGTGCCGAAGCTGACCGTGATCATCGGCGGCAGTTTCGGCGCCGGCAATTACGGCATGTGCGGCCGCGCATTTTCACCGCGCTTTCTGTGGATGTGGCCGAATGCGCGCATCTCGGTGATGGGCGGCGAACAGGCCGCGAGCGTGCTGGCCACCGTGCGGCGCGATGGCATCGAAGCCCGCGGCGAAGATTGGAGCAAGGGGGAAGAAAGCGCGTTCAAGGCGCCGATACGCGAACGCTACGAACAGCAAGGGCATCCGTATTACGCCTCGGCGCGATTGTGGGATGATGGCATCATTGACCCGGCCGACACCCGGCGGGTGCTGGGATTGGGATTGAGCGCGGCATTGAATGCGCCGATCCCGGAGACGCGCTTCGGCGTGTTTCGCATGTAAGTGTTGAATAAGCGCTGAAAAAACAGGAAAACAGGGGATCGATAGATGACGCGAGCGGCGTACACAATACCAGCCGGACGAAAGGGCAGAAAGAGCAAGCAGCACATGCCGCGCTGGGCCTGGTTTGCATTACTGATGGCAGGCATGGCGCTGCTGTTATGGTCCGGCGCCGACTGGGCGCAGATGCCGCCGCTGCAACCCATGCAGCAAGCGCTGGACAGCGCGATGAATGAGCAGGTCGTCATGATCGCGGTCGGTTCCGGCACCCTCGCCAACCGGCTCCAGACCACCATCTTCAAGCCGCCCGGCGCGGGGCCGTTTCCGATATTGCTGATGAATCACGGTCAGGCCAAAGGCGATGGCCATCTGGAGCCGCGCGCGCGTTTCCTGGCGATTACGCGCGAATTCGTGGAACGCGGCTACGCAGTCGTTCTGCCGATGCGCACCGGCTTTGCGGCATCCACCGGCACCTTTGCCAACCGCGGCTGCAATGTCGAAGGCGACGGCGAAGCAGCGGCCGACGATCTGGAACACGTGCTCGATTATGTCGTCAAGCAGCCCTGGGCCGACCCCAGCCGCATCCTCGTCGCGGGCCAATCGGCCGGCGGACTGGCAACGATGGCGTTCGGTGCGCGCCGCTATCAAGGCGTGCGAGGCTTGCTCGATTTTGCCGGCGGCTTGCGGGTGACCGGCGGCTACTGCATCTGGAAGCCGCAACTGATCAACGCCTTTACCACTTACGGCACCGGAAATGCGCTGCCCAGCCTTTGGTTCTACGGCGCAAATGACAGTTATTTCGACCCGTTATTGGTGCGCCTCATGTACAACGCCTACACTGGCGCCGGCGGCAATGCCAAATTGATCGCGTACGGCCCTTTCAAGAACGACGCCCATGGCATGGTCGGCAGTGTGACCGGACGCCCGATATGGGTGCCGGAAACCGAGGCGTTCCTGCAGAAAATCGGCATGCCGGCGGCGAAGATTTTCCAGTTCGGTTCGATCCGGCCGCCGCCGAGTAATTTTGCACCGCTCAACGATGCCGACGCGATACCCTATCTGGACGATAAAGGCCGCAACGGTTATCGGACATTCCTGACCCATTCCTCGCCGCGCGCCTTCGTGATTGCGCCCGGCGGTATCTGGGGTTATGTCGATACCGATAACGGCGAAGATGTTTCGGCGCTGGCGCTGGCGCGATGCCGGCGGGTCAGCAAAGCGCCGTGCGCGTTATATGCCGTGGATGATCAAGTGGTATGGGCGCCGAATTCGGAACCGGTTTCAATACCGGTGGCAGTCTCCGCCATCAAGAATTGAAATGAAGTTTTATTTATTAAACAAACTGCGCATGCAGCAAATACTCAATGCATAATTTTCAGCAACAATTGGCGCAATTGAATGAAATCGGCCAGTTGCGCACGCGTCGTACCGTCGATGGCCCGCAGGGGCCGAACCTGAAGGTGGACGGCCGCGACTATCTGACATTCTGCAGCAACGATTATCTCGGACTGGCCAATCATCCGCAATTGATCGCGGCCGCCCACGAGGGGCTGGATCGTTTCGGCGTCGGCAGCGCGGCTTCGCCGCTGGTGTGCGGCCATACCGAAGCGCATCAGGCGCTGGAAACCGCGCTGGCGGCATTTATGCAGATGCCGCGGGCACTGTTTTTCGGCAATGGCTATATGGCCAATCTGGGCATTATTCCCGCGCTGATGGGCGCCGGCGATATGGTCTTCTCGGATAGCTTGAATCATGCCTGCCTGATCGACGCCACCCGCCTGTCGCGCGCCGATCGCCAGATTTATCCGCATGGCGATCTGGCCGCGCTGGAAACCATGCTGGCAGTCAACGCCGGCGCTAACCCGGGCGCTCGCAGGCTGGTCGCCACCGATGCCGTATTCAGCATGGACGGCGATATTGCACCGCTGCCGCAATTGCTGGCCTTGTGCGAGAAATACGACGCCTGGCTGCTGATTGACGACGCGCATGGTTTCGGCGTGCTGGGGGCGGACGGGCGCGGCAGCTTGTCGCATTTCGGCCTGGCCTCGCCGCGCGTGATTTACATGGGCACGCTGGGCAAGGCCGCCGGCGTCTACGGCGCTTTCGTGGCCGGGGAAGCCGATCTGATCGAATGGCTGATGCAGCGCGCACGCACTTATATTTTTACGACTGCCAGCCCGCCATCGCTGGCTACGGCCTTGTATGCCGGTCTGCATCTGATCGCCGGGGAACCGTGGCGGCGCGACCATATTCGCGCGCTGGCGCAGCAATTGCGAGACGGCCTGGCCCAGGCCGGCTCGCCCTGGCGCCTGATGCCATCGCAAACGGCGATTCAGCCATTGCTGGTCGGCGACAATCAGGCCGCGCTCGACTTGATGGCGGCGCTGCAAGAACGCGGCATCTGGGTGCCGGCAATTCGCCCGCCGACCGTGCCGGCCGGTACCGCCCGCCTGCGCATTTCATTGTCGGCGGCGCATAGCGCAGCCGATGTCTCGCAACTGATTACCGCATTGCTGGCGCTGACGCATCTGGCGCCGCCTGCCGCATCGATAGCCGCCTCTACCGCATCCTCCGAGAATCATGCATAAGCCTCTAGAAAACAAACCATCCGATCCGGCGTCCGGCGACCTGACGGCGCGCAGCCTGCGCAGCGTCTGGCATCCGTGCACGCAGATGCAGCATCACGAACAAACCGGCGAAGGCCCCGATGCGATGCCCCTGATTCCGGTCAGCCACGGCCGCGGCGCATGGCTTTACGACACCGGCGGCAAACGCTATCTGGACGGTATCAGCTCATGGTGGGTCAATCTGTTCGGGCACGCCAATCCGCGCATCAATGCGGCGCTGAAAGATCAGCTCGACCGCCTGGAACACGCGATGCTGTCCGGTTTCACGCATGAGCCGGTGGTGGCGTTGTCGGAACAACTGGCAGCGCTGACCGATCACAAACTGGGCCATTGTTTTTACGCTTCCGACGGCGCGTCGGCGGTTGAAATTGCCTTGAAGATGAGCTTTCACGCGTGGCGCAATGCCGGTTTGAGCGATAAACAGGAATTCATCTGCCTGCGCGGCAGTTACCACGGCGAAACGCTGGGTGCGCTGGCGGTCACCGATGTAGCGCTGTTCCGCGATGCCTATGGGCCGTTATTGCGCCAGGCGCATGTGATCACGTCGCCGGATGCCCGCACCGCACTGGAAGGCGAAAACGCTGCCGACGTTGCGCGCCGCGCTGCCGCCGATCTGGAGGCGCTGCTGCAAGAACGCGGCCAACGGATTGCCGCCATCATCGTCGAACCGCTGGTGCAATGCGCGACCGGCATGGCGATGCACGATCCGCTGTATCTGACGCTGGTGCGCGCGCTTTGCGATCATTACCAAGTGCATATGATTGCCGACGAGATCGCCGTGGGCTGCGGCCGCAGCGGGCGTTTTTTTGCTTGCGAACACGCCGGCATCTGGCCCGATTTTCTCTGCCTGTCGAAAGGGATCAGCGGCGGTTATCTGCCGTTGTCGCTGGTGATGACGACGGACGCGATTTACCAGGCTTTTTATCATCCGGACAGCGCACGCGGCTTCCTGCATTCGCATTCCTATACCGGCAACCCGCTGGCCTGCCGCGCCGCGCTGGCCACGCTGGCGATCTTTACCGAAGACGAGGTATTGCAAGGCAACCGCACGCGCGCCGCGGCGATCACTGCCGCGCTGGCGCCGTTGGCGGCCCATCCTCGAGTCGCGCATTTCCGCCAGCAAGGCATGATCTGGGCTTTCGATGTCGTGCTGGACGATGCCGGCGCTGCGGGTACTGCTGGTACTTTCTCCCGTCGTTTTTTCTCGGCAGCCTTGCAAAACGAGCTCTTGCTGCGTCCGATCGGACGCACGGTTTACCTGATGCCGCCGTATGTGCTGGATGACGGCGAGATAGCGCATATGGCGGCCGCGACGCTGCGCACCTTCGATCAGGTGATGGCGGCATGATGCAAACACAACGGCATTACTTCGTCACCGGCACCGATACCGAAATCGGCAAAACCATGATCAGTTGCGCGCTGTTGCTGGCGCTTGGGCAACACGGCAGCGCCGTCGGCATGAAACCGGTCGCGGCCGGCGCCGAACTGCGCGATGGCGTCTGGCATAACGAAGATGTCGATCTGCTGGCGGCGCACAGCAATCTGAGCGCACCGCCGGCGTTGGCAAACCCTTATCTGTTCCGTCAGCCGATCGCGCCGCATATCGCCGCCGGCCTTGAGCAGCGCAATATCGATATCTCCCATATCATTGGCTGCTATCGCGATCTGGCGAAGCTGGCCGATGCCGTGGTGGTGGAAGGTGTCGGCGGCTTTCGGGTGCCGTTCAATGCCCACGAGGATAGCGCCGATCTGGCCCGGCAATTGGCGCTGCCGGTGATCCTGGTGGTCGGCATGCGTCTGGGCTGTATCAGCGCCGCACTGCTGAGCGCCGAAGCGATCGCCGCGCGCGGTCTGCACCTGGCAGGCTGGGTGGCAAACCATGCGGGCGCGGCGGAAATGCCATTTGCAGACGAAAATTGCGCTACACTCGTCGGTCGCCTGAATGCGCCGTTATTGGGGCGCGTTCCGCACCTACAGCAGGACTTACAGCATATGCAGGCACAAGCTGCATCCGCCTTGCCGTATCTGGATTTTTCATCGCTGCTCCCGTAGTCCGCAGCGGTATTACCTATATTTAGCAACAGGAGTGAACATGTCATCCCAAACAATCCAGTTTCATCAAAGCACTGCCAAACAGGCCGCTTCCGCCGCTACCCTGCCATCGGCGCCTCAGGCCTGGCCGGTCGATGAAGTGGCAGCGCTGTTCGATCTGCCGTTCAACGATCTGTTGTTCCGCGCGCAACAAGTACATCGCCAGCATTTCGACGCAACCGAGGTCGAGCTGGCCACATTGCTGTCGATCAAGACCGGCGGCTGCCCGGAAGATTGCGGTTATTGCCCGCAAGCCGCACGCTACGATACCGGTGTCACCGCGCAAAAGATGCTGCCGCTGGAAACTGTCCTGATCGCTGCCCGCGAAGCCAAATCGCATGGCGCGACGCGCTTTTGCATGGGCGCTGCATGGCGCGAACCGAAAGACCGCGATCTGGAAAAGGTCGAAGAAATGGTGCGCGAAGTCAAGGCGCTGGGTCTGGAAACCTGCGCCACGCTGGGCATGCTGGGCGAAGGCCAGGCCGATCGCCTGAAGCAGGCCGGCCTCGATTACTACAACCACAACCTGGACACCGCGCCTGAGCTGTATGGCGACATCATCAGCACGCGCGACTATGAAAATCGCCTCGACACGCTCAGCAGCGTGCGCGACGCCGGCATCAAGGTCTGCTGCGGCGGCATCGTCGGCATGGGCGAATCGCGCCGCCAGCGCGCCGGCCTGATCGCGCAACTGGCCAATCTGGACCCGTATCCGGAATCGGTGCCGGTCAACAACCTGGTGCAGGTCGAAGGCACGCCGCTGTACGGCACCGCCGCGCTCGACCCGCTGGAATTCGTGCGCACCGTGGCGGTCGCCCGCATTACCATGCCGAAGGCGCGCGTGCGCATGTCCGCCGGCCGCCGGGAAATGGGCGAAGCGGTGCAGGCCCTGTGTTTCCTGGCCGGCGCCAATTCGATTTTCTATGGCGACAAGCTGCTGACCACCGGCAACCCGGAAGTCGACGAAGACCGCGCCCTGCTCGACAAGCTGGGCATGCGCACCCGCAGCAACGGGCATGACGCACGCTGCGAAATCGCGGAATAGGGAAAGCCGGCGAACGCCGCATCGGCATGGGATGAGCATGTCGATGCGCTGGACCCGCAAGGGGATCAGGCGCCGAGGGAATGGCCGAATCAAGCTGCCAAAATAAACCCGACCAAGCAGGTACCAAAATCTGTCTCGACCAACCGCCCGTGTCTTTAGCGGGCCCAGAGGAGACAACCGCATGTTCGACAAGATCCTGATCGCCAACCGCGGCGAAATCGCCTGCCGCGTGGCCGCCACCGCGCGCACCATGGGCATAGCGACCGTTGCGGTGTATTCGGCGGCGGATGCCGGCGCCAGGCATGTCGACGCCTGCGATGCGGCATGCGCCATCGGCGCCGCCGCGGCGGCCGACAGTTATCTGAGCGGCGACAAGATCATCGCCGCCGCCTTGCAAAGCGGCGCGCAGGCCATCCATCCGGGTTATGGCTTTCTCTCTGAAAACGCGGCGTTTGCGCAGGCCTGCGCCGATGCCGGCCTGGTCTTTATCGGACCGCCGCCGGCGGCAATGCAGGCGATGGCGTCGAAATCGGCCGCCAAAACCCTGATGGCGCAAGCCGGCGTGCCGCTGGTGCCCGGCTATCACGATGAAAACCAGGATCCTGCCGTATTGCGCCAGGCCGCCGACCGCATCGGCTATCCGGTCCTGCTCAAGGCCAGCGCCGGCGGCGGCGGCAAGGGCATGCGCGTTGTCGAAAACGCGGCCGGCTTCGGCGACGCACTGCTGGCCTGCCAGCGCGAAGCGCGCGCCAGTTTCGGCGACGACAAAATCCTGGTCGAAAAATATTTGCAGCGCGCGCGCCATATCGAAATCCAGCTGTTCGCCGATACCCACGGCAATTGCATTTACCTGTTCGAACGCGATTGCTCGGTGCAGCGCCGCCATCAAAAAGTGCTGGAAGAAGCGCCGGCGCCGGGCCTGAGCGAAGCGCGGCGGGCCGCGATGGGCGCGGCCGCGGTAGCTGCCGCCCGCGCGGTCGGCTATGTCGGCGCCGGCACGGTCGAATTCATCGTCGAGGGCGATGCGTTCTATTTCATGGAAATGAATACCCGGCTGCAAGTCGAGCATCCCGTCACCGAGATGATTACCGGGCTGGACCTGGTGGAATGGCAGTTGCGTGTCGCCGCCGGCCAGCCGCTGCCCTTGCAGCAATCGCAATTGCGCATGCGCGGCCATGCCGTCGAAGCCCGCATCTATGCCGAAAACCCCGAGCGCGGATTCCTGCCGGCCACCGGCACCCTGCGTTATCTGCGCACGCCGGCCGCGACCGAATTCCACGGCGGCGCATCCGATGCCGGCGGCAATGCGCAGGGCCGGCTTTCCGCGATGACGTCTGCTGTCGCTCCCGCCAAATCTACCGCCAAGTCCGCCGCCATCACCCGCATCGACTCCGGCTTCCGCCAGGGCGATACGATCTCTCCGCATTACGATCCGATGATCGCCAAGCTGATCGTCTGGGCGGAACAGCGCGATGTCGCGCTGGCCGCGCTGGCGACGGCGCTGAACGACTTCCATGTGGTCGGACTGGCAACCAATATCGGGTTCCTGCAGCGCCTGGTCGCCTGCGACGCCTTTGCCGGCGCCGATCTGGATACCGGCCTGATCGCCCGCAACGAAGCCGCGCTGTTCGGACCGCCGCCTGCCACGCCCTTGACCGTGCTGGCGCTGGCCGCAATTGCGCGCATCGACAGCGAGCGCCAGCCCGATAGCGACGTCGATCCCTGGGCCGCCGCCGACGGCTGGCGGTTGCATGATCGTTTGCAGCGCAGCATGGCGTGGCTGGACGAGACCCGCACGCAAACCCCGGGACAAGGCCAGGAAGGCCGGCTCAGCCTGCGCTACGGCAATGCCGGCTGGCAAATCCGGCGCACGCAGAACGGCGACGGCGGGATCGATCACGATCGGGATAGCGATGCCGACGATGCCGCCGGCCCTCAGGTGCGCTTGCTGCAACGCGACGGCGCCGAGCTGCAACTGCTGCTCGACGATCGCCGCGTCGCCGGCAGTGTGATGCAGGATGGCGACACCACAAAGATATTCTGCCGCGACGGCCACTTTACGCTACGCTATGTGGAACCCTTGGCGCCTTCCCGCGCAAGCCAGGGCGCCGCGGCCGGCGGATTGACCGCGCCGATGCCGGGCCGGATCGTCGCGCTGCTGGTGGCGCCGGGCGATGTCGTGGTGCAGGGAACGCCGCTGCTGGTGATGGAGGCAATGAAAATGGAGCACACCATCGATGCCCCCGGTAAAGGTAAAATCGAGCAATTGCTGTATGCGGTCGGGGATCAGGTCGATGAAGGCGCGCCGCTGTTGCGCCTGACGGCAGCCTGAAGTTAAACGCAAGACGAAAACGTCATACAAACGTATCGGAACCGCAGTAAAAATGAGCCCATCCGCAGCAACCATGCGACCTTTGCATGTTTTATTCCATAACTCGGATCCGGACAGCCATGCAGGCTGGCTGCAACTATTGCGCGAAGCCTTGCCCGGCGCCGCCGTGCGCCTGTGGCAGCCGGGCGACGATGCGCCGGCCGACTATGCGCTGGTCTGGCAACAGCCGGCCGCGCTGCTGCAGCAACCGCGCGGCCTGAAAGCGGTATTCAATCTCGGCGCCGGCGTGGACGCCATACTCCGGCAACTGGCGTCCCAGCCCGATTTGCCCTTGATCCGGATCGACGACGGCGCCATGGCGATCCAGATGGCCGAATACGCCTGCTACGGCGTACTCCATTATTTCCGGCAGTTCGACCGCTACGCCATCCAGGCCCGCGGCGCCGAGTGGACCAAGCTGGTTCCACGCGACAAGACCCAATTCAGGATCGGCATCCTGGGCCTGGGCGTGCTGGGGACGCGCGTGGCGCAGGCGCTGCGTCATTTCGACTTTCCCGTGCTGGGCTGGACCCGCGGCGCGCGCGCGGCAACAGACATTCCAGCCGTGCATGGCGCCGACGGCTTGCGCCAATTGCTGCGTGTTTCGAATGTCGTGATCTGCATGCTGCCGCTGACCGGCGAAACGCGCGGCCTGCTGAACCGGGCGGCCATGGAGCAAATGCCGCCGCACAGCTATATCATCAACGTCGCGCGCGGCGCCCATATCGTGCAGGACGATTTGCTGGCGCTGATCCGCGGCGGCCACCTGGCCGGCGCGATGCTGGATGTATTCGACGAAGAACCGTTGCCGCCGCAACATCCGTTCTGGCAGGAACCGCGCATCACGATCACGCCGCATATTTCGGCCAAGACCGTGCGCGCCGAATCGATCCGGCAGGTCACGCAAAAAATAGCCGCGCTGGAACGAGGCGAAAGCGTCACCGGCCTGGTCGACCGCAACAAAGGGTATTAACAGAATGACATTGCCGAAACGGGTAAAAATAGTCGAGGTCGGTCCGCGCGACGGCTTGCAGAACGAAGCGCAGATCATCCCCGCCGACATCAAGATCGCGCTGGTGGACCGGCTGACGGCAGCGGGCTTCGCCAATATCGAAGCGGCATCGTTCGTGTCGCCGAAATGGGTGCCGCAAATGGCCGCCTCGGCCGAGGTCATGGCCGGCATCGCGCGCCGGCAAGGCGTGGTGTATTCCGCGCTGGTGCCGAACATGCAGGGTTTCGACGCCGCGCTGAAGGCCGGCGCCGACGAAATCGTGATCTTCGGCGCGGCGTCCGAAGCGTTCTCGCAGAAAAACATCAATTGTTCGATCGCCGAATCGATCGCACGCTTCCAGCCGGTCGCCGCCGCCGCCAAGCAGCATGGCAAATTGCTGCGCGGCGCGGTCAGTTGCGCTTTCGGCTGTCCCTACCAGGGCGCGGTTGCGCCGTCGGCGGTGGCCGATGTGGTGCGCCGCCTGCGCGATATCGGCTGCGACGAAATCGATATCGCCGATACCATCGGCGTGGCGACGCCGGGCCAGGTGCATGCGGTGATGCAGGCCGCCATCGACCAATTCCCGATCGGCGGCCTGTCGGGCCATTTTCACGATACCTACGGGCAGGCCCTGGCCAATATCTACGCGTCGCTGGAAACCGGCATCGCGATCTACCATGCCTCGGTGGCCGGCCTGGGCGGCTGTCCGTACGCCAAGGGCGCCACCGGCAATGTCGCCAGCGAAGACGTGCTGTACATGATGCAGGGCCTGGGCATCGAAACCGGCGTCGATCTGCAGCAGGTGGTGGACGCCGGCCAGTTCATTTCCGCTTTCCTGCAACGCAAGGCGGCCAGCCGCGCCGGCAATGCGATCGCGGCCAAGCGCAAGGCCGGCGCCCCCGGCGCCGGCGCCGGCGATACAGCAACCGGCCGCGCTTCATGAGAATTCCCCAAAGCATCAAGTTCCGCCTGATTTGCCTGGCCATTGTGCTGGTCATCTTCGGCGTTATCGTCCGCTTGTTCTTTGCGCTGCCGTTCGCGCAAGGCCTGCTGCGGCAACTGGTGGAGGCGCAACAGATGTCGATCGCGTCCTATGTGGCGCACGATATCGACAACAGCGTGCTGGCGCAGCGCGCCCTCATGACCGAATTGGCGATGACGCTGCCGCCCGCGCTGCTGCAGGATCCCGGCAACCTGTCGCGCTGGGTGCGCGAGCGGCAACGCGTGAATCCCCTGTTCAACCGGCTGATGGTGCTGCGCCCGGAGGGCAAAGGGGTCTTTGCGCAATATCCCGAGCTCAGGCAGCCCGTCAATTTCGCCTATTCGGATGCCGACTGGTTCCAGGCGGCCTTGCACACGGACGTCCGGGCACCGATCATGAGCACGCCGCATCGGGGCATCGCCAATAACCAGCCGCTGCTGGTGATGGCCGCACCGGTGCGCGACGGCAACCGGGTGGCCGCGGTGATGGTCGGCATCGTCTCGCTCAGTTCGCCGGGTTTCCTGGATCGCCTGCAGGACATTCACATCGGCGTCACCGGCGGCTCGCTGCTGATTTCGCCGGCCGACAAATTGTTCGTCGGCTCCAGCGACCCGTCCATGATATTGAAGCCGACCCCGCCGCCCGGTGTCAATCTGCTGCATGACCGCGCCATGGCCGGCTATCGCGGCAGCGGCGTCACTGTCAACGCCTTCGGCGTAGAAGAACTGTCGACCATGGTCTCGGTACCGAGCACCGGCTGGTTCGTAGTGGTGCGCATGCCCACCGCCGAAGCCTTCCATCCGATCCGGGCCACCGGCAATTTCGTCCTTATCAGCACGATCGGCTTCCTGACGGTGCTGATCACGATGCTGTTGTTCCTGCTGCCGCGCATCCTGCGGCCCTTGACCGATGCGGCGCGCTCGATGCGCGAAATGGCCGACGGCAAGCGTCCGCTGACGCCGCTGCCGGTCAGACGCGAAGACGAAGTCGGCGCCCTGGTGCTGGGTTTCAATTATCTTCTGGCGCGGCTGCACGACAAGGAACTCGCGCTCAAGGAAAGCGAAGCGCGGCTGACCTTCATGGCGCATCACGATCCGCTGACCGGCCTGTTCAACCGCTCCATGCTGGAACAGCGCATCGAACTGCAACTGGCGCAGGCCGAACGCAACGGCTCGCGCCTGGCGCTGCTGTTCTGCGACCTGGACGGCTTCAAGTCGATCAACGATCAATACGGCCACAAGGCCGGCGACGCCGTGCTGTGCGAAGTGGCGACCCGGCTTTCGACCGGCCGCCGCCGCTCGGATACCGTATCGCGCTTCGGCGGCGACGAATTCATCCTGCTGCTGGGCGATCTGCAACAACAGCCGGACGGCGCCGATGCACGCACCGTGGTGACCGGCGTGGCACGGCAATTATTGGCGACGGTGGCGGCGCCGTTCGATATCGACGGCCATAAATTCGCGCTCGGAGTCTCGATCGGGATTGCCTTATCGGACGATCTGCCGATCTCGCCGTCGCAGCTGATTTCGCGAGCCGATATCGCCATGTACCAGGCCAAGCGGGCGGGCAAGAACGGGTTTTGTATTTTCGATCATTGATTCGACGCAAAGGCTCGCGACTTAAAGGCTGGCGGCTCGAAGTCCGGCGATTCCAGGGCCGGCATTTCCATCGCCAGCATGCGGAAATCCTGTGGCGCCATGCCATAGGCACGGCGGAACGCTCGCGTAAAGTCGGATGCGCTGTTGAAGCCCAATCCGTAGGCAATTTCCATGATCGCCATGTGCTGGAATTCGACCAGCTCGCTGGCCGCGGCGCGCAGGCGCTGGTTGCGAATATAGGCGCCGAGTCCGCCGTCATGCTCGAACATCCGGTACATGCTCGCGCGCGGCAGCGGAAAGGCGCGCAAGACGCTTTCCGGCGCCAGCTCCTTTTGATGCAGGTTCGCCTGGATATAGCCTTGCACATCCTTTCGAAGCGCGGCGTTGACTGCCGCACGCGCCCTTCCGCTCAGGCGCGCCTGCTTGCCGAAAGCGGCGATGATCAGCTGTGCGCAGAGGCGTATGGTGCTTTCCGTTTCGGCCGGGCACAACGCAGGCAAGCGACGGCAAAGCGTGAACAGATGGCTCAGGATCAGCCGCGTCAATGGAGAGGTATACGCAATCACGCGGCCATGGATCGCTTCCGCATCGGGAATCTCGGCCTCTACCAACGCGCGCGGCAAGAAGAACGCCAGCACCCTGGCATACGTCGGCCGCACCATGTGCATGGTCTGGTTCATGTCCAGCGCCAGGATGCCTGGCACGAACTGCGCCGATTTGCGCTGCCGCCCCGGCCCGATCGTCGTTTCGATGATGCCGTCGACCGCCACGTGAAATACATAGCTGCGCACATTATCGGTGGAAATACGGGCCGCCGTCCGCAACTGCTCGACCGGATCGGTGCGGCTGTCGAGATAAATCATGTCGCTGAGGATATAGGTATCGATTTCGCCCCGGAATCCGTTGGCCATGTGCCTGCGGTTGACCGGCACGTCGAGTATCCGGCCGACATAATCGCTCCAGGCCGGCGCCTGCAATGCGGACGCTTCCGAAGCAACCGTGAAATGCTGATGGACGAAGGATGTCGACGGCGCCAGGCCGCCGGCCCCGAGCGGATAGGCATGCCGTTGCTGGCGGATGGCGATGATCTGGCTGACGGCCGGTGAATAGGCGAGACTCATCTATTTTTTGCGATGCCGAATTATTCTGTGCGAACAATAACAAGTAAAACGGAAAGTCTCAATTGTCAAATAGGCAATCATTCTCCCACGACATGAAACCGAACGCAGCGTGCTTTTATTAGTACGCCATCGGCGCTTTATTCCACTCTATAATCGGCCATCTTCTTGCATCGAAAGTTTGTGATGGCATCATCCGCTGCTTCTTCCATTACCTCGCGCACGGCATTGCCGGCAGCGCTGCAAAACCTGCGCCTGCCGGTGATCGCCGCGCCCATGTTTATCGCCAGCGGTCCGGCGCTGGTGGCTGCGCAGTGCAAGGCCGGCATCGTCGGCTCGTTCCCGGCGCTCAATGCGCGTCCCGCAACCCTGCTCGATACCTGGCTGACGGATCTGCAAGCCGAACTTGCGGCATTCAAGGCCGCCAATCCGACCCTGCCGGTCGGTCCGATCGCGGTCAACCAGATCGTGCATCAGTCGAACGACCGGCTGGCGCATGACGTCGAGGTATGCGTCAAACACCGTGTGCCGATCATCATTTCCAGCCTGCGCGCGCCGCCGAAGGAAATGATGGAAGCGATCCACGGCTATGGCGGGATTGTGATGCACGATGTGATTTCGATCCGGCATGCCCAGAAGGCGCTGGAAGCCGGCGTCGACGGCCTGATCCTGGTTGCCGCCGGCGCCGGCGGGCATGCAGGCGCGCTGTCGCCGTTTGCGCTGGTGGGGGAAGTCCGGAAATTCTTCGGCGGCCCGCTGGCTTTGTCGGGCGCGATCGGCACCGGCGATGCGATCCTGGCGGCGCAGGCGATGGGGGCCGACTTCGCTTACATCGGATCGCGCTGGCTGGCGACAGTGGAATCGAATATCAACGACGCCTATCGCGAGGCCATCGTCGATGGCGCCGCGGCCGACGTGGTGTACACCAATCTGTTTACCGGCGTGCACGGCAACTACCTGAAGCAATCCATCGTCAACGCCGGACTGGATCCGGACAATTTGCCGGTCGCGGACAAATCGGCAATGAATTTCGGCGTCGGCAGCGCCAAGGCCTGGCGCGATATCTGGGGCGTGGGCCAGGGTATCGGGCTGATTGACGACGTGCCCGCCGTGGCACAGGTTGTGGATCGCCTGGCACAGCAATATGCAGCGGCCAGGGCGCGCCTGGCGCTGTAGGGGATATTTCTAGATCTGTTCCAGCAGCCAGCGGATTTCGGCCAGCAATGCATCGGGTTTTTCGAGCGGCGTCATATGGCCGCAATCGGGAATCACCACCATGCGCGAACCGGCGATGCGCCGCGCCATGTCTTCCGATTCGGCCATGCTGCGCAAGGCGTCGTCGCCGCTGGTGACGATCAGCGTCGGGCAATGTATCTGCTCCAGGCCGGCCGGCTCGTCGCCGCGCAAGGCGCCCATCTGCCGCAGGAAGACTTCCTTGCCGTTCTGCAGCGCCATCGCCTGGAGACGGCCGAGCAGTGCGCTGTCGCCGCGGCGGGACGGATGCACGGATGCCGCCAACTGGCGCGACGTCAGGCCCTTGAAGGGGATATTGCGCGCCAGTTCGATCTGCGCCAGGTGCTGCGCCATTTCCTTGGGCGTTTGCGGCCGCGACGAGGTGTTCAGCAATCCCAGCGCCGATACGCGCTCGGGCGCCTGGCGCATGATCTGCTGCGCGACGAAGCCGCCCATCGAAAAACCGAACAGCACGAAACGCGGCGGCGCACTCCGCAAGACGCGCTCGGCCATCGCAACGATGGTGCCGTCCTGCCCCAGGTCGCCGAAATGGCAGCGGCCCAGTGCGGCCAAGCCGTCGCGCATATCGTCCCACAAGGCGTCGGTCAGCATGAAACCGGGTAAAAAGAGCAGGTCTGGCGTATCGCTATGCGGCATGTTGATATCGAATGAAATGACGATGTGGTTTGATTGTTATTGCTTAAGCGCGATTTCCTGTTCGACCACCATGTCCAGCGTCCATTTGGTATCGCCGCTGTCGGCGGCCGGTTTGGTCACGCGCTCTTCCAGGATGCGCAAACGATAGGAGATACCCGGTTCGAAATTGAAGCCGGCGATGTCGCCATGCCAAAGCCGCCACGGATCGTCCTTGTTTTCTTTCACCTGGTAACACATCGCCTTGCCGGCGCCGGACGAGCATTCGACCCGTTGCGGCGCGACGTAGATGAATTTGATGACCGCTTCCGCGCCGACCTTGGCGTGGGCCTGGAAGCTCAGCACGTGGCCGTCGGCCGCGATCAGGTCCAGGTTGTTGCGCACGATCTTGTAGGTGGAAATCGACTCCAGCTTATCGAGCAGGCGGGCTTCGAATTCCATGACATCCGGCGCGCACGCCATATAGGTGGCAACCGGGGTGGCGATGGTGATTTCGCCTGCGTCGCGCAATACGTAAGGCGCGGAAAACTGATTGCAGCCGGCATGCCCGCTGACGCGGCCTTCATCGCCCTTCTGGTCGAAGCGCAGGACGATCGGACGCACGCCGGCCGGCGGCATCGGCTGCATCGACCACTTGACCAGTTCCCATTGCGCCGACGTCAGGTCGAGCTGTCCTTTGCCGCCGCCGGTTCTCGGCGCGGCGCAACCGGCCAGCGCAACCGCGCCGAGCAACAACAACAGCTTGCATGCGGACCATATGGAATTATTCAGCGGCATCTCTGTTCCCCCCATTTATTTGAACGACCTGCCTTTACGGCCAAGCTGCGGCGACAGACAGCGTCCGGCAATACCGGCAACGACGAGCGGCAGGCCGCAAGTCCTGCGCCGTTCCTCGCGGCGATTCTCGCATCAGCTCTCAGGTCAGCCATTTTGCGCGACTGGCGGCGAGCGCTACGCCGACACACAATATACCAACAAACGCGAGCGCTGCATGCAAACCCCATCCCTGCGCCAGGAATCCGACGATCGGCGGACCGATCAGGTTACCGCTGTAGCCGAGCGTCGCCACGCCTGCCAGCGCGGTCGAGCCGTGCCGTCCGGCGGCGCTGAAAACAAACGGAAACACCATCGAGACTCCGCCGCCGGCAAGGGCGAAACCGGCGATGGCATGGCCGATCGTGCCGGCGCCGACCGCGATGAAAATGCCGACCGCCGCGAGCAGGGCTCCGCAAGCCACCACGCTGCGCGCGCCGACAGCTTCTTTCAGGCTGTCGCCGGCCAGCCGCGCCAACAGCATCATTCCGGAAAAACCGGCGTAGGCCAACGGCGCCAGGCCATCGCCGGCGCCGAGCGCGTCTTTCATGTACACGCCGCTCCAGTCGCCGACCGAACCCTCGACGATCGCGCCACAGAACGCAATCAGGCCCAATGCCACCAGGTGGCCGTGCGGCACCACGAACAGGCGTTCGCCGCCGACGCGCTGGACGCGATCGTCCGGCAGATTGCGATAGCACCATGCCAACAGCGCCAGCAGCAGCAAGGCCAGCAGGCCGAAATGCCTGAACGGGGAAACGCCGGCGCCGGCCATGGCGCTGCCGAACAGCGCGCCGGAAAAGGTGCCGACGCAGAACCATGCGTGCAGCAGCGACATGATGGAACGTCCCGCGCGTCTTTCGGCCGCGGCGCCCAGGGCATTGATCGCCACGTCGAAACAGCTGATGCCGGCGCCGAGCAGGAACGTCGCCATCATCAGCAACGGTAAATTGGGCGCCAGCGCAATGCAGAACAGCGCGCCAAGCAGGCCGATGCCGGCATAGGCAGCGCCGCGGCGCGGACCGTAATGCGCATTCAGCCACGCCGCCAGCGGAAAAGACAGTACCGCCCCCGCGCCGCCGCTCAACAGCACGACACTGAGCAGGGCCGGACTGAGATGCAGATTGTCGCGCACTGCCGGGATACGCGCCGCCCAGCTGGCATAGATCACGCCAAGCAGAATGAACAGGCTCGGAATGGCGAAGCGCTGGTGACGGCCGCCGGTATTTTCCGGCAGCGGCGCCAGCGTATCGGGAGGAGGCATGGTACTGGTATCGATCGTTGTATCTTCGGTTGAAACTGGGATTGGATCTTTGTCTCAGGCGGCTGGCAGATGCCGTGCCAAGGCATCTGCCAGCGCGTCGCAGTCGGCATCGGTGCCGATGGTGATGCGCAGGAATTGCTTGACTCTCGGTTGGGAAAAATGCCGCACGATGATATGTTCGCCGCGCAGATACGTCGCCAGCGCGCCGGCATCATGTTCCGGATGACGCGCGAATACAAAATTGGCGGCCGACGGCAATACGTCGAAACCGAGTTGCCGCAGCCGCGCCGTCAAACGGCCGCGACTGGCGATGACCGCTTGGCGCGTCGTCTCGAAATGGGCTTCGTCTTCGATCGCCGCCGCGGCCCCGGCGATTGCGACGCGATCCAGCGGATAGGAGTTGAAACTGTTTTTGACCCGCTCCAGCGCATCGATCAGATCCGGATGGCCCACCGCGAATCCGACGCGCAGGCCGGCCAGCGAACGCGACTTGGACAAGGTCTGCACCACCAGCAGGTTCGGATATTTCGCCACCAGTTCGATTGCCGAGGTCCCGCCGAAATCGATATAGGCCTCGTCCACCAGCACGACGTTGTCCGGACGGCCTTGCAGCATTCGTTCGATATCCGCCAGCGGCAGCAGGCAACCGGTGGGCGCATTCGGATTCGGGAAGATGATGCCGCCGATGCGTTCGTCGCGTTGCAGATAATCGTCGGCCCGCAGCGAGAAGTCGTCGGCCAGCGGCACCAGGCGATAATCCACCCCGTACAGGGCGCAATAGGTCGGATAGAAACTGTAGCTGATGTCCGGGAACAGGATCGGCGCATCGTGCTGCAACAACGCCTGGAAGGCGTGCGCCAAAACTTCGTCCGAGCCGTTGCCGACGAACACGTGGGCCGGCGTCAGGCCGGCGCGGCGTGCGATGGCGGCTTTCAGGAGCTCGGCGTCGGGACTGGGATACAGGCGCAGGGTGTCGCCGATCTCGGCGGTCATGGCCGCCACCGCGCGCGGCGACGGGCCATAGGGATTTTCGTTGGTGTTGAGCTTGATCAGATTGCTCACCTTCGGCTGTTCGCCGGGGGTGTACGGCGTCAGGCGGCTGACAATCGGGCTCCAGAATTTGCTCATGTCAAAAACAGACTCGTCTAATGGGTGGATGAATTGGCGGATCAGGTCGTCAGCGGCTTGTAGCGGATGCGCTTCGGCTTGGCGCCTTCTTCGCCGAGGCGCTTCTTCTTGTCCGCTTCATATTCCTGGTAATTGCCGTCGAAGAAGCTGACCTGCGAATTGCCTTCGAATGCCAGGATGTGGGTGGCGATACGATCGAGGAACCAGCGGTCATGCGAAATCACCATCACGCTGCCGGCGAATTCCAGCAAGGCGTCTTCCAGTGCGCGCAGGGTTTCCACGTCCAGATCGTTGGACGGTTCATCCAGCAGCAGCACATTGCCGCCCTGCAGCAGCGTCTTGGCCAGGTGCAGGCGGCCGCGTTCGCCTCCCGACAGGTTGCCGACAATCTTCTGCTGGTCGCCGCCCTTGAAATTGAAGCGCCCCAGGTAGGCGCGCGAGGGCATTTCGAAACGGCCGACAGTCAGGATATCGGCGCCGTTCGAGACATCGTCGAAGACGGTTTTCTTGTCCTGCAATTCATCGCGCGACTGATCGACGATCGAGACGCGCGCGGTCTTGCCGATGACCACTTCGCCGCTGTCCGGCTGTTCCTTGCCTGTGATCATCTTGAACAGGGTCGATTTACCCGCGCCGTTGGGACCGATGATGCCGACGATGGCGCCGGCGGGAATCGTGAAACTCAGGTTGTCGATCAGCAGCCGGTCGCCGAAGGCCTTCGATACGTTCTTGAATTCGATCACTTCGTTGCCGAGGCGCTCGGCCACGGGAATGAAGATTTCCTGGGTTTCGTTGCGCGTCTGGTATTCGTGCTCGCTCAATTCATTGAAGCGCGCCAGGCGGGCCTTGCTCTTGGCCTGGCGGCCTTTCGGGTTTTGCCTGACCCATTCCAGCTCCTTGGCGATGGTTTTCTGGCGCGACGATTCGGTGGCTTCTTCCTGCTTGAGGCGATTGCCCTTCTGTTCCAGCCAGGAACTGTAGTTGCCCTTCCATGGAATGCCGTGGCCGCGGTCGAGTTCGAGGATCCATTCGGCGGCGTTGTCGAGGAAGTAGCGGTCATGGGTGATGCCGACCACGGTGCCGGGGAAGCGCTGCAGGAACTGTTCCAGCCAATCGACCGATTCGGCGTCCAGATGGTTGGTCGGTTCGTCGAGCAGTAGCATGTCCGGCTTCGACAGCAGCAGGCGGCACAGCGCAACGCGGCGCTTTTCGCCGCCCGACAGCACGCCGATCCTGGCATCCCAGGGCGGCAGGCGCAAGGCGTCGGCGGCCATTTCCAGTTGCAGTTCCAGGTTGCCGCCGTCGGCGGTGGAAATAATGGCTTCGAGCCGGCCCTGTTCGGCGGCCAGGGCGTCAAAATCGGCATCCGGTTCGGCATAGGCCGCGTACACGGCATCGAGCTTTGCGCGCGCCTCGAACACTTCGCCGAGGCCGCTTTCCACCACTTCCCGCACGGTCTGTTCGGGATCGAGTTGCGGCTCCTGGGGCAGGTAGCCGATATTCAGGCCGGGCATCGGCACCGCTTCGCCCTGGATGTCCTTGTCGATGCCCGCCATGATTTTGAGCAAGGTCGACTTGCCCGAGCCGTTCAGGCCCAGCACGCCGATCTTGGCGCCTGGGAAAAACGAGAGCGAGATGTCTTTCAGGATCTGGCGTTTCGGCGGCACGATCTTGCCGACCTTGTTCATTGTGTAGACGTATTGGGCCATATTTTCGATCGGTGATAATCAGTGATAATGAGAGAGATGCTTGGACGGCAATGGCAAACCGTGAAGATGGTTTGTGGCCGGATTGGCGTAAGTATACAGTGAGTACGCAGTCAGATACGCCGTTATATGCCCTCGCTGGTCCGATGGGGGCCGCGCGGTCCTTGTTTCTTCGCGACCAGATGGTAAAGCAGCAGGCCGGCCAGGCCGCAAACGGCCATCACGCTGGTCAGCGGCACGGCGCTCCTGGCATGCCACAAGCTCATCCATACGCCCGACGACACGCCCAGCGCGAATTGCAGCGTTCCCGCCAACGCTGATGCTGTGCCTGCCTGTTTGCCCTGGTATTTCAGGACCATGGCGATCGCATTCGGACTGATCATGCCGTAGCTGCTCAGATACAGGAATAATCCGATCAGCAATAACGGAAGGCTGTTCACGCCCGCGATGGCGGCTGCTGCGCTGATCACGCTGACGGTGGCGGCGATAGTCAGCGTGTATTTCAGGATACGTTCCAGGGGCTGTTTCCTGACCAGGCGCGCATTGATTTGCGAGGCGGTGATCAAGCCAATGGCGTTGGAGCCGAACACCAGGCCGTAATACTGCGGCGGAATGCCATGCAGTTCGATCAATACGTACGGCGAGCCGGCGATATAGGCGAACAGCCCAGCCTGCACCAAGCCCCCGCACAGGGCATAGGACATGAATTGCGGATC
>DASYEK010000029.1:0-43955 GCA_036499085.1 Herbaspirillum sp. | reverse complement strand
CAGCGGCAGCTTGCCGGTCTCGGCCTGCGGCGCAAAGCATGCGTGCATGGCGCGCAATCGCTCGGGCAAGCCGGCATAGGCATCGATCTTCGCCCCCAGGGCCGCGAGAAAGTCGACTTCGCCGAAAGCGATCCATTCGATCCGATCGATCCAGTCCGGGGCCAGCCTGCCGACATCCACAGAGGGCGGCGGCGTCGAAGACGGTTGCGCCGCGGCGGGCGGTTTGGACGACGATTCGGGATAGGCTGGAGACCGGCGTTTTGCCGGCTGCATCGAAGCGGCGCGCGACACGGTATCAAGCGCGGGATGCGGCGTCGGCGTGGCGATCGCGGCAGGATAAATCGAGAGCAGGGCCGGGGAATGCGATGTCGATGCGGCAGCCGCCGCTGCAACCGGCGGCGCGGCGAAGCGCGGCAAGCGTCCGGCCCGCGCGTTTTCGTGATTGGGGACGATGGATGCGAAACGGATCCCCAATGCAAGGATTGCCTGCGGCGACAGGCCCCGGATATCGGCATTGGCACGTTCCGTCGGCAGCGGTCCCGACCAAGACGGCGGCCTGTAGGACTTCGCCCTGGCATCCGGATGGCGCAGTTTCCACCTCGCGGAAGCCTTGATGTCGCTGCGGCTGATGCGCTGATAATTGAGCGGCTGCGGCTGGCGCTTTGGCGCCTGATAACGAGGATGATGATGATTGCCGACTCGCATATTGATCACGTGAACGCTCCGTTGGAAATTGTCAAAAAAATACCTGTCAGAGGTATCTTAATGGCGATTTCTTCACGGTTTGTTAGCAGTCGATCATTACTTTGAATGCCTTGCCTGCAAGATGGAAAGCGGTATACAGCCGCCGATTCAGCGGCGCCGCAGCGCGCTCGCGGCAGTGGCCAGCGCGGTGATATGCGCCCAGTCGCCGGCCAGCAGCGCGTCCTTCGGCGTCAGCCACGATCCGCCGACGCAGGCAACATTTTTCAGCGCCAGGAACTGCGCGGCGTTGTCTTGTGAAATGCCGCCGGTCGGGCAGAACATCACATCGGCCAGCGGACCGCCGATGCCGTTGAGCATGCCGACGCCGCCGGCCGGCACCGCCGGAAACAGCTTCAATTGCCGGAAGCCGGCCTCGCGCGCGTGCATCACTTCGGACGGCGTCATGACGCCTGGCAGCAACGGCAGCCCGCTGCCCTTGGCGGCCGCGATCAGCGTTGCGGTGAGGCCCGGCGAAACGCCGAATACCGCGCCGGCATCGCGCGCTGCGACGAACTCTTCCGGCAAGGTCAGTGTGCCGACGCCGACGATGGCATCCGGCACCTGCTCGGAAATGGCCGTGATCGCGGCCAGGCCATGCACGGTGCGCAAGGTGACTTCCAGCACCCTGATGCCGCCGGCCACCAGCGCCCTGGCCAGCGGCACCGCGTGCGCCGGATCGTCGATCGCGATTACCGGGATCACCGGCGATACCTGCATGATGTCGAGTATGGTGTTCATGGATTGACTTTCGCGGAGTCCGCTGTGTTGGCCGGGCTGGCCGTGCTTGCCGAATGCGTCGTATTTTCGCTTGCCGCCGCTGCCGCCGCTGCCGATACCGGCGGCAGGCCGAAGGTGGTCGCGCCCTCTTCCGCCGCGCTGATCGCATTGCGGAACATGGCGAACAGTTCGCGTCCCATGCCCACGCCGTTGGCGGACAGATCGGCTTGCGGCGGCGTGCGCCCGGCCCATTCATCGGTCGCCACCTGCGCTTCGAGGATGCCGTTGTCGGCGTCCAGCAGGATCATATCGCCTTCGCGCACCAGCCCGAGCGGGCCGCCGCCCAGCACTTCGGGCGTGACGTGGATCGCGGCCGGCACCTTGCCGGACGCGCCGGACATGCGGCCGTCGGTCACCAGCGCCACATGCCGGCCCTGATCCTGCAGGATGCCGAGCGCCGGCGTCAGCGCATGCAGTTCCGGCATGCCGTTGGCGCGCGGTCCCTGGAACCGCAGTATCGCGACGAAATCGCCCTCCAGCAGGCCCGCATGAAAGGCCGCCATGAACGCTTCCTGCGTGTCGAAAATCCGCGCCGGCGCATGCACCTTGCGATGCTGCGGCTTCACGGCGGAGACCTTGATCACCGCCCGTCCCAGATTGCCGGACAACAGCTTCAGGCCGCCGTCCGGCGCGAACGGCGCGGAAGCCGGCCGCAAGACCGTGTCGTCGCCGCTGACATGCGGCACCGGATCCCACCGAACGCCGCCGTGCACCAGGTTCACATCGAGCAACGGCTGGGTGCAATGCGCATACAGGCTGTTGCCGAGCACGGTCAGGACGTCGTCGTGCATCAGGCCGGCATCGAGCAATTCGCGCAGCACGAAACCGGTGCCGCCGGCGGCATGGAAATGATTGACGTCGGCGCTGCCGTTCGGATAGATGCGCGTGATCGATGGCGCCACCGCCGACAATTCGGAGAAGTCGTTCCAGTCGATCACCAGTCCGGCCGCTTTCGCGATCGCCACCAGGTGCAGGGTATGGTTGGTGGAGCCGCCGGTGGCCAGCAGCGCAACAATCGCGTTGACGATCGCTTTCTCGTCGACCAGGCGGCCGACCGGCGTGTACTGCCCGCCATGCGCCGTCAGCTTCAAGGCCTGCTGGGCGGCGGCGGCGGTCAGCGCTTCGCGCAAGGGTGTGTTGGGCGTGATGAACGCCGCGCCGGGCATGTGCAGGCCCATGGCCTCCATCAGCATCTGGTTGCTGTTGGCGGTGCCGTAGAAGGTGCAGGTGCCGGCATCGTGATACGACTTGGCCTCCGCTTCGAGCAAATCGTCGCGGCTCAGCTTGCCTTCGGCATACAGCTGGCGGATGCGGACTTTTTCGGCGTTGCTCATGCCGCTGGTCATCGGCCCCGCCGGCACGAACACGGCCGGCAAATGGCCGAAATGCAAGGCGCCGATCAGCAGGCCGGGAACGATCTTGTCGCAGACCCCCAGGTACAGCGCCGCGTCGAACATATTGTGCGATAGCGCAACCGCGGCCGCCATCGCGATCGTGTCGCGCGAGAACAGCGACAATTCCATGCCGTCCTGCCCCTGGGTGATGCCGTCGCACATGGCGGGCACGCCGCCGGCGAACTGCGCCACGCCGCCGGCGGCGCGCACGGCGTCCTTGATGATGTCGGGAAAACGCGCGAACGGCTGATGCGCCGACAGCATATCGTTATAAGCGGAGACGATCGCCACCGAAAGGCTCTTGTCCTGCTTGAGTTTCAATTTGTCGTTGGCGGGAAAGGCCGCGAAGCCATGCGCCAGGTTGGTACAGGACAAGGCGCCCCGCTGCACGCCCTGGTGATTGGCGGCCTCCAGGCGCTGCAGGTAGGCGCTGCGGTAGGGCCGGCTGCGTTCGGCGATGCGTGCTGTGACGCGGGCTACGGTGGCATTGATGGCCATGATGGAATCCTGAACGATAGATAAAAAACAATGCAAAAATCATGCGGGAAGCGCAAAAATACGAAGAAGCGCGACGCCGGGGAAATTCGGCAACATCGATCGCAGGAGCGGCAATCGATGTGTAATTTTACTACGAAATATCAATAAAAACCGGCTTACATAGCTTTACAAACTTGCGTTGTTTTATTGTCAGTAAGAAATTCCGCGTTTCAATCCGTTTGTATATTACAGGTTCATTACAAGAACAAGCCATCGACGCGACAACAAAAAATCCGCAAAACGTCCTGACGGAGCAGGCACGACAAAATTGTAGTGAAATTACGCCATGCAACCTAAACTACGGTATAGTTGTCTCAGTGCCATTCCACAATGCCGACTTATCATGCCGCAAACCCCTCTCGCCCGCATCGCCTCCTATCAAGCGCTGATCGCGCATCACGCACAAGCCGAACACCGTCACATGCGCGATCTGTTCGCGGCGGAACCCGATCGATTCGAACGCTTTTCGCTCCAGGCCGCCGGCCTCACGCTGGACTATTCGAAAAATCCGATCACGCAAGAAACCCGCGCCCTGCTGTTGCAACTGGCGCGCGACCGCCATGTCGAAAGCCGTCGCGACGCCATGTTCGCCGGCGAAAAGATCAACAATACAGAACATCGCGCCGTGCTGCATACGGCGCTGCGCGCGCCGCGCGGCAGCGCCGGACTGATCGTCGACGGCCAGGACGTTCACCGCGACGTGCATGCGGTGCTGGACCAGATGCGGGACTTCGTCGAACGCGTGCGCAGCGGCGCCTGGACCGGCTATCGCGGCGACGCGGTGACCGACGTGGTCAACATCGGCATCGGCGGTTCCTACCTGGGACCGCAAGTGGCGACCCAGGCCTTGCGCGCCTATGTGCATCCGCGCCTGCGCATGCATTTCGTCTCGAATGTCGACGGCCACGACCTGGACGCGGTGCTGACCCGGGTCGATCCCGCCACCACGCTGTTCATTATCTCCTCCAAGTCCTTCGTCACCCAGGAAACCCTGATGAACGCGCAATCGGCGCGCGCCTGGTTCCTGCGCCACGCCGGCGAAGCGGATCTGGCCCGGCATTTTGTCGCCATTTCCACCAATACCGAAGCCGTCGCCGCGTTCGGCATCGATACCGCCAACATGTTTCCGTTCTGGGACTGGGTCGGCGGCCGCTATTCGATGTGGTCGGCAATCGGCCTGTCGGTGGCGCTGGCGGTCGGCTATGACAATTTCGCGCAAATGCTGGCCGGCGCGCATGCGATGGACGAACATTTCCGCAGCGCGCCGCTGGAACGGAACATGCCGGCGCTGCTGGCGCTGGTCGGCATCTGGCACCGCAATGTCCGCGGCGCGGCTTCGGTGTCGGTCGCGCCTTATCATCAGGACCTGCGCCATCTGCCGGCCTATCTGCAGCAACTGGAAATGGAAAGCAACGGCAAGCGCATCGGCCTCGACGGCAGCCCGCTGGAAACCGCCACCTGCCCGGTCATCTGGGGCGACGCCGGCACCAACGGCCAGCACGCCTTTTTCCAGCTGCTGCACCAGGGCACCGACATCACGCCAGTCGATTTCATTGCGGTGCTGCGCACCAGCCACGACCTGCCCGGGCATCATGCGGTGGTGCTGGCCAACTGCTTTGCGCAATCGGAAGCCTTCATGCGCGGCAAGTCGGCCGACGAAGCGGCCGCCGACATGCGCGCGCAGGGCCTGGACGAAGCGGAAATCCAGATGCTGCTGCCGCACAAGATGTTCCCCGGCAATCGTCCCAGCAATACCATCCTGATGGAAGCGCTGACGCCGGCCTCGCTGGGCGCGCTGATCGCGCTGTACGAGCACAAGACCTTCGTGCAGGGCGCAATCTGGGGCATTAACAGTTTCGATCAATGGGGCGTGGAACTCGGCAAGGTGCTGGCGAAATCGATCCAGGGCGAGCTCGGCGGCCAGTCGACGCCGCAGCATCACGACGGTTCGACCAATGCCCTGATCGCCCTGGCCAAGCAGGTGCTGGCGGCGGACCGGGCCAAAGACCAGACCAAAGACAAGGCCAAACCCTAGGCAGGAATAACAGCGCGCTTTCATCATCGTTATCATCGACAGGCATTCCCTCCAATTCACTACGGATTTTCTTCATGGCTATCAGCGACTTCGATCTGGTTTTATTCGGCGGCACGGGCGATCTCTCCATGCGCAAATTGCTGCCGGCGCTCTATGCGCGCGATCGCGCCAAGGATTTGCCGGAAGGCGGCCGCATCCTGTGCATCGGCCGCGAAGCGATGGAAACCTCGGCGTTCATCGCCGTCGTGGAACAGAAGGCGATGCCCAATATCGCGCATTCGGCGATGGAGCCGGCGGTCTGGCAACGCTTCTGCCAGCGCATCGTGTATGTGCCCCTGGACGCCAAGAAACCCGGCGACTTCGCGGCGTTGGCGAAGGCGGTGCGGCCCGACGTGGCCCATGTGTTCTACCTGGCCACGCCGTCCGACCTGTTCGCCGGCATCTGCAAGAATCTGGCATCGGCCGGCCTGGTCACGCCGACCTCGCGCGTGGTGCTGGAAAAACCGCTGGGGCGCGACCTGGCCAGCGCCAAGGCCATCAATGCCGCGGTCGGCAGCGTGTTCGCCGAATCCCAGATTTTCCGGATCGATCATTATCTCGGCAAGGAAGCGGTGCAGAACCTGCTGGCGCTGCGCTTCGGCAACGTGCTGTTCGAGCCGCTGTGGCGCCGCGAATGGATTTCCGACGTCCAGATCACCATCGCCGAACAACTCGGCGTGGGTGGCCGCAGCGGCTATTACGATCACTCCGGCGCCTTGCGCGACATGCTGCAGAATCACTTGCTGAACCTGCTGTGCATCGTCGCGATGGAACCGCCGATCTCCTCCGACGCCGACGCCGTGCGCAATGAAAAACTGAAAGTGCTGCATTCGCTCAAGCCGTTCACGCGCGCCACGCTGGCCTCGAACCTGGTGCGCGGCCAGTATCGCGCCGGCCACGTCGAGGGCGCCGCAGTGCCCGGCTACCGCAAGGAACCGGACGCCGATCCCGAATCGCGCACCGAGACTTTCGTCGCGCTGAAAGCCGAAGTCGATACCTGGCGCTGGGCCGGCGTGCCGTTCTACCTGCGCACCGGCAAGCGCATGGCCGACCAATTGGCGGAAATCGTGGTGCGCTTCAAGCCGGTGCCGCATTCGATCTTCAACACCAGTTCCGACGTGCCGAATTGCCTGGTGATCCGCCTGCAGCCGGACGAAGGCCTGCACCTGAACCTGATGGCGAAAATGCCGGGCGACGGCATGCGCCTGAAACCGGTGGAGCTGGAACTCGACTTCCGCGAAAAATTCAAGACCGCGCGCATGGACGCCTACGAACGCCTGCTGCTCGACATCCTGCGCGGCCACTTGACGCTGTTCATGCGCAGCGACGAACTGGAAGCGGCATGGGCCTGGGTCGAACCCATTCTCAATTATTGGGAACAGGAAGAGAACGATCCCATCCCGTATGCCGCCGGCACCTGGGGCCCCGCCGCCTCCAGCGCCCTGATCGGCCGCGACGGCCTGCAATGGCGCGAAGAAGCCTTGCCGGAGGTCTGAAGCCATGCTGCTCGACGCCATCCGCAGCAATCTGGAAACCCTTTCCAAATCGGAAAAGAAGGTTGCGCAGACGATACTTGCCAATCCGCAGATGGCGCTGTCGGAAAACCTGACGGCCCTGGCCAGGAATGCGCATGTGTCGGAACCGACCGTCATCCGCTTTTGCCGCGCGGTCGGCTACGAAGGCTGGCACGATTTCAAGCTGAAACTGGCGCAGGGGCTGGCGCTGGCCCTGCCCGGCGCGGACGAATCGCTGGCGCAGGACGAGCTGGTGTCCGACCTGTGCAACAAGATTTGCAGCCGCTCGATCAATACCCTGCTGGACCTGCGCAACCATTTGAATCCCGACGCGGTCCAACGGGCATTGGATGTCCTGTCGCGCGCCAACAAAATCGAGTTCTACGGCCAGGGCACCTCGGGTATCGTGGCCAACGATGCGCAGCACAAATTCTTTCGTTCGGGGGTGCCGACGGTAGCTTATTCGGATCCCCACATCCACTGCATCGCCGCCGCCTTGCTGACACAGGGCGATGCGGTGGTGGCGATTTCGCAGCGCGGCGGCACGGCGGCATTGCTGCGCAGCGTGCAGTTGGCGCGCAAGGGCGGCGCCGATATCATCGTGCTGGGGCCGAGCGGCACGCCGCTGGCGGAATTGGCGACGGTATTGGTGCCGATCGACCTGAGTTTCAATACCGACCCCTACACGCCGATCTCGGCGCGGCTGGCGCATCTGGTCGTGATCGATATCCTGGCGGTCGGGCTGGCATTGCGGCGCGGCCCGGAATTCCGTAAAAAGATGCAGAATGCGCAAAAGGCGCTGCAAAAATACGATATGCAATTCGATTCATTTTTCCGTTAGAGGCTCACAATGAACCAGCTTGAACAATTGAAGCAATTCACCACCATCGTGTCCGACACCGGCGACTTCCAGGCGATCGAGGCGTTCATGCCGCAGGACGCTACCACCAATCCTTCGCTGATCCTGAAAGCGGTGCAAAAGGACGCCTACAAGCCCCTGTTCGAAAAGACGGTGCGCGAACACGCGTCCCTGCCGACCGCGGACATTATCGATCGCGTGCTGGTGGCGTTCGGCCTGGAAATCCTGAAAATCATCCCGGGCCGCGTTTCCACCGAAACCGATGCGCGGCTATCGTTCGATACGCAAGGCAGCATCGCCAAGGGACGCGCGCTGATCGCCTTGTATGAAGCCGCCGGCATCAAGCGCGAGCGCATCCTGATCAAGGTCGCCTCGACCTGGGAAGGCATTCAGGCCGCCGCGGCATTGGAAAAGGAAGGCATCCGTTGCAATATGACGCTGCTGTTCAGCCTGCCGCAGGCGGTGGCTTGCGCCGAGGCCGGCGTCCAGCTGATTTCACCGTTCGTCGGCCGCATCTACGACTGGTTCAAGAAGGCCGAAAACAAGGAATACACCGGCGCCGACGATCCCGGCGTGCAATCGGTCAAGCGCATCTACAACTATTACCGCAAATTCGGCTACAAGACGGAAGTGATGGGCGCGAGTTTTCGCAATACGTCGCAGATCATCGAGCTGGCCGGTTGCGACCTGCTGACGGTCAGTCCCGAACTGTTGAAGCAATTGGCGGAAAGCGAAGCGCCGGTCGAACGCAAGCTGACGCCGGAAGCCGCCAAGCAAAGCCAGGATGAAAAGATGAGCCTGAATCAGACCCAGTTCCGCCTGATGCTCAACGACGATGCGATGGCGACCGAAAAGCTGGCGGAAGGAATACGCACGTTTGCCGCGGATGCCGTCAAGCTGGAAAAGATCATCGACGGCTTGCGCAAGCAATAAGCCATCGACAATAAGCGTTGCAAATAAGCGCTGAAAATATGCACTGAAAATACAAATCGGGGCATGCAAGTTCTTGCATGCCCCGATTGCTGTTTTGGCCTATGCCGGCGTGACAGGATCGAACGCGACTCAGTTTTCCGCGGCGGCGGCGAGTTTCTTTTTCAGGTCGATATCCGCATCGGAGCCGGTATCCTCGCCTTTGGCGTCTTTCTGCTTTTCGGTACTCACGCCGAATTTCATCAGATATTGCGCATAGGCAGCCAGCAGGTCGTTGTTGATCGCGCCCTTGTCTTTCACCGGCTGCCAGCCATTCGCGCCCAGTTCATCGACCGCTGCGGTCGCGCCGTTGAACGAAACGCTGAATCCCTTCGCCTCTTCCGAGTCTTTGAAGCCGCCGAGGAAATCGCGCATCGTGCCGGTGGGATGGGAACCGCCGAAGCTCTGTATCGCATCGCCCAAGGCGCCCTTGCGGCTGAGCGTGGCGGTGCCGATCATATTGTCGAGGTTTTGCGCCAAGGCCGGATTGTCCTTGAGCATGGCCTGGAATTTGGCGTTGCGCGTGTCGTCGTCAAGTTGCAGGCCGTTGGGACCGGCGGAAATACGCAAGCTTGGCGGCACACCGATACCGGCAGCGTTCAGGGCCACATTCAGATCCGAGACGAATCTGGTTTCGGCGGTCGGCGTTACCGAAGCAGGCGATACCGATACCGCGGCGACCGCGGCGCCGGCCGGGCTCATGCTGGCGCTGGCATTGGCGTTGTTCAGGAATTGCTGGAATGGCGTGCCGATTTTCTTCGATTGCGCCGTCCTGATGGACAAATCCTGCGCAAGCGCGTTGTCGCCGCTGATCTTATTCATCGATTTCCCCTTTGATGGCTTGCGGCGCCGTGCATGGCCGCGTCAGCCGAACCACGAATGATTGAACGTCAGGTAACCCAGCAGGAACAAGCCGAATGCGATGGCGATTTCTTTCCAGCCTGGTTTCATTTTAATTTTCCTGTTCGGATTCTAATATGAGCATGCAGCGATGCTTGCGAGGAATTGACGATGGTTCGGACCGCTTTTTAACGTATCGGACAAGGATAATCGAAGCGCAATGAGGAAGGCGCCCCGGGATCCGGCGCAATTGCGGCCAAGGACCCGGCTCAGGTTGCGCGCCGGTCCAGCATGGCGCGTGCAATGGTGCCGGCATCGACATATTCGAGTTCGCCGCCCACCGGCACGCCGCGCGCCAGGCGGCTGACCTTCAGGCCCCGCGCTTTCATGGTTTCGCTGATGTAATGGGCGGTGGCTTCGCCTTCATTGGTGAAGTTGGTCGCCAGCACGACTTCCGCGACAATGCCGTCGGTGGCGCGCGCGATGAGCTTCTCCAAGTGGATGTCCTTGGGACCGACGCCGTCGAGCGGGGACAGGCGCCCCATCAGCACGAAATACAATCCCTTGAAGGTCAGGGTCTGCTCGATCATCAACTGATCGGTCGGCGTCTCCACCACGCACAGCAGGCTGGCGTCGCGTTCTTCGTCCTCGCAGACTTCGCACAGTGTCCGTTCGGTAAACGTATTGCACATTTCACAATGCTGAATGGCCTCGGCAGCCTGCGTCAACGCGCGGCTCAGTTGCAATGCGCCTTCGCGATCGTGCTGCAGCAGATGATAGGCCATGCGCTGCGCCGATTTGGGGCCGATGCCCGGCAGCGCACGCAAGGATTCGGTCAGGAAGGCCAGGCTGGAAGGGGTTTTCAATTTTGCTTGACCGGCTGGAACGAGGACAGCGCTTCGGCCGTCATCGAAGGAACGAATTCGGTGATTTCATAAGTGGCGACGTCGCCGATGAAGTAGGGATCTTCCTGCATGATCGCCTCGACGTCGGCCCGCTCCATGGCGTCGACCAGGATAACGCCGCCATTGCGCGGCACCTTGCGGCCCGACATCACGAACGCGCCGCTGGCAAAATGCTCCTGCAAATATTGACGATGCGCTGTCAACAATGGATCGATCTCGCTTGCAGATTTGGTATATGTAAACGAGATGATGAACATAAGGCCTCCAAAAGGTTATGACTCAACCAGCGACAACGATATCAGAACGGCATCTTGAAGCCGGGAGGCAGCGGCAGGCCGGCGGTCATGCCCGCCATCTTCGCCTGCGACGTGGCTTCGGCCTTGCGCACCGCATCGTTGAATGCCGCGGCGACCAGATCCTCCAGCATGTCCTTGTCGTCGGCCAGCAGCGACGGATCGATCGAGACGCGCTTGACGTCATTCTTGCATGTCATCACCACCTTGACCATGCCGGCGCCGGACTGGCCTTCGACTTCGATCGAGGCCAGTTCTTCCTGCGCCTTCTTCATGTTGTCCTGCATGGCTTGCGCCTGTTTCATCAGTCCTGCAATTTGGCCCTTCATCATGCTGCTGCTCCTTGAGGTTGAATGTTCACTACACCGGACGGATCGAGTCCTGGGTCACGGTTGCGCCGAATTCGCGCGTCAGATTCTGCAAGAACGGATCGGCCTGCACCTTGCGCTCGGCCGCCAGCTGGCGCACTTGCTGCGCTTCCTTCGCCAGTATATCGGTGGTCATCTGCACGTCGCCGATTTCCACTTCCACCCTGGCGGTTTTGCCAAGACGCTCGGTCAGCGCCGCGCCGAGTTTATCGACGCTGCCTGCGGCGCACAAGTTCTCATAGGGAATCCTGAAATGGAATACCAGGTTGTTGCCTTGGCTGTCGTCGCAACGCAATAGCTGGCTGTGGCAGGCAAGCTGATGCGCCACGCCGCGCAAGGGCAATGCGACCGCCAGCGCCGGCCAGTTGCCGTCCCAGCCCAGATCGGCGGCGATGCGCGCGATATTCTTTTCGGCGGCGGGATCGGCCGGCGCGTAAACCGGAAGTTGCGCGGGAGCGGCGGCGGGAGCAGGCGCCGGAGCGGGTTTGGGCGCTGCGGCAACCTGTACCGGTGCGGCGAAGGCCGGCGACGATTGTTCTTCATGCACCCACGGCGGCGCTTCCTGGTCCCAAGGCGGCGGCGCGCCCATCGATTCGCTCTCCGCCATCGTGGCGGGCGCGGGCCTCGCCGCGGGCGGCGCCATTGCGGGCGATGTCATTGCAGGCGATTGGGAGGCGGCAGGCATGGGTGCCGGCGTCGGCACGAGGGACGGCTGCGGCGCGCGCGGCGTGCGTGCGCCGCCCGCAGACTTGCCTGCCGAAGCGGCGCGCGCCGCTGCCAGGGCCGCCATGGCGGGACTCAATGGCGCCGATGCCGCTGCCTCCGGCGCGGGCGCCGATGTCGATGCAGCAGGCGCGGCCGGGGGCGTCGCGGGGCGCGCTACCGGCGCGCTGGTCATCGCCGCTTGCGGCGCGGCGCTCAACAAGGCGGTGGTCGGCGCCGCGGTGCGCGGCTGGGGCGATGCCGGGGCCGGGGCCGCGGCACGCACAGGCGGCGACGACGCCGGGGCGGCGCCAGGCGTCGCGCTCAGCGGACGAAACGCCAGCATGCGCAACAAGGTCATGCTGAAACCGGCGTATTCGTCCGGCGCCAGGCCCAGTTCGTTGCGCCCGTGCACCGCGATCTGATAGAACAGTTGCACCTGCTCGGCCTCGAATTGCTGCGCCAGACGCACGATATCTTCACGCTGCGGCAAATCGTCGGACAATGCCGCAGGCACCGTCTGCGCCAGCGCGATCTGGTGCAACAAGGTGCCGAGATCCTGCAAGGCGGCGCTGTACGACAGGCTGCGCGCGGCCATCTCGTCGGCCACCGCCAGCAGGCCTGCGCCATCCTGTTGCGCCAGCGCATCCAGCACGCGAATCAGATACGACTGATCGAGCGCGCCCAGCATGCCCTGCACCGCATCCAGCGTGACCTTGCCGGCCGCATAAGCGATCGCCTGGTCGGTCAGCGACAGCGCGTCCCGCATCGAGCCGTGCGCGCCCTGCGCCAGCAAGCGCAAGGCCGGCGCTTCGAATTCGATGCCTTCCTGGCCCAGGATATTGTCGAGATGGCTGACGATATGGCCGGGCGGCATCTGCTTGAGATTGAATTGCAGGCAGCGCGACAGCACCGTGACCGGGATCTTTTGCGGATCGGTCGTGGCCAGGATGAATTTGACGTGTTCCGGCGGCTCTTCCAGCGTCTTCAGCATCGAATTGAAGGCATGATTGGTCAGCATGTGCACTTCGTCGATCATGTACACCTTGAAACGCGCATTGGAAGGCGCATACACGGCCTGCTCCAGCAATTGCGCCATTTCGTCGACGCCGCGGTTGGAAGCAGCGTCCATTTCGATGTAATCGACGAAACGGCCGGCGTCGATTGCGATGCAGGCTTCGCATACGCCGCAGGGCTGGGCGGTAATATCGCCGGCGCCGTCGGCACCGATGCAATTCAGCGATTTGGCCAGGATGCGCGAGAGCGTGGTTTTGCCGACCCCCCGCGTGCCGGTGAACAGATAGGCATGGTGCAGCCGTTTCTGTTCCAGTGCATGCGTCAGCGCGCGCACGACGTGTTCCTGCCCGACGAGCGTATCGAAATTCCTGGGGCGGTACTTACGGGCAAGGACTTGGTACGACATAGGCTCGGGCAGGCGACGGTTAAGTGTTCGAAAAGACGTTCGGCAACCAGGTATTCCGCGGTATGGATGCCCCGGTGGATTCAGGCGCCATTTTAACCGACAGCGCAACATGGCTGCGGCTCTTTATCGGCATCAGGCGGCAGTTTAATATATTGACGCGAATTCGCTAACGATACTATAGTCACGCCATGATCTCAGAATTCAATTCCCTTTCCGAAAAAGTCGGCCGCCTGGCGCTGCTGGCGCAAACGCTGCGCCAGGAAAACGCCGATCTGCGGCTGCACGTGACCAGCCTGACCAATGACAAGGAAGCGCTGGTGCGGCGGATGGATGAAGCGCATCGGCGCATCGAGGCCTTGCTGGGGACGCTGCCGGAGACGGAATCCGAGGCTGAGCCGGAACCCGGCGCGGACACGGAGATCGACGGCGCCGAGCTTGAATTGACAGAGGAAAAAGCGGTATGAGCCAGCTCGACGTAATGATCATGGGCCAGCCCTACAAATTGGCCTGCAAGGAAGGCGAAGAAGCCGCCTTGCAGCAAGTGGTTGCCTATCTCGACGAAAGAATGTGCGCCGTGCGCGACAGCGGCAAGGTCAAGGGCAACGACCGCATCACAGTCATGGCGGCGCTCGGCATCGCCGCCGAACTGCTGTCGACGCAGTCCTCCGACGGCGCCACTGTAGCTGAATGGAAACAACATATCGGCGCCATGCATGCGGTACTCGACGAAGCGCTGACGCCGCAAAACAAGCTGTTCTGATCTCGCAATTTTGCGATGCTGCAAATACAAAAATGTAACAAGCGCGGGACTGCAACAGCTTTCAAAATATTTGACACGACGCGCGTTTGGCGTAGACTTATCGACTCCTGCCGTGTTCGCGAATGCCATAAAATCCTTGAACCATTTATGCGCATAGGTTACGGGCATTTGTTTGATGGGCGTGCGCGTCGCTAGTCCGATGAACCCGAAATTGAACTGACTGTAGCCACCTTGAACCTTTGGTTCAGGATGCCGGCATAGCGGCATCGGCGGGATCCTATAAAGAAAAAAAGCGACTGCATTGGCAGTCGCTTTTTTTTGCTTGTTTTTTTACTTGAATTTCCTTAAACCGGTTTTGCATCCGTCTTGCGACGATTCCTGGCCGGCTTCTTGTCGTGTCCCACTTCTTCGATCGCATCCTGGAATTCCGTGATGTCTTCAAAGCTTTTGTAGACCGAGGCAAAGCGGATGTAGGCGATCTTGTCGAGGCGTTTCAATTCGCGCATGACCAGCTCGCCGACCTGGCCGGAGACGACTTCGCGCAAGCCCGAAGACAGCAGCTTTTCCTGGATATTCTGCAACGCGATGTCTACCGCCTCGGCCGAGACCGGGCGCTTGCGCAAGGCCAGCATCAGGCTGGCGCGCAGCTTGCTCGCATCGAACTCGCTGCGGCTGCCGTTTTTCTTGACGATGACCGGCATCGTCAATTCGATCCGCTCGTAAGTCGTGAAGCGCTTGTCGCAATTGGCGCAACGGCGCCGGCGCCGGATCACGTCGCCCTCTTCCGAAACACGGGTATCCAGCACCGTGGTGTCGTCGTGATGGCAAAAAGGACATTTCATGATCGGCGGCGGCGTTCGTCAGTACCGATCAGGCTTGATAGACAGGGAATGCGTCCGTCAACTTCTTGACTTCCGCCTTGACCCGTTCGATCGTCGCCGCATCGTGCGGATTATCCAGCACGTCCGCGAACAGGTTGCCGACCTTGATCGCTTCGGCTTCCTTGAAACCGCGCGTGGTCATGGCCGGGCTGCCCAAACGCACGCCGGAAGTCACGAACGGTTTTTCCGGATCGTTCGGAATGGCGTTCTTGTTGCAGGTGATGTGCGCCGAACCGAGGATGGCTTCGGCCTCCTTGCCGGTGATTTTCTTGGCGCGCAGGTCGACCAGCATCACATGCGATTCGGTGCGGCCGGAAACGATGCGCAGGCCGCGCTGGATCAGCGTCTTGGCCAGGGCGTCCGCGTTCTTGACGACCTGTTGCTGGTAGACCTTGAATTCAGGCGTCAGCGCTTCCTTGAACGCCACTGCCTTGGCGGCGATGACGTGCATCAACGGGCCGCCCTGGATGCCGGGGAAGATCGCCGAATTGATGGCCTTTTCGTGCTCGGCCTTCATCAGGATAAAGCCGCCGCGCGGGCCGCGCAGGGATTTGTGCGTGGTCGAGGTGACGAAATCGGCGAACGGCACCGGGTTCGGATATTCGCCGGCCGCGATCAGGCCGGCGTAATGCGCCATGTCGACCATGAAATAGGCGCCGACTTCCTTGGCGATGCGGGCAAAGCGCTCGAAATCGATGCGCAAGGCATAGGCGGACGCGCCGGCGATGATCAGCTTCGGCTTGTTCTCGCGCGCCAGGCGCTCCATCGCTTCGTAATCGATCTCTTCCTTCTCGTTCAGGCCGTAGGAAATCACGTTGAACCATTTGCCGGACATGTTCAGCGCCATGCCGTGGGTCAGATGGCCGCCTTCGGCCAGCGACATACCCATGATGGTGTCGCCCGGCTTGAGCATTGCGAAGAACACGCCCTGGTTGGCTTGCGAGCCGGAGTTCGGCTGCACGTTGGCGGCGTCGGCGCCGAAGATTTTCTTCAGGCGGTCGATCGCGAGCTGTTCGGCGATATCGACGAATTCGCAGCCGCCGTAGTAACGCTTGCCCGGATAGCCTTCGGCATACTTGTTGGTCAGTTGCGTGCCTTGCGCTTCCATCACGGCCGGCGAAGCGTAGTTTTCGGACGCGATCAGCTCGATGTGATCCTGCTGGCGCTGGTTTTCCTTCAACACCACCGACCACAACTCCGGATCGACGTTGGCCAGGGTCTGGTTTTTTGTAAACATTTGCTAGCTCCGTATAAAAAATCCTGCAGATTCCGCACACCGAACGAGGCGGCCGGCCGAACGAGGGCATAACCGCAGCGCCCGGCAACCGGGGCAGAGTCTGAATAATCGAAAGAGGGGTCTGGGGGATTTATGGGAACGCGCGGAAAAATCCCAAGAAATACGCAGGCAGCCTCGATCGCACTTTCCATTCAGGCTACCCAGGCGCACGGCAAATAAAATCTCACGCTTCCCGATGGATATCCATCTTGACCAGGCAGGCCCGGTTTTTTCGCCAGTCACGTGAGACGAAATGGTGCGCTCATTGTATGTGATGGCATTTATTTCAGCAACCGCAATCCCCTTTTCCGGCTTCCCGCCGAATTACATTTGTAAGGATTTGCACTGGGGTGCGGAAACTTGTAACTGTTCGGCTACAATTCCGTTTAATTTTTACAATACTTTGTTCTTGCTCGCCCTGCTGTCCATTGGAGATTTGGCATGATCGTTTTGATAACTGGCGCAACTGCCGGCTTTGGCGCCGAAATGGCCAGCAAATTCGTCAAAAACGGCCATCAGGTGATTGCTGCCGGCCGTCGTCGCGAACGCCTGGATGCGCTCGCCGCCGAACTTGGCACGAACTTGCTGCCCGTTGTCATGGACGTCACCAGCAAGGCGTCGGTCGCCGCCGCGCTCGAAAGCCTGCCGCCCGCCTTGCGTGCCGTGGACGTCCTGATCAATAACGCCGGCCTGGCGCTGGGCCTGGCGGCGGCGCATGAAGTTGCGCTGGAAGATTGGGAAACCATGATCGAGACCAACTGCAAGGGCCTGGTCACGGTCACCCGCCTGGTTCTGCCCGGCATGGTCGAACGCAATAGCGGCCTGATCATCAACCTGGGCTCGGTGGCCGGCGCTTATCCATATCCGGGCGGCAATGTCTACGGGGCCACCAAGGCCTTCGTCGAACAATTCACCCTGAACCTGCATGCCGACCTGGCGGGCACGGGCGTGCGCACCAGCAATATCGCGCCTGGCCTGTGCGGCGGCACCGAATTTTCCAACGTCCGCTTCAAGGGCGACGACGCAGCCGCGGCCAAGGTCTACGAAGGCACCACGCCGCTGACCGCGGAAGACATTGCCGATACCGCATACTGGATCGCAACGCTGCCGCCGCACGTCAACGTCAACCGCATCGAACTGATGCCGACCTGCCAGGGCTTCGCCGGGTTCAGCGTCAAGCGCAACACAAATGCGGCCTGAGGATAATGCCAGCGTGACCACGGACATGAAGATGGATGCGGCGGAGCCAGCCGCCGCGGGGCGGAACCGGGATGGAATACCGGCGGCCGCCCGCGATTTCAGCTGGACGATTCGCGTTTACTACGAAGATACCGACGCCGGCGGCGTCGTGTTCTATGCCAACTACCTGAAATTCTTCGAACGCGCCCGCACCGAATGGCTGCGTGCGATGGGCGTCGGGCAGCATGCGCTGACGGCCGAGGAACAGGTGATCTTCATCGTCAAGAGCACCACGGTGGACTACCTGGCGCCGGCGCAACTGGACGACACCCTGAGAATCTCGGTCACCGTCACCAGGCTGGGCCGCGCCTCGGTCTCGTTTTCGCAGGAAGCATGGCGCCTGGACGCCGACGGCGCCGACCGGAAACTGCTGGCGCGCGGCGCCATCGACGTGGTGTGCGTGAAAGCGCAGGCACAAGGCGGCATCGCCGATTTCCGCCCGACCGCGATCCCGGCATCGATTTTGAACAGCATTCGCAATACCATAGTCCAACCCGCGGCGCGCAGTCTCCAATCCTCCTGAATCGCTTCATGAGGCACGGGACTGCGCTTACAATTGAATATTACCGACTGAAGCCGGAACGCCCTCTATGACCGTCACCCAAGACCTTTCCTTTGTTTCACTGATTTCCAACGCCTCGATCCTGGTGCAACTGGTATTGCTGCTGCTGCTGACCGTTTCGGTATTCAGCTGGACATATATCTTCCGCAAAATGTTCGCCCTGCGCGCCGCGCGCGCGCAGACCGAGGCGTTCGAGCGCGCCTTCTGGTCCGGCGGCAACCTGGCCGCGCTGTACCAGGACACCCTGTCGAACCGGCGCAAGAGCGTCGACGGCGCCGGCGCGATGGAACGCATTTTCCAGGCCGGCATGGGCGAATTCAACAAATCCAAGGCCAGCATGGCCAACCGGCCCAATCCCGATCACGGCGCCTCGCTGGACGGCGCGCGGCGCGCGATGCGGGCCGCCTATCAACGCGAAATGGACTCGCTGGAGTCCCATCTGGCCTTCCTGGCCTCGGTCGGCTCGGTTTCGCCTTACGTCGGCCTGTTCGGCACCGTGTGGGGCATCATGAATGCCTTCCGCGGCCTGGCCAATGTGCAGCAAGCCACCCTGGCCTCGGTCGCGCCGGGCATCGCCGAAGCGCTGGTGGCTACCGCGATCGGCCTGTTCGCCGCGATTCCGGCCGTAGTCGCCTATAACCGCTATTCGCACGATATCGACCGCCTGGCGATCCGCTTCGAGACCTTCATCGAAGAGTTTTCCAACATTCTGCAGCGGCAGGCGCGCTGATGTCCGGCTCGACACTGCGCGGCGGGCGCACCCGCAAATTCAAGGCCGAGATCAACGTCGTGCCGTATATCGACGTGATGCTGGTGCTGCTGGTGATCTTCATGGTCGCCGCGCCCCTGACCAATCCCAGCGTGATCAATCTGCCGACCGCCGGCAAATCGACGCAGCCGCCGACCGCCTATATCGATATCGCGCTCAAGCCCGACGCCCGCGCCACCATCGGCCTCAAGGGCCCGGCGGCCGGCAAGGTCGACACCGCCGCCGATCGCGGCGCCCTGAATCGGAAACTGCAAGCGCTGCATGACGAAAACCCCGAATTGCCGGTCATGATTTCCGCCGACAAGGACATCAAGTACGATGACGTAGTGCAGATTATTTCCGCGGCCAAGAAACTCGGCGTGACGCGCGTGGGATTGGCTACCAAGTAAATGAACGAAGTTTTCAATCGTCCCCCAAAGCAGCGCGGCGCCTGGCGCGCGCTGACGCTGGCGCTGGTCGTCCATCTCGCCCTGTTCGCCTTCCTCTGGATCGGCGTGCGCTGGCAGAACGAGACCCCGCTTGTGGTCGAAGCCGAAATCTGGGATCCGCAGATCAAGGAAGCCGCGCCGTTGCCCGAGCCGGTGCCGCCAACGCCGGTCCCCGCCCCCGAGCCCGTGAAACCGCCGCCACCGCCGAAGGCCGACGAACCGGAGGTGGCCAAGCCGGACATCGCGCTGGAAAAAGAAAAGGAAAAGAAGCGCAAGGAACAGGAACAGAAGGAACTGCAGAAGGCCAAGGAAAAAGAGCAGGCGCTGGAAAAACAGCGCCAGAAACTGGCCGATCAGCAACAGAAGGATAAAGAGCAGAAATTGGCGAAACAAAAGGCCGATGAGGCCGCCAAGAAGAAAGAGGATGCTGATAAACTGGCGGACGATAACCGACGTAAGCAAGCCGAGGCCGATAAAAAGGCCACCGAAAAACGGCGCCAGGACGATTTGAAACTGATGCACAGCCAGTTCGGTGGCACCGGCGATGCGCCCAAATCGCAAGGCCCGCGCGGCAATCCCGCGTATGCCAGCAAGGTCGGCGCCCGCATCAAGGCCAATACCGTATTCAATGTACCCGCCGATCTGGCCGGAAACCCTTCGGTTGAATACGATGTCCAATTGCTGCCGGACGGGTCGGTGAGCGGTATTCGCCTGACCAAGTCTTCTGGCGTGCCCGGTTTCGACGAGGCGGTGAAAGCCGCCATCATGAAATCGGCGCCCTATCCGAAAGACGTCGACGGTACGGTGCCCGGCAGTTTCTCCTTGTCTCACAAACCGAAAGATCAGTAAGCGATGATGAAGACTCTACGATTTATCTTTTCCGCGCGCGGCATCGCCGCCCTGTTATTTTTTACGGGCATCAGCGCAGCCTCCTGGTCGCAAGCGCAATTGCGCGTCGAAATCTCGGGCGTCGGCGCGACCCAGATCCCGGTCGCCATTGCCACCTTCGCCAACGAAACCGTTGCCCCGGAGCAAATCACCGCCATCATCAAGGCCGACCTGACCCGCGCAGGCATCTTCAAGATCATCGACACCAGCGACGTCCTGTCCGATGCATCGGTCATCAATTACGCGGACTGGAAAAGCCGCGGCGCCGACGCCCTGGTAGTCGGCAGCGCGCAAAAGCTGGCCAACGGCAATATCGACGTGCGCTATCGCCTGTTCGACACGGTCAAGGCAGTGCAACTGTCGGGACTGGCCCTGTCGCAGCCGGCGCAAAAAACCCGCCTGACCGCGCATCGCATCGCCGACGACATCTACCAGAAGCTGACCGGCATCCAGGGCATCTTCGCCACCCGCATCGCTTATGTCACCAAGAACGGCTCGGAATATCGGCTGGAAGTGGCCGATTCGGACGGCGCCGCGCCGGTTTTCGCGCTGCGCTCCAAGGAACCGATCATTTCGCCGGCCTGGTCGCCCGACGGCACCAAGGTGGCCTATGTCTCGTTCGAAAACAAGAAACCGGTGGTGTACGTGCAAAACCTGGTCACCACGCAGCGCGTCGCGGTCGCCAATTTCAAGGGCAGCAATTCGGCCCCGTCCTGGTCGCCTGACGGCAACACCATCGCCATCGCGCTGGCGCGTGACGGCCTGACCCAGGTCTATACCGTCAACGCCAACGGCGGCAACCTGCGCCGCCTGACCAATACCGGCGGCATCGATACCGAACCGCAATTCTCGGCCGACGGCCATTCGATCTACTTCACCAGCGATCGCAGCGGCGGCCCGCAGATCTACAAGATGAGCGCCGACGGCGGCAACGCGCAGCGCGTCACTTTCAGCGGCGATTACAACATCAGCCCGCGAATTTCGCCGGACGGCAGGACGCTGGCCTATATTTCGCGCCGCGGCGGTCGTTTTCAGTTGTATTCTCTGGATTTGACGAATAACCAGGAACAACGGCTCTCGGACAATGCCAAAAGCGAAGCGCCCAGTTTTGCCCCGAATGGCAAGTACATCATGTACGCAACCAATTCGGGGGGGCGCCGATCCCTGGCAGTGGTATCCACGGATGGACGCATCAAGCAAACACTAACAACCCAGGCAGGAGATATCCGGGAGCCGACCTGGGGACCTTTCATGAATTAATTAAAAGTAAATTATATTTTTGTATTTTTTTAAAAACCAGGAGAATCAAATGCGTCAATTCCATATCACCGCCATTATCCTTTCCAGCGTCTTCCTGATGGCGGCCTGCTCGTCGCCGATCAAGAAAGAGGACGCCGCACCGGTTGAAAACCGCTCGGGTTCCGGCAATGCCGTCGATTCGCGCTCGGTCAACGGCGTGAACGCCGGCACTACCGATCCGCTGAACGATCCTCAAGGCGTGCTGGCAAAGCGCAGCATCTACTTCGATCTGGACAGCTACACAATCAAGGATGAATTCAAGTCGGTGGTGGAAAACCACGCGCGTTACCTGGTCGCGCACAAGGATCGCAAGGTTGTGATCCAGGGCAATACCGATGAACGCGGCGGTTCGGAATACAACTTGGCGCTGGGTCAAAAACGTGCCGAAGCCGTGCGCCGCGCACTGGTGCTGCTGGGCGTATCCGACAACCAGGTCGAAGCAGTCTCGTTCGGCAAGGAAAAGCCCAAGGCCCTGGGTAGCGACGAAGCCGCCTATGCCGAAAATCGCCGCGCCGATATCGCGTATTGATCGTCATGCGGATTTTTTATAAATCTGCGCTGGGAGCGGCCCTTGTGGCCGCTTTTTCCTGCGCTCCACTGGCGGCTCACGCGGGCTTGTTCGACGACGCCGAAGCACGCAAGGCGATCCTGGATATCCGTACCCGGATCGATACACTGCAACATGACATGGGCGACAAGGCGGACAAGAGCAGCACGTTGACGCTAGCCGACCAGAACGAACAATTACGCCAGGAAATTGCGCGCCTGCGCGGTCAGATCGAAGTGCTGACCAACCAGTTGAGCGAAGCGCAGCAAAGGCAAAAAGATTTCTACGTCGACCTCGATACGCGGCTGCGCAAGCTGGAGCCGCAACACGTCACGATTGACGGCAAGGACGTCAGCGTCGACCTCAATGAACAGAAGAGCTTCACCAGCGCCCAGGCCCTGCTCAACGGCGGCGACTATAAAGGCGCGGCCGCGGCGTTTTCGGATTTCCTGAAACGCTATCCGCAATCCGGCTATGCCGCATCGGCCCAGTTCTTCCTCGGCAATGCGTATTACGGCCAGGGCGACTATAAAAATACCGTCGCCACGCTGCAAACGCTGATGAAGAATTATCCGGACAATCCGAAAGTGCCGGACGCGCAACTGCTGGCCGGCAGCTCTTATATCGAGTTGAAGGACAAGACGGCGGCCAAGAAGATGTTCACCACGCTGATCGCGCAGCATCCGGATGCACCGGCCGCGAAGACGGCAAAAGAGCGGCTGGCGGGCATAAAATAAAGTCTGCCCGAGTTTGACAGCTACTCGAAAGCCTGCTTATAATAGCGGTCTTTCGGGTCGTTAGCTCAGTTGGTAGAGCAGCGGACTTTTAATCCGTTGGTCGCAGGTTCGAGTCCCGCACGGCCTACCAAGAAAATCAAAGGGTTACATGTTTTTTGCATGTAACCCTTTTCGTTTTTCTGGCTCATGTAACCGCCATGTAACCCGATTCGCTCAGCTTAAATCCACCTCAATCATCATCCTAAATGTAACGTCGCGTTTGCATTCGGACTGATCTGCGTGCGATTCTGGACATGATTTTGTCGCAAAATAACGACTCTAAGCTAGAATTCCGAGTCTCCCGGCCAATCCAAGAATTTATAAATGCCGGACTAATAAGGCGACCATGAAACATACCTATTGGATTGAGTACCGAGGTTACCGATTATTCGTCCTGTGTCTTGAGCATACGAACGGATGGTGGACTGAACCTATCGGGCTGGACCAAGGTAGCGAGATGAAGTGATACGCTTGTCGAGCCTTCACAAGAGGAGCGACATCATGTCAGTCAGAGGGCCATACCGGCGGCATAGCCTGCAATTCAAGATTCAGGTCTGCAGCGATATTCGTAGCGGTAAAGTCGGACGCCGAGAGGCGTTGAAGACACACAACCTGTCAGCCAATCTCATGCAGATGTGGCTAACGCAGTTTGATCGCGGCGAACTGGATCTGGAAGAGGCGGCGGCCGCGACTGTCGTGGAATACGAAGCCCATATTGCTGCCCTAGAACGCAAGGTTGGCCAGCTCACCATGGAGCTTGACCTCCTTAAAAAAAACACCCCGGTTGCGACTCGTCAGCGACAACGAAACATCATCGATCGTCAGCGGCCCCAAGCCTGTTCCATTCGACGGGGATGCCAAATGATCGACCTTCCTCGAAGCACCTACTATTACCGACCAAGCGCCACCGAACTGCAGATTGATGACCTGAGTCTGGTCGGCATGATCGACAACATCCACGACGAATTCCCCGGCTACGGCTATCGCCGGGTTACGCTGGAACTCAAGACGCGAGGCCATGTAATCAACCACAAGCGCGTCGCCAGAATCATGAAGACCCATGGCTTGCATGCCCATAGGCGGCGCCGCTTCAAACCGGCAAAAGGTTTCGAGACCGATTTGTGCGTGTACCCAAACCTGTATCGCAACAACATTCCGACGGCGCCAGACCGCGTTTGGGTGGCAGATATTACGTATATCCGCGTTGCGCGCCGGATTCGTTTATCTGGCCGTAGTTCTCGACGCCTGTAGTCGTAAAGTCATTACTAGCCGACTCCTTTAGCCGCATGTGACCGTCTGTTTGTCGCTTGCCGGACTAGACACCGAATGTTCCTCGGGGAATATTCGGTGATTATTGTTTTTCTGGCTTTGGGAGCGCGTTCATGCCAATCGCATACCATTCCCCCCGGGACCAATCTAAATAGTCGTAGGCTCTATCAGTAACGCTCGAGCCAGTGCGCGTACGGTGCCTGCAAGGTCCATGACGCGCGCTCGACGCCAAGTTCCTTGGCGGCGAAATAAGTCCAGTGCGGATTGGCCAGATGCGCCCTACCCACCATGACCACATCGAGCTGCTGATCTTTGGTCACCTGCTCGGCGATCTCCGGCGTACCAAAGCCCCAGGCCGACGACACCGGCACGTTCGCTTCCCGGCGCACCCGCTCAGTTACCGGACCCATGAAGGCCGGGCCCCAAGGAATCGATGTCTCGGGAATCGTGAAGCCTATGCTGACGTTGATCATGTCCATGCCGGCTGCCTTGAAATCGCGTACTAAGCCGATCGAATCGAGCAGTGTTTGCTCATCGCGGCCGTCGTACTCAATCACGCCAAAGCGCACCGTCAGCGGCAGCTGTTCCGGCCATACTTCGCGCACCGCCTTCAACGTCTCCAACAGGAAACGGCTGCGGTTCTCGACGCTGCCGCCATAGATGTCGTCACGTTGATTCGAATGCGCGGAAAAGAAACTCTGCGCCAGATAGCCGTGCGCAAAATGCAGCTCAAGCCACTCGAAGCCGACCTCGCATGCACGCTTGGCAGCGTCAACGAAGTTCTGGCGTACGCGGGCAATGTCGTCCAGCGTCATCCCCCGAGGCTGCTTTGGCAGACCAGCACCGAATGCGATCGCCGACGGGGCGATGGTCTGCCAGCCGCGCGCATCACCTTCGGCGATATGGTCGTCGCCTTCCCATGGCCGATTGGCGCTGGCCTTGCGTCCCGCATGGGCGATCTGGATACCCGGCACCGAACCGGCCGCCTTGATCGCCTGCACCACCGGCACGAACGCTTGTGCCTGGTTGTCGTTCCAGATCCCCGTGCAGCCCGGCGTGATCCGCCCTTCGGGCGCGACGGCAGTCGCTTCGACGATCACCAGTCCGGCTCCGCCACGCGCCATGCTAGCGTAGTGCGACAGATGCCAGTCATTGACCAGGCCATCGACGGCCATGTATTGGCACATCGGCGGCACCGCGATGCGATTGCGCAACGTGACACCTTTTAGTTTGAAAGGCTGGAATAAAGCGGACATGGGGACCTTTTGCAAATGAATGAAATTTATTCGTAATTTCGAATATATACGAACAATGGAATAAGTATAACCCAAGGTGTATGATGCTGCCCATGCGCCCCTATACCCCCCCTGCCGCCAACGAGCTGGCCATCGAACGTGTGCTGTACGCCTTGAGCGACTCGATCCGCCTGGACATCGTCCGGCACCTTGCCCGCGTGGAGGCCGCGACCTGCGGCGAGCTGAACGGCGGACGACCGAAGTCCACCATGTCGCATCATTTCAAGGTATTGCGGGAAGCTGGACTGGTGTTAACCGAAAATACAGGCACCATCCACATGAACACGCTGCGCCGCGCGGACATCGACAGCCGATTCCCCGGATTGCTGGCAGCGATATTGGCGCAGTGACCTGATTGGATTCTCGGACCAAGGCACTCTAGAAATTCACGGCCCCGTGATGTGCTTCTCAATTTTCACCGGTCCCAAAATCCCCGGGGCAGGTCAGGGTCTTCTTCCAGCACCTTGATCGCGCGCGACAATGGTGATTGCCCGATGTGAAGCCGTTACGCAACGCGCCGGAAATGCAGCTCCTCCGCGACCACAATAAAGTATCAAAAATGCTTCAACCCGGTGATCATCTTCAGCCCCGATACGGCATCAGGCGCCGAGCCGCGCCAGCGGTAGCCGGCGACGCGATGGACGACTGCCTGGCTCTACCAGACGACCGGTTTGTTCGGCGCAGTAATCCAGTGCCTGACGCAATATCGTATCCACATTACGCAAGGAAAGATCATTGTCGACCGCGACATCGCCTCGGGTCCTCTCTTCCAGCTTCAAGTCCAGCAGAATATGCTGATGGCGACGTGGCAAACGTTGTAGTGCGCGATCCATCGCTGCGACATCCGAGCGCACTTCGACGATCACTTCGGGACCGGGTGAACAGTCGGCGATCGTTTCCAACAGGTTGTCGATATCATCGGCGTATTGCAACGATCTGTCGCTGCGCAGACGATCGATCGCAATATTGCAGGCAACACGGTAAATGTAAGCCTCCGGGCTCGACACAACCGCCGAAACAGTCATCCCGCCCAGCTTCAGCCATGCATCATGCAGGCAATCGCTCGCTTGGTCCGGGCAACCCAGATGGCGCAGCAAACGATGATGCAGTCGCGTGTAGTTAGCCGCCAGGCAATCGCGCAACACCACGCCATCGAACGCAGAGGCAACCGGCCGCACAGCAGCCGCCATGCGCGCCGCACTGCTTTTTGTCATCTGCGCCGCAGATCCGGCAATTGTCATCTCCATCGCCGCTCACCTGTTCTGTTGCAAACGACGCCGTTGCGCCTCGCTCAGCCGCGCCATCTGCCCTGCATCCGCATTGTCGCCAACGCTGATGAGCTGCACCGGACTGGTAAGATCATAGGCCATGCCAGCGGAGGGCAACGCCGACACGGAGTCGCCTGACGGCGTTGCCGCACCGTCGTTCACCGGCTCGTTACCGAAGCCCAGCACCCGCACCGTGAAGATGGACGGCAAGGCTTGCCGTGCCGCAGCCTGCTGCTGATGCACCACATCCTGCGCTGCGCTGATTGCCTGCGCCGCCACCGCGCTGGCATCCGTCAGTGCGCTGATATTGACTGACGCCAGTGCCGGCAACCCCGTCGCCTTGCCCTGTACTTCGGCATTGGCGGCATTGGCCACGATCAGTGCCGCCACGTTGAGGTTGCCCGATGTCCGTACTCCTGCCGCCCCAAAATCAACCGTACCACGCGGGGCAATCAGGTTGGCGTCACCGGCCGGTACATCCGGCAGCGATTGCAGTACCGCAATACCGGCGCCCGATACCGCACCCTTGATATCCACTACACAGTAGAAATCGATATCACAGGCGAACAGCGGCGGCGGCGCCGATACCGATGTCTTCGAACCCTTGCCGGCGTCCAGGTTGCCGTTCGAGCTCCACATCAGCACATTGCCTCCCTGCTCGGTCATGATCCGGCTCTGCGCCACCAGGACATTGCCATCGGTGAAGGTGTTGATACTGCCCTGCTCCAGCGTCAGGATGCCTTCGCTGCCAGGATTGGTCGCCGGTGAAGCCACCGAGCTGCCGACCAGAATCCGCCCGCCAGGGCCAAAGACCGAAATATTGCCACCCTGCTGCGTCTGCACGGTCGAATTGCGCATATCGAAGTCGCCCGTTGCAACTGGCCGGTTGGCGCCATTATTGCCGCTGGCGTTATTGGCCGTGTAGCCCAGGCCGGCCGGGAACAAGGTATTGATGGCCTGGTAGCCACGCGCATATTGCTGGTAGAACTGGCTGGCCGGGTTGTTATAGTCAAGGCCGGTCGCATTGAGTACATCGTTGAAGACCTGACCGACCAGAAGCTGCTGCTGTGCCGCCGGCAGGGTCTGGAAGATTGACCATGCCTGATCCGCCGACTGTGGCACGCCCGCCAGATTGCCGGCGGCGCGTTCATACTGTCCGACAAAGCCGATCAGCGCCGCCTGGTTCGACGGCATGACCGCCCCCGCATTGGCCGGATCGATGTACTGCTCGATGAACGCCGCGCGATCCAGTCCCGGTGCCACGCCAAATAGCACACTGACCGATGCCCCGCCCGGCGGCAGATAAGGATTGCCGAAATCGGTCAGGGATGGCTCCGGAGTAAATAGATTAAGGATGCCGTCCGGGTTGGCCGCAACGTCAACGCTATTGCCGAGAGTACGAATTCCCGTCTCAGGAGACGTTCCTGTGGTGGCGCGCTGTCCCTGAAAATTGATGTTGCGACCCGCTTCCACATCCAGCGTACCGGGCCCGGCCAGTTCGATCGCCATGACACGCTGACTGCCGTTGACGTTGTAACTGATGTCGCGACCGGCAATCAGGCTGGTGATGTCATTGGCGCTGAGGTTTTCTCCGTAGAAAGGCAGATCCACAATATCCAGCCCCGCATACAACTGGGCCGGCGCATTGGGCATCAGTGTGATCTGGCCGCCTGTCGTGCCTGCACCGACAACGCCGCTGGCACCCGTGATCGTCGTCGTGCTTTGCCGACCATCGATAATACTGCCCTCCAGCGCATAGATGCGTACCGGTTCCCCGTTGAACTGTGCCATTGCCGGATCATGGACCTGCGTCGCCGCCAGTTGCGTGGCATCAATCAGCCCCGGATCCGATGCCGTCGGCAGGATGCCGGTGCCAACCGGATAGTCGAGCTTGCCCAACAGGGTGCCTGTGATATTGCCCTTCGTACTGAACGTATTGAAAGCAAATTGCGGATTGCCGCTGAAGTCAAAGCCGGTCACCACCAGCGGGATCGCCAGGTTGACCGACTGAGCGGCCAGCACAGTCAGTGTGCCGGTAGTTGACGGATACAGTCCGCCGCCGTGGCCGATTGTGACATCGCCATCCACGGCCACCAAACTCAGCGCTGCCGGTAACAGCAGACTGGAGACACCCGTGCCGCCCGTGCCCACGCTGAACAAGCCGGCCTGCATCGGCATCGAGTTGAAATTCAGCGATCCGCCGCTGGACTGGACAAAGACGCCGCTGTCGCCGTTCATGCTGGTGATAAACGGGACCAGACTGACCGGGGTATCGAATTCCGACGTGTACGACGCTACCCCGCCGCCGATATAGGTCGGGTTATAGACGCCGCCGATATCCACCGACTGACGCGCGTCGACGCTGATGGTGCCATATTGCACCGCCAGCATCGTCGCCACCGGATAAGCCTGGCCGCCGCTGGTATAGCTGAAGTCCGACGCGATAGTCCCGCCCGCCTCGACACTGCCGCTTCCCTTGCCGACATAGAAACTGCCGCTATAGATATTGCCGCCGGCCGTCACCGACAGGTTGCCGCCGCCGGTGACATGCAAGGCATTCGCGCCGTCGAGATAGGCTGTCGTCGGCAACGACACGCCCAGGTCGCGGATGTCGCCGCCGGCCCGCACGGTGATATTGCCGCCCACGCTCATGATGCCCTGGTCGAAGCTGCCGAAGTTGACGTACCAGGGCACGTTCGCAGAGGCAGGGTTCTCGAGCAGCCAGGTATTCCAGAACTGGCCGACAAATGCACCGGCAGTACCGGACAGTCCGGTAGGCGTTGCGCTACCGAAATTTTGCGCCGCTGCCAGGCTGTCAGTGACATTCTGGAAACCGATGATGTCACCGTTCGTGGTGAGCGTAATGTTTCCGGCATTATCGGGATTGACTTGTGCTGTCAGAATCGTACTAACACCCGATTTGGCATCAGAGCCCGCCCGGAATGCGTTTCCGCCTAGTGCCACGGCGCTGGCATCCGCCGCCGGTGCAGTAGAAATGGTACCCGCCGTATAAACCGCCCCTGGTGCCAGATGATCAAGCAACTCAAAATTGCCTGCTGCCGCGATATCGATTGAGCCGGTGCCGGTACGTACGACCGTCGGTATGGCAATGACGGCAGTGGAATTCGACACGATATTCATGTCGGTGTGACCGTCGATAATAACGTCGCCATCCGAATTACGGTTGAGGGCAAGCGGATCCGGACTGCCCGTATTGGCCCCTGCCGTAAAGCGATATGAAGTGCTGCTAGGCTCAGCGGCAAGACTCATGCCGGCGATTGCTGCCGAGTTATAACCACTGGCGCTCAACGCAGGGCTATTTGTCGCCGTGCGTGTAACAGTCGATGAGACTAGCTGCTGCGGCGGCCCCTTGATTGTGCTGGCAATAGATGAAATGACCGATCCGGAGGGCAAGGAGTTGACCCAATTACTATAGGCCGTCAAGTATGCTGAATATCCAGAAAGATAATTTGCATAGTCACCGATATTTCCGGTATAGGCCGCATTCGCCGCGGCGAGCGCATTCGTTACGGAAGCTGATTGTGTAAATCCGCCGACGTCGAAAATATAGCCAGAGAAAGAGATGGTGCTAAGGGTAGTGATGAAGCCGTTAATCCAAAGCTGAAAATACTGATTATAGGCACCGTAATATCCGTTTACCGAAGTAGCGCCGGCAAGCCCCAGTGCAGCGAAGCCGGCTGGTGCGCTCACGGCTGCTTCGCTATCGGCATCATAGGAAAGACCATTGAACGAAATGTTTAAAAGGGAACTTGCGGGGAAGCTCCCCAAGAAGCCATAGTTTGCCTGTGCATCGTTAAAACTGAATAAACCAAACCCACCTGGCGGCGGTGGCGGCGCCGCAGCTCCAATCACGGCTATCTGATGAAATCCGTCCGTGATGCTGGCATTGATCGCAACATCGTGCCCGGCGCGGAAAGTGATGTGCGGCGCCAGCCCATTGGTACGGAATACCGGATTGCCGCTGGCGTCCTCCGCCCCCAGATTCCAGTTGCTCAATACCCGGATATCGCCATTGTTAATGCCGGCGCTGACCGGATTATCCAGCTCAATGCCCGCCACCCGCTGGAAGTTGGCAATACCGGCCGTATTGTCCACTGCCGCAAAGCCCGGTGCCCGTACAAATCCCATCAGCGTGCCCGGTACGGCAGTCGTGTTATCACCGTCGACATAACCATAAAAGCTTGCATGCGCTGTATTGGCCGCCGTCGGCGCAAAGTAATCGTTGGTCAGGTAGTAGTTCAGATCATGCGTGGAACCATCGCTGTTGGTCAGCGTATTGCCGTCCCAGCTTGCCACGACGGTGTCGCCCGCATCCTTGAAACTGCCCGCAAGCAGTGCACCGTTATTGCTGTACCAGCCCGCTGGATCAACGAGTCCGTCGAAATGCTGCGCGCCGGTGGTGGCGTCAGCCGTGCTCCAGGTGGCATAGGATTCCAGGCTTACGCTGCGGGCGCCGCGCAATACCGCCGTCGGCGCTAGCACCACATTGACACGCTGGTCTTCGAGCAAGGGAGCACGCAACAGGATGGTGCCGCCGGACTGACCACCGCGGGTGCCGCCGGAGACATCAATCACCGCATTGGCGCCAAGGGTGATTGTGCCGGCATTGGCCGCTGCGATATTCTCGTAGCCATACGCACCGTTATAGCCAGCACCCGGGTCGAAATTGCCGCTGGTGCCGATCTCCACTGTGCCGCCCAGTTGCCCCGGATCATTGCCCTTCGCCAGCAGGCTGCCATTGACCGTGACGCCGCCACTGACGGCATGGCTGCCGGTACTGCTGATACTGCCGCTACCATAGAGCTGGATGGTGCCCCCTGCCATGCCCGAGGCGTCGATCAGGCCGTTGACGATGACGCTGCCGCCGTCCGCCACCAATGACACTTGTCCGGCGTGCAGATGATCGTTCAGCACCAGGTCGCCCTGCCCGGTATGCACACCAATGCCACCGGTAATGCCGGCGCCGGCAACCACGCGCGCCAGATCATCCAGACCCACCGCGCCACTCGTGTCCAGGCTGAGGATGCTGCCATTGAAGCCGGCGGCCGTTGATCCCAGCATGATGCCGTTCAACTGCACCGCTGCCGTGCTGTTGGTCGTATTAATGGACAGATCGCCGCCATTGCCGCCCAGCGCGGCGCCCGCAAAGTCAACCAATGCCCCTGTCTCTACATTTACCGTGCCATGATCAGCCGACAACGTGATTGCGCCGCCGCTGGCAAACGCCACCATATCGCGGAACAGCTTTGCCACTCCGTGCACCACCAATTGTCCGGCACCGGTCATGGTAACGTCGCCCGCTGTCGCCTTCAGAGTAATGTTGCCTGCCTGCGCCTCTACCGGTGTCGATACCATGACCGACCCGCCCTGCAAGGTGATGGCGCCGCCCAGTGCATCCGTGGCAGTTACCGCATCGCCCGTCGACACCACCGAGAGCGCCCCGCTGGTCCTGATAGTCTGGGTCGATCCGGTATCGGCTATGATGACGGGCGTATGCAAGGCCAGCGGCAGCGCGCCAAAGTCCATGCTGCCTGTGTCTTGCCCGATCATTGCCTGATGCGCCACCAGATTGGCCGTGCCGAAGCCGGCCAGTGATTTGGCGCCGGCCCCGAAGATCAGGCGACCGACCTCAATGGATAACGACCCGGTCCCGGCCACCGGGGTGGCTGCCGCATTCAGGGTATTGTCCAGTATCAGCGTCGGTGCCCCGATCGACACCTGCCCGCCATCGCCGGACAAGCTGCCGCCGCCCAGGGTCAGTTGCGCATTGGCGTTAGTCATATGGAAATCGACGTCGCCCTGGAAGGCAATGGCGCCATAACTTTGCAGATTCAGATTCTGCGCCTGTGCCAGTTCGGCCATGATGGCGGCATTGATCGCCATGCCGCCGACTGGCGCTGTCGATGTCCCTGCACCCACGAACGTGATGCTGCTGCTCAGCGCTGCAATATTGGTTCCCGAAATGGCCGCGCCCGACTGCACATCAACATCGCCGGTCGATACCAGCGTCAGCGCATTGCCGCCTGCCAGTTGCGCCCCTGATTCGATGACTGCGCCGGTACCACCACCAGCGCCGGCCAGCGACGGCAGCACCACCGTAAAGCCGGCGCCGCTTGCACTGGTACTGTCGGGCACCGTGATCGATGCAGGACTGATCTGCGCCTGGCTTGGCAACTGCACCGTATCCGGCGTACCGTTGGAGACCTCCACCAGTGTTCCCAATGTCGCCGCCAGTGCCGCGTAGTAATTGGTAATGCTGGCCGCCGGTGCCGTATTGGTCGGCAAGGCCAGCAGATTCGACAAGGTGCTTCCCATCACGAAATGCGTTGCCGCACCGGTGCCGGCATCCCCGCTGGCTTCCACCACGCTGCCGCTGCGCAATGTCACCAGGCCGGTATCGGCCACCGGCGTCAGTATCGATGTCGTATGGCCCAGCGCGTCAATCTTGATGCTGGTTTGCTGGAACTGCGGCGCAGCCACCAGCAGCACTTCCGGCCCCGTCAGCGGGTCGCCCGCATCGTTGGAGACGATGATGCCGTTGGCCGTCGGCGTCACGATCGTGCCGCTCGTTGTCATGCTCCGCGTCCCTCCGATCAAGAGGCTCTGGGCGCCAAGACTGCTCAGCGCGGCGGCGTCAATGCCCAGATAGCCCGCATCAATCGTCTGGTCACCCGCATTGCTGCCGGTAATCTGGATGAACTGCGAACTGATATCCACCTGGCTGCCGGTGCCGCCATCGACAGCGTCGCCATGCAGGCTGCCACCCAGGCTCAGGCCGGTCTTGGCTGACAGCACCAGCCGCCCGGCGTCGTCCGGAATATAGGGGTTGGCCTGCTTGTTCAATGCCGCATAGTTCGGGAAGAACGCATTGGCGCCGGTCAATACATATTGCGAATAGCGTCCCCACACCGATTCGGACTGCACCATGAACTGCGACACTGCGGCGTCGCGCGCACCACTGAGACTATTGCCCAGATAGCCGGTCATTTCCATCGTACCGTCGGGCAGTGAATAGGTCTGCTGCGACAGCGGATTGGTCACGCCGGAATTGGCCACTACGCGAAATGCCCCCGGCAGGGTCGCATACCGTGCCGGCAGCAAGGTGTAATACCCGGCCGGCAATCCGGGCCCGCCCGCCAGGTAAATCTGTTGTCCCGGCACCATCCCGGCCTGCGCCAGCGTAGGGTCGTAGGGCGCGAGCTTGTTGTTGTAACCCGGCACGATGGCATATACCTGCCGCGCATCCGGATACAGCGGCACCTGCGTGCCCAGCTTGCTGGCCGCATAGCTTGTGTTGTACTGTCCCAGCACATCGCGCGAGCCCCCCGTGCCCGGAATCCATTCCTGCGCCTGCAAGTCGCCGCCACCGCTGATGTCGACCACTGCTCCCGGCTGAAACGCCACCGCGTCCCCCTTGACTGTTACGATCCCCTGCGGCGCCTGCGTCAACGGCCCGACCGGCACCGTAGTGTTGCCCACCCAGTCCGGGTTGTTGAGCGCCGGATTGTAGGTCCAGCTGGCCTGGTCGAGCGTATTGCCGAACGGGATGGTCATGCCGTTGGCCGAGACCGATGTGACGCTGCCACTGCCCAGCACGACAGATTTTGTGTTCGCGGAAGTGGCATACAAATTCATCACCACCTGGCCCAGTGCATCGTAAATCGCGTTCGTGGCATCGGTCGTGCCGAGGATGATGCTGCCGAACGGCGCCTGGATCTTGCCGTTCTGCACGATGTTTGTCGCCGATACCAGCAAGGTGCCGCCGGCCGACAAGGGCGTATTGCCGTCTGCCGCTCCCTGTCCATTGCCCGGATAGCCGAACGAGATCGTGGTCGGCGCTGCCCTGTTGAATGACTGCAGTACAAATGCGGTATCCGTGGCCGGATAGACATCGGCGGCATTGAAGGCAAGATTGCCGCCCGAGGCCAGGTAGCCGATCAGCGCCTTGCCGGTGATTCTCTGGGCCGGCAGCAGCCGGATATCGCCGCTACTGTTGAACGTCGCCTGGGCAATATTCTGCAAGGTAAAGATCGCGGCCAGATCAATCTGGTCCGCGTTGACCGTCAAGTTGGCGTCAGACACATTCATACGGCCCGATACGTTGGGCAATCCGCTGATGTCGCCGCTGCTGCCGTTGATCGCGACATACGGCGCCGATACCGTGAGCGAAGCGCCATTGGTCCTGGGCATGCCATTCAAGAACGGCAGGTTCGGGCCGCCAATACTGGTGCCCCATATATAGTTACCTTCGTTGGCCGCCACGATACTGGTGGTGTCGATGGTGACCGAACTCTTCACGTTCAGCGATACCTGTCCGGTATAGCCAAGCATGCCGGTGCCGCTGTTGAGAACCAGATTATCGAAATCCGATCCGTCGAGGCTATCGGCGCCAAACAGCACGTTGCCGCCAATCATGTGTGCAGGGTCGATCTGCAGCGTGCCCGGACCGTTGAGCGTGGGCACAAAATGGGTCAGGTCAAATGTCACGCCCGCATCCAATACTGCCTGCGCCGTGTTCTGCACCAGGATCAGATTGGCGTTTCCGAATGCGACAGCGCCGGCCGTCACTGTCAGCGTGCCCCCGGCAGCCTGAGGTCCGCCGCCATTGCCCACCAGCGAACCCTCGAACAACATTCCGGCCGCCGCCGTGATGTTGACCTGGCCGCCATCGCTCCAGACCGGTGTGCGGGTGAGCACGATGCCATGCGGCGTGACCTGTGCCACGTCAAGTGCACCGGTTGCGCCGGCGACGTCGATGAGCGCACCCGGCGCCACCAGGATCGTTGTCACGATGTCGTTAAGGTTGACGACACCGCCTGCCAGCAGCTTGCCGCTCAATGGCGTGACCGGGCCGCCGGCCGTGTATACCGACGCCGGTATCGGATTTTCCACGAAGGTGCCTGATACATCCAGCACACTGTCGGGACCCAGATACAACGGCCCGGCCATCGCGCCCGGACCAAACGCGGCAGAATTGACGCCCACCGTGATAACGCCCCCGGGCGCCTTGACCGCGCCCAGAATATCCGTCATCGCATACGAACCGAGGCTGATGTTTGCGCCAGGCTCGCCGATGATTTGCGCTCCCTGCCCGACTTCGAGGGCATCGCTGCTTCCGCCTGACGTCAGGGGGAGGAAATTGCCCTTTTGCTCCAGCCCGGCCGTGACAGCAAGATTGGTCGCGCTGCGCTGCGTTCCGATCAACACGCCCGAGCCGGCGTAGTCCTCTGCATGGGTAGCCCCGGGCGCGCCCATGATGGCGCCGTTATCAGCAATCAGGTTGCGGTGATGCAGTACTACGGTGGCGCCGTCCGGCACCACCGATTCCAGCATCGAAATCAGGTTAAAGGTGCCAAACCCGAGATCGCCCCAATGCCCCGCATCGAAATACGTCGCATAGGCCGGCATCGTCGTAGCGTCGCCGCCAATCTGGAATGCGGCCTGGCCCAGCGTCAGCGCGCCGCCGCCATTGAAGCCCAGTGCATCAATCGTCCCGTCCAGAGTCAGGATGCCTCGCTGCGGCAATGGCGCACCGAAATTGAGTGGCATTGTCCAGCCGTTGGTTTGCAAAGCCAGGCTGCCGCCGGTGCCCAGTGGCACGCCATTTTTATCCAGTTGCAACTGGCCGTTGCGCAGGATGTGTCCACCGCCGCGCAGGTCGAGCAGACTGCCCGCCGCCAGGGTGAGATTGCCGCTCAGGTCAAGCGCATCCACCGGGGCAGGAAAATCAGAGGGCGCGTTGCTGCCGACGCCAGCGATGAGTTTGATCGACCCGGCATTCACCGGCAGCGGCACGGCCTGCTGGTCGCGCGAGATCGTGCGTTCATCGATCAGGAAACCGCTGACGTCCAGTACCGCGCTGCTGCCGATCTCGATATCGCCCGGCACTGTACTGGTGATGCTGCCGCCAGGCTGGGTCGTGATACTGATGGCGCCGCCGCGTGCCGTCAGCGCGCCGCCGATGGTGACGTTATTGCCGGTCAGGGTGATTGAACCGCCCGGTTGTACTGTCAGCGTCGCGCCAGCGTCTTCCTTGATCGATTGCGTGGCCGCACCGCTGATGATGCCACCGGCCGTCAGGCTGATGCTCTTGAAATCGGCGTCGCTCAGTGCCTGCCCGTCAAAGACGTTGACCGTATAGACTGAACCGGCTGTTGCCAGCAAGGGCGAATCCATGTCAAAGCTGCTCGGCAAGCTTGCCCCTACGGCCAGTCCGTTGGCGATCTCGATCGGCGATATGCCGCTGAAGCTCAGCGCGCCGCCACCTGGCAAACTGCCCGATGCCCCCTGGCGTGACCCCATGACATTGCTGGCCAGCAGAGTCGAATTGAGCACGATGGCGCCGTTGCCCGGGATTCCCGCGCTGCCGAAGGTGCCATTGTTGCCCGTGACGTTGATGTTCAATACGCCGGCATTGCCACCCTGCACATAGTCGTCCACAAAGCTGGGCCGGTTGACCAGCCCGTTGGACCAGGTCTCCGAGAAGCCCCAGCGTGCGTGGTCTTCCTTGAATTGCCCGGCGATACTGACATAGCGATCGTACGGGTCGGCGCTGCCGATCGACACCAGCGCGCCGGACTGGTCCACCAGTCGCGTCGTTGTCACCATTCCGCCCAGGTAGTGCAGATACCCGCCCATGACATTGATGGTTGAATCGGGCGCGCCGATGATTTCACTGCCGGACAGATATACTGCGCCGCCGTTGATGAGCAACTGGTTGATTGAATGCTGCACCAGGTTGGCATAACTGCTCAGGTTGGCCAGTGGCGTGCCGATCCAGGCTTCACCGGTTTGCGCATTGATGCCGCTATCGTTCAGGTCGACCGTCACCAGCGTGTTGTTCAGGACCCCACCTTGCTGCAATGGTGAATCGGCCAGTTCATTACCGGCCAGGCGCACTGTCAGGATATTGTTCGCGATGGCCAGCTGGACGTCGGCCAGACCGGCCACGTCAATGGTCGCGCCGCTTTCCAGCAAGACCCGCCCGGCGCCTGCCATTGCCGGTACACTCGCACGCGGATCCGGCGACACCATCGTGCTGGCCGATACGGTCTGGCCCGGCGCATAGACCAGCGACCCACCCTGAAAATCAATCGCCTGCCCGACGATATTGATCAGTCCCAGACCCTGGCTGGGCATCCCGGAACCGATCCCCGACGCGCCAAGCGGCGTCTTGAACGGCGCCAGCGAAGTGGCGTCGCCCGGCAGCGTCACGCCATTGCCGTCCGGCAGAATCGCCGTGAGCGCGTTCGTCCCGAAATTGACTGCACCGGTATAAAAAGAATTGCCAATGGCTTCATACTGCCCGGCGATGAAGATCGAGCCTGACTGCGCAACACTGGTGGTGGCAACTGCCGCACCGTTTTGCTGGACGACGCCGCCTACCATCGTGATATTGCCGCGTGGCGTATAGAGCAGACCGTCGTTCAGCGCGACCCCAACCGGGGTGATGTCGTTGCCGCTGCCATCGGTCAGCTGGCCGGAATTAGAAAAACGCAGCAGTGCCGACGTATTGTCGCTGGCGCCCTGCGTATGAGGCCCCGGGCTGGTGTTGTAGTCGTAAGAAACACCGACACCGGCCACCAGTGCAACCTGTCCGCCCGGCGCGGTAATGGTGCCGCTGTTGGTGACGTTGGGCGCAGCAAAAAGCGCCAACCCTTGTGCCCCGGTCGTGATGGTAGCGCCGGGCCCGATCGTGACATTGCCTGAACCCGGTGTGTTGCTGGTCAGCAGGATCGAATTGGTGGCGAAGTTGGTCGGGTTGAGGTCACCGATGCCGCCATTAAGGAAACGCTTGTTACTGGTCGCCATGTCGTTGCTGAACAGGTTCAGCGACGACGTAATCAGCGAATTGACATTGACCTGGCTGCCATTGCCAAAGATCACGCCATTGCGGTTGAGCACATATACCGAACCTTGCGCCTTGATGCTGCCCAGGATCGTGCTTGGGCGCATTCCGGAATTGATGCGGTTCAACACTACCCAGTTATTGCCGCCGCCAGCCTGGTTACCGCCGGCTTGGTCGAAGTTCAATATGGTGTTCTTGCCGATGTCGAAGTTCTGCCAGGACAGAATCGACTTCTGCGCGGTCTGCTTGACATCAACCGTTACCTGCCCGTTGCTGTCGACCGTTTGCGTCGGCCCCTGCGCATTGAGCCACATCTTCGTGAGCGAATTGGTATCGACATCCAGACCGTTTGCACCCAGTCCGTCCGCCCCGCCTGCACCGCCTGCCATCGCAGCCTGCCGCGCCAGCGATTGCCGGGCCTGCTGCATCGCGATGCTTTGCGCCGCCAGTCCCAGGTCAGTAAATGATTTTTGCGTCTGCGCAGCGGCCTGTTGTACCTGCGTGTTCGGATTCAGGCTCGATACCGGCTTGCCATTGGGCAGCAGGCCCGTGCTGGCCACCGTGTTCCGGACCGCACCCTTGGCCGCAAACCAGTTGGCCGAGAACGCTTGCTGCGCATGCGCCTGGCTCATCACGCCGCCAGCCGCCAGTACCAATGCAATCGCTTGCGCAACCGGGGCCAGCCGGAAATGATGCTCCCCGGTACGGGCGGCCTTACCGTTGTTCTCGCCCGATGCAGATTCTGTAGCACCCTCTGCTGCACGATCCATGCTGCTGCGCCCGCGTGTGTTCATTCCAAAGTCCCCTGAAGTCAAGTCTTGCGTCAATGCCAGAATGGCTGCTTGTCCTTAGGACGAGTTTCAACGCAAAAAAACCGCAGGATTTTTTAAAAAAACCTGGAAAAACCTGCACCCGTCACGCTTTCCGACCGGGTGACGAATATCAGCTCAGTATCAGCACCCCACCAACCAACAGACTCGATTTCAGGTTGAATACCTGCCGCAACTGACCTAGTGCCAGATCCAGTGAAGCAATCGCAAAACGGCCGTTCACCTTCTTGTCGCGCAACGCATCGTTGGCCAGCACCACGCGACCAGGCCGATATCGATTGATCTCCTCGATCACATCAGAAAGACGCGTATTGTTGAACAACAATTCGCCATTGCGCCAGGCGGATACTTCCGCGGGCTCGACGTCGGCAATGCCGCCGATGGCATTGTTGTCATAGACGGTCTGCTGCCGGGCCTGCAACAGGCGCACGGCTGCCGGATGCTCCACGCGCACCGTACCGGCAAGGCAGGTCACGCAGACCCGGTTGCCCAAATAGCGCACTTCGAACTGGCCCGATCCGGCGATGCTGCGACCGGCGCCGGCAACGACGGTGAAAGAACTGCCCGCCTGCGTCACATCGACAGCAGCTTCGCCTGTAATCAGATCGAGCCCGACCGTGCGCCCGGCGGCGACCTGGCGGCGAATACTGGTACGGGTATTGAGGGTGACGCTGACACGCTCGGCCAGCGCCAGCGTGCGCTGTTCTCCGGTTGCGGTGCGGTAGTCGGCATTCCACTCGGCCGCAGCCGGCCACAGGCCCAGCGGCGGATAGACCGCGACGCCGGCGACAGCGGCCGCCGCTGCGCCAATTGCCGTGCCGAGGAATACGCGACGACTGCGGCGATGGCCCGGGACTGTTGCCGCAGATGCGCCGGCGCGAGATAAACCGTTTTTCCCGTCCTGGTACAGAGCACCGACGGCCGGCCGCATTGCCTCCAGCTCTCGCCGCGCCCGGTTGAATGCGGCGCGGTGCGCCTGATTGGCGCGCGCCCAGTGCCGAAAGCTATCCAGATCCCATTGCGTCGGCGCGCCCGAATCCAGCAGGCGCAGCCAGACCCACGCCTGTTTTTCAATTTCTTCAGGCGTTCTCGCGCGGGGCTGGACGAGGTCCTCGATGGGGGAATGTCGACTCATATAAATTAAGACGAACGGGGTTGTCTAAAACCGCTCATTATTATTCCTTGCCGCCATATAAGCACGCAGATAATCATGCGCGCGGTGCAGATCGGTCTCGACCGTGCGTAATGATATTTTCAGGCGCCGCGCCGTTTCCTTTTGCGTCAGCCCTTCCCAATGCACCAGCATGACGATGTGGCGGCGGCGTTTGGGCATGCGCTGCAAGATTGCCAGCAAAGACGTCAGGTCGGCGCGTGCCTCCACTATCTGCAAGGGTCCTGGCGCAGGATCGGCCAGTTCCTCCATTACGGCATCAATCTCTTCGCCGGACACGGAACGGCTCTGGCGACGATGCACATCCACCGCAAGGTTGACCGCCATGCGTACCAGATAGGCGCCGGGGTTATGAATCGGGCCATCCCCATCTTCCCGCGCGTTCAGCCGCAGCCAGGCGTCATGCAGCGCATCTCCGGCAAGGTCGTCGTTGCCAAGCACCCGCGTGAGGCGCTCGCGCAGATTGGCGTAACGCCTGGCCAGGTAATCCAGCAGAAACGGCTGTGCTTCTTCGGACATCTCAGCCGCCACTTTCTTGTCGTGCGCCGCCGCACGCCGGCCGCACATCCGCGCCGTCAGGCAGGACCGCCATGGTCATTGCCTGTTGCGCCAGTTCGCGTGGCGGCGGTCCGTCGAGATGTATATGTTGCAATATGCCCAGTAAGGCACGATCCCTGGTCGGATCGCCGGTGGAATCAAGCAAATGCGCATCCTGCAATGCACCGCCCTCATCGATCCTGAAACGAAACAGCGCGCCATAATGCCCCGGCGCGACGCGTGCATCCGCGCACAACGCCTGTAATACACGTAGTTGGACCAGTCCCGGATAGCCGCGATGGTTCAGCATGGCGTCGAGTGTCGGTAGTGTTGTCGCTGCGGCGGGCGGCGTCTCGGCGGATTCTTTGAGTACGACGGCGTCGCCTTCTTCCAGATGCACTTTTTCGGCCGCAAGGCCGGTGCCGGTCAGTAACATTTGCAACGCCTCCTCGGCGCGATAGCGCCCCTGCACGGCAGTAGAGGTACGCCCTGCGGCCATTTCGCTGGGATACAGGACCGGCTGCTGCGTGACAAACGCATACTGGCTAAGCGCGCCCGCCAGCGTTTGGGCAGGCAAATCAAAATTAATCAGCGCACCCGCTATCAAGTGGCCGGCAGGACTGGCGGATTGCGTAGCTGCGCTGACGACATTGAAAATATTGGCAGTGACCGGCGCCGGAGGAAAAATCTGCGGGGCCGATTGCGCGGCGGCCAAGGCGGCGGCGGCGCCGAATAACATGGTCAGGGCCATTCCGCAGCGGGACCGGCGCAGGCCGGTGGTGCCGTAACGCTGCAAGTGACATAGCAGGAGAAGAGATCGGTTCGACACGGGATAGGCACCATTTGTGAGCCTGACATAATGTCAGCAGAATGTGACCACTTTATTACATTCTTTTTGCCTGATATGAGCAGCCGGCTGCCCCCTCGGGCCGCACACGGGGCACTGCATCTTGAGGTCTCGCGCTCTATGGGCATCAGCGAGGATAATTCCTTCGTAGCTCTTTGTCTCCGCTGCCGAACGAATGAAAACCTGTAGCAGACGATAAAATGCCGCCCTTGAGTCTCCTCCCAAAAATGCCTTTACCAATGCATGCGCTGAGTCCAACGATAATCCTTCGGCATTGGTCAATTGGGCGAAGCGACTTTCCGTGATTTGCCCCAAAAGCGCACCCAAGCCTGCAACGACATATGCAGAGGAAAGGCGCTAAAGGATTGGAAGAGACGGAATGACTTTGCAGCAAATAAAATCAATGCCATAGACATCGATGAAATCCCTCGGCAGTGAGGGATTTTTTCATTCCTGCATACTATTTCTGCTTACTATTTCTGCTTACTATTTCTGCATACTTTGACTTGCGCTACTTGCGTCGAGCGGCGCATCGGAATGCGAGGGCGGCATCCCCACCTTCGCCGCCTTGAAATCCATATCCGGCAAATCATCGATCGCCTCGGGCGGGATGACGCGCACAGTGTCGCCGATCTCGATTGCCATCCGGTCGCATCCCATCGCCAGCGGACCGAGGTAGCCCGCATCGCGGGTGCGGGTCATGATGATTCGATCGCCGGCCGCTCCCGGCAAGCCCTTCTTCACGATGTGCGAATACACCGCCATTTTCGGCCTGATCTTCTTGAAGACCAGCGCCGCCTGTTCCGGCGTGGCCAGCATGGCCTGTATCGCCCGCGCTTCCGGGATCGCAGAATATGCCGGCCCCATCGCGATCACGTTGTGCACGATCAGGTCGGCGTCCCGGCCATACTTCACCACGTTTTCCGAATAAGTCGTATCGCCCGACAACAGCACATTTTTTCCCCGATAAGAAATCCTGTAACCGAATGCGGGATTGCCGTCGCCATGCGATACGGCAAAGGCGCTCACCCTGAGGCCTTCCTCGTCATAGATGTCCCCTTCCGCTATTTCCCTGACCAGCGGTTTCAGGCTTTCCCATGTATTCCATCGATTTACCCGTTTCTCGATATCGTGGCCGTACATCGACTCCATGCCGGCGACCATCTTCCAGGTCCCCGCCGGCCCCCATATATGCAAGGGCCGGGTTCGTCCCAGCAGATACCAGGGCGTGATCCAGACGCCGGGCAATCCTTCGATATGATCGCTATGCAGATGCGTGAAAAAAATATTGCGGATGGAGGCCGGATCGACGCGCGATTCGTAGAGCCGCTGCAACACGCCGCGTCCCGCATCGAACAGCAGGCGCTGGCCGCCGGCCTCGATCAGCGTCGCGTAACCGGCGCGCCGCAGGGTCATTTCCGGCCCCCCGCTTCCAAGAAGAACGACCCGCATATCGGATTGCTGCCCACCTCCCAGCGCATGTGCCGATGAAATCGTTGTTGCCAGAAATACTATTACAAAAAAAATCGACTTCATGAAACAGCGTGCCTACCAAAAATGTTGTCAGGAATACGGGAAGAAAAATACTGACCCAAACCGCCGGGCGAACCAAGTGCGCCATAATCGGTCAGAATAGCGTTCGCGTAATATGTACGCGCCAACCCAACGGAGTGATGCATGAAGATTAAAACAGTCGTTTCCGCCGCCCTGGCGTTATCGTTGCTTTCCAGCGGATTCGCATTCGCCGACGATCACCGTGGCGGCCCCAGCTATCGCGACCACGGCAATCCGCATGATCGCAACGATCATCGCAACGACCACCGCGATTACCACGACGAACGCGGCGCCGGCCCGAGCCATTCTTTCCGTCGCGGCGATCGCCTGCCGGTCCAATACCGCAGCCGTCAATATGTGGTCGACGATTGGCGCGGCCATCACCTGAGCGCGCCGCCGCGCGGCTATCACTGGGTGCAGACCGGAGGCGATTATGTACTGGTCGCCGTCAGTACCGGCATCATCCTGAATTTTTTGCTGGGTAATTGATT
>DASYEK010000028.1:0-26528 GCA_036499085.1 Herbaspirillum sp. | reverse complement strand
GCCATCATGTTTGGCGTGAAGCCGATGTTCTTGGTGAACATATCGAGGGTCGGCTTGGAATCGGCCGGGACTTGGTCTTGCTTCAGGGCTGCTGTTCGGGTCATCGTATTCTCCGTAAGGTCGTTGTTAAGAGCCTTCATTCTGGACTCGGCCAGTACGGATTTCGAGACTGTTTACGCTCAATAAAATACCTAAAAGGATCAAACGACGCAGATACGCATAAACGCACCCTGTTTATCCGCCATCGCGCGCCAGGCGGCGCCATTGGCCCGGCGTCATCCCCATCTTGTCGGTGAACATGCGCCGGAACGACGCCACGGATTGATACCCGACCGCATCGGCCACGGCCTCGGTGGTCATCGACGGCTTCTTCAGTTCGTTGGCAGCCAGGCTCATCCGGATATCGGTCAGCAGCTCGATGGCCGAACGCCCCAGCTTGTCCCGGAAATGCCGCATGAAGGTGGCGCGCGACATGCTGCACAGGTCGGCCAGGTCGGGCACGTTCCAGGGCCGCGCCGGATCGGTGAACATGGCGGCAATGGCCGGGGCCAGCCGCGGATGGCCGGCCAGCGCCAGCAGCCCGGGCGGGGCCTGCTCGGATTCGCTCGCCGCGCGCAGCACCAGCGTGAACAGCGCCGAGGAAAATGCGTTGAGGATGGCGCAGCCACCCGGTTTGTCGCCATTGGATTCCATGCGCATCAGTCCCACGAGACTGGCCAGGTGATTCGAAGCGGAACCCGTGCCCTCTTCCCCATCGCTGTCCATGGCCCGTACCACCAGGTTGGTAGGCAGGTAATTGCGAATCAGCCGATCGTGCGGCGACCCGATGAAAAATCGCCCGCACAACATGTCCAGCTGCTCGCCCCGGCTGTCGTTCTCGTGGTATATCCATCCTCCGGAAGCTTGGCGATTGGAGGCAGGCCCCGGCGCACGACCGCTGCCATCGTGCAGTACATGCGCCGAGCCGTGGGGCAACAGCACAATATCGCCGCTCACCAGTTCCGTCGCCGTCTTGGTTGCGGGGTCCTCGATGATCGCCCTGCCCTTGAGAATGACGTGGTAGGGAATCTCGTGCGCGGCAGATTGATCCCAGGCCACGCGCCAGGGGGCGCCAAATGCGCAGCGGACCTCCAACTGGCCGGTGACGGTGATCATTTGCAGCAGACGGCTAAGCCAGTCGATTTGGGACATGGGACCTCGGGAACTTGATCTGATCTTCGAAAAAGGTTGATGCGATCTCCTTCAGATCGCAGTCACCTCGAATTTATACGAAGTCCAGCACATCGGCTACCGGCAGGCGCGGCTTTTGCGCCCAGTTGCCCGCCCGCTCCGCACCTACCGACAACAGCATGACCGGCACTTCTTCCTCGGCCAGCCCGAACTCGCGGTGCACCCCGTCGGCGTCGAAACCGATCATCGGCGTCGAACCCAAACCCATCGAACGAGCGGCGTAGATAATCGCCGCCGCGCCGAAGGTGGCGGTGCGCACGGCCTCGTCGCGCCGGCGCTGCGGATAGGCCATATACAGATTGCGTGCCGGGATTTCCCATTCCGGCACCATCGCCGCCGGCATGACGCCCGCTGCCACCAGCGGCGCCAGGCGTGCCGGTATGACGCTGGTATCGACCAGTTGGCCGCAGACGATGAAGGTCACGGCGGCATCGGTGACCGCGGGCTGGTTCCAGGCGATCGGGCTGAGCCGGGCCTTGGCTTCCGGCGTGCGCACGGCGATGAAGCGCCAATTCTGCAGGTGAAAGGAGGTAGGAGCGGTAGTGCCGATTCGCACCAGCTCATAGATTTGCTCATCGCTCAAGGTGGCGGCCGGGTCGTAGTACTTGGCGGCGGTGCGGCTCAAAATGCAATCGATAACGGCGTTGGTCACAATGACTCCTATGGATAAAGGGACGAATAGCGGTGCAGGACTGTCTTTCCTCTGCTTCTTCCGGCGGCTGCATGAATGAGCCGCATGCAGTCGCCGTCGTTTTATTATAAACCGATCGGTCCATTATTTTGCAAGAAAAAAGCGGGCCGGCACCGACCTGCCACGGTCGGTCCGATTCCCGCCGGCGCAAGCCGCGCTTGCGCACTCGCCGCCGGTCCGTTCGGCGCACGTTTCCAGCGATTGAGACTGATCGGTTTATAATCGCCCAAGGCACCCAGGGGCTAAGCACAATGGCACGTCCGCGCGAATTCGATGAAGACAAGGTATTGCAGGCCGCTCTCCATGTTTTTTGGGAGAAAGGCTATGAGGGCACGTCGCTCAGCGACCTGCTGGACGCGATGGGGCTGACCAAATCAAGCCTCTACAAGGCGTTCGGCAGCAAGGAAGCGCTGTTCTGGCGCGTCATCGAACGATATCAGCGCGATTATCTGGATTTCCGGCATGCAGCGCTTGCCGAACCGACGCCGCGCCGCATCGCCGAACGGCTGCTCGACGGCATCATCGATCTGCATAGCGGCAGAATGAATCCGGTGGGTTGCCTCGAACTCAACACCGCGCTGGCCGGTTCCTCGGACGGCGAATCCATCAGGCAGGAACTCGTACGCGGCCGCGAGCTTTTCAGGCTGCGCCTGCGCGATCGCTTTGAAGAGACGGCGGCAACCGTTCCGCTGCCGCCGGGCATGACCAGCGACGATGCCGCTTCGCTCATCATCTCGCTGATCCAGGGCCTGGCGGTCCAGGCCAAAGGCGGCTTCTCGGCGGAGACCGCCGGCCGGGTGGTGCGTGCGGTACTGTTGTCCTGGCCCGAGGCCTGAGAACGCTCCCGTCCCGGTTACCCTTCCCCATTTCCTTTTCCCTCACTGCGCCGGCAAGCCTTGCACGTACAGGCAAAGCGCAACTAATTTCCATCCATCGCCTTGCGCTGCCGCTCGATGAATTCCTGCAGCGTAGCGATGCCGCGCATCTGCAGGATGGTATTGCGCGCATTCCACTTTTCAACGCATCAATAATATTTTTTATTGCAGCGCCGACGCATCGATAATTATTTTTATGCCTGGCTATTTGAATCGAATCGCGACGCACTTTTAACAAAGTACATGCCGCGGCTGTTTTTGTTTTTATTGGCGATACGCATCATTTTTTGATCGGCAATTCCAAAAAATTCGTTTACTCTGTTCGCCAGAGGAATTTAAAAAACGACAAAAGAGGGAGACAAAAAAGATGGAAATAAAAATGAAGCAGGGATTGGCAAAAGCATGTCTGGCAGTATCCGCATCCGTACTTTTCGGCGCCATGGGATTGCAAGCCGCAATGGCGCAATCGGTTGTCGCCAGCGAAACCGTCATCAAGAAAGTCAACGCCCTGCAAGGCGATGCGCGGCAACAATTGTTGTTGAGCGAGGCAAAAAAAGAAGGCACGCTGACGCTGTATCACGTGAACCTTGAAGACATCCCGGCGATCTCCGCCGCCTTCACAAAAAAATACGGCATCAAGGTCGTACTGTGGCGCGGCAGCGCGGTGACGGTTACCAACCGCCTGGTGAGCGAAGCGCGCGGCGGCCGTTTTGTGGCGGACATCGTCGACAGCAACGCGCTCGGCATGGAAGCGCTGCACCGCGAGAAATTGCTGCAGCCGGTTCAATCGCCGTACGACAAGGATTTGATCCCCGAGGCGTTTTCCTCCGGCAAGGATTGGGTGGCAACGACCATCGATCCGATCATCGCCGCCTACAACACCAACAAGGTCAAGAAAGCGGACCTGCCGAAAAGCTATGACGACCTGCTCGATCCGAAATGGAAAGGCATGCTGAGCGTTGAAAGCACCGACGAAGCATGGTTCGGCACATTGATGGACAAGATAGGTCCGCAGCAAGGAAAAAAACTGTTCAAGGATATCGTCGCCAAGAACGGCATCATGGTGCGCACCGGTCATTCGCTGCTGGCCAACCTGGTGGCATCCGGCGAAGTCCCGCTGGGCTTGACGCTGTATGCCTACGCACCGGAACGGCTCAAGAAAAAAGGCGCGCCGATCGACTGGTTCGTGATTCCGCCCGGCATCGGACAACCGCGCGGCATCGCGATGCTGAGCAAGACCCAGCATCCATATTCCGCTTTGCTGTTCTACGATTTCATGCTGAATGAAGGCCAGCAGATGTACGGCGACAGCGCGCAATACCCGACCAGCAAGAAGATCAAGGCCAATGCGGGAACCCTGAAGCTGACCAATATCGATCCCGCGCGCAACCTGGATCACGAGGGCGAATGGCGCAACGACTATGAAACGATCATTACGAAAGCGAAGTAAGGCATGAATACAATCGCCAAGGAACCCGGCCGCCGGCACGTATGGGACGATCTGCTCGACGATGAAATTCGCCAGATCGCCGCCAACTCGGGCGGTCCGCTCGGGTTGGGAAAGCGGCCGGCGCTGCTGTGCATCGACAATTACAATGCCGTCTTCGGCGACCGTCCCGAGCCCTTGGCCGAGGCCGTGAAACGCTTCCCCTCGTCCTGCGGGCCGGCGGCGTGGGCCGCCATCGAACCGACGCAGAAACTGATGGCGGCGGCCAGGGCGGCCGGCATTCCGGTGCTGCATACCACCCGCGCCGACCTGGAGCCGACCTTCGGCCCCGGCATCTATTCCACCAAGCGGCGGCCGCAGCGCACCGCCGAAACGCCCTGGAACTACGCGCTGCTGGATGCGCTGGCGCGGCGCGACGACGAAGTGCTGGTTCCCAAGCCGCGCGCCAGCGTCTTCTTCGGCACCGCGATGGGCGCGCGCCTGACGCAGTTGAATGTCGATACCGTCATCGTCTGCGGCAACTCCACCAGCGGCTGCATCCGCGCCAGCGTGACCGACGCCTTCATGAACGGCTATCGGGTCGCCGTGGTGGAAGAATGCGTCTTCGACCGCAACTCGCTCAGCCACAAGGTGAACCTGCTCGACATGCATCTGAAATATGCCGACGTGATGTTCCTGGACGAGGTGCTGGCGTACGTCGGGACGTATTCGGCGCAGCGGTAAGAGGGTTGCCGGACGCGCAATCTTCCGTCTGGTACTTAAACGGCAGTTAATCATTGAATTACCCGCCCTCCTCAATGACCGTCGCGTTTCACCAGCACGCAGTCGATCAGGCCGTATTCCAACCCTTCGCCGGCCGACATGTAGTTGTCCCGATCCGAATCCTTTTCGATCCGCGCCAGCGTCTGCCCGGTCCGCTCGGCCAGGATGGTGTTGAGGCGGTGGCGCTGGTACAGCACTTCGCGCGCCTGGATCTCGATATCGGCAGCCACGCCCTGAGATCCGCCGTGCGGCTGGTGGATCATGATGCGGGCGTTGGGCAAGGCGTAGCGCTTGCCGGTCGCGCCCGCGGCCAGCAGGAAGGAGCCCATGCTGGCGGCGAAACCCATGCACAGGGTGGACACGTCCGGTTTGATGAACTGCATCGTATCGTAGACCGCCATGCCGGCATACACGGAGCCGCCGGGCGAATTGATGTACAGCGAGATATCCTTGTCGGGATGGTCCGATTCCAGGAACAGCAGTTGCGCGACGACCAGGTTGGCCGATTGCTCGGTCACTTCGCCGACCAGGAAAATCACGCGTTCCTTCAGCAGGCGCGAATAAATATCGAAGGCGCGTTCGCCGCGCCCTGTCTGTTCGATGACGGTGGGCACCAGGCCGAGTCCCTTGGGAGAATTTGAAGTCATAATCGTTCTTTCGGATAGAGTGTGATTCATGAAACGATTCACAGTGTGTGAATCGCCGAGTGGATTCACTGCCCGCTTGACGCTTGGGGGCCGCGCCGTGTGACGCCGAAAAAATATATTGCCGGCGTGTCACATCCGCGCCGCGCCGCGCGTCATATGGCATACCCATGACAGGAGATTTTCCATGCCACACCCTACCGATACCGACGGCGCCGTCTTTGAACAGCTGCGCCCGCGCCTGAAAGCAATCAGTTGCGGCATAGTCGGCAGCGAGGCGGAAGCCGAGGACATCGTGCAGGACTGCTTTCTCAAATGGCAAGGCGCCCAACAGTCCGCGCTGGCCGCGCCGGCCGCCTGGCTGACCACCGTGGTGCGGCATCAGTCGATCGATCGCCTGCGCAAACGCGCCCGGGATGCAGGGGCGGTGCATGCGGCGATGGAACTGGCGCCCCACGTGCCGTCCGCCACGCCGGAGGACGGCTTATTGCGGCGCGCTGATTTGGGCGAGGCGTTGTCCCGTTTGCTGGCCTGCCTGTCGGCGTCCGAGCGGCTTGCCTTGGTCCTGCATGAGGTTTTCGAATGCGGGCATGCCGACATTGCGGCAGCGCTCGGCACCAATACCGTGAATGCACGCCAATACCTGGCGCGCGCACGCCGGCGGCTAAGGAAGGACGAGGACGTGGACCAGGCAGCCGTCGAAGCCGGCGAGAAACTCTGCAGCGAGCTGATCCGCCGCTTCCAGGCCGCGCTCAACGGCATGGACGTGCCGGCGATGCTGTCGCTGCTCGGCGAACGGCAGCCTGTGTCGGTGCATGAATTACCTGGCCTGCGGATCAATGCCGGCGCCTGCGCCAACGATGCGTCATACAGCTTGGCCCGGGCGGCCTAGGGTTCAATCGCCGAGATCCGATAACGTCGATTTCCGGCCAATACCTGTTCGGAATCCTTCTTCCGGCACGCCATCAAAACCCGCTGAAACATTCGGCGAGAAACGCCATCACCGCCTGAATGCGCGGCGCATGCCGCAAGTCGCTGTGCACGGCGACCCAGACTTCCCGTTCCAGCCCGGCGCCGGCATGCGGCAGGCGAACCAGGTGCTGGTCGCGCCCGCCCATGAAATCCGGCAATACGGCAATGCCCATCCCCGCTGCCGCGGCCGCCGCCTGGATGGCCAGGTCGTTGCTGCGCAGGACGATGGGCGCGTCGCCCGCCTGCAAATGCAGCCAAGCTTGCTGCGGCGTGGCGTCCATGCTCGCGTCATAACCGATATAGGCGTGGACGCCGGCGCCGTTGGCCGCCAGGTACGCCTGCGCGGCGTAGAGCGAAAAAGCCACGGTGGCGAGCTTGCGCACGACCAGTTCCTGGTCGGTCGGACGGCTCAGTCGTATGGCGATATCCGCTTCGCGCCGCACCAGCGAAATATTGCGCGTGTCGCCGTCCAGCCGGATGCGCAGGTCCGGATAGCGATCGCGCAACTCTCCCAGGCGCGGCGCGATCAGCGCGGCCGCGATATTCGGCGGCGCGCTGACCGCGACTTCGCCCTTGATGCTGGATTGGCCGGCCGCGGCGCTACGCTGGACCGCGAACGACTCCAGCTCCATGCGCTCGCCGAGTTCCGCGATGCGTTCGCCATCCGCCGTCAGAAAATAAGCGCGCGGACGGCGCTCCACCAGCTTGAGGCCGAGCGAGCCCTCCAGCGCGGCGATACGGCGGGCCACCGTGACATGGTCCACCTTGAGTCGGCGCGCCGCGGCCGACAGCGATTTCTCCCGCGCAAACACGGTGAAATGGCGTAAATCTTCCCAGTCGAACATATGCATTTCCTCACAAGCCAAGTGAATTATTGGGGAATTTCGCTCCTTTGGCATTCTCGGCAGAATAGCAAACATCTGCACAAAGGCCCATGGCCAGGAGAAAATCATCATGAATACGCCTCAAGTCGCCGCGCCCTTGGCGCTCCCCGCGCGTCGTCCGCAAGCCGCGGCCGGCGGCTGGAAAATTGCTGCCGCCGCCTGGATGGTCACGGCGGTTTTCATCCTGTCCAACTCCGCCACCCCGCTGTATGTGCACTGGCAACGCCAGTTTGCTTTTTCCTCGGCCACGCTGACGATCATTTTCGCTGCCTATATCGTCGGCTTGCTGGGCGCGCTGCTGGTCGCCGGCCAGTTATCCGACCGGCTCGGCCGCAAGGCGGTACTGGCGCCCGGCTTCCTGATCGCCATGGCGGCCAGCGGCCTGTTCATCGGGGCGGGATCGGTGGCGGCGCTGGTCGCAGCGCGTTTCCTGACCGGCGTCGCGGTCGGCATCGTGGTCTCCGCCGGCATGGCGGCGGTGGTGGATGTCGGCGGCCCCGACCGCAAGCGCCAGGCATCGCGCGCCGCATCGATCGCCATGGTGCTGGGCGCCGGGCTGGGGCCTGTGCTGGCGGGTACGCTGGTGCAAGTGTCGGCCCGCCCGGTCTGGGCCATATTCGGCATCGAGTTCGTTTTACTGGCCACGGCCCTGGCCGTGGTGCTCGCCCTGCCCTTGCCTTCGCTCCGGCCGTCGGGCGCCGCCGGCGCTATCGCCAAAGGCCTGCGCCTGCCGGCCGTACCCGCGCAAAACCGGCTGGACTTGGCATTCGGCATTGCTGTATTCGCACCCGGCATTTCGGCCACGTCGTTCATGCTCGCGCTGGGCCCCACATTGCTGTCCAGTCTGTTGCATGTCGCGAGCCCCTTGATGTCGGGCGGCATGGCGGGCCTGATGTTCATGAGCGCATCCATCGTCCAGTTCGCCGTCGGGAACCTGAAGATCCGCACCGTAATGCTGCTTGGCGCGGCGGCAAGCGCCCTGTCGATGGCCGCCATGATTTTCGCGGTGCATTTCGCGCAGCCGCTTCTGTTATTGGCGGCCGCGATGCTGGCCGGCATGGGCCAGGGCCTGGGGCAACTGGGCGGACTGACGCTGATCGGCCTGAAAGTGCCGGATCGGCAACGCGCGCAAGCCAATGCATTGATGAATATCGGCGGCTATATTCCCGCGGGACTGCTGCCCGTGGCTGCCGGTTTCCTGATCGACCTTGCCGGCCTGGCGGCAGGCGCCACCGTCTTCGGCGCGGTATTGATGGCCGCCGCTGTTGCCGCCGCGGGTTTTGTCGCGATGCGCCTGCCGCGCTGAGCATGGCGGCAGGCAGCACCGATGCAATTTGTTTTCATCCATTTTTTTCGAGGTAGATATGAACACGCAAAATTCAGTAAAAATCGTCGAGGCCTTTTGGGCGGCGGTATGGCAGGGCAAGGACTTCGACGCCATCGATCGCTTTTGCGTCGAGGATTTCGTCATCACATCCGGTGGCGTGGATGTCGTTTCGAGAGCCGGCTTCAAGGCCTGGGCCAGGCAATTCAACGAACGCATCAACGGCCTGGAATTCGATGTGCTCGAAACTTTCCAGAACGAAGATGGCAGCCGGGTCGCTTCGCGCTGGCGCGTGCGCGGCCGCAACAACGGCATGTTCGGCCTGCCGCCGGACCAGCGCGCCGTCGACTTTACCGGAACCGCCGTCTGGCAAATCCGGGCAGACGGCAAGCTGATGCACAACTGGGTCGAACGCGCCGGGCTGGAGGCTTACACCGCCTTGACCACCCCATCTACCCCATCGGCAACGCCTTGACGGCATAAACAGGCGGCTGCGGCCCGCTCCCCTGCGCCCGGATTTCCGCTATCCTTGCCGAATATCAATCCAGTGGGAGCGCCGTCCATGACCGTATCGCCTGCAGCCGGCGCCGCCGCCGATTCCGCCGATTCGCTATGCAGGCGCCGCGACCGCCCCTGGGTGCTGGCAGCCACGATCCTGGCTTCGAGCATGGTGTTTATCGACAGCACCGTGGTCAATGTCGCGCTGCCCGCCCTGCAACGTGCATTCGACGCCAGCGCTTCCGATGTGCAGTGGGTAGTCGAGTCCTATACCCTGTTCCTGGCGGCGCTGCTGCTGGTCGGCGGCACCGCGGGCGACCGCTTCGGCCGGCGCCGCGTGTTTACGCTCGGCATTGTCCTGTTTGCCGCCGCTTCCGTCTGGTGCGGCATGACGGGCAATGTGGTGCAATTGATTCTGGCGCGCGCGGTGCAGGGCGTCGGCGGCGCGCTGCTGGTGCCAGGCAGTCTGGCCCTGATCAGCGCATCGTTTCCCGAGAGCGAACGCGGCAAGGCGATCGGCACCTGGTCCGGCTATACCGCGATCACCACCGCGATCGGTCCGGTCATCGGCGGTTATCTCATCGAGCATGTTTCCTGGCGCGCCGCTTTCCTCCTCAACGCGCCGCTGGCTTTGCTGGTGCTTTTCCTGACCGTCAAATACGTGCCGGAAAGCCGCGACCGGCGTGCAGCGGGCAGCCTGGACTGGCTCGGCGCCGTACTCGCCAGCATCGGGCTGGGATGCCTGATCTACGGCCTGATCGAATCGTCCAACAAAGGCTGGAGCGATGCGGGCGTCCTGGCGACGCTGCTATTGGCGCTGCTGATGATCGCCGTCTTCATTCGCGTCGAGCGGCGCCATCCCAATCCGATGCTGCCGCTGACGCTGTTCCGTTCCCGCAATTTCAGCGGCGCCAATCTGTTGACGCTGATGCTGTATGCGGCGCTGGGCGGCAGCCTGTATTTCCTGCCGCTCAACCTGATCCTGGTGCAAGGCTATTCCGCGCTGGCCGCCGGCGCGGCCCTGCTGCCGTTCGTGATATTGATGTTTACCCTGTCGCGCTGGAGCGGCGGACTGATCGAGCATTACGGCGCCAGGCTCCCGCTGGTCATCGGCCCTTCCATTGCCGCCGCCGGTTTCGCCTGGTTCGCCGTGCCCGGCGTGGGCGGTGCTTACTGGAGCGATTACTTTCCGCCGATGCTGGTCCTGGGGCTGGGCATATCGATCAGCGTCGCCCCTCTGACCACGACAGTGATGAACGCGGTCGATCAAAGCCTGGCCGGCGCGGCATCCGGGATCAACAACGCGGTTTCGCGCGCCGCCGGCCTGCTCGCCATCGCGGTGTTCGGGATTGTGATGAACCTGGCGTTCAACCACAGCCTGGACCGGCATCTGGGCACCCTGGATATAGCGTCCTCCGAATTGCAGGCGGTGCAGGCCCAGCGCGCCAAGCTGGCGGCCATCGACATTCCCGCGCAAGCCGGCGAACAGGAGCGGATTGCCCTGAGGGACGCGATCGACCGCTCCTATGTATCGGGCTTTCGCTGGGTGATGCTGCTGTCGGCCTGCCTGGCGCTGGGCAGCGCCTTGAGCGCCTGGCTGATGATCAGCGGCAAGCGCCAACCGACGCCGTCTTGATCCGCCGAGGCGCCGGCAATTTCCGGGATTGTTTCGTTTTCACTAAAAATATCCAAATCCAAAATGTAAATCTATGTAAATAAATGGTATCTTTCTCCCATACAAACCAAACGTGACCGGTCGTCGCAAGCGGCCGGCCGCCAATATTAAAACGGGTTGAGGAGATATCGAATGAAGACTGCCCTTCTGTGCGCCGCCGCCTGCCTGGCATTGCTGACCAATGCAGGCGTGCAGGCCGAAAACTACCCCGCCAGGACCATCACGATGGTAGTGCCCTTCGCCGCCGGCGGACCGACCGACACCGTGGCGCGGCTGGTGGCCCAGTCGATGGGAACCAGGCTCAAGCAGCAAATCATCGTCGAAAACGTCGCCGGCGCCGGCGGCACCATCGGCGCGGCGCGCGTGGCGAAGGCCGCGCCCGACGGCTATACCATCTTCCTGCACCATATCGGCCATGCCACCGCGCCGGCCCTGTACCGCAAGCTCAGCTACAACGCGATCGACAGCTTCGAGCCGATCGGCCTGGTGACCGATGTGCCGATGACGCTGGTGGCGCGCAAGGACTTCCCGGCCAAGGACATGAAGGAGTTTCTAAGCTATGTGAAAGCCAACAAGGACAAGGTGTCGTATGCGAATGCCGGCGTGGGATCGGCTTCGCACCTGTGCGGCATGCTGATCATGACCGCGATCGACACCAACCTGACCACGGTGCCCTATAAAGGCACCGGTCCGGCCATGAACGACCTGCTGGGCGGCCAAGTGGACTTCATGTGCGACCAGACCACCAACACCACCAGCCAGATCCGCGGCGGCAAGATCAAGGCCTATGCGGTGACCACCAAGGCCCGCCTGGCGACCATGCCGAACCTGCCGACCCTCGACGAAGCCGGCATGCCGGGCTTTGAAGTCGCCGTCTGGCACGGCATGTACGCGCCGCGCGGCACGCCCAAGGCCACCATCGACGCGCTGTCCGAAGCCCTGCGCGTGGCGCTGAAGGATCCGGTGGTCAAGCAACGCTTCGCCGACCTGGGCACCGAGCCGGTTGCCGACAGCCGCGCGCGGCCTGAAGCGTTGCGCGTCTACCTGAAATCGGAAATCGACCGCTGGGCGCCGATCATCGCCAAGGCCGGCGTCTACGCCGATTGACGCCATACGCCTGACGACGCGACACACAGGCAGGCCATAAAAAGGAATAAATCCGATCCGCCGCCCGCTTCAGGGCAAATGCGAATGGAATGCATAACAACAATCAACGAGGAGATACACCGTGTCGTCATTCACACGCCATCCAAAGGACTTTTGGACCGGCATCATTTTCCTGTTTTTCGGGTTGGGCGCGGTGATCGTCGCGCAGAACTACCCGATGGGCACGGCCGGCCGCATGGGACCGGCCTATTTCCCGACCGTGCTCGGTTCCCTGCTGACCCTGATCGGCCTGGTCGCGGTGGTGCGTTCCTTCCTGCATGACGGCGAAGCGATCGGCAAGTTCTATCTCAAGGAAATCGTGCTGATTCTCGCGGCGATCCTGCTGTTCGGTTTCCTGATGCGCGGCGCCGGCCTGGCGCCGGCCACCATGATCGTGGTTTTCCTGAGCGCCTATGCCAGCCCCAAGTTCCGTTGGCACGAAGCGCTGCTGCTGGCGGTTGGATTGACGATTTTTGCCATCGCCGTCTTCGTCAAGCTGCTCGGCTTGCCGATGGTGGTGCTCGGCCCCTGGCTCGGCTTCTGAGCGGAAATGACTGGAAACATATGGAAATCCTGAACAACCTCGGGCTGGGCCTCGATACCGCCCTCACCTTCGCCAATCTGCTGTATTGCCTGATCGGCGTCTTTGTCGGCACCGCGGTCGGCGTGCTGCCGGGACTCGGCCCGGTCGCCACCATCGCCATGCTGCTGCCGGCGACTTTCGGCCTGCCGCCGATTTCGGCGCTGATCATGCTGGCGGGGATTTATTACGGCGCCCAGTACGGCGGCTCCACCACCGCCATCCTGGTCAACCTGCCCGGCGAATCGTCCTCGGTGGTCACCGCGATCGACGGCTACCAGATGGCGCGCAACGGCCACGCCGGCAAGGCGCTCGGCACGGCGGCGCTGGGATCGTTCTTTGCCGGCACGGTCGCCACCGTCCTGCTGGCCGTGTTCGCGCCGCCGCTGTCGGAAGTGGCGCTCAAGTTCGGACCCGCGGAATACTTTTCGCTGATGGTGCTGGGGCTGGTGGCTTCGGTGGTGCTGGCCAGCGGCTCGATCCTGCTGGCGATCGGCATGGTGATCCTCGGGCTGTTGATGGGCCTGGTCGGCACCGACGTCAACTCCGGCGCGGCGCGCTATACCTTCGACCTGCCGGAAATGACCGAAGGCATCAATTTCGTCATCGTCGCCATGGGCATGTTCGGCATCGGCGAAATCATCCGCAACCTGGAGCACGAGGAAACGCGCAACCTGGTCATGAAAAAGGTGTCGGGGCTGATGCTTACCAAGGCGGACCTGAAGCGCATCGTCGCGCCGGTCCTGCGCGGCACCGCGCTGGGCTCCGCGCTCGGCATCCTGCCCGGCGGCGGCGCCATGCTGGCCTCGTTCGCCGCGTATTCCTTCGAGAAAAAGGTGTCGCGCAACTCGGCGCAATTCGGCAAGGGCGCCATCGAAGGCGTGGCCGCCCCGGAAGCAGCCAACAACGCCGGCGCGCAGACATCCTTCATTCCCATGCTCACGCTCGGCATCCCGTCCAATCCGGTGATGGCGCTGATGATCGGCGCCATGATCCTGCACGGCATCCAGCCCGGTCCCGGCGTGATGAATGAACAGCCGGCGCTGTTCTGGGGGCTGATCGTGTCGATGTGGATCGGCAATCTGTTCCTGGTGGTGCTGAACCTGCCGATGATCGGCATCTGGGTAAAGATGATCATGGTGCCTTACCACCGCCTCTATCCGGCCATCCTGATGTTCTGCTCGATCGGCGTGTTCAGCCTCAACAACAGCGAATTCGACGTCGGGCTGATGGCGGTGTTCGGGCTGTTCGGCTATGTCTGCGCCAAGCTCGGCGCGGAACCGGCGCCGATGCTGCTGGGCTTCATCATCGGCCCGATGATGGAGGAATACCTGCGACGGGCGCTGCTGTTGTCGCGCAGCGATCCGATGGTGTTCGTGCAGCGCCCGATCAGCGCCACCATGCTCGGCCTGGCCGCGGCGGCGTTGATCATCGTGCTGCTGCCGTCGCTGAGAAAGAAGCGCGAGGAGGCGTTTCAGGAAGATTGAAATCGATGGCGATTTCCAGGTTGGCCGGGTTGCCTGGCTTGCAAGATCCGGTCGGATTCAATGGCGCGCCGCTGTTCATCGGCTTGTCATATGCGGCCCTTACACTTCTTTGCAATTCCAGCCGGCGCCCGCCGGCGGCCGCCAACGAACCTGGGAATCCAACATGCCAAAAACTTTCGATACGCCCCTTGATGCGATCTCCGATGCAGCCCGGATTTCGCGCCGCCGGATGCTCAAACTCCTGTCGGCCGCGCCTTTGCTGCCGCTGGGCGCTTCGTCCTTGCTGAGCGCATGCGCCGGCGCCGCAAGCTCGGCGGCGCAGCCTTATGCATCGGTATCCTTTACCGCGATGGATGCCCTGTCCCTGGGCAATCCGGACGCGATGGCGACCACCACGGTGGGATCGAGCCTGAACGTGCGCTTCGCCGACAACACCACGCAAAGCTACAAGCTGGCCTACCAGCCTTTCTTCATGACCGGCGACCGGGTGCCGGACGGCAAAGGCGGCGCCATTCTCAGCGGCGGCTATGTCGACATCCGGAACCAGCCGATCGTCGACCGCTCCGTGCCGGGCAAGGAACGCCAGTTCTTTTCCGATTCGCCCGACGGCACCTCCCTGCTGGCGCTGGCCAATCCGAGCGTGCCCGGGATCAAGGGCAAGGCCGTGTTCGCCGTGGTGCAGTTCGAATACACGACCCGCGACCAGAAAGGCAACGACACCTACGGCACATTGCCGTCGCCGATCGCCGTGCTGACGCTGGATCAGGACCAGGCGACCGGCAAGCTGAGCCTGGTCAAGTACCACAATATCGATACCTCCGGCGCCAACGGCCTGTGGATTACCTGCGGCGCCAGCCTGTCGCCATGGAATACGCATCTCTCCAGCGAAGAATACGAGCCGGACGCGTTCGCGGCCAACAACGCGCAATTCAAGGCCTTCAGCAAGAACCTGTACGGCAGCGAAAGCAAGGCCAACCCCTATCACTACGGCCATCTGCCGGAAGTCACGGTCAATCCGGACGGCACCGGTTCGGTGAAGAAGCATTATTGCCTGGGCCGCATTTCGCACGAACTGGTGCAGGTCATGCCGGATAACCGCACCGTGCTGATGGGCGACGACGCCACCAATAGCGGCCTGTTCGTCTTCGTGGCGGACAAGCAGAAGGATTTGTCGGCCGGCACCTTGTATGTCGCCAAGCTCGGCGCGGGCTTTTCGATCGATCCGGCGGCCGCCGGCGCCGGCCTGTCCTGGATCAGGCTGGGCCATGCCACCAGCGCTGAAATCGAGCATATGGCCAACACGCTCAAACCGGCCGATATCATGAGCGTGGCCACCGCCGATCCGGGCGACGCCGGCTACACCAGGATATTCAACAACGGCGCGGCCAACTGGATCAAGATCAAGCCGGGCATGGAAAAGGCCGCGGCGTTCCTGGAAACGCATCGCTACGCCTACCTGATGGGCGGCAGCATGGGGTTCACCAAGATGGAAGGCACCACCGTCAACATCAAGGACAAGATCGCCTATTCGGCGCTGCAGAACATCCAGGATTCCATGGTCAAGTCCGGCAAGGGCTGGAATGCGGCCAGCGGCATCGCGCTCGACAAGCCCCTGATCGCGGGCGGCATCATGGCGCATACGCTGGACGGCGGCCAGAAAGATAGCGGCGGCGCCGCGATCGACAGCGAATGGATGCCGGTGCATACCAAAGCCTTGCTGATGGGCCAGGACATCCCGGCCGACGCCCTGGGCAACAAGGCCGATCCGAACCGGATCGCCAATCCGGACAACCTGAAGTTCTCGGAAAAGATGCGCACCCTCTTCATCGGCGAAGACAGCGGCAGCCACGTCAACAACTTCCTGTGGGCGTACAACGTCGATACCAAGGCCTTGTCGCGCCTCATGTCGATGCCGGCCGGCGCCGAAGCGACCGGGCTGCATGCGGTCGACGAGATCAACGGCTGGACCTATATCATGAGCAACTTCCAGCACGCCGGCGATTGGAATGCCTTGCACGCCAAGGTCCAGGCCACGCTGGATCCGCTGATCCGGGCCAACTACAAGGATCGCTTCGGCGCCGCAGTGGGTTACCTGACGGCCGATCCGGCCGGCATCAGGATCTCGAAGGCCTGAAAGGCCTTGCCAGCCGGCGCCGGGACGCCTTTAGAACGTATCGGATAGCCGCATCTGCGGCGAAGGCCCCGCCGGGCGATAGATGCGGGTTTGGTCGCGCCCGCTCGACTTGGCTTCGTAGAGCGCCTCGTCGGCGGCCGCGATCAGCAGCGCCGGCGAATCGGCGCCGGCCGTCGGCGTGACGGCATTGATGCCGGCGCTGATGGTCACCACCCCGGGCGCATTGCCGTCATGCCGGATTTCCAGTTCCCGTATCGCATTGCGAATCTGCTCGGCCACCTTGAGCGCGCCCTGCACATCGGTGCTCGGCAACAGCACCGCGAATTCTTCGCCGCCGTAACGCGCGGCCAGGTCGCCGATGCGCACCTCGGCTTCGCGTATGACCTTGCCGACCTGGCGCAGGCATTCGTCGCCGGCCAGGTGGCCGTATATGTCGTTGTATTTCTTGAAGCAATCGACATCGATCATGATCAGCGCCAGCGAACTGGCCGAACGCCGGGCGCGGCTCAGTTCATTCTGGAACGCCGTGTCGAATTGACGGCGATTGGCCAGGCCGGTCAGGCCATCCTGCAATGCCAGCTTTTCCAGGGTTTGATTGAGGCTCAGCAAGGCCTGCTCGGCGTCGATGCGCAGGCCGATCTGCCCTATCAGGCGATATCCCAGCCATCCCAGCATGCCGATGACGGCAAGGATCACCAGGCCCTGCGTCAGCGTCGCCGCGCGCCAGCTGGCCAGCCGTTCCTCCTTGGACAGCGCAGCCACCGCAACCGTCGGAAAATGGGGCAACTGATCGTAGCCGACGATACGCGTCTTGCCGTCCGCCGGCGAATCGACCGTGGCATTGCCGCTTTCGTATTTCTTTGCATACAGCGTGGTCACCGGACCGCCGGTCACGTCCTTGCCGATGGAATCCGGCAGCAACGGCCAGCGGGTCAGTTGCGTGCCGTTTTTGAGCGCCAGCAAGATGACGCCGTCGTGGCCGATATCGAAGCGCGCATAGAACCGGTTGAAATGATCGAGTTCGACCGAGGCCACGGCGACGCCGAAAAACTTGCCCTCGGCGTCTTCCAGCCGGCGCGAGACCGGAATGATCCATTGATGCGTGATGCGGCTGCGTATCGGAACGCCGATATGCGGGCCGAGATCGACATGATTCCGGTGAAACATGAAGTATTCGCGCCCGGAATTATCCTCGCGCGGCGTATCCGGGGGACGCGAGGTGGCCAGCCGGTACCCGTGTTGGTCGTAGATATACAGCGCGGACAGTTCGGGCTGCTCCTGCACCAGCAGCGCCAGCAGCTTGTCCAGGCGACTGAGCGCCTTGGGCGAAGTGCCGTCGTTGAGGATGCGTTCGGCGATGCCGACCAGGCGCATATCGGCCGCCTTGAAGGTATCGTCGGCATGCTGGGCCAGCGAACGGGCCATGTTCTCGCTTTCGATTTCAGCCTCGCGCAGCTCGTTGCTGCGCGCATCCCAGGCGCTCCAGACCGTGATGGCGATGACAATCAGGCAGACCAGCATCACGAACAGCGTCGCGGTGGCAGTGATATGCGATTTCGTCAGGCGTGAAAACAATGGGCTGGCTGGTCTCATTGGACTTCTTGTTTATATGCAGTGGACTTACGGTAACACAGCTGTTCGCGGCGCTGTATTGCCGTATCGCGCCGTGTCGGTTTTTATCGACACCCGCCGAAGTAGCGCAAAACGGCAGTCCTGAGTACACTACCGCGCTATCTTTTTATTTCTCCCGGACCATGACCATCACGATCAACGAAGACCTGCGCGCCTATATCGACCCGTTGACCGAAGACGAATACGCGGCGCTGGAACGCAGCCTGCTGGCCGAAGGATGCCGCGATGCGCTGGTGCTGTGGGGCGACCTGCTGGTCGACGGCCACAACCGCCACGGCATCTGCAGCAAGCACGGCATTGCCTTCGATACGGTCCAGAACACGCGTTTCCAGTCGATGGACGACGTGCATCTCTGGATGATCGACAACCATCTCGGGCGGCGCAGCGTATCGGACTTCCAGCGCGGCGTGCTGGCCTTGCGCAAGAAGGAAATCATTTCCGCGCGCGTGGCGCAGACGCGCGAGGAAACGCCCGATGCCGCGGCCACGGCCGCAACCGATGCCGAAAACGCGGGCGCTTCCGTCCAGGCGAATCATGAGCCGCCATGGACCAGGGAAACGCTGGCCCGCGCCGCGCGCATGAGTAGCGCCACGCTCGGGCAGATCGAAAAAATCCAGAAGCACGCCGCGCCGGAACTGGTGGGCGCCGTGAAGTCGGGCGTCATTTCGATCAACGCCGCGGCCGCCGTGGCTTCCCTGCCCGGCGAAAAACAGATCGCCGCGGTGGCAGGCGGCAAGAAGGAATTGCGCCAGGCGGCGCGGGAAGTCCGCGAGGCGCGCCTGCCGCCGAAACCGAAACCGGAAGCGCCGCCGGCCGACGCCACGCCGGATCAATTGGAAATACATCGCTTGAATGTGTTGGTCGCGGAACTCGGCGAAGAGCGCGACCAGTTGAAAAAGAAGGTTCAACACCTGACGATCGCGCTGGCCGAAGCACGCAACGGCGGATAGCGGACGTTGCGCGCGTGCGCTCAAGGCTAGGCCAAAGCTGTAGTTGCGGTTGCGGTTGCGGTTGCGGTTGCAGTTGCGGTTGCAGTTGCGGTTTAGTTTGCAGCCGCGGTTGCAACTCCCCGGGTGGACGCCGGTGCTTCGCCCTTAAGGAAGTCGTGCATTTTTCCAAATGTCTTCCTTGCCATTGCTTCGGCAGTGGCCTGGCGCTGCATCTTGTTCCTTATATTGCGGTCCAGGTGCTTGTTGATGCCTGCACTGACAAGAAAATTGCGAACCTCGGGATCGAATTCCTGGCCAACGGCGGTACTCCTCGATGTCTTCTTGCTCTCTGCAATAAGGCCATGTATCCGTCTTTCTTCGATATGCAAGCGATCGACGGCGGCAAGAGGGGTCTCGCCGATGCCGTTCGGCCGGCGCAGATCCGGCCCATACAGGCAAAGCGCCTTTACGGCCTCCAGATGGCCGAAGCGAACCGCATCGTCAATGGCCCGATTGTCATAGTTGTCCGTTGCCTGCATGAATTCGTTTTTTCTTTGCGGCGCATGTTCTTTCACGAAGTCCATTATCGCCTTGACCGCGCCGTCTTTTCCCTTGGCCGCGGCAACTCCCAATGGCGTGCGTCCGGATTGCTCTCCCGCGCCAAGCAGATCGAGCAGCATTGCCGGCGCAATCATTCCTTCCTCCCCGGCAAGCTTGAATATCGATTTCAGGATTTCAGCCGATCCCTTGTTGGCGGCATAATGCAGGACGGTCCAAAGCTGCTGGCTTTTGCCGGATAGCGATTTCCCGAGCGTCGTTTCGGCGAAACGGATCCTGGGATTATTCCTTTCTTCGCGCAGGGTCTCTTTTATCGCCCATTGCAACAGGACATTGAAAGCTTCGGAACTTCCGGTCGCGGCGGCTTTCATGGCGGCCGTCTGCCGAAATATATCTTTCTCAAGAGGATTTACGCCTTTTTCGATCAGGAAAAGCGCCACGTCAGTCAGGTTGAAATGCGCCGCCAATATCAAAAATGTTTTCGCGTCGGGGCCGACAGATGCATTGATATTGAAATCGGGGTCACTCGCCATCTTGGCTTCGATGATGTTCTTGATGCCTTTCTGAATCGCCTCGGCATTTTTCGCGGATTCGATGGATCCCGATTTGGCATCCACATCCAGAAAATGCGCCGCGGCCATCGCATGCGCCAATCCCCAAGCATTTTTTCCTTCGCCTTCAAGATCGTCCAGTATCTTTTCTTCCAGGATATATGACTTGAATTCCCCTTCTTTTCCTTTCGGGATCGATGCATCGATGAACGTTTTGATTTTTTCCAGCGTATCGATGGTCGTTCCGGTTGCCGCGGAATCGGACCGGACGCGGGCTCCCCCCGAGGAATCGGCTGCTGTCTGAACGACGATGGGAGCTACTACTGGATTTACTGGGATTGCTGGCATTTCCTACCTCCGCTTGATGACATTATGTAGTGGTCGATCTTCGAGATTCCTTCCCTCGAAAATCGCCCGAATGGTACAAGCGGGTGCAACAATTTCCATCAACCAGCGGCGATGGCGCAATGCGGCGAATTCAATCGCCAAAATACAAAATGGCGCCCTTATAGAGAAAGCCGGTCACCTCGTTCCAGGTGCAGTATTTGTTTTAGGATTTATCGGAGGGGACGGGCATGTTCAATCGTCCGGGCGGGCGGCGATATCGGATGCATTCATGTGAAAAACTTAGCACATCAATCACTAAAATAATGATATTTGTGCAGAAAATATTACATTTCCAACCATATGCAGGACGAAATAACTCAAGAAAACAAAAAAAAAGCCGGCCAAAGCCGGCTTGTGCCAATCGGGACCGAGGCACGCAATTACTCACTACTTGCTCAAAGACGATTCAATCGAGGACGCCCGGCCGCGGCATCGAGCTGCCGGCAAACCGCCCAGCCGGCACGCATTCAGCCATTCGGCGCAAGCGCGGCAGTCAAGGGCCGCGTTCGCGTCATATTCCGGCCGGGCGCCCTCGCCCTGCCACCTCAAAAACTGTGACTGATACCGACGGCCATGGTCGAAATATCCTGTCCGGCGCTCGGCTTGCCGTTCAACCAGTTGTTTTGCACCGCGGATGTATCGTTATTCATGTACGAATACACGCCGAACAATGACGTCCGCTTGGACAATGCATACGAAGCGCCCATATTGAACATCTTTGCATCCAGCCCAGATGTGCTACAGGCCACGCCGCCGACCAGCGAACAGTTGCCTGCGCCGCTTTGTCCGTAGGAAGCAACCAGGCTGACCGCGCCGATGATCTTTTCCGCCGAGATCGACCACGTAGTGTGCTTGTAGCTATCGAACTTGCCGGCGCCGCCGCCGCTTTCGTTATAGCGCAACTGGGCCACGTTGATTTCGGCGCGGTAGTTGTCTGGGAAGCGATACTGCGCCGTGGCTCGCACGGCCTGGTCGCGCGAACTGGCGCCCGTATTGGGAGTGCCGCCGGTGGTGTTGGCGATCGCGCTCGGCACGTTCAGCGAGGCGCCGAACATATCCTTGTGTATTTCGTATGCCAGCGCCAGGTAGATCGGACCGTTTTCGTACTTGAGGCCGGTCGAGATGACGCCGCTGGTGGCATCGCCCGCCTTTTCGTTGGGCGACCAGTCGAACAGGCCCTGGACGCCGGCGAAATTCGGCGATTCATACATGAAGCTGTTTTGGCGGCGCAGGTGGAAGCTCGAAGCCGAGCTGGTGCCGAAGCCTGCCTTGGACAAGATATTGCTCAGCCCCATGAAGTTGCCGCTGGTGACGCCCAGGAAGGTCATATGGTCGCCGAGTTCCTTGTAGACGGTGTCCATGTTGCCCAGCTTGATCGTGCCGAGCTTGCCCTTCAGGCCCAGGAAGGTATTGCGGTTGAAGAGCGGATCGCCGGCCTTGCCGCCGCCGGTGTCCAGGCCGAAGCCCATTTCCATCTGAAAGATCGCCTTCAGTCCGCCGCCCAGGTCTTCCGTGCCGCGAAAGCCCAGGCGCGAATTCGGCGCGTCCTGCGTATTCAGGCTGACGGCATGGGCGCCAGTGGCCGGGGCGCTGAGCGTGCTGACCGGCGTGCCGGCCGCGGTGCCGCCGCTGACATTGACGTGCGTAAAATCCGGATACATCTTTCCGTAGACGGTCACGCTGGTTTGCGCCTGCGCCAACATCGGCAAGGCGCACGCGGCGGATACCGCCGCGGCAATCATTGTTTTATGAATTTTTGACATCTTCCAAGTCTCCCTTTGTATGGTGCTCGCCATACTGCCCAAGGATTCTTAGGTGAAACTGAAGAGTCGAAACAATTGCACGATTACAACGAATAAATAGAAATTTTATTTTGAAACATCGCCCATTTTTGACAAGTCCGGTATCGCGAACTCCGGAAATCCGATCTTGACGCCAAGGCCGCCGAGCGTGGCCTGGAACAATTTGACCGAGGCCCGATGGCGCTCAGCGATGGCTTTCACGATCGCCAGGCCGAGGCCGGTGCCTCGGGTCTTGGTGCCTGGAACGCGATAGAAACGGTCGAACACGCGCGGCCGGTTATCCTGCGAAATGCCGCCGCCCGAATCCTCGATGGTCAGCATCAGCACCGCGCCTTCCAGCGCAAGATCGATCTGCACCACACCCTGCTCCGGCGTGTAGCGCACGGCGTTGTCCAGCAGATTGCGGAGCAGGATGCGCACGGCCTCTTCATCGCCGCGGATCTCGGCTTCCAGCAAGCCGCCGAGGCGTATTTCGATCTCGCGCGACAAGGCAAACGGCATGACATCGCCCACCACCGACGCGATGCAGGCCGTCAGCGACACCGCGGCCGCATCCGCGGTCTGCAACAGCGGATCCTGCCGCGCCAGCACCAGCAACTGCTCTATCAGCCGCGACGCGCGCTCGATGCCGCCGCGCAGCCGCTCGACCGCGAGGCCGTGGCTTTCTTCGTCCTTGGCCCGCGCCAGGGTCTGCAACTGCAGCGACAGCGCCGTGACCGGCGAACGCAGTTCATGCGCGGCGTCGGCCACGAAGCGTTGCTGCGACAGCAAAGCCTGCTCCATGCGCGCCAGCAGGGAATTCAGTTCGGATGCCAGCAACGCAATTTCACGCGGCAGACGATCTTCGGCGATCGGCGCCAGCGAATCGGCATTGCGGTTGGCCAGGTCGCGTCCGATACGGTTGAGCGGCGACAACGCCGACGTGATCACCCACCAGGCCGCGCCGAACAGCAGCAGCGACGCCGGAATGCTCGGCCACACCGAGCGCCAGGCGATCATCAGGGCCCGGTCGCGCCGCGCCTGCATTTTTTGCGCGATCTGCACCACGCGCTGTTGTTCGTGCAGGGAATAAATGCGCCATTTGCCGTTGGCCATGCTGACGGTCGAATAGCCTTCGCGCCCCTGGGTCGGCAGCATGGTGTAGATGCGCGATTGATAAACCTCGACCGGCACACCGTCCGAATTCCATATCTGGATCACGAATTCGAAGCTGTTCGCCATCGTGTCCGGCATGTCCTGCACCGTGGCGTGCTTGAAGCTGCGATCCTTCAACGCCAGCGCCATCTGCTCCATGTGATAGTCGAACAGCTTGTCGGCCTCGCGCGCCGACGTCTTCATCGACACGAAGAATTGCAGGATGCCGGCGGCAAAGATCGCCACGCCCAGCAGCAGGATCAAACGCGTGCGCAGGGAGCGCATCAGGCTTTCTCCACCATGTAGCCGAGGCCGCGAATGTTCACGATGAACTGCTGCCCCAATTTCTTGCGCAGGCCGTAAATGTAGACTTCCACGGCATTGCTTTCGACCTCGCCGGAATAGCCGTACAACCGGTCTTCCAGCTGCGCGCGCGACAGGATCGCGCCGGGCCGCGCCACCAGGGCCTCGAGGATGTTCCATTCACGCGAGGACAGGCTGATCTGGCGTTGCGCCGAGAACACCTGGCGCGTGACGGTATTGACGGTGACCTCGCCCTTGCGGTACAGCAGGTCCAGGCCGCCGCGCGCGCGCCGCACCAGCGCGTGCAGGCGGGCAATCAATTCTTCCAGGTCGAACGGCTTGACCAGGTAATCGTCCGCGCCGGTATTCAGGCCGAGCACGCGCTGCGGCACGGTGTCGCGCGCGGTCATCACCAGTACCGGCAGATCGTTCTTGCGCGCGCGCAAGGTTTTCAGGACATCCACGCCGTCCTTGCACGGCAGGCTCAGGTCGAGCAGCAAGGCGTCGTAGCGCGCAGCCTCGAGCGAAGCTTCGCCGGCCAGGCCGTCGGTGACCCAATCCACTTCGATGCCCTCGCCGACCAGCGCGATCTGGATGTTCTCCCCGATCATCGTGTCGTCTTCAACCAATAGTATTTTCATGGCATCGGCAAGTATGGGTTCGCAAACAGGTTCGCGGGCGGCGGATCAGGAAGCCGGCTCAGCTCGGCTTGGTGTCTTCAAAGCGCTTGGCCAGCTCCTGGCGCAGCTGCTTGCGCAAAATGGCGCTTTCGAAGCGGCGCTTTTCCTCGATGGTAAACGGCCGCAGCGGCGGCACCGGCACCGGACGGCGTTCGTTGTCCACCGCCACCATGGTGAAAAAACAGCTGTTCACATGACGCACCATCTGGGTGCGGATGTCCTCGGCCACCACCTTGATGCCGACTTCCATCGACGAAGTGCCGGTATGGTTGACGCTGGCCAGGAAAGTGACCAGCTCGCCCACATGGATAGGCTGGCGGAAGGTGACCTGGTCCACGCTCAGCGTCACCACATACTGGGCGGCATAGCGGCTGGCGCACGCGTAGGCCACCTGGTCGAGCAATTTGAGGATGGCGCCGCCGTGCACGTTGCCTGAGAAGTTGGCCATGTCCGGCGACATCAGCACGGTCATATTGAGTTGATGGGATGGCATGTCCATAGTGTTCGGCTGGCTTTAATTTGGTTAAGTTGGAAATTGGCCGCTTATTCTAAATGAGAGAAGCCGAAAAGCGACGAAAATTCATGGCCTTATCCCGGCGGCCCCGGTTCGACCCCGCATAATCGACTGCCCGGCGGCAATCTTTGCGATAATTGCGGCCAATCGAAACACGAACAAATAATCGGGGGAAAAATGCGGGCGCTTGAAACGCAATGATGCAGCTTTTCGGTATTTTTCTGAGGCTCGGCCTGACCTCGTTCGGCGGCCCGGTGGCGCATCTGGCCTATTTTCGCGAGGAATTCGTCACGCGGCACGGCTGGTTCGATGAACACGCCTATGCGGATATCGTGGCGCTCTGCCAATTCCTGCCCGGTCCGGCCAGCAGCCAGGTCGGCATGGCGATCGGTCTGTCGCGGGCAGGCGTAGGCGGCGCGCTGGCGGCGTGGCTGGGCTTCACCCTGCCCTCGGCCATTGCGCTGGTGCTGTTCGGCATCGGCGTCAGCCGCTTCGGCAGCCAGCTCGGCGGCGGCTGGCTGCACGGCCTGAATGTGGTTGCCGTCGCGGTGGTCGCGCAAGCCTTGTGGGGCATGGGCAAAAGCCTGGCGCCGGACCGCCGGCGCGCAACCGTGGCGGTTGCCGCCGCATTGTTCGTCACGCTGGTGCCGTCGTCGTTCGGGCAGGTCATGGCAATCGCCGCCAGCGGCCTGTTCGGCTGGGCCTGCCTGCGCGGCGAAAGCGCATTGCCGCACAGCCGGCTCGGCATGCGCGTGGGCCGCTTCGCCGCCATCGCATGCCTGGTCGCTTTCTGCGCCCTGCTGCTGGTGCTGCCTTGGTTCGCGGAAACCGCAGGCAGCCACGCGCTGCGCCTGTTCGACGGATTCTATCGCGCCGGCGCGCTGGTCTTCGGCGGCGGCCATGTGGTGCTGCCGCTGTTGCAGGCAGAAACGGTGCCGGCCGGCTGGATGTCCAACGATACCTTCCTGGCCGGCTACGGTGCGGCGCAGGCGGTGCCCGGCCCGCTGTTTACGTTCGCGGCGTATCTGGGCGCGGTGGCGGCGCCCGCGCCCAATGGCTGGAGCGGCGCCGCAATTGCCGTCGTCGCCATTTTCCTGCCGGCGTTTTTACTGATCGTGGCGATCGCGCCGTTCTGGGAACGGCTGCGCGCCTATACCGGCGTGCGGCGCGCCATGCTGGGCATCAATGCCGCGGTGGTCGGGCTGCTGCTTGCCGCGTTCTATAACCCGGTCTGGAGCGGCGCGATCAAGACGCCGGCCGATTTCTGCATGGCGGCCGGCGCCTTCCTGCTGCTGGCGTTCTGGAAATGGCCGCCGTGGCTGGTGGTATTGCTTAGCGCGCTGATCGCCGGCGCGGAGGGTTTCCTTTAACGCGTTCAAGGAACCCGCCTCGGCATCAGGCCAGGCATCAAGCATCAGGGCATCAGTTGACCAGCCGCCCCTTGCTGCAATCGCCGTACTTGAACGGCGGATTCGGCCAGCGCCCGAACTGGCCGGCGTCGAGCGCCTGCGGCGCCGGCGGGTAATTGCTAGTGAGCGCGGGATTGAGGGAATCCACGGTATTCGCCAGCAATACCCTGAAGCCGATTTCGCCCGGCGCCGCGACTGCTGCCGCGATATCGGTTTCCAGCGCCAGCAACGGCCCCGGCTGGGCGGTATCGGTAGCCGGCTGCGGCCAGAAAATGGCGTT
>DASYEK010000027.1:0-27265 GCA_036499085.1 Herbaspirillum sp. | reverse complement strand
TACCTTGCTTTGCAACCTGGTGGCGTCGGGCGAAGTGCCGATGGCGCTGACCATCTATAACTACAAGGCCGAGCAAATGAAACGGCGCGGCGCGCCGATCGACTGGTTCGTCATCCCGCCCGCGTTCGCGCGGCCGAACGGTATCGCCATGCTGCGCCGCGCGCCGCATCCGCATGCTGCCGTGCTGTACTACGATTTCATGCTCAGCGATGCGCAACAGGTGATGCTGAAGCTGGACTACGTCCCGACCAGCAGGAAAGTCGATACGCCGCTCAACGCGATGCCGCTGAAATTCGTCGATCCGCTGGTGGTGCTGGACCAGAACGACAAATGGCAGAAGCTGTATAACGAGATTTTCATCAAGACCAAGTAGTCGGCCGGAAAGAAATTTCCTTCTCAATCGGCCGAATATCGCGCCGGCCATAATTTTTTTTATCGGTCGACCGCGGCGCAGCACGACCTTTCAATACCTTCAATTCATCTCCCGTCACTCTCCATTGACGGCACGATTTTTTCTAGCACGCATCTTGCATGGCATCTGTTTATTGCGCCCGCACATTTTTCGCCCGGCCGCCGATTGCCTGCACATTTTTCATGCGTTTTGCTTGCGCATTTCCGTGCACGAAATCCCCATTCTTGAGCATTGCAACGACTCCGTAAATTATTTACGAAAAGGCCTGCAAAACTCGTTGACACCATCGGAATAAGATTTTATTCTTTGTTCACATAGGAATTAATGTTTCATAGGTAAAACAATCTATTGACATAATCCAAACAAGAAAGCGGAAAACGCTTCAAGGTTTATTGGGGGAGCAGGAGTGCGCTGCGGCGGTTTGACCCCAGGTTTTAAAGAATCTTCTTGGTCTTAAGTACTCTATAAAAGTGAGATGGAAATGATGCCGATCCGATTCAAGCAGTTGCAGCCTCTTGTTGTTTTTTTCCGCGCTTATTGCGCTTCCTGTCTCAAGGCGGCGATGATCTTGGCGATTGCCTTCGCCGCCAGCGCCGCCAGCGCCGCCAGCGCCGAAACGCCGGCCGAATTCTACAAAGGCAAGACCGTCACTATCCTGGTCGGCTCCCCGCCGGGCGGCGGCTACGACCTGTACGCGCGCATGATCGCGCCGCATCTGGCGCAAAAACTTGGCGCCACGGTCATTATCGACAACCGCGCCGGCGGCAGCGGCCTGCTGGCCTTGAATGTTCTCTACACCGCGCGGCCGGACGGCCTGACACTGATGAATGCCAGCGCCGAAGGCGCGATCATGAGCAAGCTGACAGAACGCGAAGGCGCGCGTTGGGATTTGGAAAAACTCAACTGGCTGGGCCGCGTGGCCGAAGAGCCGAAGCTCTGGTTCGCTTCCAAGAACGGCAAGATCAAGTCGCTCAACGATGCCCTGGCCGCGCCGAAGATTTTGTGGTCGGCCACCGGTCCGGCGGACAATATCAGCGATGTGGTCGCGGTGCTGTCGCAAGCGGTCGACCTGAAGTCGAAAGTCGTGACCGGCTATAAAGGCGCGAAAGACATGGCACTGGCGGTGGTCAACGGTGAAGTCGATTCCGGCATCCTGACCGCGAGCTCGATCCAGCCCCTGGTGCAGTCCGGCGACGTGACGCCGATCGCCATGATCAGCCGCAAGCGCTGGGCGAACATGCCGAATGTTCCTACCATTTTCGAATTGAAGAAAATTCCAGACGACAAGGCTTGGTGGATCGATTTCCGCGAGAAGATCGGCAAGCCGCAGCGCGCCATGGTGACCTCGCCGGGCGTACCTGCCGAGCGCGTGGCGTATCTGCGCCAGATCATGAAAGACATCCTGACCGATCCGGCCGTGGTTGCCGAAGGCAAGAAGGCGCAGCTTGAAATCAATTTCATGCCTGGCGATGAATTGCAGAAACTGGTGGCGGACACAGCGCGCGAGATGGCCGGTCCGCGCCTGCCGGAAATTCGACAGGTCATCCTGAAGACTTACTTCAAGTAAAAGGATTCACGCGATGTACGATCATGTCATTCAGGGCCTTGTCTCGTTCGGGACGCCTGCTTCTCTGCTGTTCATCTGTTTCGGCGTGTTCATCGGAACATTGGTCGGCCTGATCCCCGGCGTCAACGGCGTGACCGCCCTGGCGCTTCTGATGCCATTCGTCTATGGCATGCATCCGGCGGTGGGCTTGTCTTTCATGGTCGCTACGCACGCGGTGGTCAATACCGCCGGTTCGATCACGGCGGTGTTGTTGGGAATGCCGGGCGAGCCGGCGGACGCGGCGGCGGTGGTGGACGGGTTTCCGATGACCAAACAGGGGCGGGGCGGCGAAGCCATCGGCGCCGCGCTGGCCGCCTCCGGCATCGGCGGCGTGTTCGGCGCGGCGGTGTTGGCCTTGCTGCTGCCTGTGCTGGCGCCGGTGGTGCTGTATTTCAAATCGCCCGATACGCTGATGCTGGCTGTGTGCGGCGTGATGATGATCGCGCTGGTGGCCAAGGGCAATATGGCCAAGGGCCTGATGGCCGGCGCGCTCGGCATGCTGTTTGCCACCTTCGGCTACCAGGGCGCGTCCGGTGTGCCGCGCTTCTGGTTCAATATGGATTATCTGCTGGACGGCTTCGATCTGATCCCGGTCACCCTGGGCCTGTTCGCGCTGCCTGAAATCATCAGCCTCGGCGTTACCGGCAAACGCATCGCGGCAGCCGGCACGCCGCCGGTGGTCACGGCGCAGGTGATGAAGGGGGTCTACGCGACCTTGTCGCATCGCATGCTGGTGCTGCGTTCGTCGCTGATCGGCGTGGTGCTCGGCATCATTCCCGGCATGGGAGGCGCGGTGGCGCCATGGATTTCCTATGCGGCCGCGCAGCGTTCGTCGAAGAATCCGGAAGCATTCGGCAAGGGGGCGGTCGAGGGCGTGATCGCGGCCTCGGCGCCGCACAACGCCAAGGAAGGCGGCGGCATGATCCCGACGCTGGCCTTCGGCATTCCAGCCGGATCCTCGATGGCGGTGCTGATCGGCGCCTTCTTCATGTTCGGTCTCTCGCCCGGTCCCGATTTCCTGAAAAGCCACATGGACGTCGCGGTGCATCTGACCTTGACCTTGGCCCTGGCCAATGTGATTGCCGTGCTTGCGCTGATTCCCGTGACGGCCCGCTTGACCTCGATTACCCGCATTCCCGGCCGTCTGCTGGCGCCGATGCTGATGGTCACGCTGGTGGTCGGCACCTATGCCACCAACAATGAACCGCTCGATATCGTGTTCCTGATGGCATTCGGCGTGCTGGGCATCATGATGAAGGAATTGACCTATAGCCGGCCCGCTTTCCTGCTTGGCTTCGTGCTGGCGCCAATGATCGAGAACTCGTTCGGCATCACCCTGGAAGCGCATGGCTGGGGTTTCCTGCTGCGCCCAATTCCGATCGCGGTGTGTGCCGTGGTGGTGCTGCGGGTACTGTGGTCCGGCGCGCGTTTCCTCAGGCCGTCGGTGGCGGCTAACGCATAGGGGCAATATGAAAACCGAAGAAATGAAAGATCAAGATACAAGAATCGCCAGTACGAAAGTCGTCCAGATCGCCTTTCCTGCTGTGGTTGCCGCTCTGGTTCTGTTGTTGCTGGGAATCGGCTGGTGGGGTTACCGGTACGAGTTGCCGGTGTTCATTTTCCCGCTGTGCATCGGCCTGTTCGTCATTGCGATGGCGGTGACGTCGGCGGTGATGATCTATCGCGAAAAAGAAGGTGCGGTAAAGACCGGGAATATCGCCACCGACTCGGACGTGGAAGGCCTGCTGGCCGAGCGCGCCACCTGGATCCAGTTCGGCTGCATTCTCGGCTTGATGGTGCTCTGCTGGGTCTTGGGATTCGTGGCCGGCATCGCCGTTTTCCTGTTCGCCTATCTCTGGGCTTTCGGCTGGAAGCCCTGGTTCGCCGCGCTGTGCGGCGCCATTTTCGGCCTGGTGGTATGGCTGATGTTCGGCGTGCTGTTTTCGACGCCGTTGCCGTTCTGGCCGATCTTCATGCGTTGAAATTTAACAGTCGTAAAAAAAAGGAGTTGTGATGAATGACATAAAAACCCCCGGCAAGGGGCGCGACGTTGCACGTCGAATCGTCGACGAATTGACCGAATGCGACGTGAAGCTGGTGGCCAGCCTGCCGGACAATTGGCTCACCGACGTGATCACCGAGATCGACGGCGATCCGCGCATCCGCCACGTGCCGGTCAATCGCGAGGAATCGGCCATTGGACTGTGCGCCGGCGCCTTCATGGGCGGCCAGGGATCGGTGGCGCTGATGGGCGCATCCGGCCTGATGACCTGCATTTACGCCATCACCAAGATCAACTATAGCTATGAAATCCCGCTGCTGCTGCTCACCACCCTGCGCGGCGGCTTCGGCGATCACCACAAGCATCACATTTCCAACGGCTTGTATCTGCAGCCGGTGCTGCAGGCGTTGGACATGCCGTACATCGTCATCAGCAAGCCGGAAGATCTGACCGAGATCCGCCGCGCCTATCATCACAGCCGGACATTTTCCAGGCCGACCGTCGTTGCGTTGACGCGCGACTTATTACGCTAGAGGTAACCCAATGCGCTATATCGATTGCTTCAATTTTCTCGCTTCCCGCCGCACCGACCAGTTCGTGGTTACGTCCGCGGGCAATTCCGGCCAGGCTTGGTGGGCCGCGACCCGCGAAACCGAAACCGCTTTTTATCTCGATGCGTCGATGAGCCTGTCGACCATGTTTACGTCCGGCCTGGCCAATGCCTTGCCGCAGGCCCGTTTCTGGGCCTTCATGGGCGACGGTGCTTTCTGCATGAACCCCGGCATGCTGATGGTGGAACGCGAAATGAACCTGCCCAACCTGACGCACTTCCTGGTATCGAACCGTGCCTACGGCGCCACTTCGAACGCGACGCTGCCCAACGGCAAAACCAATGACTACGCTGCGATCGCGCGTGGCGTCGGCCTGCAACGCGTATTCGAATTCAGTACCCTGGAAGCGCTGGAAAAGGGATTCGATGAGGTCGTCAATGCCGACGTCCAGGGACATACCTTCGTCGTGCTGGAAGTCGAACCCTTCTCGGACGCCGAGCAGAAACTCGAACAGCCGCCATTCGATGCGCCGGAACTGAAGTACAGGTTCGGCCGCGCGATCGAACGGCTGACCGGTGTGGATATCTTCGGCTACAAGCTGTAGCGCAGCCATCGGCAACAGCGCGTTGCAATGAAAAAGGCCGCTTACAAATCAGTAAGCGGCCTTTTATCAACTCGACGATATGAATGCCTATCCACGCGAGCGCAACGCGCCGTTCACGACCCGCACCCGATCGCCGACGCGCCAGTGGGACGCCGACTGTGGAAATTCGCGCACGCGGCCATTTTCCATCCGCACCATGACTTCATAGGTGGTGGTGGTCTGGGTGTGCTTTTCTATTTCATTGCCGGCATAACCGCCGCCCGCCGCGCCGGCTACCGTGCCGAGAATGCGGCCGTTGCCGCTGCCGATCTGGTTGCCGAGCAGGCCGCCTACCACTGCGCCGCCGACCATGCCGATGCCGCTGGTCTTTTTAGGATGCTTGATGGCGCGGATGCTTTCGACTTCGCCGCAGGTTTCACAGATATTGGGCTTGGCCGGCGTTGCCGCCGAAGCCAGCAGGGCAGGGGGAGCAGGGGGTGTCGATTTGTCGGCATCGCGTTCGGCTGCCGCCTTTTCGGCGCTGCTGAGCTGGGCGGGTTCGGCGGCGCCCGGCGGCGTGTTGGCGCTGCGCGACCCGGGCAGCAAGCCGGTCATGGCAGCCACGCCGATCATGCAGACCAGGATAATCGCGACCGCTGCGGTAGCGATCAGCGGATGAATGCGGCTTTTGGATACGGTTTCCATACTGTCCTCTTACATTATTGTATTAATGCAGCGTAGGACAATAATGACAGGGCTTTGTTCCGGCCAGGGAAAGCGGAAAGGTAAGCGAACGTAACGAGAGAGGAGGAGTCCTCCTTCGTTATTTGGGTGTCATGCGTTCGGATGTAATGCGATTCAAGTAACACGAATCAAGTAACGCGAATCAAGCAATGCGGCTCAATCTTCCCGCCGCAGATGCGGGAACAGGATGACGTCGCGGATATTCGGCGAATCGGTGATCAGCATGATCAGGCGATCGATGCCGATGCCGCAGCCGCCGGCCGGCGGCATGCCGTATTCCAGCGCGCGGATGTAGTCGGCGTCGTAAAACATCGCTTCTTCGTCGCCGGCGTCCTTGGCGGCAACCTGCGCCTGGAAGCGCGCGGCCTGGTCTTCGGCGTCGTTCAACTCCGAAAAGCCGTTGGCGATTTCACGGCCGGTGATGAACAACTCGAAGCGCTCGGTGATGCCCGGCACGGTATCGGAAGCGCGCGCCAGCGGCGAGACTTCGACCGGATAGTCGACGATGTAGGTCGGATCCCACAACTGCGCTTCGGCGGTTTCCTCGAACAGCGCCAATTGCAGCGCGCCCTTGCCGGCGGCGGCCAATGGCGCCTGGTCGGTCTTCAGGCCGAACTTCTTGAGTTCGGCGCGCAGGAAGGCTTCGTCCTGCAACTGCGCATCTTCGTAATGCGGCGCATGCTTCTTGATCGCGCCCAGGATGGTGAGGCGGTCGAAAGGCTTGGCCAGGTCCAGCTCGCGGCCCTGGTAGGTCAGCGTCGCGGTGCCGTGCGCATCGATGGCGGCTTGCCGGATGACGGCTTCGGTGAAGCTCATCAGCCATTGGTAGTCGACATAGGCCGCATAGAATTCCATCATCGTGAATTCCGGATTATGGCGCGGCGAGACGCCCTCATTGCGGAAGTTGCGATTGACTTCGAACACGCGATTGAAGCCGCCGACCACCAGGCGTTTCAGATACAGTTCCGGCGCGATGCGCATGAACATCTGCATGTCCAGCGCATTGTGATGCGTGATGAAGGGCTTGGCCGCGGCGCCGCCGGGAATGGCGTGCAGCATCGGCGTTTCGACTTCCATGAATTCGTTCTTTTCCATGAAGCGGCGGATCGACGACAGGGCCGCGGTGCGCGCCTTGAAGGTGCGGCGCGTGTCTTCGTTCATGATCAGGTCGACATAGCGCTGGCGATATTTGGTTTCCTGGTCCGACAGGCCATGGAATTTATCGGGCAGCGGGCGCAGCGACTTGGTGATCAGGCGCAGCACGGTGACCTTGACCGACAATTCGTCGGTCTTGGTCTTGAACAGATGGCCTTCCGCGCCGAGGATGTCGCCCAGGTCGTAATGCTTGAACGCCGCGTGGGCGGCTTCGCCAGTGACGTCGTTGGTGATGTAGAGCTGGATGCGGCCGTCGGCCTGCGCGCCGGAGGCGTCCTGCAATGTCGCAAAGGAGGCCTTGCCCATGACCCGCTTGAGCATCATGCGGCCGGCCACCGTCACCTTGACGGGGTTGGCCTCGAGCGCCTCGTTGTCCAGCGCGTCGTATTGCGCGTGCAGGTCGGCGGCATTGTGCAGCGGCCGGAAATCGTTGGGGAATGCGATGCCTTGCGTACGCAACGCCGCCAGTTTGGCGCGGCGTTCGGCAATGATGGCGTTTTCATCGACGGGTGCGCCGGCGTTGTCTTGTGGCTTGGTTGGCGTAGTCATGGCGTAGAGGGTAAAAATGCAATAAATGAATGAATCGGACCTGCGGTTGTGCTGGGGTAAAGCGAATAGCCGCCCGGACGGCTGCCGCTACACGCCCTGTTTCAGCGACGCGGCGATGAATCCGTCCAGGTCGCCGTCCAGCACAGCCTTGGTGTTGCCGGTTTCGAAATTGGTGCGCAGATCCTTGATGCGCGACTGGTCCAGCACATACGAGCGGATCTGGTGGCCCCAGCCGACGTCGGTCTTGGAGTCTTCCAGTTTCTGCTGTTCGCTCATGCGGTTGCGCAATTCCAGTTCGTACAGCTTGGCCTTGAGCATGTCCCAGGCTTCGGCCCGGTTGCGATGCTGGCTGCGGTCGTTCTGGCATTGCACCACGATGCCGGTCGGGCCGTGCGTCAGGCGCACCGCCGAATCGGTTTTATTGATGTGCTGGCCGCCGGCGCCGGATGCGCGATAGGTATCGACGCGCACATCGGCCGGATTGACGTCGATGTCGATCGAATCGTCCACCTCGGGGTAGACGAACAGGCTGGAGAACGAAGTATGGCGGCCGTTGGCCGAATCGAAGGGCGACTTGCGCACCAGCCGGTGCACCCCGGTTTCGGTGCGCAGGAAGCCGTAGGCATATTCGCCTTCGACCTTGAGGGTGGCGGTCTTGATGCCGGCCACTTCGCCATCCGACTGTTCCAGGATTTCGGCCTTGAAGCCCTTGCGCTCGCAATAGCGCAGGTACTGGCGCAGCAGCATCGAGGCCCAGTCCTGGGCTTCGGTGCCGCCGGCGCCGGCCTGGATGTCGATGAAGCAGTTGTTCGGATCCATCGGGTTGCTGAACATGCGGCGGAATTCCATGTCCTCCACCAGCTTCTGCAAGCCGGCCGCGTCGGCCTCGATGGCCTCCAGCGTGTCTTCGTCCTTTTCCTCGCGCGCCATGTCGAACAGGTCGCGCGCGTCCGCCAGTTCGCTGTCGATCTTGATCAGCGTATGGACGATGTTTTCCAGCGATTTCTTTTCCTTGCCGAGATCCTGCGCGCGTTTCTGGTCGTCCCAGACGGTGGGATCTTCAAGTTCGGCGTTGACCTGGTCGAGTTTCTCGGACTTCACATCGAAGTCAAAGATACCTCCGTAGTTCAACTGCGCGGGTGCCGAGGTCGCCCAGCAGGGCCTCGAGGGAATTTAAGCGTTCTGCTTCCATGATCTGTTCTTGTGCGGTCAAACCGGGCATTATACCGGAGCCTAAGGCTTTTCAGGAGCGCTGAACATGAAGTCGCGGTTCTTTCACGCTGTCCCGCTTTTGCTGGCGGTTTTACTGTCGGTTCTGGCGGGTTGTTCCTCCACGGCGCCGACCAATCACGGCGAAGTGCAGGGCGCTTCGGCCAGCGGCCGTGAAATGGCGCAATCCGACACCAACCGCATCGCCACCATCGGCATGCAGGCCAATCTGGACAGCCTGTATCTGCTGATGGACAAGCTGTATCGCCGCAATCCGGCCGAATGCAGGAAAACCGGCGCCGATCGCGACGATTGCATCAGGAAGGTCAAGGAGGCGATTGTCGGGCGCAAGGATTGGCCCGGATTGCAGGGGCAGCGCGATATCAAGGCGCTGTCGACCGCGTTGAAGCCGGAATTCGAGGGCGACCGGGTGGCCGCCTTCATCTATGCCACCGCCGACATGATCATCGCGGCCCATGGCGGCAAGACCGAATTCTTCCTGGTCGACGGCCTGGATGCGCAATATGTGTACAACGCGGCGCGGAATGTCGAAATCGCCTCATGGCTGTTGTCCAGCCGGCGCAATGCGGCGGGGCGCAGCCTGCTGTTGTCGGATGAAATCGGCGAGACGGGCCGCAACCTGAGTTTCGAGCGCGAATTCGGCAAGATCGTCGGCCGCCTCGATCTGCTGGCGGCTTTCGTTACCGAGAAGTACCGCCGCGCGGGCATCGGCTACGTGCAGGGTTTGCTGGGTGGGCCGTTCCTGCAATTCCTGCCGGTGCACTAGCAACGCCAGGCGACGCTCTGCTATGCGGCCTCCGCGTGCTCCACCATCAGTTGCACCCGGGTAACGCCGTTGTATTCATTGGCGTCCAGCCGGAACGCGACCCTGGCGTAATCCGGCAGCGAAGCGTTGTGGCCGAACCAGATCGCATCGTACTTGCGGCCATCCTTTTCCAGCAGCAGCTTCAGGTGTTTTTCCTTGAGGATGCGCTGGCTCAAGACGCGGAAATTGTCGCAAAACACCGGCGGCGCGAAGCCCTGGCCCCAGACCTGGCTGTCCATCAGCGCGATGAACTGGGTCGAGTAATAGGCGTCCTCCAGCATGCCGTCGGTCTCGACCACGCGCTCCAGTTGATCCTGCGTCAGTTGCGCGCGTCCGACCGCTTCGAAGGCGGCCGAGAATGCCTCGAACGCTTCGGCGCGCAGGGTCAGGCCGGCCGCCATGGCATGGCCGCCGAATTTGTCGATCAGCGTCGGCGCATGCTTGGAGACCAGGTCCAGCGCGTCGCGCAGATGAAAACCGGCGATCGAGCGGCCGGAACCCTTGATCCAGCCGTCCTCGCCCGGCGCGAAGGTGATCGTCGGGCGGTAGAACTTGTCTTTCAGGCGCGAGGCCACGATGCCGATTACGCCCTGGTGCCATGAGGGATCGAACACGCTGATGGTCATGCTGTCCTGCGGATTGAAGCTATCCAGCAGCGTCAGGGCGGTATCCTGCATGCCGGCTTCGATATCGCGCCGCGCGCGGTTGATTTCGTCCAGTTGCTGGGCAATGGCCCAGGCCCGGCCTTCGTCGTCGGTGGTCAGGCATTCGATGCCGAGCGACATGTCGGCCAGCCGGCCGGCCGCGTTGAGCCGCGGCCCCAGCCCAAAGCCGAGGTCGAACGGCGTGGCGCGCCGCGCTTCCCGGCCGGCCGCGCGAAACAGCGCCGCCACGCCGGCATGCATGCGGCCGCTGCGCATGCGCTTGAGTCCCTGCGCCACCAGGATGCGATTGTTGGCGTCCAGCTTGACTACGTCGGCCACGGTGCCCAGTGCCACCAGGTCCAGCAGGTGGTCCAGTTTCGGCTGGCTTTGCTGATCGAATACATTGCGCCGCCGCAGTTCGGCGCGCAGCGCCAGCAGCACATAGAACATGACGCCCACCCCTGCCAGGTTCTTGCTCGGAAAGCCGCAGGAGGGCTGGTTCGGATTGACGATCACGCGCGCCGCCGGCAGGCTGTCGCCGGGCAGGTGGTGGTCGGTGATGACCACATCGATGCCGCGCCGGGCGGCTTCGGCCACGCCGTCGATGCTGGCGATGCCGTTGTCGACGGTGAGGATGATGTCGGGCGCTTTCTCGCGCACCGCCAGCGCGACGATTTCGGGCGTCAGGCCGTAGCCGTATTCGAAGCGGTTCGGCACGATGAAGTCGACCTTCGCCCCCATCGCGCGCAGGCCGCGCAGGCCGACGGCGCAGGCGGTGGCGCCGTCGCAATCGTAGTCGGCCACGATCACCATTTTCTTGCCGGCAGCGATGGCGTCGGCCAGATAGGCTGCCGCCGCGTCGATATGCAGCAGCCCGGACGGCGCGATCAGGCCGCTGAGTTCGCTGTTGAGTTCGGCCGCGTCAAGCAGTCCGCGCGCGGCGAAGACGCGCGCCAGGACCGGGTGGACGCCGTCGCGGATCAGCTTGTCGGCGTCGCGGCTGGCGTATGGACGGACATTGATGCGGATCATTGCGCCAGCCTTTGCAAGCCGGGCTTGATCCAGAACTTTCGCAGCGCATTGCGGGTGACGCTGCATTCCGCGATCCGTTCCTGGCCGCCGAGGACCAGCTTGAGCGACTGCAATCGGCCCTTGCGCAAGGCCGCCAGCAGCGGCGCGAACCAGTCGCGCTCCAGGATTTCGATGCGTTCCAGCCAATACCCCCATTCATTGGTCAGGCCGGGTTCGGTCAGGGCTTCGAGGAGCAACAGCCCGCGCCGGCCCGGCGCCTGGATCGCTTGCTCGGCGTTCGCGGCATGCCGGCCATCCGCGGACGTCGCGGCGAGCGATCGCATCCAGCCGGACAGATTGAAGCACACGTCATAGGGCTTGAATGCATCCCGCGGCGGCAGATCGGCCGGATCGGCGCCGCCCCACAGCCAGAGCGAATTGACCGGTTTCAAGCCTTGCGTTTCGCGCTGTTCATTGAGCGGATGGGCGAACCAGTGCATCTGGATTTCGTTCTGCAACTTGCGCCACGCCCGGTCGCCTTCGCCTTGCGGCATCCAGATATCGACATTGCGTCCGCTGGCCGCGTCCGGCGTGGCGGTGCGCAATCGCGGCCAGTCGTCGGCGCGCACGAACCAGGTGTCCGCGCTGCCATAGAGCAGAGTCTTGCCGACCTCTTCGAACAGGGGCGCGGCCGCCTCGAACAGCGTACGCGCCTGCTGCTCGTCCAGCGTCAATTGCCGCGTGTCGGTCAGCACCAGGTGGTCGCGGGCGATATGGATATGCGTCGGATGCAGCAGAAACCAGTGGCCCTCGACCGGCGGCAGGCCCAGCGCCAGCATGGCGGCGTGCGCTGCCGGCGGGCTGTTGTCGGCGCCAGTTGCGGCGGTGTTCGAGGCAATATTCGGGGCCGCGTCCGAGACAGCGTTCGAGGCGGAAGCCAGGCCGAAGCGCCGCGCCAGCCAGTTTTCATGCGCCAGCGCGCGGGCGAACGGATCGACCGCCTGCCGTTCCATTGCGCTGCGTGCCAGCAGCGTGGCCAGCGCCGGCGTTTGGCACTCGCGGATCAGGTCGCGCGCGGTGTCGGGCGGCGGCAAGCCGAAGGGAAGCAGGATATCGAGATCGTTCATGCCGCGATTGTAGGCCATCGTGCCCGACAGCGGATAGTCCGCCGCCGCTTTGTGTGGCACACTGCGCGACATCCGGTACTTATTTCATGGAGTCTTTTTTGGGTTTTTTCAAGAATCTACCGTTCGAGTGGCAGGTGGGCGTACGCTACACCCGCGCCGGCAAGCGCAGCGGCCGCAACAGCTTCATCTCCTTTATCTCATTGATTTCCATGGCAGGCATCGCGCTGGGCGTGGCGGCGCTGATCGTGGTGCTGTCGGTGATGAACGGCTTTCAGAAGGAAGTGCGCGACCGCATGCTGTCAGTTTTGTCGCACATAGAAATATCGGATATGTCCGGCGCCATGCCGAACTGGCAAGCCGTGTCGCAACAGGTGCTCGCGAACAAGGCCGTGATCGGCACCGCGCCGTTCGTCGCCGCGCAGGCCATGATGACGCGCGATGAAACGCTGCGCGGCGTGGTGATCCGCGGCGTATTGCCGGACCAGGAGCCGAAGGTTTCGGATGTGGTGGGCCAGGTCAAGCAGGGCAGTTTCGCCGACCTCAAGCCGGGCGAGTTCAATATTGTGCTCGGCGGCGAACTGGCGCGCGCTTTGCGCGCCGGCATCGGCGACAAGGTCACGCTGATCGCGCCGCAGGGCCAGGTGACGCCGGCCGGCGTGCTGCCGCGGCTGAAACAGTTCACCGTGGTCGGCATCTTCGAAGCCGGGCATTACGAATTCGATTCCACGCTGGCCTTCATTCAGTTGCAGGACGCCGAGACCATGTTCCGCCTGCCGGCGCCGAGCGGCCTGCGGCTGCGCATCACCGATATGCTGCAGGCGCCGCAAGTGGCCTATGAACTGGCGCAAATCCTGCCCGGCGACCTGAACGTAAGCGACTGGTCGCAGCAGAACAGCAACTGGTTCGCCGCGGTCAAGACCGAGAAGCGCATGATGTTCATCATCCTGACGCTGATCATCGCGGTGGCGGCGTTCAACCTGGTGTCGACGCTGGTCATGACCGTGACCGACAAGCAGGCCGATATCGCCATTCTGCGCACGCTGGGCGCATCGCCATTATCGATCATGAAGATCTTCATGATCCAGGGCGCGCTGGTCGGCCTGATCGGCACCGCCGTCGGCGTCGGACTGGGCGTGCTGGTGGCGGACAATATCGACGTCATCGTGCCGTTCATCGAACACCTGCTGCATGTGCAGTTCCTGCCCAAGAGCGTGTATGTGATTTCGGAACTGCCATCCGATCTGCGCTGGGCCGACGTCGGCACCATCGGCGGCGTGGCGGTGATCCTGGCATTCCTGGCCACGCTGTATCCGAGCTGGTGGGCGGCGCGGGTGAAACCGGCGGAGGCGCTGCGCTATGAATAAGGTGACAGGCAACGCCGCAAACAACGTCATGAATAACGTCACAAGCCATATCATGGAAAACGGAACGGCAAACACGGTGCTGTCGTGCCGCGGCCTCGGCAAGACCTTCACCCAGGGCCGCTATTCGGTCAAGGTGCTGGAAGGCGTGGATTTCGACGTGCGGGCGGGCGAGCAGGTGGCCGTGGTCGGCGCTTCCGGCTCCGGCAAGTCGACCTTGCTGCATCTGCTGGGCGGGCTGGACACGCCGAGCGTGGGCAGCGTGCAGTTGCTCGGCAAGGATTTCGCCACGCTGGGCGAAACGGCACGCGGCGATTTGCGCAACCGGTCGCTGGGTTTCGTGTATCAATTCCATCATCTGCTGCCGGAGTTCTCGGCGCTGGACAACGTGGCCATGCCGCTGCTGATTCGCCGGGTCGGGCGCAGCGAGGCGCATGAGCAGGCGCAGGCGATCCTGGCGCGGGTGGGGCTGGCCAATCGGGTCACGCATGTGCCGGGCGAATTGTCCGGCGGCGAGCGGCAGCGGGTGGCGTTGGCGCGCGCGCTGGTGACCGGCCCGGCCTGCGTGCTGGCCGACGAGCCGACCGGCAACCTGGATCGCGTCACGGCGCACAAGACCTTCGACCTGATGCTGGAACTGTCGGCCACGCTGGGAACCGCCTTCGTGATCGTGACGCATGACGGCGAATTGGCGCAGCGCTGCAAACGGATCCTGCGGCTGACCGAAGACGGCCTGCAGGTGTATGTAGACCATTAACCAAGCCTCAATTCGCCTTTCTCCTATCCCGCCGCCATGTGGATCGATACCCATTGCCATCTTGATGCCGCCGAATTCGACGGCGCGCAGGCGGCGCTGAGCGGCGCGGCGGCGCAGGCGGGGGTGGCGCTGATCGTCATCCCGGCGATCGCGGCATTCGATTTCGCGCGGGTGGCCGAACTGGCGCGGCTGTATCCGAATTGCGTGTATGCGCTGGGCATTCATCCCCTGCTCACGCCGCAGGCCGAAGACGGCGACCTGGATCTGCTGCGGCAGGCCATCGAAACGGCGCTGGACGATCCGCGCTTCGTGGCGATCGGCGAAATCGGGCTCGACTATTTCGTGCCCGAACTGAAGCAGGGCGCATTGCGCGAGCGGCAGGAATATCTTTTTGCCGAGCAACTGAAGCTGGCGCGGCATTTTGAACTGCCGGTGCTGCTGCATGTGCGGCGTTCGCAGGACATCATCCTCAAATATCTGCGCCGGCATCCGGTTCCGGGCGGCATCGCGCATGCGTTCAACGGCAGCCGGCAGCAGGCGCAACGCTTCATCGAATACGGTTTCAAGCTGGGCCTGGGCGGCGCCATGACGTTTCCGCGCGCGCTGCAGATACGCCGGCTGGCGGCCGAATTGCCGCTGGAAACACTGGTGCTGGAAACCGATGCGCCGGACATTTCGCCGGCCTGGCTGCATCCGGCGCACAACACGCCGCAGCAGATCCCGCGCATCGGCGAAGTCCTGGCGCAATTGCGCGGCCTGGATGCGCAGGCCGTGGCGCAGGCCACCACCGCCAACGCATGCGCCGCCATGCCGCGGCTGGCCGCCTTGATGGACAGCCTTTCGAATTAATCGAGCGGCGCGCAAGCTGTCAATTCTATGGCGATGCGCGCCGTCGAAAATCATCTACACTGCGGTGCATCGCGTTCAGTCGCCACCACGGATTCCGTTGCGGATCCGGCCGCCAATCTGCCGTCAAATCCTCCTCAAATTTTCCGGGCCGTCATGGTCCTCAATTGCCGTGTCCAAAACCAAATATCTGGAACTGATCGATGAGATTTGCCGCCTGACCGGCGGCGCGCAGCCGGGCGCCATTTGCGACGGCGCCGCCTTGCTGGTCGGCGAGGTCGCTTTTTCGCTGCTGCACGATGCCCAGGTCGACGATGCGCTGTTGTTCGTCTATGCCGACTTCGGCGCATTGCCGCGCGGACGCGAACTGCAGGCCGCGCTGGCATTGCTGGAGGCCAATCTGTTTCTCCATGGCGGCGCGGCGCCGGTGTTCGCGGTATCGGCGGGCAGCGAGCGGGTGACCATGGCGCATCATTGCGCGCTGGCAGGCCTCGATGCGCGGGATTTGCACACGCTGCTGGTCGGCATGGCGGCCAAGGCCAGGCAATGGAGGAACGACTATTTCCTGGACCCGGCGACCTATCCGTTCCAGTTGCATGGCCCGGCGGGGTCGACTGCCGTCCTGCCTTGAAGTGCCGCATGCCGCATTCGATATAGATATCTTCATCGACATCGACGCCCATTGCCATGCCGTGCAATCCAACCTTGGCTGCATTGCTTGCGTTTGCCGCCGGCATAGCGCTGGTGCAGACGCTGGCGGTGCTGCCTGCGCGGGCGCTATGCCTGTTGCTGGCCTTGCTGGCATCGGCGTTGGCCTGGCGCGCATATCGCAGGCGTTCGCCGGGCCTTGACGCCGCGTCGGGGCTATCGATGGTCTGCGTCATCGCTTGCGCGGCGCTGGCCGGATTTGTCTGGGCCGCGCTGTTTGCGCACGGCCGCATGCGCGATCGTTTGCCGCCGCAATGGGAGGGCCGCAACATCACGGTGGTCGGCGTGGTGACGGATTTGCCGCTGGCGTCGCCGCGCGGCACGCGTTTCTTGTTTGCGGTCGAGGATGTCTTGGCTCAGGAAGGCGTCAAGCCGCAGGTGCCGGCGCGCCTGTCGCTGGCCTGGTATGCCGGGCGTGAAGGAACGCCGTCCGTACCGCCGATTGCGCCGGGCCAGCGCTGGCAATTCACCGTGCGGCTGACGCGGCCCCACGGCAATGCCAATCCCGACGGCTTCGACGCCGAATTGCGCATGTTGGAACGCGGCATCGGCGCCGGCGGTTATGTGCGTATCGGGCCTGCAACGCCGGCGCGCCTGCTGAAGGCCTTTGTGCCGCATCCGTCATATGCGCTGCAGCGTATGCGGGCTTGCCTGCGGGCCAAGATCCTGGCGGCATTGCCGGTCCAGGCGCCGCATGCGGGAGTCATGGTGGCGCTGGTGATCGGCGAGCAGCGCGCCATTCAAAAATCGGACTGGAACGTGTTTCGCCGCACGGGCGTGAGCCATCTGGTCGCGATTTCGGGTTTGCACATCATGATGGTGGCGGGGTTGTTCGGGCGTCTGACCCTGGCATTGTGGCGGCGCTCGTTCGGACTCGGCGGCCGCCTGGCCATGCCCTTGCCCTTGTATCTGCCGGCGCAGAAGGCGGCAATGCTGGCTTCTGTGCTGGCCGCGATGATCTATGTGGCGCTGGCGGGATTCGGCATTCCGGCCCAGCGCGCTCTGACCATGCTGACGGTGGTTGCGCTGGCCTTCTGGCTGGGGCGCATCAGCAGCCCGCCGCAAGTATTGGGCATGGCGCTGGGCGCGGTATTGCTGCTGGATCCATGGGCCTTGTTGTGGCCTGGCTTTCATTTGTCGTTCGCGGCGGTGGGAATCATTTTATATGCCGGGTTTGGACGGACCGTGCAGCATCCGGCTTCAGGCTCCTCTTCGTCTGTTCCTTCTTCTTTTTCTGTCAATGCGTTTCTTTGCGGGCTGGTTTCCGGGGCGCGCACCCAGTGGGCGGTGAGTGTGGGATTGCTGCCGCTGACGATATTATTGTTCGCGCAATACTCATTGATCGGTCCGTTTGCGAATGCGGTGGCGATTCCGGTGGTGACCTTGCTGGTGGTGCCGCTGGCCTTGCTGGGCGCGGCATTGCCGGCGCCGCTGGCCGGCTTGGCGCTGGGGCTGGCGCATGGCATGTTTTCCGGGGTATTTTATTGGCTGGAGTGGCTGGCTGGGCTACCGATTGCGGTCTGGCATACACCGTTGCCGGGCTGGCCCCTGTTCCTGGCGGCGTTGGCGGGAACACTGCTGTTGCTGGCGCCGCGCGGCTGGCCGTTGCGCTGGTTCGGGCTGTTCGGCTGGATGCCGTTATTGCTGAATGCGCCGACGCATCCGACGCCAGGGACCTTTCGCGTGACGGCATTCGATGTCGGCCAGGGCATGGCGCTGCTGGTGGAGACGGCGCGGCATCGCATGCTTTACGACACTGGTCCTCCATACGGGCCGGATACCGATGCCGGCGAGCGCGTCATTGTGCCGTATCTGCAGGCGCGCGGCATTGCCCGGCTCGATGCGCTGCTGGTGTCGCATGGCGACAGCGATCATGCGGGCGGCGCGCTGTCGTTGCTGCGGGCCTTGCCTGTTGCCGTGGTGTATTCGTCGTTGCCGCGCCGGCATCGCATCGCGCAGGCCGCGCGGCGCCATGTGCGATGCCTGGCAGGCCAGCATTGGCGATGGGACGGCATCGATTTCGACATGCTTTATCCGTCGCCGGCGGTCTATGCCGACGGCAAGTTGTCGGCCAATGCACATAGCTGCGTGTTGAAGATAAGCGCCGGCACGCAATCCATTTTATTGCCGGGCGACATCGGCGTGGCGCAGGAACGGCAATTGCTGGCCGATTACGGCGCGGCGGGCTTGCAAGCGACAGTGCTGTTGGCGCCGCATCACGGCAGCAAGACATCGTCGTCCGGCATGTTCCTGAGCGCGGTCGATCCGAGGCTGGCGATTTTCCAGGTAGGCTACCGCAACCGCTTCCATCATCCGCAGGCGGCGGTGTACCGGCGCTACGGCGATTTGGGCATCGAACGGTTGCGTACAGACGAGAGCGGGGCAATTGCATTACAATTTAGCACGACCGTGCATTTTCAAGCCTATCGGCGACAACATGCGCGTTACTGGCGCGCCATTGTTCCGTTGGCGCATGATCCCTGATGGAATCGAATGACGAAACCGATCCTGCATTTTTCCCACGCCAACAGTTATCCGGCGGGCACCTACCGCGTGTTTTTCGAGCGTTTGGGGGAGCATTACGACGTGCGCGCCTTGCCGTTGCACGCTCACAATCCTGCCTACGTGGTTGATGACGGCTGGAAATCGCTGGGCCGCGAGTTGACGGATGCATTGGCCGGGCGTTATAGCGAGCCGGTGATCCTGCTGGGGCATTCGATGGGCGGCATCCTCAGCTTGTTGGCGGCGCACAACCGGCCCGATCTGGCGCGTTGCGTGGTATTGCTGGATTCGCCGATTGTTGGTGGATGGCGGGCGGCGATGTTGCGGGTCATGAAGGCTTTCAAATTCGAGCACAAGAGGGCGCCGTCGCGTTATTCGGTCAAGCGTCGCAACATTTGGCCCGACCGGGCGGCCAGTTACCGGCACTTCTCGGAAAAGCGCATCTTCGCCAACTGGCCGCCGGCGGTTTTGCGCGACTACGTGGAGCATGGCGTGGAGGAAAGGATATTGGAAGAGGGCATGGCGGGAGGAAAAGCGGGCCAGGCTGCTGCGACGTTGGTGTTCAGCAGAGAGATCGAGACTGAAGTTTACCGCACCATCCCCCATGACCTGGGCCATCTGACCCAGCAGAACTTCCCCGTCCCGGTGGGTTTCGTGGGAGGAATCGATTCAGTCGAATGCCGCCTGGCCGGCCTCCAGGCGACCCGGCGCCTAGTAGGAAGCAACTTCACGCAAATCCCTGGCGGCCACCTGTTCCCGATGACCACCCCCACCGAAGCCGCTGAAGCCACGCACAGAATGATCGAGAAAATTCTAGGCCAGAGGTGACCCTTCGATACGCTGCGCTACTCAGGGCGAACGGCGTTGGAGGGGAATTGAAGAGAATAAAAGCGCGGTCAGGAAGCAAAGCGACCGGAAAGAACAGCAGAGCACCCAGGTACGGCCTCAAGGAAGCGGAGCGACCGGAACGAATAGCGAAGCGTCCCGGATAGGGTGTCCAAGGGGCAAATTCTGATGAGTACCCGACTGAAACCGCCGAATCCACGTCTGAAAGATCAAGAAGATTCCGGGCCAGAGGTGACCCTTCGATACGGCCTGCGGCCTACTCAGGGCGAACGGCGTTGGAGGGGAATTGAAGAGAATAAAAGCGCGGTCAGGAAGCAAAGCGACCGGAAAGAACAGCAGAGCACCCAGGCACGGCCTCAAGGAAGCGAAGCGACCGGAAAGAACAACAGAGCACCCAGGCACGGCCTCAAGGAAGCGAAGCGACCAGAAAGAACAGCAGAGTACCCAGGCACGGCCTCAAGGAAGCGAAGCGACCGGAAAGAACAGAGCACCCAGGCACCACCTCCCAAGGCCAAAAGAACAACACAGCGCCTAGAAGACCCCAAGGATGCGAAGCGACCAGAACACCCCCAAAATCCACTCCCACCCCCGCCAAAACATATAAAGAAGTGGCGAGTAAGTGCAGAGGGCGGTTCAAGCGGTGGAGGAGAAGCGCAGGCGTACGAACGTACGTTGAGCATCGCAGTCCGCCGATTGGGCCGTCCTCTGCGCTTAATCGCCACTTCTTGGGGTATAATTTGAATTTCCCGCATGTGCCATTCGGCACCATCACAGTACATGACTAAGTTTGTATTTGTTACCGGTGGCGTGGTCTCTTCCTTGGGTAAAGGAATTGCCGCCGCCTCCCTCGCCGCGATCCTCGAATCGCGTGGCCTCAAAGTCACCATGCTCAAGCTCGATCCGTACATCAATGTCGACCCCGGCACGATGAGTCCGTTTCAGCATGGCGAGGTGTTCGTCACCGACGACGGGGCCGAGACCGATCTCGACCTCGGCCACTACGAGCGCTTCATCTCGGCGAAGATGAAAAAGGTCAATAATTTCACCACCGGCCAGATCTACGATTCCGTCATCCGCAAGGAACGGCGCGGCGAATACCTGGGCAAGACGGTGCAGGTGATTCCGCACATCACCAACGAAATCCAGGAATACATCTATCGCGGCGCCGAAGGCTTCGACGTGGCGCTGGTCGAAATCGGCGGCACCGTGGGCGACATCGAATCGCTGCCCTTCCTGGAAGCCGCGCGCCAGTTGAGCCTGCGCGCCGGACGCAAGGCCGCCGCCTTCGTGCACCTGACACTGGTGCCGTTCCTGGCTTCGGCCGGCGAACTGAAAACCAAGCCGACCCAGCATAGCGTGCAGAAACTGCGCGAAATCGGGATCCTGCCGGACGCATTGCTGTGCCGCGCCGATCGGCCGATCCCGGACGACGAGCGCGCCAAGATCTCGCTGTTCTCGAACGTCCATGCCGATGCCGTGATTTCGGTCTGGGACGCCGACACCATCTACAAGATTCCGCAAATGCTGTTCGACCAGGGCCTGGACGTGATCGTCTGCGAAAAGCTCGGCCTGACGCCGGCGCCGGCCGACCTGTCGGTATGGAACAAGCTGATCCATGCGCTGGAAAACCCGAAGCACGAAGTCAAGGTCGGCATGGTCGGCAAATACGTCGACCTGACCGAATCGTACAAATCGCTGACCGAGGCGCTGCGCCACGCCGGCATCCATACCGAAAGCCGGGTCAATATCGAATACCTGGATTCGGAAGACATCGAAGCCAACGGCACCGACGGCCTGGCCAAGTTCGACGCCGTGCTGGTGCCGGGCGGCTTCGGCAAGCGCGGTGTGGAAGGCAAGATCGCCGCTGCGCGCTATGCCCGCGAACACAAGATTCCGTATCTCGGCATTTGCCTGGGCATGCAGGTTGCGCTGCTGGAGTTCGCGCGCAACAAGGCCGGCCTGCCGCACGCCAATTCGACCGAATTCGAACCGGATACCGAACAGCCGGTGGTGGCCCTGATCGACGAATGGCAGAACCATGACGGCAAGGTCGAACGGCGCGACAGCAATTCCGACCTCGGCGGCACCATGCGCCTGGGCGCGCAGACCTGCGATATCAAGCCGGGCACGCTGGCAGCCGAGATCTACGGCGGCCAGGTCACCGAGCGCCATCGCCATCGTTACGAAGCGAACAATTTCTACCTGGATCGCATCGAAGAAGCCGGCCTGGTGGTTTCGGCGCGCACGCCGACCGAAAGCCTGTGCGAAATCATGGAATTGCCGCGCGACGGCGCCGATGCGCACCCCTGGTACCTGGGCGTGCAATACCATCCGGAGTTCAAATCGACGCCGCGCGACGGCCATCCTCTGTTCATTTCATTCATCCGGGCGGCGCTCGCGCATCAAGCTCAAGCGGCGCAAACCAAGGAAACAGCATGAAACTCTGCGGCTTCGACGTCGGCCTGGACCGGCCATTTTTCCTGATTGCAGGCCCTTGCGTGATCGAATCGCAACAAATGGCGATCGATACCGCCGGCGCATTGAAGGAAATCACCGGCGCGCTCGGCATTCCCTTCATCTACAAGTCCTCGTTCGACAAGGCCAACCGTTCGTCGGGCACCTCGTTTCGCGGCCTTGGCATGGAGAAGGGCCTGGATATCCTGGCCGAGGTCAAGAAGCAGATCGGCGTGCCGGTGCTGACCGACGTCCATGAAATCTATGAAGTCCCGGCAGTCGCCGAAGTGGTCGACGTGCTGCAGACGCCGGCCTTCCTGTGCCGCCAGACCGACTTCATCCACGCCTGCGCGGAATCCGGCAAGCCGGTGAACATCAAGAAAGGCCAGTTCCTGGCGCCGCACGATATGATCAACGTGATCGCCAAGGCACGCGCCGCGGCCAAGGCCAAGGGCCTGCCAGAAGACAATTTCATGGCGTGCGAACGCGGCGTCTCGTTCGGCTACAACAACCTGGTATCCGATATGCGCAGCCTGGCGATCATGCGCGAAACCAATGCGCCGGTCGTGTTCGACGCCACGCATTCGGTGCAACTGCCCGGCGGGAAGGGCACCACCTCCGGCGGTGAACGCCAGTTCGTTCCCGTGCTGACGCGCGCGGCGATCGCCGTCGGCGTGGCCGGCGTGTTCATGGAAACCCATCCGAATCCGGCCGAGGCCATGTCGGACGGCCCGAACGCGGTGCCGCTGGCGCGCATGAAGGAATTGCTGTTCACGATGCAGGCGCTGGACCGCGTCGCCAAGCAATCGGCCTTCCTCGAAAACGATTTTTCATAAGCATGGTCGGATCGCATGCCGATCCGATGAAACATATAGCCGCCCCGGAATAATTTGATCAGGAGAAATGAATGAGTGCCATCGTTGATATTATCGGTCGTGAAATCATGGATTCACGCGGTAACCCTACCGTCGAATGCGACGTCCTGCTGGAATCCGGCGTGCTGGGCCGCGCTGCGGTGCCGTCCGGCGCCTCGACCGGTTCGCGCGAAGCGATCGAACTGCGCGACGGCGACAAGAATCGCTATTTCGGCAAGGGCGTGCTGAAGGCCTGCGAACATATCAACACCGAAATTTCCGAGGCGATCATGGGCCTGGACGCCAACGAACAGGCCTTCCTGGACCGCACCCTGATCGATCTCGACGGCACCGAAAGCAAGTCGCGCCTGGGCGCCAATGCCATGCTGGCGGTCTCGATGGCGGTCGCCAAGGCCGCGGCCGAAGAAGCCGGCCTGCCGCTGTACCGCTATCTGGGCGGCAGCGGCGCGATGCAGATGCCGGTGCCGATGATGAACGTCATCAACGGCGGCGCGCATGCCGACAACAACCTGGACATGCAGGAATTCATGATCATCCCGGTCGGCGCGCCGAGCTTCCGCGAAGCCCTGCGCTACGGCGCCGAGGTATTCCACACATTGAAGAAGATCCTGCACGCCAAGGGCCTGGCCACGTCGGTCGGCGACGAAGGCGGTTTCGCGCCGTCGGTCAGCAGCCATGAAGAAGCGATCAAGCTGATTCTGCAGGCGATCGAGGAAGCCGGCTACGAAGCCGGCACGCAGATCGCGCTGGGCCTGGACTGCGCGGCCAGCGAATACTACAAGGACGGCAAATATCGCCTGGACGGCGAAAACCTGGTGCTGAGCGCGGAACAGATGACTGATCTGCTGGCGTCGTGGTGCGACAAGTATCCGATCATCAGCATCGAAGACGGCATGGCCGAAAACGACTGGGAAGGCTGGAAGCACCTGACCGAACGGCTGGGCAAGAAGGTGCAACTGGTCGGCGACGACCTGTTCGTCACCAACACCAAGATCCTGCGCGAAGGCATCCAGAAGGATATCGCCAATTCGATCCTGATCAAGATCAACCAGATCGGCACCCTGACCGAAACCTTCGCCGCCATCGAAATGGCCAAGCGGGCCGGCTATACCGCCGTGATTTCGCACCGTTCCGGCGAGACCGAGGATTCGACCATCGCCGATATCGCGGTCGGCACCAATGCGCTGCAGATCAAGACCGGTTCGATGTCGCGTTCGGACCGCATGGCGAAATACAATCAACTGTTGCGCATTGAGGAAGACCTGGGCGACATCGCCAGCTATCCCGGCCGCGACGCTTTCTACAACCTGAAGTAGCCACCGGCGGCCTAGCCCACCCAAGCGGATGCGACTGATCATCGTTTGCCTGACGGCATTGCTTTTGCTGATCCAGTATCCGCTCTGGCTCGGCAAGGGCGGCTGGCTGAGCGTGCGCAAGCTGGACGGCCAAGTGCAGCTTGCGCGCAAGAAAAACGACGAACTGCGGGCGCGCAACGCCAAGCTCGAATCGGAAGTGCACGACCTGCAACAAGGCACCGGCGCGATCGAGGAACGGGCCCGCTACGAGCTCGGCATGATTCGGCAGAACGAGATTTTCATCCAGGTGCTGGATGCGAACGGCGCGCCGGTCGCGGCGCCCGGAACGCCGCCGGCAGCTTCGACAGCGGCCAATACGGCAGTCCCCAATACGACAACGCCGGCCACATCTGCGCCGGCATCATCCTCACTCCCACCGCAACACTGACAACACGGATTACGCCGCGGTTGTCCGCTGCCGCCTGCCCTAAACCGGCGGATTCGCCATCACGATCCGATTCTTGCCGGCATTCTTGGCGCGATACAGGGCGGCATCGGCGCGTTTGATCATCTCGGCCTGTCCTTCGCCTTGTCCCATCAATGCTATGCCGGCGCTGAAGGTGATGAGCAGTTTTTCGCGATTGTGCATGAAGATGCGCTTGGTCAATTCGCGCTGCACGCGGGTAATGGTCGACATCGCCTCTTCCGGCGGCGTCTCGGGCAGGACGATCAGGAATTCCTCGCCGCCGAAGCGCGCGATCACATCCAGCTTGCGCAGCGTGTCCTTGATCACCTTGACCAGGTGAATCAGGACTTCGTCGCCGGCGCTATGGCCGTGGGTGTCGTTGAGGCGCTTGAAATCGTCCAGGTCCAGCAGGGCAATGCACAGCGGCGTGCCGCGCCGGTTGGCGGCGATGATTTCGCGCGTGAGCGTTTCATCCAGGCCGCGCCGGTTCAGGCTGCCGGTCAATTGGTCTTCGCGCACCAGTTCGCTCATCTGTACCAGTTGCGATTCCAGCGACTGCACGCGCGCTTCGGCTTTCTGCACTTCCTGGCGGGCAAAGATCATCTCGTCGCGCGCCTTGAGGGCGTCGTACTGGGCGGTGCGCGTTTCGCGCATGATGTCGTTGAGCACCGCGTTCAGGTCGCCGATGTTGGTGGCGCGGCCGACCTTTTCGGAATGCGCGCCTATGCTTTCGTGATAGGTGCTGGTGCTGGTGACGATGCGGCCCAGATGATCGACGAAATTCAGCATCAGGTTCTTGACCGTGATTTTTTCCTCGGTCAGCGTTTGCTTCAGCAGGCCCTGCTTGTAGATCACTTCCTTCAGGCTGCGCGTGGCGTCGGCCAGCGAGGTCTGGCTGACCGGGCCGGCAATCAATTCCTGCACATTCGCGATCTGGCCGCTGAGCCAGGAGCCTTTTTCCAGCAGGGCGTGGATGTTTTCCAGCAGCAGCTGGAACAGGCGCAGCAGCAGTTCCTGTTGCTGCGCGATATCGTCGCTCTGCAGTTCGATGCGGAAACTGAGCTGCTTGACGCGCGCGGCCACATCCATCATCGCCGCTTCGGAGAAGGCGTTTTTCAGATCCTGGGCCAGCGTCTTCGCCTCGGCGGCCAGTTCCGGGGCGTCGCTCAGGAACGATGCAATGTTGAACGACAGCACGCGCGCCAGCAATTCGCGCAGCAGGGCGTCTTTCCGGGTGTCGTGGATATATTCGCGGGCGCTGTCGAGCGGGGTCATCGTGCCGACCGCGGCGCCGGCGCGCGGCCCCAGGTATTGGTCGGCCAGCGCACCGAGCGCCACGCCATATTCCTGCCAGTCGCGGATGTCGCAGGCCTGGGAAAGCCGCTGCCCGATGCGTCCGGCCTCGCCGGGCAGGCGGGTCAGGGTCTGGGCAAAACCGGCCAGCACCGAGCCGGCGTCGCCGCCGCTGCCCGTGCCGGCGATTTCCTCATAGGCCGCGCGATAGGCCTCCGGCGTCGGTGATACCTTGCGTGTCGCGAGGCTTTGAAAGGCTTCGCGCGCAATATCGACCGGGCTTCGTTGTGGTTTGTTCATCCCTTCTTTCCGCTGCTTTCAACAGCGCTATTTTTGTGTTGCCATACTATGCGATTCGCCCCGCGTATTGGTGGGAAAAATCGATGCATTGTCAAAAATTATCCAAAAAAATGTGACATGCAACGCAAAAATTGCCGTTCGTTGCGCAATCCCGTTGTTCGCATTCCATCCGCCTGGATTTCGTATCGCATCGCCTGTCTTTTATTCGTCGACCAGATGATTCTTGATGGCGTAATGCGTCAATTCGGCATTATGCCGAAGTTTCATTTTAGCCAGCAGCCGCGAGCGGTACATGCTGATGGTCTTGACCGACAACAACAGTTCGCTGGCGATGTCGCTGACGGTCTTGCCGGAGGCAATCATGATCAGGGTCTGGTATTCGCGGTCGGACAGGTCGCGATGCAGCGGCGCCTCATGATCCACGCCGATCTGGTTGGCCAGGTCCTGCGCCAGCGACGGGCTGATGTACTTGCGCCCCGAGACGATCAGGCGAATCGCATTGATCAGTTCGGCCGGCGCGGTCTGCTTGTTCAGGAAGCCGGCGGCGCCGGCCTTCAGGCAGCGGATCGCGTACTGTTCCTCGCGGTGAATCGACAGCATCAGCACCGGCAGTTTCGGCAATTCCTTGCGCAATTGCTTGAGTACTTCGACGCCGCTGCGATCCGGCATGGCGATATCCAGCAGCAGGATCGCGGCGTCGGTCTTGCGGCAGAGCTTGATGGTGTCGAGGCCGTTTTCGGCGACGCCGGCTACCGTCATGTCGGCGGCGTCGCTGCAAATACGCTTCAAGCCTTCAATGACGACCGGGTGGTCGTCGGCGATCAGCACTTTCAGAGCGGCAACGGGTTTCTTTGACATGGCGAAGCGGTCGAGTCCTTGCGATTTTGCGGCGATTTCCGGCAATTTGGCGTTGCGACAATGGCAACGAATATTAGCGCACTATTCTAGCCGTTTCCGTGTGTGCGGGGGGCGCATCGGCACGCGAATTTGCAGATGGCAGCCGGCGCCGTCCCGGCCGGCGCGCCGTTCCATTATCCCGTCCAGCGCCTGCACCCGGCGGGCGATGCTGGCGCTGTCGGCCGCGTGCGCCGGATAGCCTCGGCCATCGTCGGCGATTTCCAGCAACAGGCTATCGAGGCCTTC
>DASYEK010000026.1:0-22608 GCA_036499085.1 Herbaspirillum sp. | reverse complement strand
TTTGCCTTTCTCGCGGGTTTTGACTGCTTGTGCCACGATCTGGGCAAGCTGTCGTGTGCTTGAAATTGGCTCGATTGCCCGGCGAGCAACAATCGCCTTTGCAATCTGAACAGCAAACCGTTCTTCCCCATATTCTCGTATCACCTTTCCAATCGTCTGTTCTGCTTCGTTGGCCAGCCAATCGGCGGCCGACATGCCGCGCGTGGTATCCATGCGCATATCCAGCGGTCCGTCGGAACGGAAGCTGAAGCCGCGCGCCGCGTCGTCGACTTGCGGCGACGAAATGCCGAGATCGAGCAAGATGCCGTCAACCTGCCCGATGCCGCGCTCGGCCAAAGCGGAATCGAGCGTCGCAAAACTGTCATGCACTATCGAAAATCGCGGATCGGCGATGCCTTGGGCGGCGGCGATGGCCTGCGGGTCCTTGTCGAACGCCAACAGCCGGCCGCGTGCGCCGAGCCGCTCCAGAATCTTGCGCGAATGGCCGCCGCGCCCGAAGGTGCCGTCGAGATAGATCCCGTCGACGCGCGCGCCTTCAATCGCCAGCCCATCCACCGCTTCATCCAACAACACCGTGCGGTGCTGCAAATCCGGCACCGTTTGCAAAGTCATCACGTTGTGCCGTCAGAATGAAAAATTATTTAAAACATCCGGCATGCCGCCGGCAATCGCCTGCGTTTCGCTTTCCGCCAATTGCGCCGCATCCCAGATTTCGAAATGGCTGCCCATCCCGAGCAGCATCACGTCCCGCTGCAAGCCGACCGCGTTGCGCAATTCGGGCGCGATCAGGATGCGGCCGGCCGAATCCATTTCGACATCCGACGCGTTGCCGAGGAAAATCCGTTGCCACGCGCGCGCGGACATCGGCCATGCGGCGATCTGCTCGCGATGGCTTTCCCAGGTCGGACGCGGAAAAAACAGCAGGCAGCCATGGGGATGGCGCGTCAGCGTGACACGCCCTTCGCACTGCAGCGCCAGGGCGTCACGATGCTTGGCCGGAATTGACATCCGTCCTTTGGCATCGAGATTTAAAGCTGACGCGCCCTGAAACACTGTGTTTTACCCCCAAAAATGCGGCCGATTATGCAGATTTCGCAGCCCATGGCATGCGATTGCGAAAAAGCGCGGAGATCAAAGCCGATTTTCGACCTTAAATTACCCCACAAAAAAACACTTTTTCACACTGCTGCCCACTTTAGAGTAATGCACCAAGTCAGGTCAAGCGATATTACATAGCTGAAATAGGATTTTTTTTAATAAAGTCAAAGACTTAGCACACACTGTTAAGACCGCCTAAAAGCCAATTTTCAAGAAAATTAATGACTTAGCAGATATATTGAATGTGTCACCTGATATAAACACATGGGTTTATCCGTATTTTGAGAAAGGATGCGATGCAACAATCGTGCGGGATTGGGCATGCGTCACACCCATCGATGTGCTCAGCAAGCGGGATTGAGCGCGGCGCCCAGATCAGCCAGCGGATGATCGCCCTGCGCCCACGGATCGTCGAAAAACGCCTCCAGCCATTGCGGCGTGACTTCACTCAACGCGGCCGGTCGCCATTGCGGCTTGCGGTCCTTGTCGATCAGCAGGGCGCGGATGCCTTCGGCGAAATCCGGCCGGGCCGCGCAGTGCAGCGAGACGACGAATTCCAGACGAAACACCTGCGCCAGCGACAAATGGCGGGCGCGCCGCAGCAGGGCATACGACAAGGCGGCGGAACCGGGCGCGCCGGCGGCCAATGCGTCGACGACCTTGCGCAGCCACGGCTCATCGGTGCGCAGCGCCAGCAATGCGTCGACGATTTCCGGCAAGGTCGCCGCGCCGCACAGCCGATCGATCGCATCCTGATGCCGGCGCAACGGCGACGCGGCGAACGGATTGGCTTGCTGCATGTTCGCCCGTTGCAGGCTCGATTGCTCGGCCTCGCGCAATATGCGGGTCAACAGTTCGTGCGCATTCGCGGCGCGCCAGTCTTGCCGCCGCAAGGCCTCGAACACGGTTTGCCGGGAGGCGTTGGCGATCAGGTAATCGGATAATCCGGCGAATTTGGCATCGGCCGCATTCAGCGCGGCGCCGGTCAGCGCCAGGAACAGGCCGAGCCGGCCCGGCATCCGGTTGAGAAACCAGCTGCCGCCGACGTCGGGATACAAGCCGACCGAAATCTCCGGCATGGCCAGGCGTGAACCTTCGGTCGTCACGCGATGGCTGGCGCCGGCCATCAGGCCCAGGCCGCCGCCCATCACGATGCCGTGGCCCCAGCATAGAATGGGCTTCGGATAGGTATGAATCAGGTAATTAAGGCGGTATTCGCGTTCGAAGAATTGCGCGGCATAGCCGTTGGCGCGGATGTCGTTACGCTGGGGCGAGGCGTGATGCGCAATCATCGAGCGATGCAGTTGCTGCAGATCGCCGCCGGCGCAAAAGGCCTTGTCGCCGCGCGCCTGCAGGATCACCATCGCAATGCTGTCGTCTTGCACCCATTGCGTCAGTTGGGCAGCCAGCAGGTCGGTCATTTCGAGCGACAGCGCATTGAGCGTTTTTTCCGCATTCAAGGTGGCGCTGCCGATGCGGCGGCCGTGGACGGCCTGCAATTGCTCGAACAACACCGCTTCGGTCATGCAACAGCTCCCTTGCGCATTCATTGCCGGGCGTCCGGCCGCGAGGCGGATCCCATAACGGATCATGAGCCGGATCGAGTTTCGGGCTGCCCGTGGCAATGTCCGGCGCTGTTCGACCAGGCCGGTGAAATAAAATCGAAGCAGGCCGATAGGCCGGATTCTGTTACGACAAGTTGCCTTGTTATGACAGTCATTCCTCTAGGCGCTGGATTGCTCCAGCGCTCAAGCTTCCTACCCGCACGCTCCGCGAGCAACATCAACGCGTGCCTATTTGGAATTGCTCCAGGTGGAGGTTACCGCGTTTCACCGTAACTTAATACGCTCGTCTCTGTGGCCCTGTTCCTCGCCTTATACCTTGCGGCTTTCAGCGGACGGCCGTTAACCGTCACCCTGCTCTATGGAGTCCGGACCTTCCTCCCGTCGCGCATTACGCCACGACCGGCGACTGTCTAGCCTGCATCGGGGTGTATTGTAGCCTCGATTAAGCGCGCTGGGCGGCGCAATCGCGGGACGGCGATGCTCACCGTACTGAAGTACGGCTCCGCGTCTAAGTCCCACGCTTGCGCCGCCCAGCACACTTACTCGAGGCTACCACAGAGCCATCTATGTGCTTTCTTCTCTATTTTCTTGGGAATCTCGCTGCGCTCATCTTTATTGCTTCGGACTTCTTTTTTACTTTCTTGGATATTTCGCTTCGCTCATCTTTATTGTTCGATTTTCGGTTTTGCTCTTTTGCGCCTCACCAAATCCGTTCGTCCTGAGTAGCGCAGCGTATCGAAGGATCACCTCAAACGGTAAAAGTTAACGAACACATCCCCAGCTTTACCGCCGGCGGCAACCCTTCGATATGCTGCGCTACTCAGGGCGAACGGTAACTTCTATGAAGTTTCTGAAATCCAAAACCTCTTGCTCGCCATCAACGTTCCGGCAGCAATAAACGATATCCAACCGCGGTTTCCGTCAAAAGATATTTCGGCTGCGCCGGATCTTCTTCCAGTTTTTGCCTCAAATGCCCCATATACACACGCACGTAATGGCCATCCTCGGCATGCGATGGGCCCCAGACCTCGCGCAGCAACTGCGGGCTGGTGACGACGCGGCCGGCGTTGGTGGCCAGGACCGCCAGCAGGCGGTATTCGGTGGGCGTCATGCGCACCGGCTGGCCGGCGCGCGTGACCAGGCGGGCTTTCAGGTCCAGCTTGACGTCGCCGAACTGGAGCTGGCCGTCGCCGCCGGCAGCCGACTGACGCTGCCGGCGCAAGGTGGAACGCACCCGCGCCAGCAACTCGCCAACGCCGAACGGCTTGGCCAGGTAATCGTCCGCGCCGGCATCCAGCGCCTTGATCTTGTCGGCCTCGCCCGCCCGCGCCGACAACACGATCACCGGCACCGCCGACCAGCGCCGCAGGTCAACGATGAAGTCCAGGCCGTCGCCATCCGGCAAGCCCAGGTCCAGGATCACCAGGTCCGGCTGCCGCGTGCCGGCATCGATCAGGCCGCGCTGCATGCCGGCCGCTTCGTGCACCTGCCAACCTTCCTGCTCCATGGCGCTGCGCACGAAACGGCGGATCTGCGGCTCGTCTTCAACCAATAATACGATCGGGGAGGAATGGCTCATGTTGGATCAATCTTCCATTGCGGGCAGCGCCGGCGGCGTTCCCATCGGTAAAGTGAATACGATGCCGGCGCCGCCCTCGGGCGCCGGCACGGCACGGATCTGGCCGCCATGCGCGGTGACGATGGCCTCGCAGATCGCCAGACCGAGACCGACGCCGGTCGTGGCCGATTCCTGCTCGCCGCGCGTGAATTTCTCGAACAACAAATGCTCGCGTCCGACCGGCAGGCCGGGGCCGTTGTCGCTCACCGAGACCTGCACGAATTGCCCGGCCTGCTCGGCGGCGATCACGATGCGCGAACCAGGCGGCGTATATTTGACTGCGTTCTCCACCAGGTTGCATAACACGCGCTCCAGCAGCACGGCGTCGAAACGAAGCAGCGGCAGGTGCGGCGCCAGGCGCGTTTGCACAATGTGCTGCGCTACGCTCTGGCCGCAGGCGCGCAATGCACTGCCGACCACTTCCTCCAGCGGCTGCCATTGCAGATTGAGTTCGACCTTGCCGCTCTGGATGCGCGCCATGTCCAGCAGGTTGGACACCAGATTGCTCATGCGCAAGGTCTCGTCATGCAGCGCGCGCGCCAGCATCGACTGGGTTTCGTTCAACGGCGGCTGCGAACGCGTCAGCGATTCGGACAATCCCACCAGCGAAGTCAGCGGCGTGCGCAGATCGTGCGACAGCGCCGCCAGCAGCGAATTGCGCAGCCGTTCGGACTCCATATGCACCAGTGCCCCTTGCGCCACTTCGATGTAGTGCACGCGCTCCAGCGCAATCGCGGTCAGCGCGGCAAAGGTGTCGAACTGCTGGCGCTGCTCGGGAATCAGGCTCCAGCGCCGGCTCGGCGGCACCATCGCCAGCACGCCGCGCGTGCGCATCGGCGCCACCAACGGCATATAGAACGCCTGGCTGGCCGCCAGGGTATCGGTGCCGGCGCCGGCCGGCGACGCATGATCGAAAGCCCATTGCGCGATGCCGAGTTCGAGGCCGGCGTCGATGCCGGCTTTGCCCGCCGCGTCACTGCCGCCGCCGGAAATGCCGCCCTCGCCGCCGACCAGCTTGCCGTTCTCATCCGGCAGCAGCAGCGTGACCTTGCCCCCGAACGTGTTTTCGATAAAGCGGCAGGTGGTTTCAAAAATCTGTTCGGTCTGCAAGGCGCCCGACAACTCGCGCGCGAATTCGTACAGGGCGCGCGCGCGTATTTCGCGATGCGACGCCACCCGCGCCTGATAGCGCAGGCGCGAAGTCAGGTGTGCGATCACCAGGCCCACGATCAGCATCACGGCAAAGGTCACCCCATATTGCAGATCGCTGAAGGCAAACGAGAAATGCGGCGCCACGAAAAAATAGTCGAACGCGGCCACACCGACGAAGGTCGACAGCACCGCCGGCCCGCGCCCAAGCTGCATCGCCACCACCACCACCGTCAGCAGATAGATCATGACAATATTTGTCAGATCCAGATGCGCCGCCAACGGCGTCGCGATCAGGGTCGTCGCCAGGCTGGCAAGCGCGGCCCAGAGGTAGCGCCGGTAGCGAGTCGGCCGCGGCACGCGCAGGTCGGCATTGACGCCGGCTTGCGCGACGGATTTGCTCTCGCCGTTGCGGGCGTGCTGCGCCGTGCCGCCCAACTCGATCAGGTCGATGTCCGGCGACTGCGCCGCGATGCGCTGGGCGATGGTGCCGCGCCACGGCAACGCGAGGCCGCCGCGCCGCCGTCCCAGGATGACGCGCGAAAAATTATGGCTGCGCGCATAGGCGGCGGCAGCCTCGTCGACTTCGTCGCCGGACAGCACGGCGGTGGTCGCACCCAGGTCGCGCGCCAGTTTCAAGGTCTTCAGGATGCGTTCGCGTGCCGCCGACGGCAGCCGCTGCAGGCGCGGCGTCTCGACATAGATCGCATGCCAGTCGGTATTCAATTGCGTGGCCAGCCGCGCCGTGCTGCGCACCACATGTTCCGCGCCCGGCTCCGGTCCGATCAGCGCCAGCAGCGCGGGATCGGTTTTCCAGACCGCATCGATCGATTTCTCGATGCGGTAGGCCTGCACATCGTCGCCGATGCGGTCGGCGGTGCGGCGCAGCGCCAGTTCGCGCAAGGCGATCAGGTTGCCCTTGCGGAAGAAATTGCGCGACGCGCGCTCGGCCTGCTGCAGGCCGTAAACCTTGCCGCCCTTCAGGCGCGCCAGCAATTCGTCGGCCGGAACATCGACCAGCACCACTTCCTCGGCATGATCGAAAACGGTGTCGGGCAATGTCTCCGCCACGCGCACGCCGGTGATGCCGCCAACCACGTCGTTCAGGCTTTCCAGGTGCTGCACATTGACGGTGGTAAACACGTCGATGCCGGACGCCAGCAGTTCTTCCACGTCCTGCCAGCGTTTGGGATGGCGCGAACCGGGCACGTTGGTATGCGCCAGCTCGTCGATCAGGATCAGCGCCGGCCGCCGTTCAAGCGCGGCGTCGATGTCGAATTCGGCGACCGTCTTGCCGCGATACTCGATCTGCCTCAGCGGCAGCAAGGCCAGCCCCTCGACCTGCGCCGCGGTTTCGGTGCGGCCATGGGTTTCCACGATGCCGACCACCACGTCGACCTTGTCGGCCGTCAGCTTGCGCGCCGCGTTCAGCATTGCATAGGTTTTGCCAACGCCGGCGGAGGCGCCGAAGTAGATGCGCAATTTGCCGCGCGAGGCGCGCCGCTCCTGCTCCTGGACATGCGCCAGCAAGGCATCTGGATCGGGACGTTGGGATTCGCTCGGCGGCATAAGAAAATTAGTTAGACCAGCAACAAAGGAAAAACCGGCAATGCATGATTCAGGAACGTGACGCTAAAACAAGATTCAGAAACGCAATCCAGCAACAAGTCTGCCCTAAATCCCGATCCGCGTGGCGACGATTTTCGCCACGCGGATCCACATCCAGGGCATCCCTGCCCGCGCCTGCCTTATTGCAGCGCCGCCGGCGCGGCGTTCTGATCCAGCGCCAGATCCAGCGCCAAATTCAGCGCCAGAACATTCACTCGCGCTTCTCCGAAAAATCCCAGCGTCCGGTCCTTGGTATAACGCGAGATCAGGCCACGCACCTGTTCCACATCCACCTTGCGCGCGGCTGCCACGCGGCCGGCCTGGTAATAGGCGGCCGCCGGGCTGATTTCCGGATCCAGGCCGCTGCCGGAGGCCGTCACCAGATCCACCGGCACCGGCATGGCATTGCCCGGATCGGCCGCCTTCAAGGCCGCAACGCGCTGCTTTACCGCCTCGAGTTGCGCCGGATTGGACGGCCCCAGGTTGGAACCGCCGGAGGCCTCGGCATTATTCGGCATCGGGCCGGTGGCCGACGGACGGCCCCAGAAATACTGAGGCGAAGAGAAGGCCTGGCCGATCAGCAGCGAGCCGACCTGCTTGCCGTCCTTGGTCACGATGCTGCCGTCGGCCTGGCCGGCGAACGCGAGGCGCGAAATCCCGCTGACCGCCAGCGGATAGATGACGCCGCACACCACGGTCAGCAGCAGGAATACGACAAGAACAGGACGTAATATGGTTTTCATGACAGTTTCCTATGCAAGTGAGAGAGCGGCCAGGATCATGTCGATCAGCTTGATGCCGACGAACGGCACCAGGATGCCGCCCAGGCCGTAGATCAACAGATTGCGGCGCAGCAGCAGCGCGGCGCCGATGGCGCGGTATTGCACGCCTTTCAGGGCCAGCGGGATCAGCGCCACGATCACCAGCGCATTGAAAATCACCGCCGACACAATCGCCGAATTCGGATTGGTCAGATGCATGATGTCCAGCGCGCGCAACTGCGGATACGTGCCGACAAAGGCCGCCGGAATGATGACGAAGTACTTGGCGATGTCGTTGGCCACCGAGAATGTGGTCAGCGAGCCGCGCGTCATCAGCATCTGCTTGCCGATTTCGACGATCTCCAGCAGCTTGGTCGGATTCGAATCCAGGTCCACCATGTTGCCGGCTTCCTTGGCGGCCTGGGTACCCGAGTTCATCGCCACGGCGACGTCGGCCTGGGCCAGCGCCGGCGCATCGTTGGTGCCGTCGCCGGTCATCGCCACCAGGCGGCCGTCGGCCTGGTAATCGCGGATCAGCTTGAGCTTGTCTTCCGGCGTGGCTTCGGCCAGGAAATCGTCGACGCCGGCTTCGGCGGCAATCGCGGCCGCGGTCAGCTTGTTGTCGCCGGTGATCATCACGGTCTTGATGCCCATGCGGCGCAGTTCGGCGAAACGTTCCTTGATGCCGCCCTTGACGATGTCCTTCAGTTCCACTACGCCCATCACGCGGCCGGCGTCGACCACCACCAGCGGCGTGCTGCCGCGCTTGGCGACGTCGTCGACGCGCGTGGCCACATCGTTCGGATACGGCCGGCCCAGCGCTTCGACATATTGCTTGATCGACGTTGCGGCGCCCTTGCGGATGGCGCGTTCGCCGGCGTCGATGCCGCTGATGCGGGTCTGCGCGGAGAACTGCACGAACTGCGCGTTCAGGGCCGCCATGTCGCGTTCGCGGATGTTGAATTTCTGCTTGGCCAGCACCACGATGCTGCGGCCTTCCGGCGTTTCATCGGCGATCGAGGCCAGTTGCGCGGCATCGGCCAATTGCTCTTCGGTCACGCCGATCGCAGGGAAAAATGCGGCGGCCTGCCGATTGCCCAGCGTGATGGTGCCGGTCTTGTCCAGCAGCAGCACGTCGACGTCGCCGGCGGCTTCCACCGCGCGGCCCGAAGTGGCGATCACATTGGCCTGCATCATGCGGCTCATGCCGGCCACGCCGATGGCCGACAGCAGACCGCCGATCGTGGTCGGGATCAGGCAGACCAGCAGCGCGACCAATACCGTGATCGTCACCGGCACCCCGGCGCCGGCCGCGCCCACGCTGAACAGCGAGTACGGCAGCAGCGTCACGGTGACCAGCAGGAACACGATGGTCAGCGCCACCAACAGGATCGTCAGCGCGATTTCGTTCGGGGTCTTCCGGCGCTTGGCGCCTTCCACCATGGCGATCATGCGGTCGATAAAAGCTTCGCCGGGATTGACCGATACCCGCACGATCAACCAGTCAGACAACACCCGCGTACCGCCGGTGACGGAAGAAAAATCGCCGCCCGACTCGCGGATCACCGGCGCCGATTCGCCCGTAATCGCGCTTTCGTCGACCGAGGCGATCCCTTCGACCACTTCGCCGTCGGCCGGCACCACATCGCCGGCTTCGACCAGCACCACGTCGCCCTTGACCAGCGACGTGGCCGGCAAGGCGCTCCAGCGGCTGTGCTTGCCGTCTTTCGGCGAGGCCAGTTTCTTGGCGTTGACGGTCTGTTTCAGGGCGCGCAGCGAAGCGGCCTGCGCCTTGCTGCGGCCTTCGGCCAGCGATTCGGCGAAATTGGCGAACCACACGGTCACCCACAGCCACAGGGTAATGGCCAGGATGAAGCCCGGTTCGGCCTCGCCCTTGCCGGTCCAGGACTGGATCAGCAACAGCGTGGTCATGATGCTGCCGATATACACGACAAACATCACGGGATTGCGCAACTGCGTGCGCGGTCCCAGTTTTTTGAATGCATCGATGACGGCCGGGCCGATCAATGCGGCATCGAAAAGCGTCAAGCTTTTACGTGATGACATGACAAGCTCCTGTTAATTGATTGAAAGATGCGGCGCGAACAATTGCAGGTGTTCGATGACCGGTCCCAGCGCCAGCGCCGGCACATAATTGAGCACGCCCAGCAACACCACGGTGCCGATCAGCAGCATCACGAACAGCGGGCCGTGCGTCGGCAAGGTGCCGGCGGTGACATCCAGCCGCTTCTTCGAGGCCAGCGAGCCGGCCACGGCGAGCACCGGGACGATCACCGCAAAGCGGCCGAACCACATGGCGATGGCCAGCATGACGTTGTAGAACGGCGTATTGGCCGACAGCCCGGCGAACGCGCTGCCGTTGTTGTTGGCGGCCGAGGTGAAGGCATACAGCACTTCGGAGAAGCCGTGCGCGCCCGGATTCAGGATGCCCGCCTTGCCGGCGTCGCACAGCAGCGCCACGGCGGTGCCGACCAGCACCAGCGCCGGCGTCACCAGGATGGCCATCGAGGTCATCTTCATGTCGTAGGCCTGGATTTTCTTGCCCAGGTATTCCGGCGTGCGGCCGATCATCAGGCCGGCGATGAACACCGCCAGGATCGCGAAGATCAGCATGCCGTACAGGCCGGTGCCGACGCCGCCGAAGATCACTTCGCCGAACTGCATCAGCAACAGGGTGGTCATGCCGCCCAGGGGCATCAGCGAATCGTGCATGGCGTTGACCGCCCCGCAGGAGGCCGCCGTGGTGACCGCCGCGAACAGCGACGAGGCGCTGATGCCGAAACGGGTTTCCTTGCCTTCCATATTGCCGCCGGCCTGCAGCAGGCTGGACGACTGGTCGACGCCGATAGCGTGCAATGCAGGCAGGGCTTGCTGTTCGGACCACATGATGGTGCCGGCGGCGATGACGAACACCACTGTCATTGCGGCCAGCACCGCCCAGCCCTGGCGCATGTCGCCGACCATGCGGCCGAAGGCGAAGCACAGGCCGGCCGGGATAAGGAAGATCGCCAGCATTTCAAGGAAATTCGAAAGCGCGGTCGGATTTTCATACGGATGCGCCGAATTGGCGTTGAAGTAACCGCCGCCGTTGGTGCCCAGCATCTTGATGGCTTCCTGCGAGGCGACCGGACCCATCGACAAGGTTTGCGTATTCGCAACCGCGTCCTTGGTTACCGGCGCGCCGCTGGCGTCTTTCAAGGGTTGGCCGTCGGCGCCGGTTTGCGGCATCTGATAGCTGACCGGATCGATCAGCGCTACCGTCTTCGAGGGCGAGAAATTCTGGATCACGCCTTGCCCGACCAGGAACACCGCCAGAATCAGCGACAAGGGCAGCAGCACGTACAGGGTCGAACGCGTGATGTCGACCCAGAAGTTGCCGATGGTTTTCGATGAACGCAGGGTAAAGCCGCGGATCAGCGCGAACACCACCGCGATGCCGGTGGCGGCCGAAAAGAAGTTCTGGCCGGCCAGCGCCACCATTTGCGTGAAATAGCTCATCGTCGCCTCGCCGCCATAGCCTTGCCAGTTGGTATTGGCGGCAAAGCTGACAGCGGTATTGAACGAGGAATCCGGGCTGACGCCGGCCATGCCCTGGGGATTCAGCGGCAGCCATGATTGCAGGCGCTGCACGCCATAGACGAACAGCGTGCCCACGGTATTGAAGGCCAGCAGCGCGACAGCATAGGTCTTCCAGTTCATGGTCGCGTTCGAACCCTTGCCGGCCAGCCGGTACATCCAGTGTTCGAAACCACGCAGCCAGCCCAGGCCCTTGATCGGCGCGTCCTCGCCGACCTTCGCCATATACGCGCCCAGCGGATACGCCAGCGCCAGCAGCGCGGCCAGGAATACCGCCAATAAAATGATCGATTGGTTTGTCATCTCAAAGCTCCTCGGCCTTGACCAGCGCTACCAGCAGATAGGCCAGCAGCGCGACGGAGACCACCGCCCCCACGATATAAAACGCGTTCATGGCGTTCCCCTCAATTTTTGGCAGCCGGCGGCGAACGCCCAGCTGACGATGAAAAGCGCAATGGTTGCGCCGATATATACGATGTCCATGAGACCCCCGAATGACTTGAAATTGGTACAGGAAGACTGTAGCCAGAAGGGTCTAAAAAATTCGTAAAGACTTGGGAGGGGGGTGTATACGTTTTGTAAAAAAACGTTTATGCGGTGGCGATCCTACGGCTGTGGGCGTCAGGACGAACGGTTTTTATTTGCAGACTGCGGTTCTTTAAGTTTTACCGTCTGCGGCGATCCTTCGATACGGGCTTTGCCCTACTCAGGGTGCTCGGATTCGTTATAAAAACCAAGAAAATCGTTCGGCTTGAGTAGCGCAGCGTATCGAAGGATCACCTCGGAAGGAAAAATTTAGAGAAAGAAAAAATCCAGAACGGCTACATCACGACTTGGCCTTGCCGGCCCCGCCGATCCCCGCGCCCGCATCGCGCGCCAGGCCGAAATAACCGATCAGCGACAGCAAGGTCACAATCCCGGCCAGGATGAACGCCAACCGGAAATCGGCGAGCGCGAAGAACTCGCCATTCGAATTGGCGGCGCTGCCGCCGTGCACATAGTCGGCAAAGCGCAACGATACCGCGCCGAACGCAATCCCCATGCCGATCATCATCTGCGACGATGCGCTCCACAGCGTGCTGGCCGGATTCATCAGCGGCGGCGGAATATCGGCGTAGGCCAGGATCGCCAGCGTCGAAAACTGCATCGACCGCGCCAATCCGTATCCGAAGATAATCACCAGGATCACCGGCAGCGGCGTCGACGCCGTCATGAAGCCGCAGGCGATCGTCATCAGGCCGGCGCAAGTGACCGCCACGATCGACGTCCGGCGAAATCCGAAGCGCTTCAGCACCGGCATCACGCCGGCCTTCATGCTCAGGTTGCCCATCGCGCTGGCCAGCAGCAGCAGGCCGGAAGTAAACGCCGACATGCCAAAGCCGATCTGGAACAGCAGCGGCATCAGGTACGGCACCGCGCCGATGCCGATGCGGGTAAAGGAACCCGTCAACACCGTCACCGAAAAGGTCGGCACCTTCATCGTCGAGAAATCGATCAGCGGATGTTCGCGCCGCGCCGCGTGATGCCAGGTCAGATAGCCGAAGACGCAGCCGGCGGCCAGGAACGCCAGCGCCACCGGCACATTGGAATTGGTCTGGCTGGCCAGCTCGGTGCCGTACAGGATCGATGTCAGCGCCGCGCCGCTGAGCAGGAAACCGCCGACGTCGAGCGGCTTGCGCTCGGCGCCGTGTTCGTTGCGCACCAGGATAATCACCGCGATCAGCGCGGCGATGCCGAACGGCACATTGAGCAGGAAAATCCAGCGCCAGGTGGCATAGGTGGTAATGAAACCGCCGATCGGCGGCCCGATCACGGGCGCGGCGATGGCCGGCCAGGTAATGGTCGCGATGGCCTGCATCAGCTTGCTCTTCTCGGTATTGCGCACCACGATCAGGCGGCCGACCGGCACCATCATGGCGCCGCCTATCCCCTGCAGCACGCGCGCCAACGTGAATTCAAGCACGCCGTTGGAGAGCCCGCACAAAACGGAAGCAACGGTAAACACCACGATCGCGCCGCCGAATACCGTACGCGAACCGTAGCGATCGGCGACCCAGCCGCTGACCGGAATGAACACCGCCAGCGCCAGCATATAAGCCGTCATCCCCAGGCTGATCTCGTTCGGGCCGACATTGAACGAGCGCGCCATCTGCGGCAGCGCCGTGGCGATCACCGTGGTGTCGAGATACTCCATGAAAAAAGTCGCCGCGACCAGATACGGGAGCCAGTGAGTGCGGTCTTTCTTGACAGTGGAGGTTTGCATGGCGAATGTCGGGAATGTCTGAATAAGCGCATTTTACTTATGCGTTCTCAGAATGTGAGAAAACGCGCAGATTATCATTGAATCGGATACTGCGCCACGCAGCAAAAAGGCCGCCAAAAAATCGACGGCCTTTCGGTGGGTACGGCTTACGCCAGGGCCGGGTAATCGATATAGCCTTCCGGGGTCGGCGCATAGAAGGTTTCCGGCACCGGTTCGTTCAGCGGCGCATCCAGTTGCAAGCGCTTCGGCAGGTCCGGATTGGCGATGAACCATTTGCCGAATGCCACCGCATCGGCCGTGCCGGCATCCAGCAATGCCTGCGCGGATTGCTTGGTCAACGTCTGGTTGGCGATATACACGCCGCCGAACTTCTTCTTGAGCAATGGACCCAGGCTGTCCCGGCCCTGGGCTTCGCGCGCACAGATGAACGCGATGCCGCGTTTGCCGAGCTGTTCGGCGACATAGCCGAAGGTCTCGGCCGGATTCGAATCGCCCATGTCATGGCTGTCGCGTCCCGGCGCCAGGTGCATGCCGACGCGGTCGGCGCCCCACACGTCTATGCATTGGTCGGCGACTTCCAGCATCAGGCGCGCGCGGTTTTCCAGCGAGCCGCCGTAGATATCGGTGCGCTTGTTGGTGCTGTCCTGCAGGAACTGGTCGAGCAGATAGCCGTTCGCGCCATGCACTTCGACGCCGTCGAAACCGGCCGCTTTGGCGTTTTCGGCGCCCTTGCGATAAGCCGCGACGATGCCCGGGATTTCATCCAGCGCCAGCGCGCGCGGCATGACGAATTCGCGCTGCGGACGCAACAGGCTGACGTGGCCGGCAGGCTTGACCGCGCTCGGCGCCACCGGCAGATCGCCGTTCAGGAAGCTCGGATCGGAAACGCGGCCGACGTGCCACAGCTGCAGCACGATCTTGCCGCCGGCGGCATGCACCGCGCCTGTGATTTTCTTCCAGCCGGCGACTTGCTCGTCGGACCAGATGCCTGGCGTATCGGCGTAGCCGACGCCCTGCGGCGTGACCGAAGTGGCTTCGCTGATGATCAGGCCGGCGCTGGCGCGCTGCGTGTAGTACTGCACCATCAGGTCGTTCGGCACGCGGCCCGGGCCGACCGCGCGCGAACGGGTCAGCGGCGCCATGATGACGCGGTTGGGGAGATCGAATGCGCCGATCTTGATAGGGTCGAATAAGGTAGGCATGTGTACTCCAAAAATGTGCGTTGAAAAAATGTGATGAATTGTCCGAACTGCCGAAATTGCGTCAGCAGGCCGCGCCGGTCGCCAGCGCGGCGGCGGTGCGATCGGCGTGCAGGCGCCGCGCGAAGTATTCCGAGATGCGCATCGTCAGCAGCGCCGCCAGCGCCAGGCCGGCTGCCGCCAACGGCACCGCCTGCAGGCCGAAGCCCTGGCTGATGACCAGGCCGCCGACAAAGGCGCCCAGCGCATTGCCGACATTGAATGCGGCGATATTCAGCGTGGCGATCAGGTTCGGCGCGGCCTTTCCGAAGATCATCACATTGACTTGCAGGCCCGGCACCGCCGCAAACCCGATCGCAGCCCACAGGAACAGATTGATTTCGACCGGCAGCAGGCCCGGGCTGGTCCAGCGCAGCAAGGCGCTCGCCACTGCCAGCGCGAGGAAGATTCCGGTCAGGGCCGCGCCGAGCTTCCAGTCGGCCAGGCGGCCGCCGAGGTAATTGCCGACGGTCAGGCCGATGCCGATCAGGAACAGCGTCCAGGTCACCGCATGCGGCGACACCTGCGTGACGTCTTCCAGCAACGGCGCGACGTAAGTGAACAGCGCGAACACCGCCGCCGAGAACAGCATCGTGGTCGACAAGGCGGCCCAGATGCCGGCGCTGCGCAGTTGCCGGATTTCGGCGCGCAGGTCGGCCTTTTCGGAATCGCGGCCGGACGGCAGCACGCGCCACAGGCCGATGAAAGACAGCACGCCGAGTATCGCCACGCCCCAGAACGGAATCCGCCAGCCGGCCAGTTGGCCCAGCGCGGTGCCGAGCGGCACGCCGAGCACGTTGGCCAGGGTCAGGCCGGTAAACATCAGCGCCACCGCGGACGCCTTACGGTTTTCCGGCACCAGGCTGGCCGCCACCACGGAACCGATGCCGAAGAAGGCGCCATGGCACAGCGCCGTGACGATGCGGGCGGCCATCAGGAAGCCATAATCGACGGCAAGCGCGCACAGCAGATTGCCGACGATGAAAATCGCCATCAGGATCAGCAAGGCGCGTTTGCGCGGCAGCGAGGCGGTGGCGACCGCCATGATCGGCGCGCCGATCGCCACGCCGAGCGCGTAGCCGCTGATCAGCCAGCCGGCGGTTGGAATCGACACCGCGAGGCTGCGCGAGACGTCCGGCAGCAAGCCCATGATGACGAATTCCGTCGTCCCGATGGCGAAGGCGCTGAGCGCGAGGACAAGTAGAGCGAGAGGCATGAAAATTCCTTGGGATTGGATTTGGGATTGCTTGATTGAGATTGCTTGATTACAGGCCGCCGTTGATCGCATCCAGGAAAGCCTGGATCACCGCTTCGTTGCGTTTATAGAAGATCCATTGCCCGACCTTGCGCGGCACGATCAGGTCGGCCTTCTGCAGCGTCGCCAGATGGGCCGAAACCGTGGATTGCGACAAGCCGCAGCGGTCGTCGATCTGGCCGGCGCAGACGCCCGAGTCCAGCGGATGGTCCTGGTCCGGGAAATACACTTCCGGCTCCTTGAGCCAGGCAAGGATCTGCCGCCGCATCGGGTTGGCCAGCGCCTTGTGGATGGCGTCGCAGTCGACTCCCTGCACGCATACTGTTTTCGACTTCTTGGTCATGAGCTTGCCTTTGCATGGCGTTGTTGCATTGTTGCGTTGTCACGTTATGCGGTTGCCTGCTTGATGCACCCGACTGATAGAGACTGATGGATTTTCGTATTTCGAGTTACCACGAAGTTAATATCGTCGTTTCTGGAAATTAATATCGTAATTGTACGATATATTTAATTTCGATGTTGGAGAGGCGAATTTCATCGTTGAGTGACACGGAAGTTGAGATTATTGCCAGAGAAGGTGAGATTTTTGCCGCATTAGTTGAGATGATCGAACCTAAGCGGAACGAGTTTTTAGACATCATGGATAGCTAGTTCCCCCTCGCGGTCCAGCTCCTCCACCAGTAATCGAGTCTCACCATATTCATGCAATCTCCTATGAAACTTCTTCAATTTTCCCGGCCGACGTTGTTTGGGCCCAACAGTCCAGAGGCGCAAGTTGCCTTCTGAGCAATTGAATTAGTCATTTTGGCTTGCTTAGCGGACAATATCCGTTTAGCCCAGTCGGCCAATATCAAAGAATCGATAGGAAATGACCTCGAAACCAAGTTTTATTAGCTTATTCTCAGGCTGCGGCGGGCTCGATGCTGGGTTCATTGAATCAGGCTTTACATGCAAACAAGCGTTCGATATTGATAAAAAAGTTATCGAAATTCATCGGATGAATCTTGGTCCGTCAGGTGTCGTCGCAGACCTCCGTGAAATTACTAAAGAGCAATTAATAAAGCATGGCGTTCCACCTGTCGTAGTTGCTGGATCGCCCTGTCAAGGCTTTTCCACTGCGGGCAAGCGAGAATTGCATGACCCTCGCAACTCCTTACTTTTACAAGCGGGTAGACTAGCAATTCAAGTCAAGCCCAAAGTTTTTATTGCAGAAAATGTAGTTGGCGCTCTGTCCGGCGAACATAAAGTTTATTGGGAGACATTGGAACATATGCTGCGATCCGCAGGATATTCCACCGTGACCCTGAAACTTAACGCATCGGAGCTGGGATTAGCTCAATTACGTTCTCGATTAATTATGCTGGCCTGGACGGGGGCACGGGAACCCAAGCTAGACATGACACCTGTTCGAAACAAAACTCTCATTGATGTTTTGGATCAGATCGACGGACTACCTCAGCACGACAAGAAATTCCTAATCCCTGGATCCCCTCACTTCGCCATATCGAGTCGCATTGATCGCGGGCAGAAATTATGCAACGTTCGAGGAGGTGCCGCTTCCGTTCATACGTGGGAGATTCCAGAAGTATTTGGGAAGACGACTCAGCCAGAAAAATTATTGCTGCAAACCACAATGAAATTACGCAGAACGGAGCGCCTTCGAGCTTTTGGAGATGCAGATCCAGTATCGATGGATTCGCTTCAAAGAGAAGTAGGATCGCGCGCTCCAGCTTTAGTTGAAAGTCTTTTGAAGAAAGGTTATTTGCGAGCTTTAGATGGTCGATTTGATTTAGCAAATACATTCAATGGTAAATATCGTCGCCTTGATTGGAATTCCGTCTCGCTGACCGTTGACACTCGCTTTGGCGATCCAAGATATTTTTTACATCCTTCGGAACACCGAAGTTTTACCGTCCGAGAAGCCGCTCGAATACAAGGGTTTCCAGATTGGTTCAAGTTTCCCGGCCGTTCTGTTGATAGTTTTAAGATGATTGGAAATGCTGTCCCGCCACCAATGGCGAAATATGTAGCAAACGTAGTCCGCGGTTTACTGCATCGATAGGTGTACCGTTACGGCAGAATTCCATTTCACTATCCGCCAAATTTCATGCGCCAAATTCTATGAAAAATCGAAATAGTACGATTGACGAATGGATGAAGTCCACCATTGAGCGGGGTGACTACACAATTAGACTAAAGCGGCTATATGAACTTCAGGCAGAATTTTTATTTAATCAATATGAACCTGCCAAGGCGTCACCAAGCGAGGCGGGGATACCATTTATTAGTCGGCTAGACCGATGGATTGGTGGATTTGATGATCCAGAAGATAGATGGAGCGCCTTTCATTCATTACGATACTTCTTTTTCATAGGCCAACAAGAGACCGATGAGCTATACCGCTGCGCCGTGCAGCATAAATTGCTTCCTTGGCTTGCCGATCAAGCGAAACTCAACATTTTTTCTGGACAATTTCAAAAACTTTTACGCACCGAAATTATCCACACTTGGCCTTGCCCAATTACTGACAGTTTAAGAATTAATAGCCTTCTACATCGGACTGATCTTAACGGACAAGACTTACGTCCTGATTGGCTAAGTCTGAAAACGCTAGGAGATCAAGAAAAGATCGGAAAATACGCAAAAAAAAACGATCTAAAATATCTTGTCCTTTTTGAAGACTTCGTAGGATCAGGTACCCAATGTGAAAAAACCGCTAAATTTGCTTTAGATGCATTTCCCGGGCCTATTTTGCTTGTACCACTTGTCGTTTGCCATCCCGGCCATGAAAAGCTTCAACTACTCGCAGCCGATTCGAAAGATCGACTATCTTATAAACCGGTGGTGATACTGGAGGCAGACTGCCTCGTCAGAGAAATCCCGTCACAAAACGAGCCTTTTTCTTTTAAAGCCCTTAGACTCGCGATGGAAAATGGGCATAAAAAAGGGAAATTTAAGGGCAGCGCGTATGGGTACAATGGTGTAGGCAGTTTGGCCAGCTCATATAGTAACTGTCCAAATAATGTGCCGCCCATATTCCATACTCGTACATTTACTTGGCCATTTCCCTTATTTCCTCGACATGGAAGAACATAATGGTTGCACTTAGATTCGACAATCCTTTTCACGATCTTTGGGTAACAGAGATTTTGGATCCCAACGCATATGTTCAAATGTTTAGTCCGCTACTTGTAGCCGACGCAGAGGAATTATTTTCGAGTGGTCATGTAATATTAAAAGGTCGCCAAGGGAGCGGGAAAAGTATGCTGCTTAATCTCTTGGAGACATCGACAAGAGTTGCATACGCCCACAGCAACACAAGCTATCCAGTACCAATAAAACAAAGAAAATTTATTTCGGCCGGGGTTCAACTAACTAGACAAAATGCGTCATTGGTAGCCGCACGTTCTGAGGAGATAGCTAGTGATCAAAGATTGCAAATTATTGCAGCAACTTTTGCTGACTATCTCAATAGTCTGCTTTGTCTAGATCTTCTGAAAAATATTATTTACCTCGCAAATGAGCAAATTAAACAACTAGGGGTAATTGAGGAAGTTACGATCGATCTCAGTGAAAGCGCTCAAAAAAAATTATTTAATGGACTTTTTAGCGGCGCTGCATGGTCGGGTTTGATTAGCTCCGGATGCTCGAACATTGATCAGGCCGTTATCAGTCTTGAAGACCGCCTGCGGGCTCATAGAAATTACTTTAATTACAACACTGACAAACTTCCGTCTGAGCTTGAAAGATCGAGATCGCCTGCGGGAGAACCCATGGCTGAACTTGCTACGGCCCTTCGAGAATCAAAGGTGATTCCTCCTGATACGCTGGTTTTACTTCGTATTGACCAGCATGAAGAATTGTTTGAGCTAGAACGCCACAGTCGTCTAGGAAATGTTTTTCGACAAGTAATTAATTCGGCTCTAGCCAGACGCGATCCAAGAGTGGCTTACCGGATCGGAACGCGCCATTATGCATGGGCAACCGATGTCACCGCGTGGGGAAGTGGTGCTCCATTAGAAGAAATGCGTGACTACAGCGTAGTCGATCTTGATTTTATCCTGCGCCGAGGGGAGCATTCTAAAGGTTGGAAATTTCCAGCGTTTGCAACAGACGTGGTAAATAAGCGACTTGAAGCCGCTAGCTTTAAATATAGTGGCTCAGCGATGGAATCCCTTTTTGGGCGTTCTCTAGAACCAGTTGAGCGAGCCCGCCTATACGCGGGTGATTCTGCGAGTTTGGTTCATGCCGATTCGTCCTGGGCTCCCCAATGGAAAACCTATTTAGATACGCTGTGGCTAAACAACGAACCGCTTGAGGCGAAATTTGGTGAGGCATGGTTACGCCAAAGATTGCAAAAAAACCATCGAATCCCGCAAGATGGTACCCGGGCCCATGATAAGCCATGGCGAAAAAATCCATGGTGGGTAAAGGAGCGCAATGAAATCGCCCTTATGCGATTAGCAGGTGAACGTCAACAAGCTTTGATCTGGAGCGGTGAAAGGCAAATTGTAGACCTCGCCGGCCATAACATTTTGGCCTTTATGACAATTTGCAAATCAATCTGGGCAACTTGGCAACGTCGAAATCCCGATGATGCAGAAGGGCGTGTTGTTTTGCCAAATTTCTCCATCGACGACCAAGTGATAGGTATCGCGGAGGCAAGCCAAATTTGGTTTAAGAAAATTCAAGTCGGTCTTGAAGCAGATCAGCGAACACGTCTAGTCAGCGCATTAGGAAGATGGTTTAGACGACGAATGCTTGATGATCATTCTTTATCCTATCCGGGCCATTCTGGCTTTAGCTTACTAGAATCGGAACTCACATTAGATGCTGCGCTTGTGGGTACCATCAAGGCTTGCAGAGACCATGGAGATCTATTGGAGTCCGCGCATACCACGAAAGCTAAGGATCAAGCGCAAAGGATAAAGTGGTACCTACACCCGTTGCTTTGCCCACTTTTTCGAATACCGCATATTAGAACAAAAGAGCCGATATACACTTCATTGGTCGAGTTGCAACGTATATACACGGATCAAAAGCGCTCGGGCCCATCTGCAGACGAATCGACAGCAGCACAAGATGAAGCACAACTTGGCTTCTTGGGAATGTAATTCTATGAAATTGAAGCCTTGGGGTCCAATCGAATGGCTACTCCCCCGTACCAATATTAGCAAATGGCATGTCGTAACCTCATCCTCATTTGAGGATAGATGTACCGCACTCATAGAATGGATGAGTACCACTAATAACCCCGTTAATTCGTCAGCGCTACTACGTATTACGAATCCTCCATCAGATCTATGGACGATAGCTGAACCATTTGTTGAAAAAAACTTCAATTTGCTACAAAAACATCTGACCGGTCCAAGTCACCACGTTATTAATACGAATTTGTTAGGGCAGCTAGGATCACAAATTCGAATCGAATCTCTTAATCCAGACCGTTTTGAATCCGTTCTTTTAGACATAACTACTATCCCAAAGCGATTCTTCCTGTTTGCGCTGAAGCAACTCACAAATAGTCCCATCGTGAAAAATTTGGTGGTCACTTACACCAGTGCAAAGGAATATCCGGAATCAGCGTTATGTGAAAATGCGCTGCCACCAACCGCTCTACAAGGATTTGGGCGGGTGCACGCCGCCCGGGAAAAACCTCGGATGATCGTCGGTGTAGGTTATATGCCTCTTAGCGTGGAAGAACTATTAGAGCAGGCTAAACATGTGAAATTAGATTTTCTTTTCCCATTCCCTCCCGCATCGCCGGCCTTTCGAAGGAATTGGAACCTTCTCTCAATGCTAATGCCCCAAGACATTCCAAGAAATACAGAAATTCATAGGATTCACGGGATGGATGCGTTCGAAGTATTTGAACGTGTGCTCGCCTGGGGAGAAAACCGAGACCTTGATTTACTACCGCTAGGACCAAAGCCTCATGCACTTGGAATGGCAATGGCGTATATGAGACTTGGCGGACATGCCGAGCTAATTTACTCACAGCCACAGGCATATCATCATAATTATTCTAAAGGCATTGCGAAGGACGAACTCGGAAGACCGCGCATACATGCCTATTGCCTCAAACTTTCCGGCAAACACCTTTTTTAATTGCCCACTAAGACAAATTTCTAGGAGCGGGCACAGTTCTTCTTACTATTTTTTATTATTGAAAATCAATGAAGATCATTGATTTCTGCTAGGCCATTCTATTTATTAAACAACTCAGCAAACGTTTTGTGTTTTTTCATCCAGGATGAAATCGTTGACAGCCCTACACTAAGAGTTTCAGCAATCTCAGCCTTACTTTTTCCCGATTTGACCTGCTCCCCCAGATTAGTACGGCAATAATGTAGAGTTTGCCCTTAGGGAGGCAAGCATGAAGAATCGATTCACTGAAGAGCAGATCATTGGCGTATTAAAAGAAGCGGAAACCGGTGTGAAAGTGGCAGAGCTTTG
>DASYEK010000025.1:0-3799 GCA_036499085.1 Herbaspirillum sp. | reverse complement strand
CGCCGCGCGCGCCGCATCGGCGGGACGGCCCGAATGCGAGAAATGATTGGTGCCGCCGGTGAACGCGCCCGGCACGATGATCGAAGTCTCGATGCCCCACCGCGACAGCTCCCGCGCATACTGCACCGCGATCGCATCCATCGCCGCCTTGGCCGCGAAATACGGCGCCAGGTAAGGCGGCGTGCCGCCGGCCGAACTGCTGCTGGAAATCCATAGCACCAGGCCCTGCCGCTGGCGGCGCATATGCGGCAGCACGGCGCGGTTGACCCGTTGCGTGCTCAGCACGTTGACGTCATAGAGCTGCGCATATTGTTCCGGCGTGAAGGCCTCGGCCGGGCCGAACACCATGTGGCCGGCGTTGTGCATGACGACATCGAGGCGGCCGCCGTCGACAATCACCCGTTCGATGGCGGCGTCCACGGAGTCCTGCGACAGCACGTCCAGCTCCACGGTGCGCAGATCGACGCCATGCGTTCTTGAAAATGCCGCGATCTCCCGTACCTGCGCTGCATTGCGTCCGAGGGTCTCGCGCATCGATGCATAGACGGTGTGGCCGGCCCTGGCGAGGGCTTCGGCGGTCAGGCGGCCGAAACCGCTGGAAGCGCCGGTGATGAGGATGACTTTATTCATGATGCTTGCTCCTGTAATCGTATAAAAATCAGAATCAGATGATGCCGCCGTTGGCGCGCAATACCTGGCCGTTGATCCATGCGCCATCGGGGCCGGCCAGCACCGCCACAGCCGCCGCGATATCTTCCGGTTGGCCCAGGCGCTCGAGCGGCGCCAGTTTGGCCAGGCGGTCGATGACTTCCTGCGGCTTGCCGTCCAGGAACAGGCTGGTGGCGGTCGGACCGGGAGCAACGCAATTGACGGTGATGTTGCGGCCGCGCAGTTCCTTGGTCAGCACATGCGTCATCGCTTCGACGCCGGCCTTGGCCGCCGCGTACACGCCATAGGTCGGCTGGTACAGGCCGACCACGCTCGAGGACAGGTTGACGATCCGGCCGCCGTCGCGCAGGCGGCGCGATGCTTCGCGCATGGTGTTGAACACGCCTTTGAGGTTGATGGCGATCTGACTGTCGAACAGCGCGTCGTCGCTTTCGGCCAGCGTGGCCAGCTTCATGATGCCGGCATTGTTGACCAGCACGTCAACGCCGCCGAATGCCGCTTCGGCCGCATCGAACATGCGCGCCACAGCGCCGGCGTCGCTGACATCGGCCTGGGCGGTGATGGCGCGGCCGCCGGCTTCTTCGATGGAGGCCGCCAGCGCTTCGGCTTCGGCAGCGCTGCCGGCATAGTTGATCAGGACGGTGAAGCCGTCGCGCGCCAGGCGTTGCGCGATGGCAGCACCGATGCCGCGGGACGCGCCGGTGACGATGGCGACCTTGTTGGCGGCCTTGGCGCCGGTATCGGCAACCTGATCTGCAGCTTTCGTTTGGGTATTCATGGTTTTTTCTCCTATGGAAGGCCGCAGAACGTTGCGGCGTGAGAGAACTATGCGCCTTCCCAAGGCAAAGATAATCGGTCTAAAATGACACTCCTTGTTTCCCCTCCGCGAACAATAGGTGTTTTCATGGATCGATTAGATGCAATGCGGCTGTTTGTCCGGATTGTCGAGCGCCGCAGCTTTACGGCGGCGGCAAACGATATGGAAGTACCTCGCTCCACTGCGACCAAAGTCGTCAACGAGATGGAGAACCGGCTGGGCGCGCGCCTCTTGCAGCGCACCACCCGGGTGGTGCGGCCGACCCTGGATGGCGAAGCCTATTACCGCCGCTGCGTCGGCATCCTGGACGACATCGAGGATGCCGACGGCGCTTTCAAGGGCGCGCAACCGAAAGGCTTGCTGCGGGTGGAAGTGCAGGGAACGCTGGCGCGGCATTTCCTGATGCCGGGCCTGCCCGATTTCTTTGCGCGCTATCCGCAAATCGAACTGTCGATGAGCGAAAGCGACCGCTGGGTCGATCTGGTGCAGGAGGGCGTCGATTGCGCATTGCGCTACGGCCATCTGCGCGACAGCGACCTGGTGGCGCGCCGCGTGGCGATGCTGGAGCGGATCACCTGCGCCACGCCGCATTATCTGGAAAACTTCGGCATGCCAAAGGATATCGCCTCGCTGGCCGGTCACCGGGTGGTCGGCTTGCGCTCCATCACCACCGGCAACATCACGCCGCTGGAATTCATCGAACAGGGGCAAGGCAAGACGGTGGCGCTGCCCGGCATCCTGTCGGTGACCGGCACCGAAAGTTATCTGGCCGGAATCCGGCTCGGCCTGGGACTGGCGCAGGTGCCGCGCTTCCACATCGAAAACGACCTGAAAAGCGGCGCCCTGGTGCAAGTGCTGGAAAACACGCCGCCGCCATCGATGCCGGTGTCGATCATGTACGCGCGCAGCCGGCAGCTTTCGCCGCGAGTGCGCGTGTTCCTGGATTGGGTTGCGCGCGAATTCGCGAAGGAAGGCGCTGCGCCGGTGGAGTAAGAGCCGGCGGATTCGATTTCTGGAACGTGGAAAATACTATAGGAAAAATGCGCAAGCTGCAGATCGAAGACACCTGGGTGCATGAGTAGATGGCATGGTGCCATTGCAGTACTATTACAAGCTTGCAAGACCGGCACGGCATGAGGATGCGCGGCCCGGACGCTGGAGACGGCGTCGACAATTATAAAAATGGTGGGACCCATGATAGACGGACGTATCAAATTCCGGCATCTCCAATGCTTTTTGGCGGTGGCCAGGCAAGGCAGCCTGCAAAAAGCCTCGGTGACCTTGTCGATCACCGCGCCTGCGGTTTCCAAGACCATCAAGGAACTGGAAGAGATGCTCGAAATGCCGCTGTTCGAACGCGGCCGCCGAGGCACGCAGATGACGCCGCAAGGGGAAATATTCGCCACCTACGCGGGCGCGGCGGTCAGCGCCTTGCAACAGGCGTCGGATTTCATGGGACCGGCCAAGACCGCCCGTAATCCGGTGATCCGTGTCGGCGCGACGCAGGGCATGAGCGTTGCGTTCGTGCCGCAGGTAATGATGGCGTTCAATCGCCTGATTCCGAATATCCAGGTCAGCGTCCTGACCGGCCCTACCCGCTTCCTGATGGAGCAATTGCGGGAAGGCGAATTCGACCTGGTGCTGTGCCGGCATCTGGATCCGGAAAAAATGGTCGGGCTGTCGTTCGAATATCTGTATTCGGATCCCCTGGTGGTCGTGGTGCGTCCGGGACATCCGATGCTGGCGTCGCCGTCTGCGGGAGGCGACAAGGCGCTGCCATATCTTTCCATTCTGCCGCCCAAGACATCGGCCAACCGCCATGCCGCCGCGCCGCTGGCCATGGCCTTGAACATTCGTCCGGCAGCCAATTTCATCGAAAGCCCCAGCATCTCCTTCGGCCGCACTTATACGCTCAATAGCGACGCGATCTGGTTCGTGCCGTGGTGCGCCGTGCAGCAGGATGTCAAGGCGGGCGAACTGATCCGGCTGTCGCAGCCTTCCCACAGCGCGGAAGAATCGATCGGTATGAATGCGCGTTCGACCGGCTTGATGATGCGTTCGGATTTCATTCCGACGCCGGATATGCTGGTCCTGATCGGCGCCATGCGCGAATGCGCCTCGCAGAGCCGGATTGAATTTCCTTATTGCGCCACGGCCTGATGTTCTGATAGTTCAACAAGCCGCCATCCCGCGCAGCGCCAGGATGCCGCGCTTGGGCGCAAACAGAAACGCCAGGATGAAGACGCCGGCCTGGATCAGCACGATGCAGGGCCCGGTGGCGCCGTCGATATGGTAACTGAGCAGCGTGCCGGC
>DASYEK010000024.1:0-14148 GCA_036499085.1 Herbaspirillum sp. | reverse complement strand
TCGCGCAGCTCGACGATGGCGCCCTGCATCCGGGGAAATTCTTCCGCGGACAATCCGCAGGCGTCCACCAGGTTCACGCCCAGGCCTCTTTCCCGCAAGTCGCGTCCGGCATCGGTCAAGCTGACAAGCACCTGGCGCTCGTCGGCCAGCCCGCGTTGCCGGCGCAGATAACCCATGCCTTCGAGCTTCTTCAGGATCGGCGTCAGAGTATTCGATTCCAGGAACAGCTTTTCGCCAAGGCCGCTGACGGTCTGGTTGTCCTGCTCCCATAGGGCGATGATCGTAATGTATTGCGTATAGGTCAGCCCCAGCGACTCCAGGATCGGCTTGTAGGCCTTGCCGAAAGCGAGATTGGCGGAATAGATCGCAAAGCACAGGAAATCCGCGAGCTTGGGATTGTCCCGGGCTGCTGCCGGTTTGGACTGCGGCGTCGCACGTTTCATTCTGCATCCTTGCCTAGAAAGAAGAAAACCGAATTATATATCGAATAAATCGTATGCGATTTAATCGAAACCGCTTGACATATTTTTTCGACACGATATTATTAAACGCATTCGATTAAATCGGATGCGATATAAATCACCGGTTTCCCAGCTCAATCCCATTTCGATCCCATTTCATAAGGATTCATCATGACAAGCCAAGCCAGCAAAGTCCTCTACACCGGCAAGACCCTGACTACTTCCGGCGGCCGCAACGGCGCCGCGCGCAGTTCGGACGGCAACCTGGACATCCAGCTGAGCTCGCCCGGCACCGGCACGGGCACCAATCCGGAACAACTGTTCGCCGCGGGCTGGTCGGCCTGCTTCATCGGCGCGATGGGCCGCACCGCCGCCAACCTGAAGGTCAAGCTGCCAGCGGACCTGACCGTGGCGGCCGAAGTGGATTTATGCAATGTCGACGGCGCTTTTTTCCTGCAGGCGCGGCTGAACGTCAACCTGCCGGGCATCGACGGCGAGACAGCCCGCGCCCTGGTCGACGGCGCGCACCAGATCTGCCCGTACTCCAAGGCGACACGCGGCAACATCGAAGTCGAGATCAACCTGGCTTGACAGCTCCGGCAAGCGGCGTCAGGTTGTTGACGTCAGGCGGACGGCTTGCGCAAGGTCGGTGCCATGCGCAGCATATGGATCGTCGCGGAAAACAACCGTTCGGCATCGCGCGACAGATCGAAATTTCCCGGCGAGAACAGCCAGTCGTGCAGCAGCCCCGAGAAGGTCGCGTGTACCATCACATAGGCCAGGTCGATATCCAGGTCGACCGGCAGTTGCCCTTGTTCGATCGAATGCGCCAGCATCTTCTTGATCTTGGCCTTGCCGGCCATGAAGCTTTCGCGCTGGCGCAGCACGATCGGATCGTCCGGCGCCACGTATTCGCATTTGTTGAACAGGATATCGAATACCTTGCGCGAGCGCGGGTCGTGCGCCACATGCCGCAACACCATCACGGCATCCTCAAGGAATTGTCCGAGCGGATCGCTGGCGCGGGTTTCGGTGGCGGCGCTCATCATTTCGTCCAGCGGCAGCTTCACCCGTTCGCACATGGCATTGAACAGATCGCTCTTGTTTTCGAAATGCCAGTAAATCGCGCCGCGCGTCAGGTCGGCGGCGGCGGCGATATCGGCCAGCGAGGTTTGCGAAACGCCCTGCGCATGAAATACATCCTCGGCGGCATCCAGGATGCGGCTGCGCGTTTCAAGCGCTTCTTTCTTGGTATGCCTCGCCATGCGCTTCAGCCCCGCCGCGGTCCCTGACTGCCGGCCATATCAACTATCCGCCGGACGCGGCTGGTCGCCGGTATGCTCGATCCAGCCGCCGCCCAGGTATTGATAGAGATCGACCAGGTTGGTCAGCCGTTGCAGCCGCGCGCTGATCAGCGACAACTGCGCGTTGTACAGATCGGTCTGCGCGGTCAGCACGGCCAGGTAGCTGTCGACGCCGTTGTGATAGCGCAGATTCGATAGCGCCAGGCGGCGGTCCTGCGAAGCCGCATAGCGTTCCAGCGCCCCGATCTGATTGTCATACGTGCCGCGCGCGGCCAGGCCGTCGGCGACTTCGCGGAATGCGGTCTGGATCGCCTTCTCGTAATTGGCGATTTCGATGCGTTTTTCGACTTGCGCCAATTGCAGATTGGCCACGTTGGAACCGCCTTCGAAAATCGGCACCGAGAGTTGCGGCGAGAACGACCACGACCTCGATCCGCTACCGAACAGGCCGCCGAAGGTAGGCGACAAGGTGCCCAGCGCGCCGGTCAGCGATATGCGCGGAAAGAATGCCGCGCGCGCCGCGCCGATGTTGGCGTTGGCAGCGCGCAATGCCTGCTCGGCCTGTGCAATGTCCGGCCGCCGCGTCAACAGGTCCGACGGCAAGCCGGCCGGGATATCGGCCAGCAGATTTTGGCTGTCTAGCGGCAAGCCCGCGGGCAGGTCGTCCGGCAAGGCTTGGCCGACCAGCAATACCAGCGCGTTTTCCGCCTGCGCGCGCAGACGCAGTTGCGCTTCCAGATTTGCCGAAGCCTGTTCGAGGATGCCTTGCGACTGTCGCAGATCCAGCTCGGAGCCGGTGCCGGTATCGAACTGCAGCTTGGCGATGCGATACGACTCTTGTGCGTTAGCCTGGGTATTGCGCGTCACCACCAGTTGGTCGTCATAGGCCAGCATGGTCAGGTATTGCGACGCTACCGCCGACAACAGCGAGATTTCCGCCGCCTTGCGCGCCTCGGCGGTCGACAGATACTGCGCCAGCGCCTGGTCCTTCAGGCTGCGGATGCGGCCGAAGAAATCGATTTCCCACGACGCATTCAACCCCACCGAATAAGTGTTCGACACGGTGCGGCCGGAAGACGACAGATTCAGCGGCGTGCGCGAACGGTCTTTCGATGCCGCGACGTCGACCGACGGAAACAGCCCGGAGCGCACGATCTGGTACTGCGCCTGTGCCGCTTCCACGTTCAGCATCGAGACACGCAGGTCGCGATTGTTCTTCAGCGCCAATTCCTCGATGCGCTGCAGGCGCGGATCGGCGAAGAAGTCGCGCCAGCCGATGTCGGCCGCCGCCAGCTTGGTGCCGCCGTGCGCCGAGCCCGGCTGCGCATCGTAGACGCCGCCCTGCGGGAACGAGGCGGATACCGGCGCCGCCGGCTGCTGGTAAGTCGGCTGCAGCGAACAGCCGGCCGCCAGCAGGGCAGCAGCAACGGCGATGGTGGTCGAGACCGCGGTGTGTTTGATCGTCATCTCAATGTCCCTCCGCGACCGCGCCGCCGCTGCCGCCGCCATCGGGATGATGCGGTCCTTCGATATTGGCCGTGGTGCCCGGCACGGGCTTGTCCTTGCCCTTGCCGAATTTGCTGATGACGACGAAGAACATCGGAATCATGAAAATCGCCAGGAAGGTGGCCGTCAGCATGCCGCCGATCACGCCGGTGCCGATCGCATGCTGGCTGGCCGAGCCGGCGCCATTACTCAATGCCAGCGGCAGCACGCCGAGGATGAATGCCAGCGAGGTCATCAGGATCGGACGCAGCCGCAGGCGCGCCGCCTCGACGGCCGCCTCGACCGTGCCCATGCCCTGCAGGCGCAAATCGCGGGCGAATTCGACGATCAGGATCGCATTCTTGGCCGACAGCCCCACCGTGGTCAGCAAGCCGACCTGGAAGAACACATCGTTTTCCAGCCCGCGCATCGCCACCGCAACCAGCGCGCCCAGCACGCCCAACGGCACCACCATGATCACCGAGAACGGAATCGACCAGCTTTCATACAAGGCGGCCAGGCTCAGGAACACCACCAGGATCGAGATGGCGTAAAGAATCGGCGCCTGCGCTCCGGACTGGCGCTCCTGCGCCGACAGGCCGGTCCATTCGTAGCCGATGCCCGGCGGCAGCTTGGCCGCGATCGCTTCGATCGCATCCATCGCCTGGCCGGTGGATTTGCCCGGTCCGGCCGCGCCCTGGATTTCAACCGCCGAGATGCCGTTGTAGCGCTCGAGCTTCGGCGAACCGTAGGTCCACTCGCCGGTGGCGAAGGCCGAGAACGGCACCATGCCGCCCGACGCATTGCGCACATACCATTTGTTGATGTCTTCCGGGCTCATGCGATATTTGGCATCGCCCTGCACGTAGACTTTCTTGATGCGGTTGTCCGTATCGAGGAAGTTGTTGACGTACGAAGCGCCCCATGCGATCGAGAAAGCCTGGTCGATGTCGGACGGCGACACGCCCAGCGCGTCCGCCTTTTCACGATCGATGTTGACCTTGAATTTCGGCGTATCGCTGAGGCCGTTCGGCCGCACCAGCGACAGCGCCGGATCCTTCGCGGCCATGCCCAGCAGCATGTCGCGCGCTTCCATCAGCTTGGCATGGCCGACGCCGCCCTGGTCTTCCAGCTCCAGGTCGAAGCCGGAAGCAGTGCCCAGTTCGCGAATCGACGGCGGACTGATCGGGATGATGGTGGCGTTCTTGTACGAACCGAAGTGCCCGAACATGCGTTGCACCAGCGCCTGCACTTTCTGGTTGCTGGCCTGGCGATCGGCATAGTCCTTCATCTGCACGAACACCAGCCCGGAGTTCTGCCCGCGCGCCGCGAAGCTGAATCCGTTCAGCGTAAATACCGCGCTGACGATGTCCTTCTCGTCGTTGAGCAGGTAATGCGTCACGTCGTCCAGCGCCTTGGCGGTGCTCTCCTGCGTGGAGCCGGTCGGCGTCTGCACCAGCACGAACATATTGCCCTGGTCCTCATCCGGCAGAAACGATTTCGGCATATGCAGGAACAGCAGCGCGACGGCGCCGATGATCGCGGCATAGATGATCAGCCAGCGGCCGGAACGGCGAATAACGGCCTGCACGCCCGAGTGATACTTCTGCTGGCTCTTGTTGAAGTTGCGGTTGAACCAGCCGAAGAAACCGGTTTTCTCGACGTGATGGCCCTTCTCGATCGGCTTGAGGATGGTGGCGCACAACGCCGGCGTCAGGATCAGGGCCACCAGCACCGACAACACCATCGCCGCCACGATCGTCAGCGAAAACTGACGGTAGATGGCGCCGACCGAGCCGCCGGAAAAGGCGACCGGCACGAACACCGCCGACAGCACCAGCGCCACGCCGATGAGGGCGCCCGTGATCTGGCCCATCGCCTTGCGCGTCGCTTCGCGCGGCGACAATCCCTCTTCGGACATCACCCGCTCGACGTTTTCCACCACCACGATCGCGTCGTCCACCAGCAAGCCGATCGCCAGCACCAGGCCGAACATCGACAGCACGTTGATCGAAAAGCCCACCGCCGACATGATCGCAAACGTGCCCAGCAGCACCACCGGCACCGCGATGGTCGGAATCAGCGTTGCGCGCAGATTCTGCAGGAACAGATACATCACCAGGAACACCAGCACGATGCCTTCGAGGAGGGTCTTGAACACTTCCTCGATCGACAGGCTGACGAATGGCGTGGTGTCGTATGGATACTTCACCGACATGCCCTGCGGGAAGTATTTCGAAAGCTGCTGGATCTTCGCGCGCACCGCATTGGCCGTATCCAGCGCGTTGGCGTTGGTGGCGAGCTGGATGCCGAAGCCGGCAGTCGGCTGGCCGCTGTATTTGGTGTCGAAGTTATAGTTCTCCGCGCCCAATTCGACGCGCGCCACGTCCTTCAGGCGCACTTGCGAGCCGTCGCCATTGACCTTCAGCAAAATGTTGCCGAACTGTTCCGGCGTATTCAGCAAGGTCGACTGCGTGATGGTGGCCTGCATCATCTGGCCCGGCACCGCCGGCGTGCCGCCCAGGCTGCCGGCGGCGATCTGCACGTTCTGCGCGGCAACCGCATTCTTGACGTCGAGCGGCGTCAGCGCGTAGTTGGTCAGCTTGCTGGCGTCGAGCCAGATCCGCATCGCATATTGCGAGCCGAACAGCTGCACCGTACCGACGCCGTCGATGCGGCTGATCTGATCCTGCACCTTGGACGCGACATAGTTGGTCAAGTCATTGCGGGTCATGTTCGGATCGGTCGACACGAACGCCATGGCCAGCAGGAAACTGCTGCTGGACTTGGTGACCTTGGTGCCGTTCTGCTGCACGGCCTGCGGCAGCAAGGGCGTGGCCAGTTGCAGCTTGTTCTGCACCTGCACCTGGGCGATGTCGGCGTTGGTGCCGGCGGCGAAGGTCAGCGTGATGGTGGCTGCGCCGGAATCGTCGCTGGTCGACGACAGGTACAGCAAGTGATCGAGCCCGCTCATTTGCTGCTCGATGACCTGCGTCACCGTGTTTTCAACCGTGCTGGCCGAAGCGCCCGGATAGTTGGCGCTGATCTGAATGGCGGGCGGCGCGATGGTCGGATACTGCGCGATCGGCAGATTGAACACTGACGCAAGACCCGCCAGCATGAGAATAATGGCGATCACCCATGCAAAGATGGGGCGATCGATAAAGAAATTTGCCATGAAGCTGGCTCCTGGTTATTTCGAGCCGGATGATTGGGAAGCGGCAGGCGCCTGCACGCCGGCGGCGGCATTGGCGCCGTTTGCATCGTTTGCGGCATTGACCGGCGCGGAGCCGTCGGCGGCCGTCGCGGGCGCGGCCGGCAAGCTCGCGGGGACGGCCTTGACGGTCATGCCCGGCTTGGCCTTGTCGACGCCATTGACCACCACGCGTTCGCCCGCATTCAATCCGCTCTCGACGATCCAGTTGCTGCCATAGGTGCCGGAGGTCACGATCGGACGGCCCTCAACCTTGCCGTCGGCGCCGACCACCAGCACCGTCGGCTGGCCCTTGGCGTCATGCGTCACGCCGATCTGCGGCACCACCAGGGCCTTGTCGTTGACGCCTTCGTCGATCCTGGCGTGCACATACATGCCCGGCAGCAGCACCCGCTTCTTGTTCGGGAAAATGGCGCGTACCGTGATCGAGCCGGTGCCGGCATCGACGCTGACATCCGAAAACTGCAGCTTGCCGGTTTCAGGATAGGCGCGGCCGTCTTCCAGCGTCAGCGAAACCTTGGCGGCATTGGCGCCGCTGGTCTGCAAGCGTCCTTCGTCGATCTGGCGGCGCAGCTTGAGTCCGTCCACGCTGGACTGGGCCATGTCGACATACACCGGATCGAGCTGCTGCACGGTCGTCATCAGGGTCGCCGCGCCGGCTTGCACGTAGGCGCCCGGCGTGACCTGCGACAGGCCGATGCGGCCCGACACCGGCGCCACCACGTCGGTGTAGCCGAGATTGATGGTGGCGGTATCGAGCTGGGCCTTGCCGGCTTCGACGTCGGCCGCGGCCTGGCCTTGGGCGGCAACGGCATTGTCGTATTCCTGCTTGCTGACCGCATTGCCTTCGACCAGGATCTTGAAGCGCGCCACTTGCGCGTTCTGCGTCACAAGATTGGCTTGCGCCCGCGCCAGCGCCGCCTTGGCGTTGTTGCGCGCCGCGATATAAGGCGCGGGATCGATTTTATAAAGACGCTGCCCGGCCTTGACGTCGGCGCCTTCAGTGAATTCGCGCGACAGCACGATGCCGTCCACGCGCGCCCGCACCTGCGCCACCAGGAAGGCGCTGGTGCGACCCGGCAGTTCGCTGGTGACCGGCACCGAAGTGGGTTGCACGGTATACACCCCCACTTCCGGCGCGGGCGGCGCGGCAGGGGGCTGCTTTTGTCCGCAGGCCGCGAGTATGAAGGTAGACGCGGCAGCAAGCGATGCGGCGCTGACTAAGCGGAAGGAAGACCATTCGACGCGCATGAAGCGACCTCAATTTGATGACTGGATAAAAGAAGGCGGTTCTGAAAACCATGGAACCGGCTTACGGAATGACCGAGGCGTCATTCTACGTAATACATTCGTTAACGTATGTAACCGGCCAGATTGCGCCGCACGGCTCCTGAAAAACCATGCCGCATCGCCTCGCAATCCCCTGTTTTTGCGGCATCCGGCCGAATTGCCCGGAAGTCCCGGCAAAAGTTCCGCCGTCTCGAGCGCCGTTACAATTGTAAAGATACACAGGGAAATGCCGCTTTGCCCGGATCGGACAAAGCGGCAGGAATTAATTTTTATTGTTTATAATCATATGGTTATAAAAAATCACCGAAATCCTGAAGGCAAACATGCGCATCGCCGGCAACGACATTAATATTTATTAATATTTTCCGCATCTACTGATATCGGATGCGGGATTTTATTTGCCCACGCAAAAGTCGATGCCGCGATGCCGCGATGCCGGTTTGTCGCTGCGATCCGAGCTAATTCCTGCGCGCCGCCTCGCCGGGCGCAACGCGTTTGGCCAGCCAGTCGTTCACCACGGCGGCGATATCGAGGCTGTTCTTTTCCAGCATCATGAAATGGCCGTTGCCGTGAATGCCCAGGTCCGACAACTTGACGAAATCGTTCTGCACGCCGGATTGGGTCAGGAACGCCGAGCCGCAATGAGCGGTGGGAATGGCGAAGGATGCCTCCGCATGCAGCAGCATGATCGGGATGCCCTTCAGTTTGATCAACTGGCGCGCCGGCTCTTTTTGCAGCCAGCACCTGGCCAGGTCGGGCGCATCCGGTTTTTGCTGCTGTTCGATGACAAGGTCCGTGGGCGCGGTCAGCGGCGGATCGAAATCGACCGGCGTGCGCGTAAAGCCCCAAGGCTTGCTCATGCCCTGGTCCTTGAAATAATTCGGCGCGCCGACATTGGCGATCTCATGAAACGGCGAGCCGGCCGCCTCCACCATCACCATGCCCTTGACCAGTTTCGGACGATCGTTGGCGATGCCGAAGGCGTAGATGCCGGCTTGCGAATGCGCCATGAGGATCGCCGGCCCGATCTTGTCGAGCAAGGCCACGCCGGCATGCCGGTTCAGCGTTTCGCGCAAGGTGCGATCCTTGAAGTCCGGCTCCATCATGGCCTGGAACTGATCGAACAGCGGATCGCCGACAACCCCCGCGCCCGGCCATTGCGTATGCAGCCTGGCTTGCGGGAACAGGTTGTAGCGTTCATAGGCGATGAATTCGCGCTCCACGAACTTGGGCGCCTTCGGATTGTTCGGGCCATAGACGCTGTCGACATAGGCCGAACGGCCGCGGCCGACCTGATCCATGATGTAGACCGCATAGCCCTTGGAGAGGAAGTATTGCGCCCAGCCGTCGCGGCCGTCGGGCGTGCCGTTCCAGCTGGAGCCGGCCGAACAGCAGCCGTGAATCATGACGATCGGATACGGATGCTTGAGATCCTGCGGAATCTGATAATCGACGTAGGCCTGGCCGGCCAGCACTTCGCCGCCATCTTTTTTCACATAATTGCCGCCGACAAAAAAGTAGCCTTGCTTGGCGATCGTCAATGGACCGACGCCGCCATTGCCTGCGCCCGGGCCGGGACTTGCGCAACCGGCCAGAATGGCAGCTCCCGACAAGATCATCAAAAACGCTGCAAGAGCACGGATCGGATTTTTTCCCCACACTACGTTTGATATTCGCTTCATCGTTCGCTCGCTATTTGGAATTGAGAGGGACAACTGATGCTATCTGGCGCCGGCGCTGGATATTCTATACCGGGAATCAAGAAAAAAGCGGCGGCGCCACGGAACGTACGCTTGCCCGATCGATCGTCGATTTTCTTGCGCGGTTCAGTGCGCCGCTTTCAGCGCCTCGGCTTCGCTCAGGAATTTCTCGGCGGCGCCGTGCATCCCCTTGGAGACCGCCAGCCATGTCCGTTTGGGGAAACCGTCAGGCAGTTGTGTTTTCATCGCCAGCAGAGCCGGTTTAACGCGCCGCGCCAGTTCCAGCATGCCGCTCCATATATCTTGCCCGCCATACTCCATTGCCAATTGACGCCAGTGGCGAGCATGAATCGTATAGAAATGTTTGTGCACATTTTTTGACCGCAGCGCCATGGCGGGGCCCGCATGGCGCTGGTTGAACTGATTCGGGCCGTTTCCGAAATAGGGATACATCGACAGGATGTCATACAGCGGCGTCATTTCATATGCGTCGCCGGGCTTCAGGAAGATAGAAAAATTCTTTGCATGCCCATCAGTCGCCGCAAGCAGGAAAAAGGCCAATTGCGTTTTCAGGAAAAATGCCACATCGCTTCTTTCCAGACTCTTCTGGAGAAGCGGCATGCATTCCGCAATGCCGGGGCCGCCGTCCGCTTCATATTTTTTCTGCGGCGGCAGCCCCAATGCCTGGCAAAAATCCTCTTGCGGCAAGCGGGCGATCCATGCGCCGCCGTCGGCGGGCGCACGGTCGAACCTCTCGACGATCAATACGGATTGTCCGCCGAACTGCGCCATCGATGTCTGTGCCACCGGAAATCCCAGCGTTCTCATGATCCCGGCGCATAGCCATTCGTTTTGCACCGAATCCATTGCGTCCACCCGCCTCGATCCACCGATGAGACCGAGCGGCAATTTGAATATATGCGTTGTCGGCGTCGCGCCATGGGGGCGGCACCAGCGGTTCTCGTGCCGGATGAATGCCGTCTTTTCCTGCGCGCCCGCGATCGAAATCCGAAACAGGTCGTCGTCATGCATGTTTTCCGGCGCGGTGTCGGCAGGAACCGCCTGCAATATCGCCAATATCTGCCGCTCTGACAAAGGCTCGCATTCGATGCGATTCCAACCATCGGGCACGGCATTCTCCGGCAGCAATTGCACAGCGCCCACGCAATCGCGCCCGATGGCGTCCAATAAATCGAATATGTCCGTCGATCTGGTTTTGAAACGCGCCCGCAAGCGCGATCGGATTCTTTCGTTATCGGGCAAGAGGTTGTCGAAATAGTTCTTTACGACCTCGCCTTTGATTTCCAGCGAACTGCTGATCGGTATGGATTGCGACAACGATCTGCACCTCGGAGACGTCAACCATTCCGGCGCATAGCGAAAGGCATGGATGTCGCGAACGACGCTCCAGGCGCCGACCAGCTCTCCATTCATCCAGACCTTGAGCGCCTGCGTCACCATATTCCCTTTTTCGGCCGCTGCGATGCGTCCTCGGCCGAGTCCGACTCGAGGGCCTGCCCTTTGCTTGCTTCTTCACCCAGGAGGATCGTCACTTCCAATGCGGATAACAACTGCATCAGTTGTTCGAATTTGACCAATCCGGGATTCGCTTCAATTTCGGCGATGCGGGCCTGGCTCACCCCGACGATATCGCCAAGTTGGGCCTGTGTCAGGTTACGGGCTGTCCTGAATGCTTTCAGGTGCTGGCGCAGTTGCGCCGTGAGACGGATGGGATAGGTAGCCATGAAGGCAATATATAAGCCATAACCGATATTGTCAATATACTTGCTATAGATTATAAATATACAATATCGTCTATGGCTTATATCAGGCCAACCGCAATTTCTCCGCCAATTGCGGACGCGCCCTATCGATCGCCTGGACTACGGCTTCCGGCCCGAAGGTCAATCCCTCCAGCAGGAAAAAATGCACCTGGCCGATACCGATCGAGGCTAGCGCATAACGCAGGTAGGGTGTAAGGAAGTCGATCTGCCGGGCCCGCTCTCCCGCATGAAAACCGCCCGAACTGACCAGCACGAAGGTCGGCCGGTCCTGCAGCAGTCCGACCTTGCCTTCCGGTGTCGAATGAAAACTGCGGTTGTAGCGGATCACATAATCGAGCCACAGCTTGAGTGCGGCAGGCACGGTGAAATTATGCATCGGCGTGACGATGAACAGCATGTCGTGCTGTTCCAGTTCGACGATCAGGCGTTCCGACCATTCGAATGCTTTTGCATCATGGGCGGTATCGGAGGTGATTGCCATGGCGTAGTCACGCCCGATCGGCGGAATCGGCGCGGCCACCAGATCGCGTTCGGTGATTTGCGCGTTGTCGATGCCGGACGCGGCAATCGCTTCCATTGCGAGGCGATAGCCGTGGCTGGTGCGGCCGTGCGGCCCGCTGTTCAATAGTAATATGCGTGTCATCTTTATTCCAGAATAAAAGCCTGTTGCAAAATCAAGATGGCCAGGCCCGCCGACGCAGACAGCGCGATTGCACGGCAAACAGAAGCACAACGCAGATTGATTTTGCAACAGCCTCCAAGTGTTCAAACCAGCGGCACGACAAAATGCATGCCGCGGGCCAGCAGCCCCTGGCGGAAATAAAAGCGCTGCGCCAGCGCCATATGCAAGCCGGTATCCAGCACAAAATGCTTGCAGTTCAATTCAACCGCTTGTTGCCGCGCCGCCTGCAGCAATTGCTCGCCGAGTCCGGCGCGATGCAGCGCGGCCGTTACCACCAGGTCGTCGACATACACAAAACGGCCGTATATGAGGTTTTCCTGCAGCCGGTAGCCGGCCAGGCCGGCGACCGCCCCATCGCGCCATGCCGCCAGCAGGCGATAGCCCTGCGTGCGTTGCCGCGCAATCTGCGCGACGTAGGCAGCGCGGTCATTCAGATGCGGCCGCAATTCCTGCATCACCGGGAAGGACGCCTCCAGTTCGGCATCGCTTTCGACATGTTTGATTTCTATCCGAGAAGTCATGCATTTCTCCAAAAGTGTTCGGTCGTCGCGCGTCTGGCTCAGTTTCCGGAAACCAGCTTGAGTCCGACGATGCCCGCCAGGATCAGGCCGATGCAAAGCAAGCGCGTCGGCGAGGCCGAGTCGCCCAATACGGCAATGCCGATGATTGCGATCCCCACCGCGCCGATGCCGGTCCAGACCGCGTAGGCCGTTCCAACCGGCAGCGTACGCAGCGCTTGCGAGAGCAGCGTCAGGCTGGCCAAGGCGGTGACGATGGTCAACAGTGCCGGGGTCAGGCGCGAGAAGCCATCCGACCACTTCATGCAGACCGCGAATGCGATCTCCAGAAGACCGGCCAGGCCAAGTAGTATCCATGCCATATATGATCCTTTTCTTGATTTGCCGGCGCGATGGTCGGGCGAAGTAGGTGACTGCGACGACAATTCTCTATCAGGCCTTGGCGGCGGCGGCCGGCGGCACGCGGAAGCTGATGCCCAGCCGGTTGAAGGCATTCATCAATCCGATCGCATAGGTCAGGTCGGCCAGTTCCTTGTCGTTGAATTCGGCGGCGGCGGCGGCATAATCGGCATCGGGCACGCCGGTTTCGGCCACGCGCGTTACGCTTTCGGCCCAGGCCAGCGCCACGCGTTCGCGTTGGCTGAAAACCGCGCCGGCCTCATGCCATACCGGAACCAGCACCAGCTTTTCGACGCTGACCCCGAGCTTGAGCAGATCGCGGGAATGCATGTCGATGCAGAAGGCGCAGCCGTTGATCAGCGAAATCCGCAGGTACACCAGGTCGATCAGCTCCTCCGCAAGGCCGGATTTATGCAGATAGGCGTGCACGGCGCCCAACAGCTTGTAACCTTCAGGGGAAGCCTTGCTGTAATCGATGCGCTTGGTCATGATGAGTCCTTGTAGTGATTAATCGAGAGACTCTATCGTGATGCATCTTGGCCCATATTAAAAGGACCATGATTCGGCTTGATTACTGGGCCATAATTTGTTGTTTCCAGGTCATATCAGCTTCAGGATGCGCTTGCCGAGGTTCTCGGCGGTGCATTGGGAATCGATATTCGTGAAATTGAGCAGCAAGGCCGAGGCGCGCGCGCTGTCGATGGTCCAGGCCGACAGCGCTTCCCCTTGCATGCCGTCGTCCCACATTCGCGCGACCAGCCGGCTGTCCGACTGTCCGCCTTGCAGGCGCAGAATCAGATGCATGCCGCCCGGCTGCGAATCGATGCGCGCATGCTTGCGCAGCACGCTTTCCAGGCCGGCCCTGGTGGTTTCCCGCCGTTCGGCATACAGCTTTCGCATGCGCTGGATGTGGCGCGCGAAATGCCCTTCGGTGATGAAGGCCGTGACCACGGCCTGCGTCAGGTGCGGACTGCCTCCGGCAAAGGCCTGGCTGATCTGCTCGAACCGCTCGACCTGGGTTTCGGGCACGACGAGATAGGCCAGCCGGATGCTCGGAAACAAAACCTTGCTGAAGGTGCCCGAATAAAGCACGCGGTCGTCGCGATCCAGGCTTTTCAATGCCGGCAGGGGGCGGCTGATGTAGCGATACTCGCCGTCGTAATCGTCTTCGATGATCCATGCCTTGTTTTTCGCCGCCCAATCCAGCAGCGCCAGGCGCCGCGGCAAGGACAGGGAAACGCACAGCGGGCTCTGGTGCGCCGGCGTCACGACCGCCGCGCGCGCCCGCGGCGCCAGCCTGACGCCATCGGC
>DASYEK010000023.1:0-27751 GCA_036499085.1 Herbaspirillum sp. | reverse complement strand
GCATCTGGGATGTTGGCGCCCGGAGAATGAATGGAATGATTCTAACATCAGGATCATAGGCAATTCCCGCAGGAAATCGTTCAAAATCCGCCACAACGCAAAACGCCCCCGAAACAGACGGTTGCGAGGGTGTTTTATGGACCAGCCCGAAAACGGCCTGAGCCCGTTCAAGGCCGGCGCATGCAATCCCTGGCGCGCGCCAGCAGCAGCGTGCGTTCGCGGCTGTTGCGCGTAAGCGAGGCAGCGCGCTCGAATTCCACGCGCGCTTCCTCCAGCCGGCCGAGCTTGGCCAGGAAATCGCCGCGCACGCTCGGCAGCAAGTGGTAATTTTTCAGCGCCGGCGACGCCACCAGCCGATCGGCCAGTTCCAATCCCGCCGCCGGCCCGAACGCCATCGAGACCGCCACCGCGCGGTTCAACTCCACCACCGGCGACGGCGTCAACTGCGCCAGCGCATCGTAGAGCGCGGCAATGCGCTCCCAATCGGTTTCCTCGGCCGTCAAGGCACGCGCGTGACAGGCCGCAATCGCCGCCTGCAAGGCATACGGCCCGTAGGCGCCGCCAAGCTGTCCGGCCCGCTCCAGCGCCGCCAGCCCGCGGCCGATCAGCAGGCGATCCCAGCGCGCACGATCCTGTTCCAGCAACAGCACCGGCGCGCCGTTGGCATCGACCCTGGCGCGGGCGCGCGACGACTGGATTTCCATCAATGCCACCAGCCCGTGCACCTCGGACGCCGCCGGCATCAATTCCGCCAGCACGCGTCCCAGCCGCAAGGCTTCCTCGCACAAGGCGGGCCGCAGCCAGTCGTCGCCGGCGCTGGCCGCATAGCCTTCATTGAAGATCAGGTAAATGACTTGCAGCACCGATGCCAGCCGCTCCGTCAATTGCGCCGCGGGAGGCACTTCGAACGGCGCCCGCGCTTCGGCCAGCGTGCGCTTGGCGCGCACGATGCGCTGGGCGATGGTGGCTTCCGGCACCAGGAAGGCGCGCGCAATCTCGTCAGTGGCGAGCCCGCCCAGCAGGCGCAAGGTCAATGCGACCCGGGCTTCGGTCGACAAGACCGGATGGCAGGCAATAAACACCAGCCGCAGCATGTCGTCGCCGATATCGCCATCCAGCTCCAGCGCGGCGTCGGGCTGCAACGGCATCGCGTCCTGCAATTGCGATTCGACCTGCAACGCCAGCTCGCCTTGCTTTTCGCCGTGCAGCCGGGATTGCCGCAGGCGGTCCAGCGCGCGATTCTTGGACACGGTCATCAGCCAGGCCGCCGGATTTTCCGGCAGGCCGTCCGCGGGCCAGTGCTCCAGCGCGGTCACCAGCGCATCCTGCGCGAGCTCTTCGGCGACCCCGACATCGCGCAGCATGCGCGTGAGTACCGCGATGATGCGCGCCGACTCGATACGCCAGACCGCTTCGATGACGCGATGCGTATCTGAGGCATCGGCGGCATCGACCATATCGGATGCCGCCGGGCTTGCCGATGCCCCCGCCGGCGGCGAGGTTGCGCGACGCGGCCGCGCCGGCGTCATGCGCGCGCCATGACGGCAGCCATCAAGCCTGCCCGGCGGCGCCGGCCAGCGTCACCTGCATGCCGGCCTCCAGCATCCGGGCGCGCATGCGCTCTTCCGCATCGCGCAGTTCGGGCGTGAATTCATCGAACTCGTCCGCTTCGAACACCAGCCGCACCTCGACTTCAACCTCGCCGTCGATCGCGGTCGGATAAGGCACGCGCTTGGCCCAGCCGACGGCGTCCTGCAGCGAATTGGCGCGGATCAGCCAGAAACCGGCGATCAATTCCTTGACCTCGGTAAACGGCCCATCGACCACATTCACCTTGCCGCCATCGAAAGCGACGCGGGCTCCCAGCGCACTGGCGCGCAAGCCTTCGCCCGCCAGAATGCGCCCTTCGCGCATGCCGGCCTGGTTGAATGCCATCAGCGCGTCCATGGTCTTGGCGTCGGGAATGGCGTCGCTCTCGCTGAAGCGGTTCGAGCGCAGCAGCACCATGTAGCGCCTGGCGTTCGGTTCCAAGGCCGGTGTCGCCTTGGCGGCTTGCGCGGCGGCGGCCTCGGCTTCGATGCCCGGGCAGCCGCCGACGCAGCCAACCTCCCGGATTTCCAGCGTCACGTCGCCGTCCAGCCGCGGCCAGCGCTTCGCCAGATCGATCGCTGCCTGTTTCGACGGCAGCTCGACCATTGAAAAGCCGCCGACCAGTTCCTTGGCTTCCGCGAACGGACCGTCGATCACCTCGGCCTTGCCTTTCGATAGCTTCAGCCGCGCCCCCTTGGCGCTGGGATGCAGGCCTTCGGCGCCGCGCAGGATGCCGTCCGCATGCATCTTTTCGTGATACACGGCCATTGCTTCCAGCAACTCCGCGCTCGGCTGCGGGCCGTTCTCCTGCTCGGTGAATGCGTCCGCCCTGCGTATGATCATGTACTTCATGCCGCTCTCCTGTTATTGACGCGCTACCCGGGCGCGCAGCTCGGCTTCCTGCTGTTTCAGTTCCGGCGTCATCTCGGCGCCGAAATCGTCCGCCTCGAAGACCTGCCGGATCTCGAGTTCCGCGCCGCCGTCCATCGGGCAACGCTTCATCCATTCGATCGCCTCGGCTTTCGATTTGACCTGAATCAGCCAGAAACCCGCCACCAATTCGCCGGGATTGCCGAACGGCCCCTCGGTCACTGTCTGCCTGCCGTCCTCGAAGCGGATGCGCACGCCCCCGGAACTCGGATGCAGGCCTTCGCCCGCCAGCATCACGCCGGCCTTGACCAGCGATTCATTGTATTTGCCCATTGCCGCCAGCATCGCCGTATCGGGCATGACGCCGGCCTCGCTGTCGCGATTGGCCTTCACCAGGATCATGAACCGCATGATTGCCCCCCGGCCGCAGCCATCTGTTCCATCGCCTTTTTCATCTCTTCCGGGGTCACGTCGCGCACATGCGTGGCAATCGACCACCGGTGGCCGAACGGATCTTCCACCTGGCCGTAGCGGTCGCCCCAGAACATATCTTGCGGCGGCATCGTGGCCTTGGCGCCGGCGGCGACCGCCTTGGCGTAAAACGCATCGACGTCGGTCACATACAGATGAATGACGACGGGCGTGCCCTTCAGCGACTTCGGCCCGAACGATCCCCACTCGGGAAATTCGTCGGCCAGCATGACGGCCGAGCCGTTGATGCGCACCATGCCGTGCATCAGCTTGCCGCCGGGACCGGGCAGGCGGGCGCAGTCCTCGGCGCCGAAGGCTTTCACATAAAAATCGATGGCCGCGGCCGCGCCGTCGCATACCAGGTGCGGCGTTACCGAGTGCATATTCTCCGGAATAGGCTTCACGTTGGATTGTGTCATTTGAATCTCCTGTAATTGGCGAGTGAAATGTTGCAAAAGAAGCATTGCGAAAGAAGTATCATGTAAGAAATATTACGAAAGAAACGTTTCAAACAAGCGGATCGAACATCCTGGCAGCCCGGCTTCGTCATTACGGAAATCCCGCGCTGTTATCGGTACAACGAACGAAGCCTGGCCAAATCGACAGCGCAGCAAAAATAAATTCAAAAAAATCTGAAATAAAGCCCAAAAGCCAAAAGAAAAAACGGCCATTCCAGAGTAGTTGCAAATCGGCATTGCCTGCAAATTGGGAATTATGATGAAAATCGCCCGGGAGATTTGCCATAGTCCAACACAAAACGGATAAATCCTTGACAATTTATCCTGCCATCTCCTACAGTACGTCCATGTCCTCCGCATACATCACTTCCCCGCTATTGTCCGCCCGCACCCTGCCGGCGCGACTGCTATCGCTACGGCTAGGCTGAATCGGCGCCGCAGCATACCTGCATAGCCAACCGGTTCCACCCCAAGCCTGCATCGCATTACCCGGCTGCCAGAATCGGCGCCAACTCCCAAAAGCAGCCTAAAAGCACTAAAATATCAGCCTCTCGCACATTATGTACTTCAAGCCTATGATCGTGAGTTCCAGAAACGGCGTCATCGCCCTGACGATCTTCGCGCGTGCGCTGGCGCTACTGCCGCTGCCGATCGGTTGCCTGGCCTAGCGTAAGTGGCAGTCAGGCAGCCCAAGACGCCACGCATGACCCGCATTACCCAATTCGTCGAGCTGATCGACACCGGATTCAACAATATATAAGCAGAGGTTCATCATGATGTTAAGCAACCCAGCCCAGAAATACCGACCGTTCCCTCCTGTCGCATTGCGCGACCGCACCTGGCCCGACCGCATCCTCGACCGGCCGCCGATCTGGATGAGCACCGACCTTCGCGACGGCAACCAGGCCCTGATCGAACCGATGAGCGTCGAACGCAAGCTGCGTTTTTTCGACTTGCTGGTCAAGACCGGCCTCAAGGAAATCGAAGTGGGCTTTCCGTCCGCTTCCCAAACCGATTTCGATTTCGTGCGCCAACTGGTGGAAGAAAAGCGCATTCCGGACGACGTTACCATCATCGTGCTGACCCAGTCGCGCGAGGAGCTCATTCGCCGCACGGTGGATTCGGTAACCGGCGCCAAGCAAGCCATCATCCATCTTTACAATTCGGTCGCGCCGTCATTCCGCAAGATTGTCTTCAATATGTCGCGCGAAGAGATCAGGCAGATCGCCGTCACCGGCACGCAACTGGTCAAGCAACTGACCGACGCATTGCCGCAGACCGAATGGCGCTTCGAATATTCGCCGGAGTCGTTCAGCCTGACCGAACTCGATTTCTCCAAGGACGTCTGCGACGCCGTCACTGCCGCCTGGCAGGCCACGCCGCAGCGCAAGGTCATTCTCAACCTGCCGTCGACCGTCGAATGCAGCACGCCCAACGTGTATGCCGACCAGATCGAATGGATGCACCGCAACCTGGAGCGCCGCGATTCGGTGATCATTTCGGTCCACCCGCACAATGACCGCGGCACTGCCGTCGCTTCCGCCGAACTGGCCGTGATGGCCGGCGCCGAACGCGTCGAAGGCTGCCTGTTCGGCAACGGCGAACGCACCGGCAACGTCGACCTGGTGACGTTGGCGCTGAACCTGTACACCCAGGGCGTCAACCCGGGCCTGGATTTTTCCGATATCGACGTAGTGCGCCAATGCGTCGAGGAATGCAATCAGTTGCCGGTCCATCCGCGCCATCCTTATGCCGGCGACCTGGTATTTACCGCGTTTTCCGGGTCGCACCAGGATGCGATCAAGAAGGGCTTCGCCAAGCAGCAGGCCGACGCCATCTGGGAGGTGCCTTACCTGCCGATCGATCCGGCCGACCTCGGCCGCAGCTACGATGCGGTGATCCGCGTCAACAGCCAGTCCGGCAAGGGTGGCATGTCCTATCTGCTGGAAATGGAATACGGCCTGGCCTTGCCGCGCCGCCTGCAGATCGAATTCAGCCGCGCCATCCAGCGCGAGGCGGACGCCACCGGCAAGGAAATCGCCGCGGCCGACATCTATGCGATCTTCAAACGCGAATACCTGGACCAGGCCAGCCCGTACATCTACCGCGCGCACCGCATGAAGGAAGATTCCGGCCAGAAGCAATCGATCGAGATCGACATCGACATCGAACGCGAAGGCAAGCCCCTGACCCTGCACGGCGTGGGCAACGGTCCGATCGACGCCTTCGTCAATGCGCTGGCCCTCGACATCAAGTTCATGGACTTCCATGAACATTCGCTGGGCGCGGGCGCCAATGCGCAGGCTGCCAGCTACATCGAACTGCGCCTGAACGATGCGCCGACCGTCTTCGGCGTCGGCGTGGACGCCAATATCGTCACGGCCTCGTTCAAGGCCGTGCTGGGCGCGATCAACCGGCAACTGGCAATGGACGCCGCCAAGCCGGTCGAGATAACGGCGAAAGCCCTGGCTGCGGCGTAAATATTTGTTAAGTCTCCGATTCCGCTGATTTTCCGGCGGAATCGTCCCCTTCAAGCGGTATCCGACGCCAACGCCACGAGCCTGACGACGTCAGAAGCCCGCCCTACCATCCCGGCGGCAGGCAATCACCCCAACATGCGCATATCCTGCGCATGTTTCAGTTTACAATCATGGGTTTAGCGCCAAACTCATTCAAACAAGATGACCAAGAACTCCTTGCCGGAACGCCCCAAGAGCAGCCTGGCGACATTACGCGGCCTGATGCCGTTCCTGCGGCCCTATCGCCCCCAGTTCGGACTGGCCGGCATCGCGCTCCTGATCGCCGCCGCCGCCACGCTGGCCATTCCCTATGCCTTCAAGCAGATGATCGACCTCGGCTTCGGCGCCGCCGGCATCGGCAGCAGCACGCACCATATCGACCTGTACTTCCTGGCGCTGTTCGGCGTCGCGGCGGTGCTGGCGGTGGCGAGCGCGGCGCGGTTCTACATGGTGTCGTGGCTGGGCGAACGCGTGACCGCCGACATGCGCAATGCGGTCTATGCCCACGTGGTCTCGCAGAGCCCGCAATTCTTCGAAACCACCAAGACCGGCGAAGTGCTGTCGCGCCTGACCACCGACACCACGCTGATTCAAACCCTGGTCGGCACCAGCATCTCGCTGGCGCTGCGCAATTTCCTGCTGTTCATCGGCGGCATGGCCATGCTGTTCATCACCAGCGTCAAGCTGACCTCCATCATCGTCGTGATGCTGTGCGTGGTGGTGCTGCCGATCGTCATGTACGGCCGCCGCGTGCGCCAGCTGTCGCGCGAATCGCAGGACCGCATCGCCGACGCATCCGGGCTGGCCGGCGAAATCCTGAACGCCATGCCGACCGTGCAGGCCTTCACCCATGAGGCGATCGAAGCGCAGCGTTTCGGCGGCAGCGTCGAACGGGCTTTCCAGACCGCAGTACAGCGCATCCGCGCCCGTTCCAGCCTGACCATGCTGGCCATCCTGCTGGTGTTCGGCGCCATCGTCTTCGTGTTGTGGCTGGGGGCGCACGCCGTGATCCAGGGCCGCATGACCGGAGGCGACCTGGGCCAGTTCATCCTGTACGCGTCCTTGACGGCGGGCTCGATCGGCGCGCTGTCGGAAGTCATGGGCGATGCCCAGCGCGCCGCCGGCGCCACCGAACGCCTGCTGTACCTGCTGAACGCGCGCTCGCCGGTGCAATCGCCGCTGGTGCCGGACACGCTGCCGCCGCGCACCGCCAACGGCGCCGCGCTGAACGTGCGCGATATCGATTTCCATTACCCGTCCCGGCCCGATTCGGCCGCGCTGCACGGTTTGTCGTTCGATGTGGTGGCTGGCGAAACGCTGGCTGTGGTCGGTCCGTCCGGCGCCGGCAAGACCACCCTGTTCCAGCTGATGCTGCGTTTCTACGATCCGCAGCAGGGCAGCATCCTGCTCGACGGCGTCGACATCAAGTACCTGGACCTGCATGCCTTGCGCGGCGCCATCGGCATCGTGCCGCAGGATACGGTGATTTTTTCGGAAAACGCGATGGAAAACATTCGCTACGGCCGGGTCGGCGCCAGCGACGAGGAAGTCATCGCCGCCGCCAAGATGGCTGCCGCCGACGAATTCATCGCACGCCTGCCGGGCGGCTATCAATGCTTCCTGGGCGAACGCGGCGTACGTTTGTCGGGCGGCCAGCGGCAGCGCATCGCCATCGCACGCGCGCTGCTGAAAAATCCGCCCTTGCTGCTGCTGGACGAAGCCACCAGCGCGCTGGACGCCGAATCCGAACGGGCCGTGCAAGGCGCGCTGGAAGCGGCAATGATAGGCCGCACCACCCTGGTCATCGCGCATCGCCTGGCCACGGTGCAGCGCGCCGATCGCATCATCGTGCTGGAACACGGCCACATCGTCGAGACGGGCAACCACGCCTCGTTGATCGCGGCCGGCGGTCTCTACGCCAGCCTGGCCGCGCTGCAATTCAACGTCGAGGCCTGAATGAACAAGAACGAAGCCATCGCCATGGTCAACCAGTCCGGCAAAGGATATGTGCTGACCGAGCGCAATACCTTTTTTGCCGCGGTGGTCAGGAAGGAAGGCGACGAAGGCTGGTGGCTGAATATTCCGCTGTCGGCTTTCAGCAAGGATATCCACATATTGTTGTCCAGCGAAAAGGCCAAGCTGTTCCATCATCTGCTGATCAAGGGACGTTCGCTGCTCAGTCCGGCAATGAAATTCCGCTGTCGGGACCAGGTCGCCGACATCTTCATCTCGGCCGCCAGTCCAAAGCGGCTGGTCGACCAGGTCAACGGCGGCAGCAAGCATAATTTCAGCAAGCATACGGTGGGCGAATACCGGTTTTGAGGCGTCGGCTTCAAATCGACTAGAATCATCTCCAAAGAGAGATCGAGCGCCGGCCATGGGGTTGAAGAGAATTTAAATCTTCGGCGCTCGCTTGAGTTTCACAAGAGCCGCAACAAAGGGAGACCGCCCGAGGCAGTTTAATGCCATATGGCCTTATACTCACGTTATCGCAATTCAAAGAAATCTCCCGTGAAGCAATATCTAGAGCTTTTGACCGACATTCTCGAAAACGGCGTCCAGAAAGGTGACCGTACGGGTACCGGCACGACTTCCGTATTTGGCCGTCAGATTCGTCACAATCTGGAAAAGGGCTTTCCACTTTTGACCACCAAGAAGCTCCACTTCAAAAGTATTGCCAATGAGCTAATTTGGTTCTTGAACGGTGATACCAACGTCAAGTGGCTGAATGAGAATGGTGTCACTATCTGGAATGAATGGGCTACCGAGGACGGCGAATTGGGGCCGTTGTACGGCAAGCAATGGACCGCTTGGCCGACGAAGGATGGCGGCACCATCAATCAGATTGACTATGTCGTTGACGCGCTGAAGAACAACCCGAATAGCCGGCGCATCCTGTTCCATGGCTGGAATCCGGAATACTTGCCGAACGAGCGCCAGAAGCCCCAGGACAATGCCAAGGAAGGCCGTATGGCACTTCCGCCGTGTCACCTGCTTTATCAGTTCTATGTGGCGAATGGTAAGCTGTCTTCACAACTGTATATCCGCAGTTCGGACAGCTTCCTGGGGCTGCCTTATAACATTGCCTCATTGGCGTTGCTGACCCATATGCTTGCGCAACAGTGTGACCTGGTGCCGCACGAAATAGTCGTTAGCATTGGCGACCTGCATGCTTATTCCAATCACATGGCCCAAATCCAAGAGCAACTGAAGCGGGAGGCTCGCAGGCTGCCGCAGTTGGTCATCAAGCGCAAACCAGAATCTATCTATGATTACAAGTTCGAGGATTTCGAAATTGTTGGATACGACCCGCATCCGTCGATTAAGGCGCCTATCGCGGTATAACAGTCTTTAGCTACAAAACAAAACGGGGCCGCGGCCTCTTTTTTGCCTAGTGGCTAGTGCTCTTGGATGCCGGCGCTGCAAGCACATCGGGACATCAGCCACTACCTGATGCACCGGTATAACTGGATACGGCCATATCAATTCAATGACGGACTGGCGCCGGCAGTGGCTGAAGAAAAACTTAACGCAGTGTCCGGGATGACTTGACCACTACAAACAGCCATCACGCTTTGCTCAGATTTGAATGTCCCTCAAGTCCGGGAATCGTAATTTGTTGCGTAGAATTGCTGCTACTCGTACACAGGGCGATGTGTCTGGCATCCATCTAGGTGAGATTCTTTCCCAAGGAAAGCCGCAGTTGTATGCTGAAAAAAAGGGTCTTGCTCACGTATTGAATTTCCGCATTGAGGGCAGTGATCCACTAGTTCACAGAAGTGTTCCGGGCAGGCGCATACGAACAGAAGATCCCATTCCATTTTTGAGTACCCGAAATCCATCATGCATTTTGGGCATATCTGCGGCCTCAACGGCCGAATCAAATACGACTTTGAGAATCTGTGCTTGTAGATATCGTAGACGGTAACGGCATCAATGCGTCGGTTCAATCCGCCTATTTCTAGAAGGCAATGCATAATCTTCAGGCTTGAGGTTGTTGTTGTTTTACCAAAGGAACACTCAGGTTTGCATTCCCAATGAGATGGGTAGCCGTAACGTGACGCTGGTGCCATTCTTGCTGGAATTGATATGAATTTCAGAGCCGATGGTGGCGGCACGGCGCTGCTGATTGCGCAATCCTTTTCCTGTGCGAAGGACTTTATTTTCGATAGAAAATCCCTGACCATTGTCAGTCACGATCACCAACACGTGCTCGGCTTCCACCACTGTAGTCACGCAAATTTCCGTGGCATGAGCATGCTTGATAATGTTGGAGAAGGCTTCCTGCAAGATACGCAAGATGTGTAATGAATTACGCGGATCGAGCCAGTCGAATGAAGGCAGATTCTTGACTTCCCAGCGTAACCTGATGCCTGAACTTTCCAGTCTGGGTGTCAATCGGAAACGCAAGGTGGCCAGCAACAGCAGCAGATCCGCCTCGACCGGCTCCATGGAGTCGATGGTCAGTTTCAGATCGTCGATGCAGTCTTTCAGTACTTCGGCCAGCATGTTCGCATCGAGCGTTCCTTTTTCCACCACCAGCAATGCCGTCAGCAGCGAGGAACCCATGCCGTCGTGCATATCCTGCATGAGGCGCTGGCGTTCGTTGCTGAGCGTCTGGCGATGCTCGCTTTCACGCAGTCGCTCATAACTTTCCTGCAACTCATCTTCACGCTGCTGCAGGCGCGTTTTGAGATTGGCATTGACTTCCTTGACGCTATCGTTGGCAGCGATATAGCGGCGATAAATGATGTACATGAAAATCAGGAATGCGACAATATTGGTGTAGGGAAGGATATAAATGCTCTCGATACTCATGTAATTGTTTTGCAGCAGCCAGTCATGTATCCCCAGCAGCATGCCCGCCAGGCCCCAGGCGCTCAACAGCATGCCGTCGCGGGAATGCACACGACGCGATTGGTAATAGCCGATGCAGGACACTATCAAGCCCGTCAGGATTAACAGCACATACGTCAGCGGCGCCAGGATATAGGCATTCATCACAATGCCTGCCAGCGCCGGCAAGCTGATGACAGTCGTGGCGACTGTGATGACGACGACCGAGTGGTTGAGCCAACGCAATGGCCGACCATGCAGATAATTCAGAAAGAACTGCGTCGCCAGCACTAGCCAGAAAAGTGGATTGATGGTCAGCCAGCTGAACCAGTCGTCGGAAATCGGCAGCTCACCTTCACCTACGTAATAATGCAGGGTGCGCAAAAATGAGGCGAGGGCGATAAAGAAGAACAGCAAATAGGATCGTTCGCTGCGCAGTCGGCACCACACGCAAAACGAAAACAATCCCACCGCCAGAAACGCGGCGCTGCTGCTGAGCGGTAACTGCACCTGTAACAAATACCGAATACGATAGCGCCAGCTCAGTGTCTCGCTCGACCCCACCCACATCGATGATATGCCGCCGCCCGAATCAAGCGGTCGATCGATGCGCAGCAGAATTGTGTGCGGCGTGACCGCACCGGCGGTACCGTTCAGCGGAATCCAGAGCGGAATATTCCAGCCGTTCCAGAAGATGCTGGCATTGGAGCGGTACAGCAGCTTGCCATCGCCGTAGATAGCGAGCATGCCATCGGTTTTCCAACGCGGGATGTAGAGATAGTTCGACTGCGACCCCGTCTTCAGGTCCGGCAAATGCACGCGGTACCAGGTCGCCACGGTAGGCGCGGCAGCTGCGCTGACGTAGTCTTCGGACGGCACCAGCAAGCGAAGCAGCACGTGCGGCAACTCGACCGGCTTCCATTGCGCGGACAGCGTGCGTTCATCGACTTCATATGGCGGTGCGCTATAGCCGGCGCCGGGGATTTCGAATGTCTCGGCCTGGGTGATATGCAGTGGCGTCGCCTGCGCAGCAGCAGGCAAAAATCCGAAATGCAGCACGGCCAGCAATAACTGCGGCAGCCATCTGCTATGCACCAATCAGCCCCTGATTGCGTGCTTCGTATATCGCCTCGGTTTTTGAGCGTACTTCCAGCTTCTTGTACACGCGGCGCACAAAAGTGGAAACGGTGTTGCGCGACACCGACATCAGTTCGGCAATTTCTTCCACGGTAAAACCCTTGGTGATGTACTCAAGCACTTCATGTTCCCGGTTCGATAAAACCGAGCGCTGTTTTTCAGCAGAGGCAGGCGCCGCGGGTAAAGGACTCGCGTCCGTCTTGCGGAAGCGGGTCAGTATCTGGCGTGCTATCAACGGACTGATGGGACTGCCGCCTTGCTGCAAGATTCTGATTTCGCTAGCCATGCTATGCGGTGTACTGCCCTTAAGCAAATAGCCTGAAGCCCCGGCTTCCAACGAGTGCATCACGTGCATTTCGTCGCCGAAGGCGGTGCTGACCATGATATTGCACGCCGGCCATTTGATTTGGGCGGCACGAATGACATCGATGCCCGACCCGTCCGGCAGTCCCAGATCCACCAACAAGACATCCACCGCATCTTGATCCAACAAGGCCAGCGCTTCAACCCGGTCGTTTGCGACCGCGACCAGCACCATGTCCGGCGCCGCCATGATGGTGTCCATCAGCCTATGCTGAAAAGCAAGATCGTCCTCGACCAGGACAATGCGGATGGGTTTATTGTCTGAATGCAAATCCATGGTGCCAATGAAGCAATGAGTGATAAAACGGGATATCGCCAGGCAAGCATGATCGCATGAATAAATGCCGGCTGCTTTTGATGACCGCCGCCGTCGTTCAAAGGCCTGCATCCTGCAAGTAAAAGAGCGCCGCCCGGCATGAGACCGGGCGGCACTTTTTATACTGCGGTAACGATCAGAACTGCCAGCGCGCCTGCACGCTGCCGGTCTGCGCCAGGAAACCGCCGCCGCTTTCCAGTGCATATTTGGCGGTCAGACTGAGATTGTTTTTCCGCACCAGCGTGACGCCAATGTTCAACACCCCGACATCGGCCGCCGGCGTTGCGCGCTGGCTGACGAAGGCAGTTGATCCGGTGCTGTCGGCGGCAAAGCTGGCGCCCGTTTGCACGGCGCCATTCTTGTACTCATGAAGCCAGCTCAATTGCACCGAAGGCAGCAGCTTGCCGTAAGAAATGTCGAAGCTCCCTTCCAGCTTGGCGCCCAGTTCGCTCTTGAGCGAGTTGCTGGTGGCGGCGTTGACCTGCAGGGCGGCGCCGTTGCCGCCAGTTTCGGTATAGCCGTTTTGACGCAAAGTGCTGTAGCTCAGACCGGCAATCGGTGTGAGCGTGGCGCCCGGCAGCCAGGCATCGAGATTCAGCGGGTAGCCGGCCTGCAACGAAGTCAGGTATTGCATGCCGTTGAAGCTGCCGTTGGCGGTGCCTGCAAAACCGGTAAAGCCGATATTGCGCACGGTGCTGTACTGTTGGCGGGCGACGCCGGCCAACATGTTGACGTACCAGGGCGAGCCGCTGTACGTTGCATAGGCCGTCAGGCCGTAGTTGTTGACATTACCCGAACTGCCGGTATTGTCGCCATCGCTGGCCACCGAGGTCTTGGACGCGCTGAACAGGCCGCCGGCACGCACTGCGTCTGCCACCAGGCCATCGGCGCCAAGGACCAGACCCTGGTAATTGGCGTGGTATCCAGAGATGCCGTCGCGCATGCCCTGCGATGCACGGCCGCCGAAGTACTGCCCCCACAGTCCGATATCGGCGCTGCTTTCACCGGTGGCCACGCCACTGGCACCATTCTGTGCCAAGCGGATGCTATCCATGCGCGCACTGGCAATATTGTCCACCATCTGGCCGACCTCATCGACCGCCTGGGTGGTGGCGCTATTGATGGCGGCCGGATTCAACTGCGCATCGGCCTTGTTGGCGCCGGCGGTATCGAGTGCGGCGGCCGGGTTGAAGACAGCCAACAGGCCACTATCGGTGCCGGCGTAGTTGAACAGACCGCCAAGGGGAGAGGCTGCGTTGCCGGTAGAAGCCTGGTTGGCTGGCGTATTGCTTACACCACCAGACAAGGTCAGCACCAGATCCGAATAAGTCGTGTTGCTGGAATCTATCTGTACGGCGCTGGAGACGGCAAACCCCGTTGCGGCATAGACCAAGCTGTCTGCGTTGTAATTGGTGCCGCTGCCGTTAGCGGACATGACCACATAGCGCTGGCCATTGGCAAAAGCGTAACCGAGCGATTGCAGGATGATGGCCGAGCCCGAGGCAATGACGGCGTTGCCGTTCACCACCAGGCGGCCATAACCGGTATCGGTCAGGTTGCCACGGGAGGTCGGGCTGCTCACGCCGATGAGCAGTGTGGCACCTGCATTCTGCTGATAATTGCCGGTGACGGACAGGCTGTTATTGACCTGCAGCACGGCGGCGTTGGTCATGGCGTTGGCGCCGACATTCACGTTGTCGTTCAGCAGTTGGTTGCCACCAGAGAAGGTCACATCGGTATTGCTGAGGATACTGCCAATATCGCTGACGCCGAGTCCGCGACTGTAACCGGTAAGGACGCTAAAAACGCTGCTGACAGGGGCTCCCTTTATGATGAGTGCGTTATTGGTCGTATTACTGATCGTGCCGGCGATGGTTCCCTGGTTGACAAGACTGCCTATGCTCCCGGTTCCGGTGATGGAAATCGCTGCTTGCGTCTGGCTTCCGCCAATTACGGAGGCGTTAGTCACTGATCCTATCGTACCTGCATTGGATATTCCCGTGATCACGCCGGTGTTGGTCAAAGTGCCGATTGTGCCCGTAGCGGTGTTAGTCACTAACTCCATCTTAGACCGACTGCCACTATTTGCTAACCCAGTCATCACGCCGCTATTGGTCACGCGGGTGATCAGACCACCACTGTTTAGAACACCCTGGTTGGCCGACTCTGTATTGGTAATCGTGCCGCTGTTGTTCAAGTCGGTGATCGTACCGCCATTATTGACCAAACCGTAGAAGCCGGTCATCGTGCCACGGTTGTCTACCACGCTCACAGAAAAACCACCGTTGAAAAATCCGAAGCGATTGGCGCTGAGGACCCCGTCGTTGGTCAATGTCCCAGAATTGCCTGTCGTCACCAATGCGCCGGTTAAGGCGGTGGTTGCAGTGCTGGAAATAGTCGTGCCGGCATTGACAATCAAATCGGGGTCGCTACTTACGTCCCAGGCATAGGTCGTTGTCTGGCTAGGCGCCACCGTTACCGCCCCCGCATGGGGAGCGGCCAGGGCCACGGCCAGCGAGAGCGCCAGAATGGTCAGTTGGCCGGGGCCGGATGCGGGGCGAGATTGCACGAGAGGGCGCGGAGGATAATTTTTTGTCATGATAGTGTGAGCAGATTGATGTCGATTGCGACGTGCCTGGTGTTAGTGGCGGGGCGCAAAACATTGTCTTGAGGAATTTTTAACATCCGAATTCTGAGGCTGATTTCGCATCGAATGTTGGGTAGTTTTGTCACCTTTTTCGGTGACATACACTCAGCCGGTTTGCGGATATCATTGGCTCGCCGCTCATTGTGCAAATGCGCCGAGATGGCCATAACTTGCGCATCAACCGGCAGCGCATTTGCCTCTCGGCGAGCGTTGCGCCGCACCGCATGGGTAATGCTGCCGTTCGTGCCGGGCGTGCAGTTGTGAGTACATTTGATGGTCCGTCCTGTACAGCTACGGACCTAGCCGCATGTCACCAATCTTGCATCAGGAAAAATTCAGAGTTAGAAGCTTTCCGACAGCCAGTTCGACCGCTTCACGCGTTTTCCATGGGGCACGTCGATGTATCAGTTCCGCCTTGTACAAGCTGTTGATGGTCTCGGCCAGCGCGTTATCGTAGCTGGCGCCTTTGCTGCCGACCAAGGGTTCAACGCCGGCTTCGGCTAGGCGCTCGCTGTAGCGAACGGACACGTATTGCGACCCGCGGTCGCTATGGTGAATCAAGGCGTCGTCGCGTTCTGGTTGGCGGGCATATAGCGCCTGCTCCAGGACATCGAGTACGAAGTCGGTCGCATTGAGCTGCTCACGCGCCACCCCACAATTCGGCGGGCGAACACGTCGATGACGAACGCCACATAGACGAAGCCCTGCCAGGTCGAGACATAGGTGAAATCGCTGACCCAGAGCTGGTTTGGTCGCTGGGCCTTAGTTTGCCTTGCGCAATTCCTTGGCCTCGCGCTCGAGTGCCTTGAGGCGCTCACTTTCCGCTGTCGTGGCGCCCTCACGCTGGCCGGTGTCACGCTCACGCTGGCGCACCCAGCGACGCAAAGTTTCAGCCGTACAGCCAATCTTGCCCGCGATGGAAAACCACCGCCAACGCCGACGCCACCCCGGCTGTGCGCGACGGGGCCGAAGCGCAACTCAACGACGAGGTATGGCACGAACCAAGTTCCGGCGGCAACTTCTTGCTTGAGGCCGACAATCCCCAGGCCGAATACGGCAATGTCTTCAACGCCGTCGCCAACACGCGCGGGATTTCGCAGGAACAACGTCATACCGCCTCGACGGCGTTCGGGGTTGCCACGGCAGGAAGGCCATTTGCCTCGGTCGCGGCTTTTCTCTCGGCATCCACGGCGATCAACCATGCTTCCGGCAGCGATCAGGTGGCGCAACTGGCCCGCTTGCCCAATACAGACACCGGACCGAAATCCTACCCCAGCACCAACCTGGGCAACCTGGTCAACATCGGTTTCACGACCGACGGCGGCGGCAATATCGATTTTGCCGGGAGTGCCTGGCGCAATGCGGCGGGTACGGCCTATGGCACGAATTTGCCCATGGCGCGGCGGTCAATCTTGCGACCGGCAGCGGCAATGCGACGCATATGAACATCAACGACGTGAACGGCAATCCGATCGCTATCCGGGGCGCACGGCGCGATCAGCATAACAGGGCCGCCAACAAGATACTGAACAACGGCCATGGCGGCGCTTCACCGCCCAACTACACCTGGCATCACCAGAATCCGTTCGGATACATGATCCAGGTGGATGCCGCAGTCCATGCCAAGCACGGGCACAATGGCGGGATTTATCTTTGGTAGGACGCAGAAAACAGCAAGACGCAGGGCTTCTTCGGTCGAGTTGACTACGACCTAGCGCGGCTTCACCGGATAAGTCACCGCCCCGCCCTCGGCAGGCAATGCCGGCAGATCATCGGGCGGCGCCGTCGGGTCCTCGCGCCAGCCGCCGCCCAGGGCCTTGTACAAGGTCACCGTGGCCTGCAAGCGTTGCAGCTTGATCTGGCCGAGCGCCGTATCGGCATCCGACAGGCTGCGCTGGGTGTCGAGCACGGTCATCAAATCCTCCGCGCCGATCCGATAACGCACTTCCGACAATTCAAACGCCACGCGCGCCTGCTCGACTTCAGTGCGCTTCAATTTGTATTGTTCCGCCAGGCTTTCGATCTCGCCAAGGGCCTTCTCCACTTCGGACAAGGCATTGATCACCGTGGAACGATACACCTGCACCAATTCCTGCTGCTGCGCGATCGCCAGTTCCCGCTGGTTGGCCAGCCGGCCGCCGTCGAAGATCGGCGCCGTCAACGACAGGCCGAGATTGGCGAGCAGGTTGGGGCCGTCGAACAAGGATTGCAAAGCGCTGCTTTGCGCACCGGTGGAACCGGTCAGGCGGATGCTCGGGAACAGGGCGGCGCGAGCCACGGCGACATTCGCGTTGGCCGCGGCCAGGCGCGCTTCGTCGCGCCGGATATCGGGGCGGCGCGTCAGCAGTTCGGACGGCAAGCCCGGCGCGATATCCGGCATGGCGATACCGTCCAATCCATTCTGCTTGACCGAAAAGTCCTGAGGCGGCCGGCCCAGCAGAATGGCCAGCGTGATTTCCGCGGCGCGTTCCTGCTGTTCCAGATCGGGAATGCCGGCGCGTTGACCGGCCAGCGCCGCACGCTGCCGCGCCAGGTCCAGGCGCGAAGCGGCGCCGGCGCGGCTCTGGGCCTGCACCAGCGCCAGCACGCGTTCGGCATTGGCGACGTTGTTGCGGGCGATTTCAAGCCGGTCGCGCAGCGACAGCACTTGCAGATATGTCGCCACGATGCCGCTGGTGACCGTCAAGGCAACGGTTTCCCGATCGTAGACATTGGCGCGATACGACGCTTCGGCAGCCTGCTGGCCGGCGCGGTTCTTGCCCCAGAAATCGATTTCATAGCCGATCTGCAGCATGCCGCTGGCGTTGGTGCTGGCCTCGCCGCTGGAAAACGGAATATCGCGGCTGGCGCCCACCGACAGATCCGCTTCCGGCAGCAAAGGCGCGCCGGCGATCGCCGCCTGCACCTGGGCCTGGCGCACGCGCGACACCGCGGCGCCGATTTCATAATTATTGTTCTGGCCTTCGCGCACCAACGCGCTCAATTCGTCGCTGCCGAAGCGCCGCCACCAGTCCACATTCGGTTCCATCGGCGTCGCATTGCCGCCGTTCTGCGACCACCCGGCCGGCATCGGCACCGGCGCCACCGGCTCGACCTTGACCTGGGTGGCGCAGCCGGCCAGGATCGATACCAGCATCAGGGACGTCAAGGCCGCCGGCGCGCAACGAAAACTGGATGTCATGTCACTTGCCGCCATTGCCTGTATTGACCACGCCGACGCCGCCGGCATCCCCGCCGCTGCCGCCGCTGCTGCCGCCGTTATTGTCGTTGCCATCGCTGCCGGCTCTGGCCAGCGCCGGCAGCGGCCCCAGCACCACGCGTTCGCCTTCTTTCAGTCCGGACAGCACCTGAATCGCCTCATTGGTGCGTATGCCGACCTTCACGGCGCGCCGGGACAGCTTGCCGTCCTCCGCCATCACGCCCACGCGATAGCTACCGTCCGATTCGGCGCGCGGCGGCAAGGCGGCCGCCGGTATCTGCAAGGCGTTGTCGCTGCGCTGCAGGATGAACCAGATGTCGGCGCTCATGCCGCTCATCAGGTCGCGGCCGCCGTTGGCGACGTCGAACAATACCGTGTAATAGGTGCGCTTGCCCTGCTGGCCCGATCCTTCGGCGGGCAGCGGCACGATCTGGCGCAGCTTGCCGGTCCAGCGCTTGCCGGGGAATCCCGGCGTGGTGAAATAGGCGATCATGCCCGGCTCCAGCCGCGTCACGTCTTCTTCCGCCACCAGCGCCTGCACCGTCATCCGGCTCAGGTCGGCGATGCGCAACAGCACGTCGCGGTTGGCGTTGACGATCTGCCCTTCGCGCGCCGACAAGGCCACCACCGTGCCCGAAATCGGCGCGCTGACGCGGGTCAGGCTGCGCATGGCGTCATCGTCGCGCATGGTGGCTTCGGTCTGCTGGATCTGGGCGTTGATGGCGTCGACCTTGGCCGACGCCGAAAACATCGCCATGCGGCTGGACTCGAAGGCCTCTTCGCGCGTCGCATTGGCTTCCTTCAATTGGGTCTGGCGCTGGAATTGCAGTTGCGCGAATTCGGCCTGCGCCTGCTGGCCGGCCAGTTCCGCCTTCAGCCGCGCCAGGGTGGCGCGATTATTTTCGGCGCGGCCCGGCTGCACCGCGGGCGAGATTTCGATCATGTTGCGGCCGGCCTTGACGTTGTCGCCGATGGCCACGTCGACATTGCTGATCTGGCCGCTGATCTGCGCCGCCACATCGACGTATTTCTGCAATTGCAATTTGCCCTGCGCCAGCACGGTCTTTTCGATCGCGCCGCGCAATACGGCCGCGGTCTCGATCCTGGGCGCGGGTACGACCGGTTTCGGGCGCGTCTCCAGGAACAGGGTCGCGCCCAGCACGACGGTCAGCACCAGCAAAATGCCGGCGCCGATCGCCAGGGCGCGGTAACGCCTGACAACGGCCCGCTCGACCGCAGTGTGCGATTGACTCATTACCAATTCTTTCTAAAATTTGCGATCCGCGGGCGGCGTCCACTGGTAAATCCAGGTTTCGGACGCCGGCCGGCCGTCGACCGTCAAATATACCCGTAAATCGATAGGCGCATTGCTGGCATCGGGCTTCAGGTCGAACATGGTGCGGCAACCCTTGACCTCGTCCAGCGGACGCGTGGACGTTATTTCAACAGCCCCGCGTGACACCGCGATGACAGCCCGCACTTTACTGCGATCCATCCGGGCCAGCGCGCCGCCGGCGAAATCGATCGCGAAACGCCAGGAGAAATAGGTGCGCGGCGTGCCCACGATGCCGCCTTGCCCGGTGCGCGTGGCCACCACATGCGCCAGCGGCGATTCGACCGGCATCTTCGCGCCCCAGTACAGGCGATAGGCGAACAGCAGCTCCTGGCCCGGCTGCGGCTTGGCATCGGGATTCCAGAAAGCAACGATGTTGTCGAAAGTCTCGTCCTCGGTCGGAATTTCCACCAGCTGGATCGAGCCCTTGCCCCAGCCCGATTTCGGCTGCACCCACAGGCTGGGCCGGCGATCGTAGAAAATGCCGTCGTCCTGGTAATGGTCGAAATTGCGGTCGCGCTGCAACAGGCCGAAGCCGCGCGGATTTTCATCCTGGAACACATTGAAACGCAATTGCGCCGGATTGACCAGCGGCCGCCAGATCCACTCGCCGTTGCCGCGCTGGATCTGGAGCCCGTCGGAATCGTGGATTTCGGGGCGCCAATCGTTGGCGGCGCGGCGGTCGTTTTCGCCGCACTGGAACATGCTGGTCAGCGGCGCAATGCCCAGCCGCTCGATCGCCTTGCGCGGATACAGGGCGGCATCGACTTCCATGGTCAGCGTATCGCCGGGCTGGATTTCGAAACGGTAGGCGCCGGTCACGCTGGGCGAATCGAGCAGCGCGTAGACCACCAGCCGGTTCGACGACGCGGCCGGCCGTTCCAGCCAGTACGTGGTGAACAGCGGGAATTCCTCGGGGCGCGGCAACGCGGTATCGATCGCCAGGCCGCGCGCCGACAGGCCGTATTGATATTCGCCGCCGACCGCGCGGAAATAGCTGGCGCCGAGAAACGCGGTGACGTCGCGCTGCCAGTCGCTCTGGTAGTTGAGGCGGAAGCCGGCGAAACCCAGGTCCTTGGGCAGCTTGTCGGCATGCAGCCCGCTCTTGCCGTAATCGAACATGGCCGGGTCGTAGGCCAGTTCCTGCGCCTGGCCGCCGGCCACTTCATAAATTTGCACCGGGGTCTTGAAATACAGGCCGAGATGGAAAAAACGCGCGCGGAAGCGCAATTTGTCGTTGGCCCACAGTGCGTGGTCCTGGCGATATTGGATCGACTGGAACTGGTCCCAATCCAGCTTCCTGACTTCCTCCGGGATCTCGCCGACCGGCGCCTGGTAGGGATGGCCGGCCTGGGCCCGCGCCTGTCCCTTGAGCCAGGCATAGTCGAAGGCCTGCGGCGCGCCCAGCGGCTTGAGCCGGGTTACGGTGGAGGCGGCCGCCGCCGCCCACAGCGGCGTGGCCGGAAAGCCGGCGGCGGCGAGCGCGGCCGAGGCTTTCAGTAAATCGCGTCGTTTCATCGTATTCCTTGCGCTTCAGGATGGGTTGGGACGCATCATGGCGGCGCGCCAGGCAGGATGCGCGGATTCGGAATGCCATACGTCGAAATGCAGCGCCGACAGCAACTGCGGATCGTCGAGGATGGCAGTGCGCTGTTTCTCGGTCAGGCTCAGCGGTCCTTCGCGCAAGCCCATGCGCACCAGCGCCAGCCGCGCATGGGTGGCGCCGGCCGGCCGGCGTGGATGGGCGCGGCCGATGGCGCACATCACGGCGTTGAAGATCGGATCGACCACCGCGTCGACAAAGCCGCGTTCCGGCGCGGCCGCCGCCAGGTGCCCCACGGTCTCCTGCAATTCGCGCGGCGGGTATTTTTCTTCCGGGATCAGGAACAGGCCCAGCTTGCGCATCGCGCGGCCCAGCGATACCCGGCTCGACAGCACCGACATCGGGATCGAGATCGCCAGCGAACCGGTGATCGGCAACAGCCACCACACGTACGAAGGATTCAGCCAGTAGATGCCGCCGCCCCAGACTATCCCCAACAGGCTGTGCCAGCCATGGCGGCGCACCGCTTCGCCCCAGCCGGTCTGGTTGTCGGCGCGCGGCGGCGATTTCCAGCCGACCGCCCAGCCCAGGAAAGCGCCCAGCACGAAGCGCGTATGGAACAGCATCCGCACCGGCGCCAGCAGCATCGAAAAAATCAATTCGATGACCATGCTCAACACCAGCCGCAGGCTACCGCCGAAGTTGCCGGCGCCCTTGACGATGATCAGGAAGACGCTGAGGATTTTGGGCAGGAACAGCAAGGTGGCGGTGGCGGTAAACAGGGCCAGCGCCTTTTCCGGATGCCATTCGGGCCAGATCGGGAACAACTGCTTGGGCGTCACGAAATATTGCGGATCGATCAGGGTATGGCTGGCCAGCAGCATGGTGGACAGGATCAGGAACAGGCACCACAGCGGCGCCGAGATATACGCCATCACGCCGGTGGCGAACACGCCGCGGTGCACGGGATGCATGCCGCGCGCCAGGAACAGCCGGAAGTTCATCAGGTTGCCCTGGCACCAGCGCCGGTCGCGGCCAAGCTCGTCGAGCAGGTTGGGCGGCATTTCCTCGTAGCTGCCGTCAAGGTCGTAAGCGATCCAGACCGACCAGCCGGCGCGCCGCATCAGTGAGGCTTCCACGAAATCGTGCGACAGGATTTCGCCGGCCATGGCGCCGGTGCCGGGCAGCGGCGCCAGCGCGCAATGGCGCATGAACGGCGCCAGCCGGATGATCGCGTTGTGGCCCCAGAAATGCGATTCGCCCAATTGCCAGTAATGCAGCCCGGCCGTGAACAAGGGGCCGTAGACGCGCGTCGAGAATTGCTGGATGCGCGCATACAGGGTATCGCGGCCGGCCGCGCGCGGCGCGGTCTGGATGATGCCCGCGCCCGGATTGGCCTGCATCAGCCGCACCAGGGTCGACAAGCAATCGCCGCTCATCACACTGTCGGCATCGAGCACGATCATGTAGCGATAGCTGGCGCCCCAGCGGCGGCAGAAATCGTCGATGTTGCCGCTCTTGCGCTTGACCCGGCGCACCCGATGCCGATAGAAGATGCGGCCGAAGCCGTTGACCTGCGCGCACAATGCGGCCCAGGCGCCGACTTCGGCGGCGCAGATGTCGGCCTGGCTGCTGTCGCTCAGGATGAAGAAATCGAATTGCGCCAGGTCGCGGCCCTCGTTGGCGCGCGCCAGCGATTCGTAGGTCGCGCGCAGGCCGGCGAAGACCCGCGTCACGTCCTCGTTGCAGATCGGCATGACGATCGCAGTGCGCGCCTGCGGATCGATCTGCTTCGGTCCGGCGGCCTCGCGCGAGATCAGGTAAGGATCGCCGCCCTTCCCGCGCATGAGCACCATGAAGCCCATCAGCGCCGTCCAGAAACCGGCCGAGACCCAGCAGAACAGGATCGCGAACAGCGCCAGCATGGCCGCCTCCAGCGGCTCGCCGCCGTGATACGGCAGCACTTCGCGCATGAAATAGGTGGCGGTGCCGGTTTGCAGCAGCATCAGGAACAACAAGGCCAGGCGGCGTATATTGCCGATGCGATGCCAGCGCCCGACCGGATCCGGACCGTCCACCCATTCGGCGTCTTCCTCGCGCCGGCGGCGGCGTTCCGATGCCAGCGTCGGCGCCGGCGGCAGCGTGATGCCCTGCCGGGCCGCCTCGCGCTGCGCCGAACGGCGGTCGAAACGGCGATTGGCGACGTCGACCCAGCGCACCAGCGGATTCAGTTCGCCCCAAGGGCGCGGCACCATCGATTTGCGATTGAGCGGCGGCGCCACCGCCACATGCGGCGTGCCGGCGGGCGTGACCGTGAGCGGGAGTTCGCTGCCGGCAATAGCGGCAGCGGCGTCATCGGCGGCCTGCGGCTCGCCATACGCGAGCAATAACCTGGCCAGCACCGATTGCGCGGCGCTGTCGCCCTCTTCGGGCTGATGGTGCTGGGAAAAACGGAAGGCATTGGCGCCGGCGCCGACCGCGGCCAGGCCGGTGGCAACCGCGGCTTCGGCGGCCAGGCTGCCGTGCATGGCGCGCAATGCTGCATCGGCTTCGATCTCGATCGCGCCCGACGGCGGGCTCAGGCTCTCGCGTTGCTGAGGGCTAAGCGGCAGCCGGTCCAGGTAGGCGGCGACGACAGGCTGCGCCGGGACTGGCGTTAGTTGGGCGGTAATATGTAGCTCCACGTTTCGGACAGGGTGGTGTTGCCGTTGCGCAGGATGCCGCGCAGTTCGACCGGCTTGTTTTCGTCATTGCGGCGCAGGCGGATGAGCATGCGCCAGCCTTCGGTCACATCGTTGCGGACCACGCGCGTTTCCAGCAGGCGGCCGTTGTCGTCGGTATCGATGGCCGCGCCCAGCCTGCTGTCGTTGGACAATTTCTTCAATGCAGGACCTTCGAAATCCACGCTCAACAAGATGCTGTCATCGGGCTTGCCGGGTATGCCGCCATTGCCGCGCCGCGTTTGCGTAACCCAGGCCAGGTTCGGCTTGGCGTCGTTTTCCTTCTGCCACGATAAACGGTATTCGATCGCGAACGGCTTGCCGACCGCCGGCTGCTTGGCCGGTATCCAGTAGGCGACGATATTGTCGTTGTCCTCGTTCGGCGTCGGGATCTGCACCAGCTCGACCCGGCCGTCGCCCCACTTGCCCTTGGGCGTGACCCACAGGCTCGGCCGCGCCTCGTAATGCGAGTTCAGGTCCTCATAGCTGGAAAAACGCCGTTCGCGCTGCATCAGGCCGAAACCGTTCGGATTGTTGACGCTGAACGACGTCACCAGCAGCCGGCGCGGATCGACCAGCGGCCGCCAGATCCATTCGCCGGTGCCGGAATGCACCATCAGGCCGTCCGAATCGTGCACTTCGGGCCGGTAGTCTTCGGCGTCCGAGCGCTGGTTCTTGCCGAAGAAATACATGCTGGTCAGCGGCGCGATGCCGAGCTTGTTCACGTTATTGCGCAGATACAACTGCGCCTTGACGTCGACCGTGGTCTCGACGCCGGGCCGCAGCACGAAGCGATAGGCGCCGGTCAGGCTGGAGGAATCCAGCAAGGCGTAAATGGTCAGGTCCCTGTCGCCCGCGCCGGGGCGCACGATCCAGAGTTCGACGAAACGCGGGAATTCCTCGCCCGACTGCATCGCGGTATCGACCGCCAGCCCGCGCGCGGTGATGCCGTAGGTCTGGCCCTTGCCCAGCGCCCGGAAATAACTGGCGCCCAGCAGGGAAAAGATATCTTCCTTGGTCTTGCCGGAATTGATCGGATACTGCACGCTGACGCCGGCGAAGCCCAGGCCGCGGGCCTGCTCCAGGTCGATCTTGTTGTTGCCGTAGTCGAAGGCGTCCGGACTGAACTTCAGTTCGCGGACGCTGTTGCCGACGATCTCGCTGATCTTGACCGGAAGGTTATACGAAGCGCCTTCATGCGCGAACGACAATTCGAACGGCAGCTTTTCGGCGCGCCAGACATTCTTTTCCGGACGATAGGTGATATCGGTATATTGATCGTAATTGAGCGCCTTGATGTCTTTCGGCAGATTCTCGACCGGCTTCCGGTACGATTTTGTCGACAGCGTCTGCGCCGATTTGACGACATCGTTGAAGTCGAAGGCCGAGGCCGCTTGCGCCGTCATGACGCCCAACACCAGTCCGGCCAGCAGCGCCGCCTTGCGCAGCAGGCCAGTCGATGCGACCGATGCCGTCGAGGCATCATGGGCCAACGTTTTACTCTTGATTAAATGCATAAATTTCCATCTGAATTACCGGTACCGGATACTGCGGACAACAAAAGCGCAGCATGAAAGCCGCGATAGCGTAAACCAGTAGTCCTACACTGACCACGATTTAGTAAATATATTACAAATTGATTTATTGGGGGAGCGACGACGATTAAATGGAATCCGCCGCAGCGAAATCCGGGTGACCTTCACCCATGCCGTACTTTACTGCTATAAGGGCTTGGGCGAACGATAAAGTTCCCTCCTACTCTAGTAAGATAAGCGCTTTTTCTCATCTTCCTCTGCATTACCGGCTATCCTTGCATCCTTTCGCTTGCCCATTTAACCGAACCGCGCCATGCCAGTTGCCCCGTCCGCTCCCCGCCTGACCATCATCGTCGCCACCGACGCCAATCGCGGCATCGGCATCGATAACCGCCTTCCATGGCATCTGCCCGAAGACCTGGCGCACTTCAAGCGCACCACCACCGGCCACCCGATCATCATGGGCCGCAAGACCTTCGATTCCATCGGCCGGCCCTTGCCGAACCGGCGCAATATCGTCATCACCCGCAATCCGCAATGGACCCATGCCGGCGTCGAAAGCGCCGCATCGGTGGCCGAAGCGGCCGTTCTGGCCGGCGCGGACAGCAACGGCGAGGCCTTCATCATCGGCGGCGCGCAGATCTATGCGGAATCGCTGCCGCTGGCGGACCGGCTGATCGTCACCGAAATTGCGCGGCGTTTCGATTGCGACGCCTTTTTCCCCGCGCCGGACATGACGCTGTGGCGCGAGACCGCCCGCGAAACGCACCGCAGTTCGGACGATGCCTTTGATTACGCCTTCGTGACATACGAAAAACGTTGAGCCGATTGTTGTTTCCATAGACGATTTTCGGGATTTTTCGGCGTTTTCCCCCTTGCGCCGCACCATCTCCGCCCATATCTGCGAGAATTCGGTTCCGCGTTCGGCTTCGATGCCGGATCGCGCCTTTTTTGATCCCATGGTCCTGGAGACTGTATGAAATTTCGCTTTCCGATCGTCATCATCGATGAAGACTTCCGTTCCGAGAATACCTCCGGCCTCGGCATCCGCGCGCTGGCCGACGCGATGCAGTTGGAAGGCATGGAAGTGCTGGGCGTGACCAGCTACGGCGACCTGTCGCAGTTCGCGCAACAGCAGTCGCGGGCCTCGGCCTTCATCCTGTCGATCGACGACGAGGAATTCGGCGCCGGCTCGTTCGAGGAAACCGATTTCGCGCTGAAGTCGCTGCGCGCCTTCGTCGAGGAAATCCGCTACAAGAACGCCGACATCCCGATCTACCTGTACGGCGAAACCCGCACCTCGCGCCATATCCCGAACGATATCCTGCGCGAACTGCACGGCTTCATCCACATGTTCGAGGACACGCCCGAGTTCGTCGCGCGCCATATCATCCGCGAAGCCAAATCCTACCTGGACGGCCTGTCGCCGCCGTTCTTCCGCGCGCTGGTGCATTACGCGCAGGACGGCTCCTATTCCTGGCACTGCCCGGGCCATTCCGGCGGCGTGGCGTTCCTGAAATCGCCGATCGGCCAGATGTTCCATCAGTTCTTCGGCGAAAACATGCTGCGCGCCGACGTCTGCAACGCCGTCGAGGAACTCGGCCAACTGCTCGATCATACCGGCCCGATCGCCGAATCCGAGCGCAACGCGGCCCGCATCTACAACGCCGATCACTGCTATTTCGTGACCAACGGCACTTCGACCTCGAACAAGATGGTCTGGCATTCCACGGTCGCGCCGGGCGATATCGTTGTGGTCGACCGCAACTGCCACAAATCGATCCTGCATTCGATCATCATGACCGGCGCCATTCCGGTGTTCCTGATGCCGACCCGCAACAACCTCGGCATCATCGGCCCGATCCCGCTGGAAGAATTCACGCTGGAGAGCATCCGCAGCAAGATCGAAGCCAATCCGTTCGCGCGCGAAGCCGTCAACAAGAAGCCGCGCATCCTGACCATCACCCAGTCGACCTACGACGGCGTGATCTACAACGTCGAAACCCTCAAGCAGATGCTGGACGGCGAGATCGATACCCTGCACTTCGACGAAGCCTGGCTGCCGCACGCCACTTTCCATGAGTTTTACCAGGACATGCATGCCATCGGCAAGGACCGCCCGCGCGCCAAGAAATCGATGATCTTCTCGACCCAGTCGACCCACAAGCTGCTGGCCGGCCTGTCGCAGGCGTCCCAGATCCTGGTGCGCGAATC